>NZ_JBHULI010000024.1:0-987831 GCF_042684365.1 Gracilimonas halophila | reverse complement strand
GATGGCCGGTGTTGGGGTGGAATATGGGTTTAAGGAGTTATTTTTTGCCCGGGCGGGTTATTACCATGAAGATCCGGCCAATGGTGACCGGCAGTTTGTGAGTTTAGGGGCCGGTGTACAGCTGGCAGGTATCTCCGTGGATATGAGTTACCTGTCTGCTGCTGCAGGCAACCCGGTAGATGGAACACTTCGATTTTCAGTGACCTATAATTTTGGGGGTAAAGACCGCCCTGTCAGACTCCCAAAATGAATGCCAAGAGGGCTATCCGGAGACAGGAAACTTGATATGTAGGGGGCCATGGGTGAGCAAGGTTCCAGAAACATAGCGGCAGCATCAGACAGCCTGCCTGTTGGGGATGAACGCACAGCGCCACTTGCCGATTTTCGACCAGTTACACCCGACCAAATTAAGACCGAAGAGATACCCGGTGAAGTAAGTGTGCCTGCTGCCGGTGATGCAGAGATGCTGGATGGTGTGGCATCGATAAACGTTGACCTTTCAGGGTTTCCGACAATGTCATCGCAGCTAAGCCAGAGGCAGAAGGAGGCCATTGCCCGAGCGGTGATCCTGCTGCAAAAGCGCCCCGGAGCGAGCGTGCATATTGGCGGGCATACCGATGCCCGGGGCAGCCAGGCGCTGAACCAGATGCTGTCGGAGGCCAGAGCACGTGCTATTTACCTGGAGATGCTAAGTTATGGGGTGCTGGACTGGTCGCGATTGAGTATACAGGGGTATGGGGCAAGCCAGCCGCTGCAGGCCGGGGAGTCGGCGGCTGCCTTTCGGGCTAACCGGCGGGGTGAGCTGAGCCTACCTGCGGCCGAAGGTAAAGGACATTGGGGAGGCGAAAAGATGCCTAATGAGGTGATTGAGATAAGGGCTATGGATGAGTTGCCAGTGAACAGTGGGCAGGAATTTGCCTTTACTTGGCTGGAGTTAGCCCCAACGGGGCAAGCGCAGCAGTGGCTGGCATCGGTAGCCAAGTATATGATGGCCAACCCGGATCAGTCCCTGAAAATGGCTCATGTGGTAAATTATCGTGAAGGTAGTGCCGCCTTTATGCGTGAGCTGGAAAAAGCACGGGGCGAGCTGATCAAGGATCTGCTGATTCGCCTGGGCGTGGAACACAAACGCATCGAGGTTCTGAAGACAGAGGATACGTTTTGGGTAGAGCATGTCAGTAGCCTGCCGCTGGAAAAGAATGCGGAAAGAACCTGGTTGTTTATTACTAAATGATGAGTAGGGTAAAGGCTGTCCCTTTTTTAGCAATTTGTGTAATGAAGGATGCCCGCGTTTTAGGGAATTAGAAACAATAACCAATCATATGTTCTATATATATTGCAACCTGAATAGGCAGGTAAGAGTATGGTTATTTCATGTCATTAATATGACATTTTGACTGGCATAAAGTCCTTAAAGTTATGTGCCAATTAAAAGTAGGATATCTGGAATTATTTTGTATTCATCAAAGTATTTATGTGGATGTATATTTCCAAGCTAACTATGAGGGTTGAAGGAAGTGTACTCATGTAGTCGTAAAATGAATACATGAACTATAGCATTCGGCCTATTCAATAGGTAGATTTAATATTACCTTAGTACCTTTATTTAGTGACGACTTTATTGACATAGTACCGTTGAGTATATCCAATGATCTTTTTATCAGGATTTCTGAAAACTTTAAGAAGAACACTGAAATAAAAAATACTTGAAATAAAGAATTAAACCCCGATAATTCTAAAAGTGGTTCTATTCGGTTATTAAAAACAGGCTGCATTTAATTTCGAAGTCAAGCTGATCACAAAAGCTGATAGGGTATATATATTTGATAAAAAATCAGGGGATAATTTAAGGCCAGTTCTAAGTCAAAATTACGAATGGTGCAGAAAAGGCATTGAGTCACAAATGGCGAATGATGTTGTATTTGATGTAGATTTGAAAGACTTAGTACCAAGATGGTATGAAAATTTGGTAAAACAACAAAAACCCATTTCCGGTTTAGTTCGACACTTACCACTTAACGAAAGAGAGGTTCTAGAGCCTCAAGATATTGTCAGTATATTAGTAACACCGATCTGGTATGATGATGAATATTATGGCTTCATAGGTTTTGATGATTGTAGAGAAGAACGGGTGTGGAGCGAAGAGGAAATTGAACTGTTAACGGTATTTGGGTCATTGATCATCGCAAGCTGGAAATATGAAGATTCTATGAGAAAGGTTGAGGATCAGCTAAAGCAGGTTAAGAAATTACAAGCTGAAAGGGAGCAGTTTTTGAAAATGGTTTCGCACCAATTCAAGACCCCGCTTTTGGTGATCAAGCTAAATACAGACCTTCTTAAGCAAGCTTGTATGTCTGATTCTGGTGATACAATAAATATTCTACCCTCCAAAATTGGCAGGATCGAACGATCAATAACGAAATTTGAGGAACTTATAGAGGCAATACTCATAGGTAATTCCAATCATTCTGTGGATGATAATCCTGAAAAAATTATTTTTCATAATTGGCTCGAGGATATGTTCAGCACCAAAAGGAGAGATTACAACAATCTGGCAAAAATAGATCTAAGTTTTGGACAGAAATTGAATAAAGAAGTGGTGCTGCCTTTTAGTATAAAAACGTTTGAATACATTATGGATACTTTGTTTTCTAATGCTGTTAAATACCGTGGTGATTCAAAAGCTAACATTAAATTTATTATGACCTATCCGAAGATGGATATATTAATTTGTTATTTAAAGATAAGGGTATTGGTATTAACGAGGAAGATGTAAGTGATATTGGTAAACCTTTTTTCAGAGCAAACAATGTGATTAATACTTCCGGAACTGGAATTGGGCTTTCAATGGTTAAAGATTCGTTACAAAATGTTGGTGGGGCTTTTGATGTCAAATCAAAAGTAGGAGAATACACAACTATCCTGATTAGCTTTCCAATAAAACTATGAATGATGATTAACAATAAAATACTTTTGGTTGAAGATGATCCGGAATTGAGAGAAACACTGCAGGATATTTTTGAACTCTACGGAATAGAAGCAGAAATTACGGAAGATGCTAACGCTGCCCTGAAATCAATAGTAGAAGAAGAAAATATATTCAGCCTCATTCTTTCTGATTACCTGATGCCGGGAATGAGTGGTTTGGTTCTATTTTCAGAGATAAGAAAATTACCGGGCTTTGAGGACACGCCTTTCTATATATTCAGTGCCAGAACCGATAAGGAAACCAAGGACAAATGCTTACAGGGTGGAGTTACTGGTTTCATAGAAAAACTTTCAATATTAATGAGCTTATAGAATTATTACGCAAGTATCTATAAAAAATAAAGCCCCGTTCAAGGATCTTTATTTGAATACTAGGGTTTGATTGGATACAACAAATATTTAGACTAAAGTTACAATGTGTAATTCATAGGTAATTAAGAATGTCTAAAAATTAGGAATGTTGTCTAAAGAGTGTTATCTATTGTTTAAGCACTGTGGGCGTGCTAGACGATGGTTTAATACAGATATGTGGAGTAAAAATTGAAAAGTATACAATTCTGTTGATAGTTTTTATATGTAAACACATCAAATAAGTTCTTAACTAAACGAATAAGAGTTACAATTTATGTTGAGATCCTATTATTTGATTTCTGTTTGTATTCTATTATTGTCTGTCCAGACGTTTGGACAGTCTTTGGAGGAGAAGTATGAGACATCAGAAGATATTATTACGCTTGATGAGCTCTCAAATCTCCGGCAGATGCTGCCTGAATTTGCAGATTCTGTTATTACGATTCTTGAAAATGATTATGATACGATCATAGCCTCTGCTAATGAAAACATAAAGAATCGGACGAACTATTTGTTAGGGAACAGTTACTATTTTAAAGGCATGTATTTGGCTTCCAATTACTATTACGATCAGGTTTTGGGTTCTGTCCAAAATAATAATGCAGAAAATAGCGAGCTCAAAGAGGCTATTTATAACAACAAGGGCGTAAATTTGGAGCTGCTTGGCTATTATAAACATGCGATAGATGTTTATTTAGAATCGCTGAATATTGCCAAAGCGAGAGAGGATACACTTGGTATAGGACAAACAACGCTAAACCTGGGTGTTCTTTTTCATCAGCTTCAGGATACCACAAAAGCGATTGAGTTCACACGCGACGCACTGAATTATTTTTACCAGGGAGGCGATGCTTATCATATTTCTCTCGGAAAAATGAATTATGGTTCATTTATTCAACGAATGGATCCTGATAGTGCTACTATATTTCTAAATGGTGCTTTAGACGGTTTTTTAATGCTAAATGACCCTTATCGTATTTCTGAGACACTTTATCACCAGGCTAATCATCTACATGTAAACCAGAGGTATCAAGAAGCTGTTAAGAAAGCAATGCTATCTCTTGATTACAATCCTGTTGACAGGTTCATAAATTTAAGAATCAATACCTACAATATTTTAATTGACTCATACTATTATTTGAATGAACACGATAGGGCACTTTCTTTAATCCAGGATATCCACGAAGCTATTGAAATGAAACAGATACAGGCTTTAAAAGCACTTGAGTATTTCTGGCCAATTGCGGAAAAAGTATTGAAATTGCCTGATAACAAGGAGAAATTAAAATATCATGACGAATTGAAGCGGGAATTTTATGCTGAAATTGAGAGAACTCGTTATAGCAATATTGTTTCACAATTTGATATTCTCACTAAATTAGAGGTGGGCTATGCCGATTCATTACAGCAAAAATTAAATGAAATTGAAAACGAAGATAAAAATAATTATACGCTTGTTCTCTTATGGGCTTTAATACTTTTAGTGTGGGCCGGCTATCTTTTTCGAGGGTACTTGCCACTACCCGGCCAAGATTCCAGAACGGACTATTTGATCCAAAAAATCAAGAACCAAAAGGTTGATGAAGAAGATATTCAGGCAGGTATATCAGTTGTTGAAACCTCAGGCTGTGAACACCTAGATAAGGGAAAGAGACAAACTGATTCTGTCTCTAAACTTTTTCCCGAGATAGATGAACTGATGATGAAAGAGCAGCTATTTAAAAATCCGGATCTATCGCGCGAATATCTTGCCAAACGCTTGCACACCAATACGAAGTATATCTCTATGGCTGTTAAGCAGGAGACCGGCCTTTCTTTTAAGGATTATATAAATAGCTGTGCAATTTCATTGGCTGTTTCAAAGATAAAGGATACTAATAGTTCGCTAACGAATATGGAATTAGCGGAAGAGTGTGGATATAGTTCTGAAGCGACTTTCTATCGTAATTTTAAAAAACTAACAGGCTTAACGCCGAATCAGTTTAAAGAGAGATATCACGGTGAAAAGGCTCACTGAGCGAAGCGGTTTACCCTATCCCCAACCTGTAAGCACCTACCGGATTTGACAGCATTGACAGGGATTATTTTATGCACTCGACACTGAAACCGATGTTTCTGCTCCGCCAGCTCTTTGGTTACAAGCAAATCTACAGTCAAGTACATGCGCAAAAATTTTTAGCTGATTTTCTTTTTCGGCCACTTTGTTAGAATTTTTTAATCTATCAAAAACCGAAAAATAAACCTCATTCTAATTTAAAGGCATAAAAAACAGTCAAAATTAGAAAAAAATTACAAATAGATAATTTCACATATTTCCGGTTTTTGACAGTGTGGTTTTCCATTCTTGCTATTTTACAGGGCGTGCAGATGGGATAGATTGTGGATGTAGAATGAAGAAGGCAGGGTCAATGAAAGGCGATTCCTTCCGTGCTGTAAATATAGACTATTTGCAAACACTACTACAAAACATTCACAATTAATTAACGGTACTGCATGGATTCGTTGCTGTCACATATTTATAGAGCTGTTATGACGGCCAGATCTATCTCGAGCCGGTTTAGCTGGCTGCGGATTTTGACTCCCATGGTTTTTATAGCCGGAGTATGGTCTTTTGCCGGTTCTGATAAAGGCAAGCAGGTTCAGGCAGACGATCTGCGCGTGGAGGTGGTGCAGCATGTTGAGGTTAACCGCCACACCCTACACAGGCCATTGACCTCCCAGGGTACACAGCCGGTTGAGCTGAATGAGTTTGGTGTGGCCATTGTGAAAGTAACCGGAAGGGCCGGGCAGAGGGTGCGCGTTATGCTGGAGACCGAACAATCAATGAAAAGTGATGAGCTGAACCGACGAGGCAGCGATTTGAACTTTGACCTTCAGGCAGCGTGGCTGGAGGGAGAAGAAGCCTTCAGCGGCAATGGTTGGAGCCGGGCGGAAAAGGTATCAAATATGAAAGAATTTACAGTCCAGCTAAGTAGCTATGGCAGAACGGAAAGCTCAGTAAACACCCCGCACAATGCGGAGTGGGGATCACAAAAAAGCGTACAGGGCAGAGCGTTGAAAGAAGTTTCTGATACACATTACAGTGCGCCTGCCGGTGGGCGGAATATTTCGGATACAAGAGGCAGTGCCACCATTTATATAAAGCCGGTAATAAAGCCCGATGGCAAACAGCATCCGGGGCGTTTCCTGGCAGATATTACGGTGCACGCCGAGTATGATGATGTTTTTTTATTCGATAGAGGTGAAAATGATTAAGACGAATCTACGTACAACATACCGGAACGCCTCATTTGATGGCAGCGGGATCACAAGACCTCTAATGAAAGACCAATGTACACGACTGTTTATTCTCATTTTCGGGCTGTTAGGTTTTGCCCCGGTTGTTTCCGCTCAATCTACCGATAATGAGACCATTACAGCCAATGCGAGAGTGTTGGGAACTCTGAAGGTGGGTGAGCAGACTAACGATCTGAATTTCGGCAATATCCTCATCAATTCAGCTAAACGCGTACAGGCTGTTGACGGCAGTGTAACTGCTTTAGCTGCCGAAACGAATCTATCTGATACTTTCGAAGGGGGAGAGGTTAATGGCATAACAGGAGGTGAGGAGCGGGGCTGGTTTGATATAACCGCTGATCCGGGAACCGAATTAAATGTAGAGGTTAGAATTCCGGGTAGTATTAATTTGAGTCAAGCAGAAGGGTTATTCATTGTATTTACTGAAGATGGAAGTACACCTGTAAATGGCCTTAACAACACCTTAAATGGATTAATTACAGAAACACAGCCATCAGGAACGAACACTTTAACCCCGATTGATGGCGGGGCCGGTGATGATTTTCAACGAATTTTTGGCTCGATGGCGTGGAGGCTGGGCAGCAGTTCATTTCTCCAGCCGTTTGAAATGCCGGCATCAGGGAAGGTGTACTTTGTAATTGGCGGAGAAGTTGTGGCTGAAGCAGACACAAGCCCCGGTATGTATACGGGGGATATAGAGCTTGAAGTTAGCGTACCGGATTAAAAAGGTAATGAGAAGTAAAAAAACAGAAACCAATTTAAACAGTTTGGCAAAATGCCAAAAAACAAATTCCGATATACGGAATAGAGCTCACATAACGTGGGCATGTGATACACACAAACAACACAAACCAATAAATACTTAGTGATATGAAAAAGTTAAAAACACTACTGTTTGCCAGTTCATTGCTCGTGGGCTTTAGCTCCGTGACGATGGCACAGTCAACTGATAACGCAACCATCAGCGCCAATGCCAATGTGGTTCAGGACATGGTTGTCGGGAATGAATTTGAAGATCTGGAATTCAACAACATACTGGTCAACTCAGCCAAATTTATTGATGCTACGGATGGATCTGTAGATGCCTCAGCAACGGGTACAGGCGCAGCAGCTGATGGAATTACAGACGGAGAAACCAGAGGTTATTTCAGCATCGAAATTATATCCGGTACCAATGTTGATGTAACGCTGGATGTCCCTTCAAATTTAGAAGATGGCAGTAGCAATACGTTGCAGATAGGTTTTGGTGAAACTGGAATTGGTGATGAAACCGATAACCTGAATGGACTGCTTACGGAAACTGAGCCCACGGGTACTGCATCAGTTACTGCCATTACTGGTGGAGCCGGTTCCAATTTTACTTTAACAACTGGTGAATGGGACCTGGATAGCGCATTTGAAATGCCTTCCGGCGGTAAAGTATACCTTGCGCTGGGTGGAGAAGTGTCTGCTTCATCTACTCAGACATTGGGGAGTTACACAGGTGATATTACCCTCACAGCCACTGTAGCTGACTAAACAAAGACAAAACAAACAATCAAAGCGGGGTGTTTGCCCTGCTTTGATTATATATAATGAATTGAGAAGTATATATGAAAAAGTTAACAATACTACTGTTTGCTGTAACATTGCTCGTGGGCTTTAGCTCCGTGACGATGGCACAGTCAACTGATAACGCAACCATCAGCGCCAATGCCAATGTGGTTCAGGACATGGTTGTCGGGAATGAATTTGAAGATCTGGAATTCAACAACATACTGGTCAACTCAGCCAAATTTATTGATGCTACGGATGGAACTGTCACTGCTAATGGAGTTACAGGCGGAGAAACCAGAGGTTATTTCAGCATCGAAATTATATCCGGTACCAATGTTGATTTAACGCTGGATGTCCCTTTAAATTTAGAAGATGGCAGTAGCAATACGTTGTCGATTGATTTCTCAGATAACGGTGACGCTGGAACTGATCTGAATGGTCTGGTTACGGAGACCAAGCCTGTGGGTAATGCATCAGTTACTGCCATTACTGGTGCAACCGGTTCCGATTTTACTTTAACAACTGGTGTCTGGGTCCTGGATAGCGAATTTGCAATGCCTTCCGGCGGGTTAGTATACCTTGCGCTGGGTGGACAGGTAACTGCTACATCTGATCAGGAAGTGGGGAGTTACACAGGTGATATTACCCTCACAGCCACTGTAGCTGACTAAACAAAGACAAAACAAACAATCAAAGCGGGGTGTTTGCCCTGCTTTGATTATATATAATGAATTGAGAAGTATATATGAAAAAGTTAAAAACACTACTGTTTGCCAGTTCATTGCTCGTGGGCTTTAGCTCCGTTTCAATGGCGCAGTCAACTGATAATGCAACCATCAACGCCAATGCCAATGTGGTTCAGGCTATGGTTGTAGGTGATCTGAATCAAGATTTGGATTTCGGCAACATACTACAGAATTCAGCTAAAATAATTCTTCCGGCAAACCAACAAGTAGATGCCACGGCATCCGGTACTTCTGGATCTGAAGACGGTATCACCGACGGTGAAACGCGTGGTTTTGTCAGTATAGATATGGTAAGCGGAACCAATATTACTTTATCTGTACAGGTTCCGGAAGATTTATCTGATGGTAGCAGCAATACATTACCAATAAGTTTTGATGCCAATGGCATTGACGGTGAAAGTACAACCGGCGGCCTGAATGGTTTGGTAACGGCTGAACTACCTACTGGGAGTGGGTTAGTGAATGCATATGAAAGTATGTCTACTACTGCATTCAGTAAATCTTCTAATACTTGGTCTACGATTTCTTCTTTTCCAATGCCAGCAGGTGACAGAGTATTTCTTGTATTGGGTGGAGAAGTGAGTGCAGGTGCAAATCAAGTGCTTGGAACGTACTCAGGTGATATTACGATCACAGCCACTGTTGATGAAAACTAATGATGGCGTTGCCATGTATTGATATTTAACCGATAAACCAAAGCGGGGTGTTTTGCCATGCTTTGGGTTCTAAAAATTATTAAAAATAGATCATGAACAAGTTAAAAACACTACTCTTTGCTTCTACATTGCTCGTGGGCTTTAACTCCGTGGCTATGGCGCAGTCAGATGACGCAACGATCACCGCAAACGCCAATGTAATAGACAATATTACTGTCACAAGTACAAGCAACTTAGATTTTGGCGACATTTTGGTAGGCACTTCAAAAACAATGGATGCCGCTAACCAATCGGTTTCTACAACCAACGGCGTAACCGGCAATGAAACGTTCGGAGCCGTGGATATTGAAACTGCCAACGCAAACATCAAAATTGAAATTGAGTTTCCAGATGATTTAACAGGCCAATCGGATGCGAATAATACCTTGCCTTTCATTTTCTCGGGTGGCTATGCAGGAGGCCAAGGTGCCGAAGCTATTCTTGTAGATGGAGATGAAAATTACACGGGTGCTGTTGATGCCGGTTTGACCCAATTACAAGATGGTGGTAGCTTTGATTGGGGTTATAAAATTTCACCAGATTATGATAAGCATGCTATTGATGATTTTCCTATGCCTGCGAGCGGCAGCCTCACGGTAATTATTGGTGGCACAGTTACAGCAGCTTCCGACCAATCTGTTGAACAGTACCAGGGTGATTTTACCGTAACTTCCACAGTAGCCGACTAACTATGAGATTGGAGTAAAGTGAGGTCAAATACCAAATGTTTAATTTTTTAGCAAACATAAACACCATGAAAAAGATACCCATACTACTGTTTGCCGTCTCATTGCTCGCGGGCTTCAGCTCTGTAGCTATGGGGCAGTCAACCGATAATGAAACCATCAGCGCAAATGCGAATGTGGTTCAGGATCTGAAAGTAGGTGAGGATAAAGGTAGTCTCGAGTTTGGTGATGTAGTAGTTAATTCAACTAAATTTATTGACGCTGAAAATGGAGATGTTGTCTCAACCGGTATTACCGGTGGCGAGCAAAGAGGGTTTTTTGATGTTCAAATGGGTGGTGAGCCTAATATTAACTTAGAGATTAGGTTTCCAACCCAATTGGGTTCCGGAATGTTTGGCAATCTGGTTACCATGCCATTTTATTCAGCATCTGATGGTGAATCAGCAGGTACTGTAAACGCTATTGTTACAGAACAGGCTGATTTTAATGGAAACCTGAACGATGACTTTGGAACAAACATCCTTGTAAATAAAACAGACTGGACTATCACTGAGATTACAAGTACGGTAACAGCGGAAACAACATCTGCAGTATCCATGCCATCAAGTTCAAAAATATATGTAGTTGTGGGTGGAAAAGTTGAAGCAGAAGAGGAACAGGAAATCAGATCTGATTATTTGGGTACTATTAAATTAACTGTAACCGTAGCCGACTGAGCTAAGTCGATTCAAGTAATTAAAGTGCAGTTTATCGCAGCTTTAGTTTCTAAAAATTTATTACAAAAAGATCATGAAAAAGATGCCAACACTGCTTTTTGCTGTAACGATGCTCGCGGGCTTTAGCTCTGTGGCTATGGGGCAGTCAACCTCTGATGACGGGACGATTACGGCAGAGGCGGAGGTAGTGGATGCAATAAGCGTGACCGGAATAACGAATCTTAATTTTGGCAATGTAGTAGCAGGAAGCCTTACATATATTGAACCCGAGTCGGGTTATGTGGGCGACCTAAATTCCGTAGAACTAATGGGTCCGGCCACCGGCGGGGAAGAGCGCGGTATCTTCAAAATTGACGCCGGAAGTAATGAGGTGACCAACGTTCAGATCTCGTTTCCAGACCAGCTTAAAAACAGTGATGAAAGTGAGGTTCTGGACACGGATTGGAGTTTTACATCCGATGGTGCGACGGTTTTTGTTACCGATGGAGCCCCAACTGATGGTACGTTTTCCGGTGATCCGGGATCAATAGTTGGCGGTCAACAACAGTACTGGACTTTGGTATCAAGCACTCCGGGCGATGAAGTAGTTTATGAAAATAGTGATCTATCGATACCTGAGGGCACTAATGTTGTGCATGCGGTGATTGGTGGCAGAGAGGATGTTGCTGTTGATCAACCCATCGACAGCTACAGCGGTTCTATTGAGCTCAATGTATCCATACCAAACTGAGAAAAGAAAATGTATCTAAATAAATACGCAAAGTGTCTACCCCTTTTCAATTCAAGCTTACATGCGGTAATATTTTTGACCGTAAAACAGTATCTGCTCTTTAGGAAAGAGCAGAACATAACCCTTGATCTAAGACGATGAAACAGAAACGAAGTAAAACAGGGTTACGGCGGTGTGTCGGGCTGATTGCGGCAGGGCTATTTGTGCTGATCCCGCTGCTGGCCTCGGCGCAGTCCACCTCTGATGACGGGACGATAACGGTAACGGCGGAGGTTTCGCCCACATTTCTGGTGGAGAGTATTCAGGACCTGGATTTTGGAAACCTGCTGCGGGACAGCCAGAAGAGCATCAATGCCCTGACAGGTACTGTTAACACCGGAGGCGGCACGAAAAACTCACTGCCGGGCGGGCAGCGCGGAGGCTTTGTGGTGATCGCCGATGCCGGCAGTGGGGTGAAGTTAGAAATAAGCTTTCCCTCAACCCTACAAACCGATCCGTTCAATGGCTCCAGCCTGCAGCCGGATTTTAGCCGGTTGAGTAATTCATCGTCTACTGAGGCATTCATTGTAGCTGAAGGGGATATAAGCGGCACTTTAACAGACATAAACGTGAGCGGAGCAGAGTTTGGTGCAATCTCAGGCGGGGTATCTGCGACGATTGGTGATGGAGGGGATTATTTTGACTTTCCAACAAATGAAATTACCGCCGGTGGCCAGAATGGAAACGGGGTGGCCGTGGTGATTGGCGGGGCGATTTCCACGTTTTCGGCTACCGGCATCGGCCAGTACACCGGAGATATCACGCTAACGGTAGAGGTAGAGGATTAAGCTATGAATAGACAAAGATACAGTCCACACAACTTATTTACGGATTCATACAATGCGATCCCGGCCTTGGTGTTAATGTGCTTACTGCTTCTGCCGGTCCAGCAGATCAATGCCCAGGAAACGACCACGATCAACGCATCGGCCAATGTGCTCTCCGGGGTAGTGGTGGAGGGCATACAGGCGCTCGATTTTAACAATGTGCTTCGCGGGATGAGCAAGACGGTGAACGCCGAAGATGCGGCCGTCACGGTTTCCGGAGGTGTGAACCCCGGAGCCAATGAGGAGCAGGCGGTGTTTGCCGTACTGACGGAGGACGGAACAAACATGACCCTGGAGCTGCAGCTTCCTGCAGAAGTGGAACGAACAGATGCAGATCCGATACCGATTAGTTTTACCAAAGAGGGGGGAGGCAATAATTTTCTGTGGGCCTCTGCGGTCAATATTGGTGAGCTGGCCACAGCCACGCGCAATGAATTTAACGCGATTGACAATAGCGGGGACTCTCCGGTGGCCACCGCGGTGATTAGCGACCTGAGCGGGGCATCACTCAATGCTGGAGGTATAACCGGCAACGGGATTCTGGTAGCGGTAGGGGGTACGGTGACGCCTGCCCTGGATCAGGACCAGGGAATCTATGTGGGCATTATTACCCTCACGGCAACCTTAAACGATGATTAACGCGGACAATGATATGATGATGCGAAAGATAGTAACAAAGATTTTATCGGGCCTGCTGCTGTTTGTGCTGCTTGCTGTGGATGTAAGTGCGCAGGATGATGCAACCCGGGAAGCCCGGCTCAATGTGGTGACCGATATTGGCATATTTTCGGATCAGGGCCTGGCCTTTGGCACGATAACCCGAGGCCAGAGCAAGCAGGTGAACCCGGATGACGGGTCGGTGGCCGGCAGCCAGCTGACGGATAATGTAGGACGGGGGGTGTTTGAGGTGCAAACCTCACCCGGGCAGGATGTGGATATAGAAATTCAGTTCCCTGAAACGCTGGAGCTTCAGTCAGTAGGCAGTGGCCACACGTCCGATGAGCTGCTTGTGATCGATTTTGCGGAGGATGGTGCAACGGGAACAAACGCGGCTGAGAACCTCTTTTTTATCCCGGAGGGTGCGAAGAACCTGGGGGAGGTGGTGTCTGCGACCCGAAGGAACCTGAACGCCTACGATCGTGGAAATAACCAGAACAAGGCGAGTGCCAACAGTATTTTTGCCGGAGATTTTCCGGAGAATGAGCTACCTGCCCGGGACGGCAGCTTCGCCAAGAACGGTATTTTAATTGTTGTTGGCGGCCGGGTAGAACCGACGATAAACCAAGAATTTGGTACCTATACGGGCGTAATAACGCTAAATACAACCATTAACGATTAATGCTTTTTAAAAATTTAGATTTTAAATAAACAGATATGCAACGAACATTTTTTACAGTTCTGACAACAGCTTTTATCCTTTTTCTGCTCCCTGCAGCCGGCTTGTCGCAGATTCAGTTGATTCCAACAACCATCGTGTTGGACCGATCGGGAGTAGGTACCGTGATGGTGATCAACACGACCAATGAACCGCGGGAGATCTCTATATCCACCGATTTCAAATACAATATGTCTAACGAAACGGGGCAGTCTGTAGATGCAGGCGACTACAGTGAGCTTGAGATGTATGATATCAGTGAAAATCTGCTCATCTATCCGCCCCGGTTTGTGCTGGGAGGCGGGGAACGACGTGATGTGCGCGTGCAGCACCGAATGGGTCCCGGCATGGAGGATGGCGGCTATTTTTCCCGGTTTATGGTAAAAGCAGAGCCTATGGCCCGGGATGCTGTTCAGGAAGAAGATCCAGAGACGATCGGGGTACAGCTCAACTATGTGTTTGTGCAGGATATCCCACTCTATCACTTCTATGGTAATGCAACAACCGGAATTGTGATCAACGACATGAAGGTGATTGAGGATGAGGGGGATCCGGAATATATTCTCTTCCTATTCGACATGGAGAAAACTGGTAATTCGCCGTATCGCGGCAGCGTGGACATTGTGATCCGTGATGGAGAAGGAGAGGTTATCGACGAGGAAACCAAACAGGTGGGGCTGTTTACGGACCGTAAAATCGGCCTGAAGATCCCGAAAGAGCGATATAGTTCAGATCAAACCTACACGGCTGATTTCACATTTAAAACAAAGCGATCAACCAGTGCTCCCCAGGACTTGGTACAGGCACCGGATGTTACCTGGAGCACTACATTTTCCATTCAGGAGTAGATTGTGCGGTATTACAGTCATTAAATCGTAATTAATCATTTCAAGATGCATTCCTGTGATAACCGGCAGTATCCGACGCAGTTCCTACATAGTTATCTGTTTACTTATCACTCTCACAGGGAGTGTTTATTACGCAGAAGACGTATATGCCCAGCAGGATGAGGAATTTCTTGGTGCGTTGAGCCCGGTTACAATAGACACGACCGAGATAGCCGCGCTGCTGTCCCCAACGGACCCACGGGAACTTGAGAACCCAGAGCCGTCCGATGACGGGATCGAGATCGATTTTGTGCTGGAGTACGGGCCGCTGGGCCGCCGCTACCTCACCGTTTATATTGTGGATGAGCAGGCCTATTTGCCCCTGTTTGATCTGTTTAACCTGTTTAAGATCAACATTTCCTACAGGAGCAGCCAGCGTATTGCCAGCGGGTTTTATATTGATGAGGAGACCGAATATATAATCGACTTTCTGACCCAGACGATCCGTGTGGGGGAACGCACGGGCAGCTTTAGCGATGAGGACATCCGGGTGGGCAACAACGGATTTTACCTGAAGCCTGAACTGTTTGCTGAATTTTTTGACCTGGAGTTTGAGGTGGAGCCGGCTCGGCTTCGCTTGGCACTACAGACCGATGTTACGCTTCCGGTGTTAGCCCTTCAGGAGCGCGAGCAGGCACGCTCGCAGATCCGGGAAGTAAGGGACGGGAGAGAGTTCTATCCCCTGGAATTTCCGCGAAACCGCAAACTGTTTGGCAGCGGGTTTGTGGACTATCAGCTTTCGGCCTCGTCCTTTAATGACTTTGAGAGCCGGTCGCAGTCGCTGAATACCACCTATGGGTTTGAGCTTCTGGGCGGGGATATGAGCGGGCGGCTGGGGCTGAACCGCACCACAGGGGGGCAGATCCGAACGGCAACAGACCTGTCCACCTGGCGCTATGTGATCTCGGACAATCCGTATATGACTACGATCCGCGCGGGCAATGTGTCCACCCAGGGGCTGAGTGGGGGACGCGTGCGGGGCGTCTCGTTTACCAACGAGCCACTATATAACCCGGTTACCTTCGATGTACTTCCTGTGTTTGGGGTCACCGAGCCGGGCACGGATGTAGAACTGATCTTAAATAAACGGTTGGTTGATTTTACCACCGTGGATGAATCCGGTGAGTATGAGCTGTTTGTGCCCATTCGCTATGGGAACACGACCCTGGAGGTGGTGGAATACCTTCCCGACGGGCGGATTCGCCGCGAGCTGAAGGATATCCGGGTCCCCGGCTCGTTTCTCTCCCCGGGAGAGGTTCGCTACTCCGGCACGGTGGGTCTGGCGGAAAACGGAAATGGCGGAATAGATGCGCCCGGTCTCCGGGAAAATGACCTGGCCGGATCACTTTCTGTAAGCGGAGGAATCACCCGCCGGCTGACAGCCACCCAGACGCTCTACTACCGGGAGAATGAATTTGACCCGTGGCCGGAGCTCAGCACCAGCCTGACGGGCCGGGTGGGAACCGGCTACCTGGTCAGCGCCACGGCCGCTCCGGGGTCCCGCTACGATCTGCAGCTGAGTACTTTAAGCGTGTCGAGGTTCACCTTTTCGGGCGGCTACACCTATTTTGAGCCGGGGAACACGCAAAATAGCGAGGTACGCCAGCAGGCCAGCGGAGGGTTCTCCCTTCCCATTCGCCTGGTTCCCAAAAGACCGTTATTGCTTAGCTTCAGCGGGAACTACAGCGATCTTCGTGGCGGCGGGAACCGGTTCAGCTACCGCGCCTCCACCGGTTTTGGGCTGGGGGGGCTTCGCTTTCGGGTCACCTACCGCGATCAGCTCTCCGGGCCATCCTCCTCCTCGCCTGCCACCGAGGGGGCCAGGGCTACCTATACGGTGAGTGCCAATACGGGCAATCTGCCGCTGATCAGCCGGCTGACGGGGCGGGTATCGCTAACGGCCAACCTGGACCATGATGTGGAGAACCGCCAGCTGACCAATTTTTCGATGCGGGCCTACAAGTCGTTCTCCTCGCGGGCCAGCTTCAATGCGACCTTCGAGCGGGACCTGATCTCGGGGTTTTCCTCGCTGCAGGCGGGCCTTCAAATCCGCTTTAACAAAGCCAGAAGCACAACCAATGCGACTTATTCGGGCGGGAGCAGCAGCCTTACGCAGACGGTGACCGGCTCGGTGGGCTATGATGAGCATTTTAGACGATTTGTGTTCTCCGAGCGGAACATGGTGGGCAGCTCGGCGGCCTCGGTGGTGCAGTTTCTGGACGCCAACGCCAACGACCGCTACGATGAGGGGGAGCAGATCCTGGACTTTGATGGGATAGGGTTTGTGACCGGCGGGCAGAAACAGCTGGGTGGCGACGGGGTACTGCGCCTGTGGCAGCTGCCGGCCTACCGGCAGGTAAACCTGTCGATTGATAACATTCGCAATCCCAACCCCACAGCGGTTACCTATCTGGACCGGTTTTCCATCTTCACCGATCCGAACCGGTTCAAGCTCCTTGAAATCCCCTACGACTATTCCGGGGTGGCTATCGGGGGGCTTTACCAGATGAAGCGGGGGGAGAAAACCGGACTGGGCGGAGCCAACTTTATCATCCGGGCCAAAGACGGCTCCTTTGAAACCGAAGAGCGGACCTTCTCGGACGGTGGGTTTTATGTGATGGACATCCCGCCGGGGGCCTACATCCTGGAGCTGAGCCCGCTGCTGGTCTCCTTTATGGACGTGGGCGATCAACTAACCCAAACCGAGTTTACCATAACCCCGCGCGAGGGCGGGGATTTTGTGGAAGGAATTGAGATCTTGTTGCAGGATGAGCAAGAAATGGTCCCTGAAGATGTATCAGATAATATGCTGGAAGATCAATTTGCCTATCAGGTTCAGACCGGAAGTTTTAGAAATCGAAAGTCTGCCGAAAAGCTAGTATTGAAACTAAATAATGAATTGGAAGATATGTTTAATATCTATCATAGCACTTTTACCGACCAATACTCAGTCCGTACTGATACAATAGCTAATAAACAGGAAGCATTAAAACTCCGGGATGAAAGCTGGAAAGTTCTAAACCGTCCTGAGACTTTTAGCTTAGGAGATCCATTTTTAGTGCATTTTAAGAAGGAAAGTTACGTATCGAAAAATAGGACAAATGATGCATTTTATTTATTTAGAACGGAGCTGTTAGGCGAAGCGGTGCCAACCAATGATTTGTTTGATGAAAAATTAGACAGCATTGTAATGAAACTACCTAACGAAGTTCAAAAACGACTTATACATGGAGGCTTTAAAACAAGATCTGATGCTGAATCAAAAAGAGATTCCTTAGAGGGTTTGAATTCCGGAAATAATATTGAATATCAGGTATTGAAAACAAGCAGGTTTTCAGGCCGATGGCCTGAGCCCATGTTATACAGATTACAGTATGGTACATTTAGGTTTGAGCATTTTGCAAATGACTTGGCTCTTAAAGTAAATGGCAAGGTGGAATTATATAATAATTTGCATCGGGTGGTGAGTCAATTGGAGTCTGATTTTGTTCATATTTACGATCTTTATCGGGAAATGAGTATACGGACAAAACTAAAAGATATGATTTTAAAGCCCGTGAGGAAAAACTCTATGAATGAGATCCACCAGATTGCCTACTCCATTTACCCAAAAAATCTTGATCAAAAACATAACCGTTATGAGAAACTTTGTGCAGTGATAGATCTTAGAGATTGCAATTCAATCGCAAAAAGAAATGTATCAGATGGGGTTATTTTTATAAACCAAAACTCAGCTAATCAGCAGTTTATTTTAAAACTTTTAGAAAAAAGAAAAGAGGTGGAAAAGTACTATGAAGTAGACCGTTTTATGATACAGATTCCGTTAATTGAATTTTTCAACGAAAAAAAATGAGACACTTCTTTCATAAGGTATCTCATACTGTGTGTCAGCTTACATGCAGACAAGGGAAATAGTCTGCATGAGACGTTACGGTTTGGTGTCCGTAAAAAATAATTTATCTGTATTAGTCAGAATTTTAGAATCCTTTCTGAGGCATGATTGAAAAACGAATAATACTTCTTAGTCGGTACTTACCCAATTAGTGTGTCTGGGGATCTTCTTGTGTTTTGGGTTCTTGGTTGGTTTGGACGCTGCCAAACCTACACAAGAAGACTTTTTTATTCTACCTACAGACACACTTTTCTGGCAAGTACCTGTATATTTCCAAGCTAACTATGAGGGTTGAAGGAAGTGTACTCATGTAGTCGTAAAATGAATACATGAACTATAGCATTCGGCCTATTCAATAGGTAGATTTAATATTACCTTAGTACCTTTATTTAGTGACGACTTTATTGACATAGTACCGTTGAGTATATCCAATGATCTTTTTACAATAGCTAGTCCTAATCCTGTACCCTTCGTTTCTGCCACATTAGACCCACGGGTAAAAGATCGAAAAATCTTATCTTGTTGATCTTTTGGTATTCCAATACCTTTATCTGAAATGGAAATTTCAACTCGACTGGATTTTGTATTAATAGAAACCTGTATAGGTAATTCTGGATTCGAATACTTGTCAGCATTAGATAGAAGGTTCTTAATTATGAGATAGAGCTTATTTTTATAGGTTGTAAATGATAAACTCTTACAACCGGTGTCCTGAATTATTACTTTCCTATTAGGCATATGGTCTTCATTTATACCTTTGATTATATCTTTTAGATCATCAAGCGTAATGCTGATTTCTTCGTGATCTTTAAGTTCAAAATTATCAAGCTTTCCAAGTGTCATAATATCATCAAGGAGGAGGCTCATGTTGTCAGAGGCTCTTTTAATGCGGTCTAATCTATGGATTATTTGTTCTTTGTTATACTTGTATGCATTCGACAAAACGAGATCAATAGTTGATTTTATACTCGTTATTGGTGTTCTGAGCTCATGTGAAGCAATAGATATGAGGTTTTTGTTCAGGAGGTTATTTTTTTTTTCCAGATTAAGTGATCTTTCTACCATATTTTTACTTTTGATAGTATCGGTAATATCATTGTATTGCCAGTAATAGCCTTTTGTTTTGTTATTAATTTTAACCGGGATAAAATCTCTTGAGTAATATTTATCGTTTCTGGTTTTAATCTGTTCGTTAAGTACCATTTCATTATCTGATTTCAATTGTTTAATTCTTTCAATAAATGCATCCTTTTCTAGAAATGTCTCACTTAATTTGTCAGCAAAATCTAAAGTGGATAGTCCCTCAAAGTCATAAGGGGTTAGGTTTTCATCAAAAGCATCACAAAAGGCTTGGTTAACGGTAAGGATTTTTTGATCCCAATCTTCCATCATAATAGCACTCTTTGAATGACTTAGCATCAGTTTCAGAATCTCTTGTAATTCCAGAATGTCTTTAGCAGATCTTTGGCTTTGAAGAGCTTTATCAAGTTTTAAAGATATTAAGTTTGCTATGGTGGTAAGTGTAATAAGATCTGATTCAGTGTAAAAGTTTTTTCGGCTGTTTTCAGAATCAATGATCCCTATGACCTTGCTATTTACCTTAATCGGGACCGTGATTTCTGAGTGCCTTTTTTTATCATCAACCAGGTAGTCTTCGACTTCATCAGTGTCATGTATAATTATTGGTTCTCCTGTTTGAGCTACCTTGCCCACAACATTAGATCCTATAGGAATACTTAAGGGATCGTTAACGGTGTTCTCATTAGCTGCTTTTGGACCATAAGCAGCGATTTGCTGAAGAGTTGACTCATTTTCATTAACGGTATAGATAATGCAATCTTCGTACCCTAAAAGATTAATAACATTATTGGTCACAGCATGGGCAATGTCTTGAACATTATGTAGATCATTGATCACACTGCTTAGATGATGAATTGCCTTAAGGTAATTTTTAAGTGATCGATTCATCAAATTATGATTGATTTATATATTTCTCGTAAAGCTTTTTGAAGTAATAAGATGAACTGAAGCCTAATTTTTCACTGACTTCCGACAGACTAAGATCATTATTAACGATAAGATTATGGATCATTTTGAAACGAAGAATAGAAAGAACCTCATGGGGTGTTTTATTAAAATACTTTTTAACCTTTCTATTGAACTGACGTCTTGAATAACTAATTTTTTCTGAAACAAACTTTACACTGAATTGATTATTCAACATGTGTTTGTGTACGATCTTTAATAGATCATCAATGAATTCTTGATCTTCTATTCCTAGTGAATGATAATTTTGAATGAGATCATTGACTGAAATGCCAAGATCGGAGGATTTTTTGTCGATGGAGATTCTATTAGTCAGATTTAACGTATTTTTTACCAAACTTATCAGAGTGCTATTATTGAAGGGTTTTTTCAAATAGCTAATAGCACCCTGCTCGAAGAAGTAGTTTTTTATTTCATTGATATCCATTCCGGAAACCACGATAGTAGGCATTGAATATTTTTGCTGATTTAATTTTTCCATGAAGCCTTTGCCGCTCATTTCAGGCATGTTAATATCCAATAAAATAAGGTTGTACTTGTTTAGCCAAATCTTCTTTAAGGCTTCTTTACCATTTGATGCAATTTCAGTTTCATAGCCACTCATCTTAAGAACATCAGCAATGGACTCAGCAAAATCAGTATTATCGTCTATTATTAATATTTTACTACTCATTCGTCAATAACGTTAATGTCTTTTTATTTAATGGTTTATTCAAGTAGGTGACAACATTGTCATACAATAAAGATCTATCGATATCTGATTTTTGAATAGAAGAGCTTAATATGACAACCGGTATGTTGAAATTTTTCTCTTTCATTATGTCTAAGAAATCAAAGCCTGAGATTCCGGGCATATTCAAATCTAAAAAAATCACATCAGGAGGTCTGTTTGATTGTTCTAATTGTTCAACAGCCTCTTTTGGATCTAAAAAAGTATGAATATGAATATTTAGTAATAGTTCCATTATTCGCGAATGAAGTATATTTGTTAATTCATCATCGTCAATAAACCATAATATTGATTTACGATCTATTTTTATAAGGGATAATTTCTGTTTTAGTTTTTCTAATCTGTCATCCATGATTTTTTGAATTTTTTTACTGTACTGGTCAATTTCAATACCCATTTCACCAATAAGATCAAAGGCTTTTTCGATGTCAAGTTGGTCATGCTTTACCATTTCAATTATATGCAGTACTTTTGAGTTACTGTGCCTTAATTTATGAGAATTTAAATGGTTAAGCTTTTGAATGGTATCTTGCAATCCATTCAGTTTTTTAATTCGCGCCACATTCCTATTATTTGTTGCTTGTTCATTAATTAGAACATCATCTATACTTTTAAGAAGTTCAGCATTGTTAAATGGTTTGTCTAAAAACTCAACAGCCCCATTCTTGAACCCTTTTTTAACAAACTCTTTATTATTATTGGCTGAAAGAAGTATAAATGGAATGTAATATCTATTAGGACTAGAATTAGCTTTTTTAAGTAAATCAAAGCCGGAGAGATTGGGCATGGCAATGTCACTTATGACCAAATCATAATGGGTTTTTGGGTCATTGATTTTATTTAAAGCTTCAGTGCCATTTTTTGCCGTGTGAACAAGGTAACCGGCATCACCTAATACATCAGTGATAGACTGAAGAACTAAATCATCATCATCAACAACTAATATCTGGTGGAAGTCATTTAAATAGCCTGACGTGCTTTCGCTCATTGTTTGTTTGAATAATTGACCAATATCTGCAACATTTTTACTATAGTGTACTTAGGACAAATAGCTAGCAGAATTTAACCTAAAGGAAGTGTCTTATTTTTTCATCATTAAATTCAATTAAGGGCTATTTTTTGCATAAAATGACCCAATATTCAGATTAGAAATTTGTAAAAATTAGAAATGAACTATTGAATAGAGAATAAGGTTCTAAACTAATTTCAATGTTATACAATAAGCGTGGTATAAAAAAAAGAGAAAAGCTTTAGCTTCTCTCTTTTTAGGTACAAGTTAGGTATTAACCATATAACTAAGTTTGGGTGGACTTAGTCATACTAAATATACAAAAAAAATTAACACTACTATAGAAAAGGCGAATATTTTTGATATAAGACTCAATTATATAATGCCTTGTTTGTTATTTAGCTAAATAGTAATTACAAGTTTTTTTATGAAGTATAGGCTAATGACGGGCTTTTTACAGAATGAATCGAATATGATATCATCAATAGGGATAAAATATAGCAGGAAAAGCGTATTAGGACGATAATCCTTATAATTGATAAATTTAAACTATTGGAGTATCATCAGGATGAAAAGCTCAATTGGTATAATTGGAATGGGATGGGTTGGAGCCAGTACAGCCATCAGCATATTGAACCGGGGCATCTCTAAAGATTTACTTGTCAATGATGTGAAAAAGGAAATTGCTGAAGGCGAAGCTATGGATCTGAATCATGGTTCTTCATTTTATCCCAGTGCAAAAGTTCGGGCAGTGGAAGTAGAGGAGATGCTGGACTGTGAAGCCATTGTTATTACAGCCGGGCGTGGGGGAAGCGGAGACGAAACCCGTCTGGATCTCCTTAATGATAACATCAAAATAGCTAAGGATATCTCCGAGAAGCTAAAAGGATATAAAGGAATATTGGTGATTGTATCCAATCCTGTTGATGTGCTCACTTATTACTATCAGAAATTTACAGGTATTCCAAAACACAAAGTGATCGGGACCGGTACATTTTTAGATACTGCCAGGCTGCGTGATATGATAGGCACTAAAATAAGTATCGACCCGAAAAGTATTCATGCCTATGTGGTTGGGGAACATGGCGACAGTGAAGTTGTGCTGTGGTCGGGAGCTGATATAGGCGGAGAGTATCTGCGAAAGTGGGATATGTGGAAGCCGGAATATGAACAGGAGATCAGTGAAAAAGTACAGAAAGCAGCATATGAGATCATCAAGCGAAAAGGAGCTACAAATCATGCCATCGGATTGGTAACGGCGACCTTGTTAAAATGGATCATGAGGAACGAACGAAGGATCGTAACGGTATCAACTGTACAAAAGGGGCCGTTTGAACTGGAGGATGTAGCAATTTCACTTCCTTCTCTAATTACCTCAGATGGGGTAGAGCAGATCGTGGAAATTAAAATGAGTGAAAAAGAGAAAGAACGCTTTATGCACTCCGCCGATGTTTTAAGAAAGGCAATTGATGAAGTGAATTAAGGCTAAGTGAAGAACTACGCAGGTTGCTTCTCCAGTCGGTAAAATTCCTCTTTCAAGAACTTCCCGGTGTACGAAATGTCAACTTCAGCTATTTGCTCAGGTGTGCCCGTTGCTATGATCTCACCGCCACCGGCTCCACCTTCAGGACCAAGATCGATGATCCAGTCGGCTGCCTTGATCAGGTCGAGGTTATGCTCGATCACGATCACGGTATTTCCTTTATCAACCAAGCGTTGTATTACATCCACCAGCATGCGTACATCCTGAAAATGAAGCCCCGTGGTTGGCTCATCCATTACATATAAGGTGTCGCCGGTTCCCACTTTGGAGAGTTCACGAGCCAGTTTGATACGCTGTGCTTCACCTCCGGAAAGGGTAGTGGATGATTGCCCCATGGTTAGGTATCCCAGGCCTACATCATTAAGGGTTCCAAGAATTCGGCTGATGGCAGGCTGGGCATCAAAAAATTCGGCAGCCTGACTGATAGGCATTTTGAGTACATCAGAGATATTTTTCCCTCTGTAATAGATCTCAAGGGTTTCGCGGTTGTAGCGTTTTCCGTTACAGGTTTCGCAGGTTACATATACATCAGGAAGGAAATTCATTTCAATTTTTCGAACACCGTCTCCATTACAGGATTCACAACGTCCGCCTTTTACGTTGAATGAAAACCGCCCCTGATCATATCCGCGAATTTTGGATTCGGGTAATTCTGCAAATAGTCGCCGGATATGGTCAAATACTTTAGTGTATGTGCCGGGGTTTGATCGCGGTGTTCGGCCTATCGGACTTTGGTCGATAGAAATGATCTTGTCAACATTATCAATGCCTTCTATGGAATCGTAGGGCAGAGGTACTGTTTTCGATTTATAGAAATAGTTGGAAAGGATCGGAACCAATGTCTGATTGATCAGGGAACTCTTACCGCTGCCACTCACTCCTGTGACTGAAATAAATCGCCCCAATGGAATTTCAGCATCCTGATTTTTCAGATTGTGTCCGCGCGTGTTCTTTAATTTGATGGATTTTTTATTTCCATTCCGTCTTTTTTCAGGAATGGCTACAACTTCTTCATCTCTAAGGAACTTGGCCGTATCGGATTCGGGATCTAATTCGGCGGGTTTTCCTGAAGTTACTATGTGTCCGCCATTCACTCCGGCGCCTGGCCCCATATCCACCACAAAATCGGCATGTTCTATGGTCTCCCGGTCATGCTCCACAACAAGCACGGAGTTTCCAAGATCCCGCAAAGTTTCAAGTGATTTGATGAGCTTGATGTTATCGCGTTGATGCAAGCCAATACTAGGCTCATCCAATATATAGAGGACTCCCACTAACTGCGTTCCGATCTGAGTTGCCAGGCGAATACGCTGAGCTTCACCTCCACTCAAGGTTTGAGCTTCACGGTCAAGTGACAAATAAGTCAATCCCACATTCAGTAGAAAATCCAGTCGATCCCTAATTTCCTTTAATACCTGATTACCGATGGTTTGCTGTCTTTCATTCAGTGTGATGCCGTAGAGTGTATCACGGAGATCCTGAATATCTTTTTGAACGAGGTCGTGGATATTGAACCCATCGATCTTATAAGAGAGCGCTTCTTTGTTTAGCCGGCCTCCATTACATTCGGGGCAGGTAACCTTGTCCATAAAGGCCTTTGCCTTATCGCGCTGCTTATTGGATTTACTGTTATGATACTGATCAATAATGGTGTTTCTCAGTCCTTCAAACTTATGTTTGTAGGTAACAGAATTATCTTTGAAGTCATAGCTGACGGAATATTTTTTATCCCCGCTGCCGTGCATGATGATATCCAGTGCTTCGTCTGGGAATTTTTTAAACGGAGTTTCAAAATCCAGTTCGAAAGAATCTAAAATGGCTTTGAGTTGTTTGAAGACGAAAATATCTCGTGGAGCACCCAGAAAACGAATCCCGCCGTCGGCTATACTCTGTTCTTTATTCGGAACGAGGAGGTCCCAGCTTACATCATAGGTATATCCCAACCCTTCACACTCTTTACAATTTCCATAAGGTGAATTAAAGGAGAACAGGTTAGGAGCAGGATCTTCGTAGGCGATCCCGCTTTCAGGATCAAAAAGATTTTGGGAATAAAGTTTGTCTGATACTTCATCACCATCTTTAATGGCAAGGATCACGTTTCCATCCGCCATTTCAAGAGCGAGACGGATACTTTCAGCTATTCGTTTTTCACTTTTTTGAGAGATGACAAACCGATCTACTACAATTTCAATATTGTGTGTCTTGTACCGATCCAGCTTCATATCTTTTTCGAGGTCATGAAACTCACCGTCAATACGGGCACTTACAAATCCCTGCTTTATGGTTTGTTCAAAAAGCTCGCGATAATGTCCTTTACGTCCGCGTACCACAGGAGCCAGGCAATAGGCTTTGGTTCCTTCAGGCATATCCATTATTGAAGCAACAACCTGATCGGCTGATTGCTTTTCCATCTTATTTCCTGTTTTGTAGGAATAGGGAACGCCGATTCGGGCGTACAATAGTCGCAGAAAATCATAGATCTCAGTTACCGTGCCGACCGTTGAACGAGGATTTCTGTTGGTTGTTTTCTGATCAATGGAAATGACAGGTGAAAGGCCGTCGATGAAATCTACGGCTGGCCTTTCCATCATCCCGAGAAACTGACGCGCGTAAGCGGAGAGGGATTCCAAAAACCGGCGCTGACCTTCAGCGTAGATGGTATCAAAAGCCAGTGATGATTTTCCTGAACCGGAGAGTCCGGTTATAACCACGAGCTGATCACGGGGAATGTCTATGTCAATATTTTTGAGGTTGTGTTCGCGGGCGCCGCGTACTACAATGTTATGCTGCAAAGTCTCTCGGATTTTAAGATTTCAGAACTTCGAAAAATACAAAACAGCTGAAGGAAAAGCTTCATTCCTTTTTATAAAAGGTTTGAAGTGTTAGGTGCAAGGTTCAAGAGGAATTAGTTTGGATTGTTGAACCTTGCTTAAAAATGAAATTAGTTTGCTTGGATCCAGCTAGAGCGATCACTTTGGGAAGAGTTGCTAATGCTTGTTTTATAACGCTGATCTTCACCTAAAGTAACAACAGCAGTTTTTTGTTCTCCCCATCGATCAAAAACGATCTCTACCTCATCACCAGGCTTATAGTTTGTTAAAATGTCGTCTACACTCTCAACAGTGCTCAGTCTTATACCTCCAATGGAAATGATCTCGTCAGCTCCTGATATTCCTGCTTCATAGATCGGGGAGTCTTTGATAGCATTCGAGGTTAAGATTCCTACCCCATTTTGAATGCGGACATTTGTGCCTAAACTTGCTTTTCCGGGGTTTGCTTTCCCGAAATCTACCCCAACGCTTTCAAAGAGCCGATCATAATCAGGCATCTGGCTGTCAAAAATATACTTGCTGAAAAACTCGGTGGCGAAGTCTTTACCGGCATATTGTGCAAGTGTGGCTTCAATATCACGGTTGGTATAGGGTACTTCTGTTTTGCCAAATTCCTGCCAGACCAATTTCATGAAGTCGTCCAGGTTTTTGTCTCCGTCTAAATTTCGCAGAGAAAGGTCGAGTGCCAATCCCAATACACTACCATAGGTGTAATAGGAGATAAAGGTGTTTTCCCGGTTCACCGGATCTACAGAGCGAGCGGCATCTACAAAGGGAGCCTGGTAGCTCATTTCAACCGGACTAAAATATCGGCGTCCGGGATGATTGAAAACATAATTGAGTCCTCCGGCAAGTCCTTCTACATATTCAGTTTCTGTTCGGATCCCAGCTCTTGCTAAGATCAAATTGGTATAATAGCTGGTGAAGCCTTCGGCAAACCAAAGCTCACCGCTCATGTTAGCTTCTTCGAAATCAAAGGGTTCGAGGCTGGCCGGCCGGATGCGCTCTACATTCCAAACATGAATGAATTCATGGGAGACAGTCCCGATACTGGTTTCACCGAGTGGTTCATCCAGTGGTTTGGAGTTTGTGACGATGGTAGAATTACGATGCTCCATACCATCACCGCTGGCATTAGGCATAAAGCAATTAAGGAATACATATTCATCATAGTCAAATTCAGGCAGTTCGCCGAAAACATCTCTTTGGGCATTTACGATTGCCATCACTTTCGCGAAATATTCATCTACTTCGGAGTCGGTTGCCGGAGTGTGTAGGGCCATTTTTATAAGCTGGCCATCAACAGATTCCTGGCGCTCATGGAAATCAGCAATTTCTACGGGACTATCGAGGAAGTAATAAAGATCACCAGCATAGAAAATATTGTCACCAAGGGGTTTTAACTGAGTCGCAATCTTCCAGTTTAGGTCTTCACGTATATCAAATTCGATCTCTATGGGACGGTGTTCATAATCACGAGCCCAGGCAAATGTTGCCGGCATATTAAGGTGAGCATGGGTTTCATCGACCTGAGAGTAAGTACCGTCACCCCGGTTAGCAAAAAGCGTATACTCAAAAACAACAGTTCCATCATGCCCGCTTATGTTCCATTGGTGGGGATCAGGTCGGGTGATCTCAAGTTCATTGCCATTGCCATCGGTAGCCTTCACTCCATATACATTTTTAGCAAATTCGTGAAGGGCGTATCTTCCGGGCGAGGTACGGCTCATTCTTACCTCAAGTACTTTTTTCTCAAGATTTGTATAGGTAATAGAGACCTCTGCTTCATGATGAACAGCATTATCGAATGAGATCTTGTATTTGGTAGTGGTTTGAGCAAAAAGTAAAAAGGAAATTAAAGTGAAGGTAATAGTAAGGAGTACTTTCTTCATGGTAGCTATGAGAATTAGTATTTAATTATTCAGAATAAAGTATGTAACTAAAGAACTAAGATCACTCTTCGGTGTTATGCTTTCTGGCCATACCGTTATATTCGCGAATAAAAAGTCGGTTTGGGAATAATCCTTCTTCATCCTCCGAAAGCTCCGGTTTGATGCGCTTTACGAAATACATTGGGATCTTGCCGGTATATTTGGTGTTTACATCACCACGACTTTCACATTCAAAGAAATCTTTAACGCGCATATAAGTGGTTTCAGAAATGTTGATGGCATTCTTTCCGGAGTGCTGTTCAAGTCTGGCAGCAAGGTTTACGGTCTCACCCCAGATATCATATGCGAAGCGTTTCTTGCCGATCACTCCAACTACGGCTTTTCCGGTGTGGATGCCGATGCGGATCGGAAGATAAGGGGTTTCGTTATTGTGATTCCGCTCTCCGTAACTACGCACAAAATCAGTGATCTTCAAAGCGGCCAATATAGCATCAACCGGATGGGTATAATTTCGATTCGGAAGTCCGCCGGCAGCCATATAGCTGTCGCCAATGGTTTTGATCTTGATCATGTTATGCTTGGCGGTGATATCATCAAATTCGTCAAAATAAAAAGAGAGGCTTTCAATGAGCTTCTCCGGTTTAAGCTGAGGTACAACTTTAGTGAACCCCTCGAAATCTGTAAACATGATCGTTGAGTCCTGATACCTTTCGGGAGTTACGGTTCCGTAAGCAAGGAGATTTTCCGCAATTTTCTCCGGAAAGATATTATGAATAAGCTCTTCGTGTTCTTGCTTGGTAAGTTGGAGCTCCTTGTTTGCTGCATTCAATCCACTTTGCATTTTACTCAGTTGATTATTCTGAGCCAGTGTGTTTTTATAGGTAGAGATCAACAAGTTAACGAGGTGAGAGTAATTGGCTTGAACGTTGTACGTTTTTCCTTCAATATTTAACTTTACTGTTTCCGTTTCATTTGCAGGAACCGGAGGATTGATCAACAGGTGTTCGATTTTTGAGTAGAGGGTTTCGTCGTCATATGGTTTTGTAAGATAATTGTCGGCCCCGGCCTCTATACCTTTCATTATGTAATCCGTGGTAACCATCGATGTAACCAGAATGATAGGGATCTTATTGAGGCGCGAATCTTTTTTGATATGTTCGCAAAGCTCAAACCCAGTCATGACAGGCATATCCACATCACTTAAAATGAGGTCAGGATATTCTGTTCGCGATAATTCAAGGGCATCTTGGCCATTTTGAGCAGTAAGTACTTCGTAACCCTTTTGAATTAATTTATGCCTTGTAAGTGTTACAAGCGCAGGGTGATCATCCACAACTAAAATGCGCGGCTTTGTTTCTAACATAGTGTGATTTTTAAAATTCGACCCTAATATATTTCATTGATTGTTACAATGTGTAAGAAATTTGAGCATTAACCCCGAAAAACCAATAGTTTTAGGCTTCATTAAGAAAAAAATCCTATGCAAGAAGTAGCACATAAAAATTGGTCCCCAACTTCCTGGAAAGATAAACCGGTAAAGCAGCTTCCGGTATATCCTAATCAAACAAAATTAGAGGAAAGTTACCAGACTTTAAAATCTTTACCCCCATTGGTTACATCCTGGGAAATTGAGGCTTTAAAAACCAAACTTGCTGATGTTGCTGCTGGCAGAGCATTTCTTTTGCAAGGAGGTGATTGTGCGGAAAGTTTTGATGCAACCAAAGCTCCGAAGATCGTGAATATGGTAAAGGTGTTGCTGCAGATGAGTTTCATCCTCATCCATGAAATGGGAGCTCCTGTATTGCGTGTGGGTAGAATTGCCGGGCAATATGCCAAACCAAGATCCAGTGACTTTGAAATGGTAAACGGCGAAGAGATCCACAATTATCGCGGGGATCTTATCAATGGATTCGAATCTGAGTCAGGAATAAGAATGCCGGATCCGGACCGATTGGTCGAGGGCTATCATAAAGCCGGTCTTACATTGAATTTCCTGAGAGCGTTGGCAGATGAAGGTTTTGCAGACTTGCATCACCCGGAACAATGGGAGCTCGATTTCATGCGTAATAACGAATATTATGCCGAGTATGAGGAAATGGTGAATTCGATAACGAAGGCTGTTCGTTTTGTGGAGGCTATAGCGCCCGACACTTTTACAACACTTCAAAAAGTGGATTTCTATACTTCTCATGAAGCGTTGAATCTCTATTATGATTCTGCACAAACCCGCCCTGTTCCTCGTAAAAGTGGTCATTTTAATTTAAGTGCACACATGGTATGGTTAGGGAACCGAACCCGTGAACTGGACGGAGCACACGTTGAATACTTCAAAGGGATCAATAATCCTGTGGGTATAAAAATTGGGCCACCTTATGAGATTGATGAAACTCTGAAATTGATAGAGACTTTAAATCCAAGTCATGAGGCAGGTAAGATCGTGCTTATCACTCGTTTTGGGAAAGACATCGTAGAGGAAGAGCTACCTAAATTGATTCAGGCTGTAAGGCGCGAGGGTTTTCCGGTGGTATGGAGTTCCGATCCCATGCATGGAAATACCTTTAGTACTGATGGCGGAATTAAAACCCGCAATTTTGATGACATTATTAGTGAGGTTCGCTCTGCCTTTGCGATTCATCGTTCGGAAGGAAGTTATCTTGGCGGTGTTCACCTGGAGCTAACAGGTGATAATGTAACCGAATGCGTAGGTGGAGCTAAAGGATTGGAAGAAGATGAACTCAATCGAAACTACGAAACCTTCTGCGATCCACGCCTAAATTATGAGCAAAGCCTGGAGATGGCATTTCTCGTAGCCCGTGAATGGAAAAAAAGCTATTCTTAATATAGGTTTTAGTGGCGAGGTGTTAGGTGTAAGAATATCCCTAACACCTTTCGTCTAACACCTAAAACCTGAATGTCTGCCAAGTTTGTATGTGAACTGACAGACCTGCTACTGCGGACTGTCAACATTTCTTCTCTTTATAATTGGACTGAAATTTCAACAGGCTGATATTGTCCGTCTGTCAGATTAGGGGTGCTCTTTTTTTGATGGTATGAAGCTTGTATAAGTAATGGTGAATCATAAAAACAAATTAAATAAAGAGGTTCATTATGGCACTTATCAAATATTCCCGACCCAATGTTGATCTGCATTCCAAGAATTTCAGTGACGTTCTTGATGAATTCTTCAATGAATCCCTCAACTATCACAGAGATTCATTTATGCCAAGTGTAGATATTTCTGAAACTGAAACAGAATTTGAAGTATCTGTGGCACTGCCGGGCATGAATAAAGAGGATATTAATGTAGATCTCGATAACGGTCGCCTCTCAATTAGCGGTGAACGTAAATTAGAACAGGAAGAAGAAGGGAAGAACTACCATCGTGTAGAATCAAAGTTTGGTTCATTCAACCGCTCTTTCCAGCTTCCGGATAGCATTGATGAAGAAAGCATTGAAGCAAAATATGAGAATGGTATTCTCAATATCACCATTGCAAAAAGAGAAGAAAAGGTTAAGAAGCAGATCAAGATAAACTAAGCTTGATCGATTGGTTAAGAGGACCGGAGCTCCTTGAACAGGGCTCCGGTTTCTTATTATTAATGAAATGAATGTAAAGGTTTGTGGGAATACACAATTTTCAAAATTTCATGCGTTGTAGAACCGCAAACATCAAATACAAAAAAGCATAGAAAAATATGAATACTACAGTAAGAAATATATTTGGGGTAGCCGCTGCAGTTATTGTTCTTTTAGGATTTAACTGGGCTACGGATAGTGACTCTATTTCCCTTTCTGCCGAAACAAAAAATATTGATAAGATTGAGTCTGCAGAAAACCGACCGGCCACCTCACTCAAGGATTTTAATGATGCTATTGTTGATATAGCTGAAAAAACAAACCCGGCTGTTGTAACTATTACTACCAAAAAAACACAGGAAGTTCGAGTGGTAAATCCCTTTTCGCAATTCTTTGGAATGCCTAGAGGGGATAGTGAAACCCAGGAACGAGTACAGCGTGGATTAGGATCCGGTGTGATTGTATCTGAAGAGGGATATATACTCACTAATAATCATGTGATCGCTGAAACAGATGAGATCAATGTGCGCTTGTATAATGGAAATGAAGTTACTGCCGAGCTGGTTGGAACTGACCCTCAAACAGATATCGCAGTACTAAAAGTTGATATTGATAATATCCCAACTGTTGAATTGGGAGACAGTGATGCACTGAAGGTAGGGTCGTTTGTATTGGCAATCGGAAGCCCTTTAAGTGAAGATCTTGCACATACCGTTTCAATGGGTATAGTAAGTGCCCGGGGCAGATCACTTAACAACCTGACACTTTTTGGTGACTACATTCAAACGGATGCCGCCATCAACCCAGGAAACTCCGGTGGAGCATTGATCGATATGAATGGCCAATTGGTCGGAATTAACTCCGCTATCGCGTCAAGGTCAGGTGGTAACGATGGGATTGGTTTTGCGATTCCTATCAGTCTTGCTGAACGTATTATGAATGATCTAATCGAAGATGGAGAAGTTAGCCGAGGTTATCTTGGAATGATTTTCGGTGGCGAAGTTGATCAAACTATGGCTCGTGCCCTTGGTCTTGATAATGTTCGAGGTGTAATTGTTGGGCAGGTTGAAGAAGGAGGTCCTGCAGATAAAGCCGGATTGCAAACTAAAGATGTGATCGTATCTCTGAATAATGATCAGATCAGAAACTGGGACAGCTTCAGAACAAGCATTGCATCCAAGAAACCGGGCGATACCATCAATCTGGGTATCATTCGCGATCAGGAAGAAATGAATCTGGAAGTGACCCTGGAAGAACGCCCTGAAGGACCGGTTGCATCCGCAAATCAAACTGAATCTGAGGATGTTCAGGAACGTCTCGGTTTCTCAGTTCGGGATCTGAATCAAAATATCAGAAATCAGTTCAGAATAGGCAACGATATCGAAGGAATCATTGTTCAGGAAATAAGTCAATCCAGTAATGCTTATGAAAGAGGCTTGAGAAGTAATGATATCATTACCAATGTAAAACGCACTAAGACTGAAACAACCGATGAGTTTTATGCGGAAATCGAAAAAGCAATAGAAGCCGGAGATGAAGTTATTTTGTTGACAGTTCTTAGGAACGATGCGGAACAATATGTAGCTTTTGAACTATAAGTAATTAAGACAAGAAATTTGTACCCCGAAAACCCAAACCTTGGTCCCTGATACGGATCGAGGTTTATTTCTATAAGTTCGATCGATATAATCTATAGATTACAGAACTATTTACTAAAAATTACAGGGAATCAATTAAAAGATTTCTTATTTTAGGGATTAGAAATTTAAAGATTTTGTACCCCGAAAAACCCAAACCCTGAACTCTGATACAGTTCGGGGTTTTTTTATGCTCTTCATTTTGGGTTTCACACCATATTCATAATTCAGACTATATTAAATAAACTTCTGATTACTGAAATTCTGTCAATATGTAAGAACAGGCACGGTTTTGGTCATATTAAATACAAATAAATAAAGGAGATTTAATATGAATATGAACAAATTTACACTGAAAGCGCAGGAAGCTGTTCAAAAAGCACTGGAGCTTGCCCAAAGTGGTAACAATCAGGCTGTGGAACCGGCTCACATTTTAAAGGCTTTTTTAAGTGATCAAGAGAGTATCGTAAACACTATTCTAAGTAAGCTTGGAGCAAACCCCTCTGCAATTGCTAAAGTGGTGGATTCCATCCTGGAGCGGCTTCCAAAAGTTCAGGGCGCATCGGTTTCAGGACAGTACCTGTCAAACAACAGTAAAGAACTCTTTGATGTAGCTCAAAAAGAAGGCTCAAAACTTGGCGATGAATACATAAGCTCGGAGCATGTTTTGATAGGCATGGCGAGTATTAAAGGTGAAGTTGCCAACTTGCTCAAAGATCAAGGTGTAACAAAAGAAAATATTTTAAAGGTTCTGAAAGATGTTCGCGGTAATCAAACGGTGGATGACCCGAATGCCGAAAGCCGCTATGGAGCTCTCAAAAAATATGCCCGCGATCTGAATGAACTGGCTGAGAAAAATAAGCTTGATCCGGTGATTGGCCGTGACCAGGAGATCCGGCGCGTGATGCAGATCCTGACCCGTCGTACCAAGAACAATCCGGTATTGATCGGTGAGCCGGGTGTAGGTAAAACGGCCATTGCCGAAGGAATGGCACTTAGGATTGTAAGAGGAGATGTACCTGAGGGACTTAAATCAAAACGTATAGTAGCACTGGACATGGGATCACTGGTAGCAGGAACTAAATTCCGGGGTGAATTTGAGGAACGCCTAAAAGCAGTGGTCAAGGATGTAACCGATTCAGATGGGGAGATCATATTATTTATTGATGAGATCCACACCCTGGTGGGAGCCGGTGCAACTGAAGGAGCGATGGATGCTGCTAATATCCTGAAGCCCGCACTTGCTCGCGGAGAACTTCACGCCATCGGTGCAACTACACTTGATGAATACCGCAAATACATTGAAAAAGACAAAGCACTTGAACGCCGCCTACAGTCTGTATTGGTAGGAGAGCCTTCCGTAGAAGACACCGTTTCTATTCTCCGGGGGTTGCAAGAGCGTTATGAAATGCACCATGGGGTTCGAATTACAGATGCGGCCGTAGTGGCAGCCGCCGAACTTTCACACCGATACATTGCCGATCGTTTTCTGCCCGATAAAGCCATCGACCTTATCGATGAGGCTGCATCAAGGTTACGATTACAGATCGATTCTCTTCCCGAAGAACTGGATGCTCTGGAACGACAAATTCGTCAGCTTGAGATCGAGCGTGAAGCACTTAAGCGTGAGAAAGATCAGTCCAAAATGAAGGGGATAGAAAAAGAATTGGCTGACCTTGAAGAGCAGCGTAAGTCTATGCGTGTACAGTGGGAACAGGAACGTGAGCTCATTCAGAAAGTGAGAGAGCTGAAACAGGCGATCGACACTACAAGAAATGAAGCTGATAAAGCAGAACGGCAAGGGAACTATGAAAAAGTAGCTGAATTGCGATATGGCACAATCGCCCAGCTTGAAACGGACCTGAAAGAAGCTCAGGACAAACTGGATGAGATGCAGGAAAATCAATCTCTCTTAAAAGAAGAAGTAGATGCTGAAGATATCGCTGATATCGTGGCACGGTGGACAGGAATTCCCGTTCGCAAGATGCTTCAAAGTGAGCGTAAGAAATTACTTCATCTCGAAGATGAATTGCATAAACGAGTGATCGGACAAGACAAGGCCATTGAAGCTGTATCCGATGCCGTACGCCGTTCGCGTGCGGGACTGCAGGATGAACAGAAACCCATCGGTTCGTTCTTCTTCCTCGGTTCAACCGGGGTGGGTAAAACCGAACTGGCCCGTTCATTGGCCGATTTCTTGTTCAATGATGAGCAGGCCATGATCCGTATTGACATGAGTGAGTATATGGAAAAGCATAGCGTCAGCCGTTTGGTTGGGGCTCCTCCCGGATACGTGGGCTACGATGAAGGCGGACAGCTAACCGAAGCCGCCCGCCGACATCCTTACTCTGTGATCTTGTTGGATGAGATCGAGAAAGCCCATCCGGATGTATTTAACATTCTGTTGCAGGTACTGGATGAAGGCCGCCTTACCGATAATAAAGGGGTAACGGTGGACTTCAAGAATACCATCATTATCATGACCTCCAACATAGGTTCACACCTGATCTCCAATGAGATCGAGAAGTCAGGCGGTAATATGACAGACGAGAAGTATGAAGAGCTTCAGAACAAGCTGATCGAGCAGTTGAAGCAGACCATTCGACCTGAATTCCTGAACCGGGTGGATGATACCATTGTATTTCATCCGCTGGGTGAGCAGCACATTCGTGAGATCGTGGATATTCAGCTCCGCAGAGTCCATAAATTGCTCAAGAAGAATAACGTGAAGCTGGATATTCCGGATGCTGTCAAAGACTGGATGGCCGTTCGAGGATATGATCCGGTGTACGGTGCTCGTCCATTGAAGCGGGTGATTCAGCAAAACATCACCAACAAGCTGGCTTCACTGCTTATCAGCAGGGATGAAGAAGGCCCGGTGCATTACGAAGCCACCATCAGTAAAAACGGTGATGCTATTGAATTTGCCGAAGTGGTGGAAGATGTCGAGGCGTGGGCGGAAGGTGATTAAGTAATGATTTAGATATAAGACGTTAGATAAAAGACGTAAGAAATATTGAATGGGTTGGGGTGAGAGCTTCAGCCCATTTTTGTTTTATAGATTCTATCTCGTTCCGAACGTCTCGTTCGGAATGCCTGCCGGAACCTCCGGTTCCATGCGAGTAGTAAATTCAAAATTTCCAATTTCTCACTTCAGTTTCACAATCGTACAACCCGCTCCACCTCTTTCAATAGGAGCGGTCTCAACACTTTTCACATCTTTACGGGTATTGAGATACGATTGGATCTGACTTCGCAAGATCCCATCACCTTTCCCGTGAATGATCTCCACCTGATTCATATTCCTGAAGACGGCACGGTCGATGTACTGGGTGACTTCATGCAGGGCATCTTCGGTTCTCATTCCCCGAACTTCGATGGAAGGCTTTACCATTTCTGTGGTCAGGCTATTATCCCCAACCATAATGGATGAACGGGCTTTAGTCTTTTTATCCTTCTTCTTTTCAACCTTCACCAAATTCTTGTACTTGGTTTTTAGCCTAAGTCCACCGGCTTGCACAACTGCATTTTTACCATTGATCTCAACTAATTCTCCGGTTGTGTTGCCATCCTTAAATCGAACGTGATCTCCTTTTTTAGGAGGATCGTCGGTTACCTGTTCACGATCTTCTTTCTTATCCTCAATTTCCTGAAGCGAACGGTCAATATCTTTTTTCTCCTGATCAACTTCTTTGCGGATCTCCTTGATCTCATCTTTATCGGCCTTGTTCTGCTCCACGATCTGTTGCACGGCCCGCTCCACCCGCTGATTCGCTGAATCCATGATCGACTTTGCTTCCTTCAGCGCCTTCTCACGGATCTTTTCCTTATCCTTTTCAATGGCCTGGATCTTATTCTCAAACTTCTTCCGCTCAGATTCTGCCTTGGCCTGAAGAGAAGTATATTTTTCTTTCAGTTCAGCGGCCTGCTGTGATTTCGTCTCCAGTTCGGTGATCAGTGATTCCATCTTGTTCTTGGCTTCACCAAGCAATACCCGGGCTCGCTTCAGAACATCCTCATTCAGATTCATGCGCTGGGCAATTTCAAAAGCGTAACTGCTTCCGGGAATTCCTTTTTTGAATTTATAGGTGGGTGAGAGGGAAGACTGGTCGAATTCCATGGAGCCATTTACGGCCATCTCATGCTCGTGAGCGAATACTTTCAGAGACCCATGGTGAGTAGTTACGATTACCTTGCAATCCTGTTCCAGCATCCGCTCGATGAACGACTGAAATAATGCGCCTCCTTCCCCAGGGTCAGTTCCGGCGGCGGCCTCATCGATCAAAACCAGACTGCCCGGTTCAAATAGTTTTACCGTTTCCCGCATCCATTGTAAGCGAGAAGAGAAGGTACTCAAATCATCTTCAATCGATTGGTCATCTCCCATATCTACATAAATCCCCGAGAAAATAGGAAGCTCGGAAGTTGGGTCGGCAGGAACGCCAAAACCAGACTGCATCATCAGAGACAACAATCCCACGGTTTTCATAGCTACCGATTTACCTCCGGCATTCGGTCCGGTTATCATCAGGCATCTTTCGTCTTCTTCCAGCTTCATGAATAACGGAATGATCTTCTCTCGATCTTCCTCTTTTCGGATACTCAGATTTTTGAGCCGAAGAATGGGATTGTAGGCTTCCTTTATACTCAGATAATTTTTCTTCGCAATGATAGGGATGAGTCCGTCCAGTTTCTGAGTGAGCTTCGCTTTGGCGGCGATCACATCAATTTCTGCAAGACATAAGGTGTTCTGGTCGATGTACTCAGCGTTTTGGCGAACATGTTTGGTCAGCTCTTTTAGGATTCGCTCTATCTCACGCTGTTCTTCGGCCTCAAATTGCCGGATCTCATTATTCATGTTCAGTGCTTCCACCGGCTCGATGTACACCGTTTGTCCGCTGGCCGAAACATCATGTACAAATCCCTGAACTTTCCGTTTAAACTCAGCCTGGATCGGGATCACCATTCGTCCATTACGGATGGTGGCACCTTCATCGGAAGACATGCCGTCTTTGGAGGCCTTGCTCATCGCACGATTGATGGTTCCCCGAAGATCACTTTTACGCTTGTTAAGCTTTCGGCGAATGGATTGCAGTTCCGGACTGGCATCATCGCGTAACTCCCCATGCTCAGTCACTTTTTCCTTGATGCTGTTTTCGAGTTCCTTCATGGGGATGAGTCCCTCAGAAACTTTTAAAAGACGGGGATAAGTATCTCCACGGGCTTTCAGGAATCTCTTTACTTGTCGTGAGGCAGAGCAGATCTTCAGGATATCTACAAAAGCGGGAAGGGGAATAAGACTGCCTTCGGCTTTTGAAGTGGATAGGTAATCCCGGACTTCAGGGAATTCTCTCAGTGGGAACGGATCAGGATCAGAAATGATCTCCAACATTTCAGCCGTCTGTTGAGTCAGGAGTTCTACCCGCTCTTTACCGGAGGATGGCCTAAGTGTTTCAAGCAACTCCTCCGATCGCACTGATTGTGTAAGTTCCAGTGCAGCCCGGCGAATTTGTTCAAACCCGAGTTTATCTAAAAGGGAATTGGGGTAGATCTTCATTGAAGGATGTTGGGATGATTCTCAAACTCTTAAAGATAAAGGTAGAAGTGCTCGTTCCCAAGCTTGAGAAGACAGCAATTATCTGCTCCAACTCAGAGCGTTGCAGCGAGTCGTGTTTATGCCTGTTACTCTTAAGCTTCGCTCTCAAATCCACTCAGCCTTTATAAAAACTCACCCTCGTTCCCAAACTCTCAGCCTATGTAAAGATACCTCTTTCCACTCGCTCTGCGTTAGAACGAAAGCTATCTGTTAAATAAATTTATCTTGACTGAACCCGAAGTTTTTCCGTTATAATTACCAAATGATGAATTTTTCCAAGTTTTGGGATGAGCGGCTAATCCGGCTTTAACAGGATTATAGTGTATATATCCTATCTTTTGTTTCATCACATCAGTATTAAATATTTGCTTAGGATGGTATCCTTCTGCCCAAAATTGATGAGTCTGATCTTTTTTGAATTTTCGTTTAGCTTCTTTAAATGCGTTTAGAAAATAGCGCATTTTATTTCTTTCCAGAGAATCAATAATTCTGCGTGCAGAATAGGATTTAAAGCTCGAGACATGTTTTCCCAAGTTTTTTCCTTTTGCAATAATATGGATATGATCAGGCATGATCACGTAGGCGTATATATCAATATCTCTTTCATCAACTAAAAAGTTTAGACCGTCAGTAATTATTTGAGCAAATTCTACTTGCTCAAATACCGGATATCTATTTATCACTGTTGTTGTTATAAAGTAAGGATATCTCTCGTCCAGTATTTTGTATCTGCTTCTTCCCATGTTTTTGATAGTTAGAGCGATGGGAAAGCAATTCCTTACAGTAGAATTTTTCTTTTATAGTAGAGAGTCCGCTCCAACGCAGAGCGTAGGAGCGAGTCTGGGATGGTTTCAGTTACTCTTCATCCTCGTTCCACACGCTCTGCGTTGGAACGACTCAGCGAGCGTGAATAATGATAACTGATGCGAGTTAACTTGCTGAAAATAAATAACGCATTAATATGCGCCTGCATATTAATGCGTTTAATCAGTTCTTAAAGACTTTTAAAGGCCATATTTAACTCCGCCAAGTATCCATCTTCCTGGCATCGGGGCTCCAAGAATTTCCTGATATTGTGTGTCTGTAACATTCAGGATCTGAGTGTAGAGCTGGAAGTTATTGCCGAAAGGTTTAAATCCTACCTTTAAGTTCGTCAGGAAATATTGGTCAGGCACTTCGGCATTGATCAAGACCGCTGCTTCTTCCGAACGGACATTATACATGGATTGTGATTGTATGGAAAGATTCCCAACGATCAGGGAAAGATCAAAACTTACCTGATGTGATGGGTGGTTGGCGATATATCTGGAAACCGTATTTTGATCACTTGTGGTTCTGATGTACGTATATCCAGGTTCTGTTCGTAAGCTAGCGTTTGTACCCAGTTCAGAAGTAAAGGATGATATGAACTCAATTCCGATCGCCTCTGATTCTGAAATGTTAGAGGCATAAAAATACTCTTCATTAGGTTGAAGATTATCGGCATTATTGATGTTATTGGAATTCGTAACTGCGTAGTCGATCAAATTAGATGAACTGCGGTAGAAGAAAGTGGGTGAGAATCTAAGGTTGTTAGCCGGTGTCCAGTCAAGACCGAAGTCAAAAGTGGTGGATTCTTCAGGAAGAAGATCAGGATTTCCAATATTTCGACCGGGTGTTAGGTTTGGAATTTCAGAGGAAATATATCGTTCGGTGAAATCACCTTCACGAATAGCTCGCCCAATTGAGGTTCTGAGGTTTACAGTTCCAAGATCATACGCAGCACTTATCTGTGGTAAAAAGGTAAGGTCGCTGATCGGGTTAAACTGAAGGCGAAGACTGGTTGTCATGCTAAGTCCAAAATCATAGTTCATGGTATGGATCCCATAGATTCCCCATGAAGTATTTTCATGATCTCCCCGGTCAGTACTTTCGATCTGTTTATTGAGTAGTTGTCCGCCGATCATAAAACGCATGTAGTTCAATGATCCGGAGACTGAGGTCAGTTGATCGGAATTCAGCTCATATTGGTGAGAACCATTTAAAAATAGAGAACCTGTTTGATGGACGTTTGCCGGAATGGTACCCGGTAGAAAGTCAAAGACATCTTCTACATCCCGGTAAGAGAAATTGATCTCGGAACGGTGATTATTATTCTCATATGTCAGAGCAGAAAGTGCCCACCGACTTTCAATTTCCTCTATGGACTCATCCACAATACTTCTGGTATAAAAGTAGCGAGCATTAAAGTCACGATTTTCAAGCCCAGAACGGACATACCAATTCCAGTTTTCGCCTAAATTTACAGACAAAGCTGCAGAGAGATTCATCATGTCGAAATAGGTATTGTAGTTTTCTTCAGAAGACACACCTTCTTCAAAACCGGGATTGGTGAGCTGCTCTCCATCAGAGGAAGCCGTTCGAAAAGAAGTACTGAAACGAACATTTTTTTTTGCAACCCCTGCAGTGGCGTCAATGATACGAAGGTTATTTTCCCCTGCTGAAATATCGAGATTTGTACGGGTTTGAAGGTTGTCATCCGCTTCGATCTCTTTCATCATGTATGCTTTTGTTTTGATGTGAACCACACCTCCAACGGCATCTGCCCCGAACGAAGTACTTGCCGGTCCGCGGATCAATTCGATCTGAGCGATCTCAGAAAGCGCAACCGGAATATTGGTATTAAAGTGAGCGGTAAGCGGGTCATTTAGAGGAGTATTATCCAGAAGAAACATTACTTGAGAAAAGGTACTGCCGCGAACTCCCACATCGGCTTGTACACCAAATCCTGCACGTCCGTTTATATTGATGCCGGGAAGACTACGCAAAAGATCGTCCACTGATTGCACCGGCATTTCACCGATCTGTTCTGCCGTTATCACAGATACATTCTTCCCGCTTTCAGAAATAGAAGTAGATATTCTTGATGCGGTAACATCAATAGAGTCGAGTTCGGCTTCTATCTGGGCTTTTGGAGTTTCAACTATCAGAAAAAGGAATAATAATGTAAATAGATATCTCATAGGTAATAGTTATTGAATAGTAGTTAGATCGCCGCAAAGATAAGGGAGTAGTGAGTGAATATGCGAATTAAAATCTATGGAACGGGGGCAGTACTTAAGGGTTTAATTAATTAATAAATGCCCCTACATTGCCAAGTAATTCAAAATGAAAACTTAAGAGTAGGTTTTAAATTTCGAACCTGAAATTAATACATCATGAGTTTACCTATATACCAAGTTGATGCGTTTACATCTGAATTATTTGCGGGAAATCCTGCTGCAGTCGTTCCTTTAGACGAATGGCTGTCAGATGAACAAATGCAGAATATCGCAGCCGAAAACAATCTCTCAGAAACCGCATTTTTTGTGAAAGAAGGCGAGAGTTATCGATTGCGATGGTTTACTCCCACGGTGGAAGTTGATCTGTGTGGACATGCCACACTTGCCACGGCCCATGTTTTGTTTGAGGAACTTGGCTATCCGGAAGATGAACTCGTGTTCAAGACACGTAGCGGGTTGCTCAATGTAGGTAAAAGTGGGAATCGGCTTTTGATGAATTTCCCCGCAGACCATATGGAAAAAGTCGAGGCGCCCGATGTGATGTTTCAGGCTCTGGGAATTCCGAAAACACCCGAAGTCTATAAGTCTGACGACTATATGGTAGTGCTGAATTCAGAAGAGGAAGTGGCAGCACTGAATCCTGACATTAAAATGTTAAGCGAAGTAGAAGCCCGAGGTATCATAGTAACTGCACCCGGTGATGAGGTTGATTTTGTTTCCCGGTTCTTTGCTCCGCAATCGGGAGTGGATGAAGATCCGGTTACGGGTTCAGCTCACACCAAAAGCACGCCATATTGGAGCAAGAAACTGAGCAAAGACAGGTTAAATGCCCGCCAGATCTCAAAAAGAGGCGGTGATTTAATATGCGAAATGAAGGGAGATCGAGTGGAGATATCAGGATTTGCGATCACATATCTGAAAGGGGAGATCACTGTTGGTTGAGCTGTTACTTTTGTTGTTGGTTGGATTGATAGCGGGAATACTTGCCGGATTGCTTGGTATAGGGGGTGGAATAATTTTCACACCGGTCCTTTTCTTTTTATTTGAGGGAGCCGGGGTTGAAAACCCTGTACTTTGGACGGTAGCTTCAGGATTATTTTGTACGTTCATTGCTGCATCGGGAAGTATTGTCCGGCAATATATACAGGATAATATGTTTTGGAGTGAAGGACTTAAACTCGGTCTGATGGGCGTTCTTGGAGTGTATTTGGGAAAATTAGTGATCACATCACCATACTACAGTCGAACCGAATTCGTGATCTTTTTCTCTATCATGCTGCTTTATGTGGCATATATGATGTTTGGCAGAGGTAAAGATAAAAAAGATGAATATGACAGGGAGTTTGAACTGCTTACCACTAAGCAATCCTTTGTAGCCGGTGGGTGTGGTGGATTTGTAGCTGCACTTGCGGGAGTTGGAGGGGGAGGAATTATGGTGCCGATCATGAATTTGTTCTACCATCAGCCATTTAAGAAAGCGGTCAGTGTTTCCCATTTGGCTATGATCCTGATGGTAACTTCCGGCTGGCTTCAGCTTGCTCTTGAGCCGGGAGCTGTTTCAGGAGTCACCGAATTCTCAATGGGATATGTTGATTTTGGAGCCGCTTTTCCTCTTGCTATTGGCGGATTGATCGGTGGTTTTGGCGGAGCTTTCCTTAATCAAAAAATCAAAAGAAAATATTTGCAATGGGGCTTTGCAATTCTGGCCGTGGCTATGGCAACCCGACTTATATGGGGGATTTTGTAGATGCACTATCAGTATCAATTAAAACTGAAGCCATCAAAAAACATAAAAAAAAGAAGAAGCCCCGATCAAAGGGCTTCTTCTGTTGTTAGCAATCTATAGCTTTGATGAAGCTATAATCCAGTAAAATCAGTGGCTCTCAGAGATACCATTCCCATGGTACCGGGAGAGAACCGATGTCAGCGGCAAAACTCAGTCCATAATTTTTCGGAGAAATGCCGGTTGCTCAGTATCGTCCTTTCGGATGCGCTCGGTGCGACTTTGAAATGGGGCGATGTTATCCTGAGCTTCGCCTTGTTGTTCTTCCTCATCGGGCACTTCGATATTCTCTTCCTGCTTGCGAACATTCAGGTCGCGACGGAGATAGGAAGGAGTGTCCAGTTTTTTGAGGTTATTTTCACCTTTGTAGTAATCTCCGGTTCCACGTGGGAATCGGTCAGGTACATCGGATTCCTTTTTTGATCTTTGGCTTTGAATATGTGCCTGAGCATTTTGAGCAGCCTTATTCAATGATGGCTCTTTATTTCCGGCAACCTTAGCTGTTGAACGGTCTTCTGCAAGGTCGAATCCTGTTGAGATCACCGTTACGCGGATCTCATCTCCGAAGTTCTCATCCAATACCGTACCCAATATGATCTCGGCATTTTCACCGGCCTCTTCATGGATGATATTGGTAGCGGTTGTGGTCTCACGCATTCCGAGGTTGGAACCCGCTGAGATATTTACCAGTACGTTACGGGCACCGCGAATGCTTACTCCATCTAAAAGCGGGGAGTTGATAGCAGCCCGTGCTGCTTTCTCAGCTCTGTCCGGACCTTCAGCTGTGGCCGATCCCATAATGGCAGCGCCACCGTCGCTCATAGTTGTTCGAACATCAGCAAAGTCAAGGTTGATGAGTCCGGGCATGAGGATCAGGTCACTGATACCGCGCGTAGCATTGTAAAGTACTTCGTTAGCCATTGCGAAGGCTTCCATCAGGGAAGTGTTCTCATCAGCAATGTCGAGGAGTCGCTCGTTAGGGATCACTATTACCGTATCACAGTTTTTCTTGAGTTCAGTGATTCCTTCAAGAGCATACTTCTTACGGACCTTGCCCTCACATTCAAATGGGGTAGTGATGATACCCACAGTTAAGATTCCCCGGCGCTTGGCGATTCCGGCTACCACTGGAGCTCCCCCGGTTCCGGTTCCACCGCCCATTCCTGCCGTTACAAATACCATATCGGCATTTTCAATGGATTCTTCAATTTCATGACGGTTTTCCTCTACCGCTTCACGCCCGATCTCGGGACGCGCTCCGGCGCCAAGTCCGTTGGTAAGGGCTGAGCCTACCTGGATCTTGATATCTGCCATGCTGTTCTTGAGTGCCTGGGCATCGGTATTAAGCGCGATATACTCCACACTTTCGAGGCCCATGTTTATCATATTGTTTATGGCGTTACCGCCACCGCCGCCTACGCCGATCACTTTGATCTTAGCGTTTTCCTGGCTCTGTTCGTCGAAAAAGAAACGTGAATTGTTAGCCATTTTTAACTCCTATTTGAGTTGTTGTTTTACTGGATTGTTATGGTTGTAGATGATTGCTTTTGGAATTCCACCGTCAGACGGTTTCATTCCGTTGTTTTGTTGATTGCTGATTTTACTTTTAAAGTTCTTTGAAACCGGATCAAGTAAACCTTCGAGCGTCCGTGAGGTCCTCGAAGCGTTTACTATGTTGAATTCGAAAGCGCAACGCTTCAGGGTATTACAGACGCTTGAAGGATGCTTTTCCCTATATCCTATTTCATTGATATTCATATCTTAAAGTTCTTTGAACCAACTCTTCATACGCTCGGTGATCTTCTGCATCACCTGCTCAACGTTGGTTCCCTGAGATGATGATGGCATCATCGTTTGATTGTTTGATGTCCCTGAGCGAAGAGCATGCATTACCAAACCAACGCCTGTAGCGTAGATTGGGCTGTTTACTTCTTCTTTCAGTCCGCCTGTAATGCCCAATGGAATTCCCACTTTGGCATCCAGTCCTAAAATTTCGTTTGCGAGTGGACAAATGTTCTTGATCAATGAACCTCCGCCGGTTATAACCACTCCTGCGCTCATTGAATCAGCATATCCACTGCGTTTGATCTCAATACCCACTATCTCGAGGATCTCTTCCATCCGGGCCTGAACGATCTTAGCCAGGATGCTTTTTGTAATTTCTTTGGGAGGCCTGCCTGCGATACCGGGGACTGTGATTACTTCATCTTCTTCGATAAGGTCAGCATAACTTTCACCGTGCTTACGCTTTAGGGTTTCGGCTTGATCATCCAGAACGCTGAGTCCCAGACGAATATCGTCGGTCACTTTTTGTCCGGCTATTGCAACTACAGCCGTATGTCTGATAGTGTTATCCTGGAAGATGGCGAGGTCAGTGGTACCGCCCCCGATATCAACCAAAACCACTCCGGCCTCTTTTTCCTCTTCATCCAATACGGAATAGGAGGAGGCAAGCGGCTCAAGGATAAGGTCAGCTACCTGATATCCGGCACGTTCCACACAGCGGTACATGTTCTTAGCTGCGGAAACAAGCCCGGTAATAATGTGGACCTCCGCTTCCATACGCATCCCACTCATTCCAACCGGATCGCTTATTCCATCTTGTCCGTCAACCACAAATTCTTGTGGAATTACGTGGAGGATCTGCTGGTCGGTAGGGAGCATAATGCGCTGGCAATCTTCGAGCAGGCGCTCCACATCTTTAGCTGTAATTTCGTTGTCTTTGTTATTGATGGTGATTACACCTTTGCTTCGCATACTGCGAATATGGTCACCGGCTATACCTACATTCACCGAGTTCACCTGGATGCCGGAAGCCAGTTCTGCCTGGGCAATGGCATCTTTGATGGCATTTACGGTTTTGTCAATGTTGACCACAACTCCACGGTTCAGCCCGTCACTGTGAGCTTTACCCACCCCGAGGATGTGAATACGTTCCTGTTCATCGATTGAGGCTACGATTGCGCAAATTTTGGTGGTCCCTATATCAAGACCTACCATTATGTTTTCATGTTCTTCCATGACGATCCGCTGTGTTTTTGTTGATTGCTAAGGTTCTTTTTGTTGATGGCGATGCCAGATCAGAGTAAAAATCGTTTATGGAATCCCGCTTTTGGGATTCTTTTGGTGATGAACTCAAAAATGCATCCACATATTTTTCAGCACCATTTTGTTCCACATGTTCAGGAGTGTCACCACATGCAATGTCCTTAGACATGGGACTACGGGTAGAATTTCCAACCGTATCGTGTTTTTGACCAAACGATATGTTGCTGAAATCAAATTTCACGGGTAACCACCTGGTTTGAAAACCTGAGATCGACCTGTTGCATCGATTGAATTCCTTTGGTTTTAACGATCTGGGCATAGAATGCTTTCCAGTTCTCGAGTTTATGTTCAAAATTGTTTCGTCCAAAAAGCAGCTTCACACCATTCTCATGACTGACTGCTACCACACCATCGGTCTCGTCGAAGGCTACTTCACTGATGGTTGCCCATCCAAAGCCATCGATCTTCGCTTTCATCAAAAAATCCCGTACCTGTAAAAAAGACTCACTTTTAATAGTATCTGCAGCTGAAGTGCTATATCCGTATAAAAGAGGAACGTCTTGTGTTTTGCCTTCCAGAATGGGAAGTCTTACACCTTCAGCATCCACGTACATTCGCCCTCCTCCATTAATCAATAGCGCAATGGGTTCCCGTTCCGATACATTGAGCCTAAGGTTTCCATTGGGTTCGATGTAAGGAACTACCGACCGCACATAATCCAATTGCTCAACACGTTGAACTACTTCATTGAGATCAAGACTATCCGGTTTTATTCCTAATGGAATGGCAGCCGCATTCCTGATGTCTTCGTGTTGGGTAAACTCAAGATCATTCACTTTTACATTCTGAACTGTAACATTCCGATTCCAGTACATGGCTGCAAGCACAGCAATGCCGGTGACCATCAAGATGGCAGTCATCCAGGGTAAAAGGCTTTTATTTGATTCCTTTTTACTCAATTAATCGGTTTTCGGTTTGAATTTTCCTGATTTCAAAGCTTCAATAAAGTCTTCGCCAAAACGGTAGATATCTCCGGCGCCCATTGTAATGATGATGTCGCCCTGGCGGCTAAGTTCTTTCAGTGTTTTGGTGACCTTCTCTTTGTCTTCCACATACACCACATTCTTATGCCCGTACTGTACAGCAGTATCTGCTATCAATTTTCCGGTCACACCTTCAATAGGTTTTTCACGAGACGGATAGACATCGGTACAGATCAACATCTCCGCATCAAAGAAGGAAAGTCCAAATTCCTTATACAGGTCCTGAGTTCTGGAATACAAATGTGGCTGGAATACGGCTACCACTCTGCGATCGGGCCATCCTTTTCGGGCAGCCTGTAGTGTGGCCTGAACTTCGGTTGGATGATGTGCATAATCATCGATCACCATACAGCCGTTTTCATATTTAAGCTGGAAACGACGGAATACACCTTCAAAATGCTCCAGCCCTTGTTTGATCAGTTTGAAATCAATACCAAGTTCAATTCCGGTTGCGATAGCGGCCAACGCATTTTTCACATTATGGTCACCGGGTGCTTTCAAAGTGATGACCCCAAGTTTTTCACCCTCATAGATAACAGAAAAAGTACTTGTGAAAGCATCAGCTCTTATATCTGTTGCGCGGAGCTGAGCCTGTGGAGTTAAACCGTAGGTGATCACTCTTTTCTCTAGATCAGGAAGGATACTTCTGACATTTGAATCATCCAGACAAACAATTACCGCTCCGTAAAAAGGGACTTTGTTGGCGTAATCAATAAAGGCTTGCTTCACATCTTCGAGGTCATTATAGATATCAAGATGTTCGGCTTCAATATTCGTGATGATGGCAATAGAAGGGGAGAGGCGGAGGAAGGTCCGGTCAAACTCATCGGCTTCCACTACGATCAGATCTCCTTTTCCAACCACGGCATTTGTTTTGTCAAAACTATGAACTTTACCGCCTACTATGATTGTAGGGTCATAATTACCATCTTGAGTTACATGTCCAACCATCGTAGTGGTCGTTGTTTTTCCATGCGTTCCGGCCACACCAATTCCAAATTTCATTTTCATCAGTTCAGCCAGCATCTCTGCCCGTTTGATGGTAGGAACCCGGTTTTCGATGGCTGCTTTAGTCTCAACATTTTCTTGGGCTTTTACTGCACTGGTGTAGACCACCACATCGGCTCCTTCAATATATTTGGCATCATGGCCTTTGTGGACTGTAGCTCCCAGTTCCTGTAATCGGCGCGTAGTTTCGGTTTCAGCACCGTCAGAGCCGGTCACTTTATAACCACGCTGTAATAATATTTCGGCCATCCCGCTCATACCAATTCCACCGATACCCACCATATGGATATGCTTGGTTTTACCAAAAACGGGTTGTGTTTCGATGCGTTTTTCCACTTCGTCTTATAACTTCGATTTTGCGATTTCTAAAATTTCTTTAGCAATTAGTTTAGCTGCTTCGGGTTTTGCCAAATTCAATGCAGCTTGATTCATACGCTGCAGGTTTTCCTGATCATAGATCAATTGCTCTACCAATTCCGTCATGGTCTCTTTCATAGCATTATCCTCCAGCAATTTCGATGCACCTGCATCAGCCATAGCTTTAGCGTTTTGTGTTTGGTGATCTCCTGCCACATTAGGAGAGGGTACCAGCACACTTGGTTTTCCTGTTAGCATTAACTCGGAGCAAGAACTTGCTCCGGCGCGGCTAATGACAAGGTCTGCAGCTGCGTATGCTTCCGCCATATTCTCGAGGAAGGCCGACAACCGCAGGTTTTCTAACTTCTTTGTATCGATCTCGGTCGAAAGTTCATCATAGTATCGAGCCCCACATTGCCAGATGATCTGTAGCTCAGCTTTATCGTGAAGCTGCTCAATATTGGCTTTCATAGCCTCATTTATAGTTTTTGCTCCGCCGCTTCCACCCATGACCAGTAGTACCGGTTTGTCAGCATTGAATCCAAATGATTCGAGTGCTTTGTCTTTATTGGCTCCGGTTAAGGTTGCACGGGTTGGATTTCCGGTTACTTTTGTTTTTTCTTCTGGCAAATATCGGTCGGCCTCTTTGAAAGCCGTAAATATCTTGACAGCGAACTTCGCGAGCAGTCGGTTTGTCACGCCGGGGAAGCTGTTCTGTTCTTGAATTACGACAGGAATTCCTTTCTTGCCGGCTACCCACCCAACAGGACCTGCCACATATCCTCCACAGGAAACAACGACATGAGGTTTATACCCTGCCAGAATTTTTAAACTTTGCACAAGGCTGGTTATCAATTTTACCGGGAACAATACATTCTTTAAGGTGAAACGCCGGTGGAAACCACTGATCCAGACATTACGGATATCATAACCTGCCTTTGGAACAGCTTTCCATTCCATATGATCTTTGGTTCCTACAAAGAGTATCTCTGTGTCTGAGTTTTCAGCTTTTAAGGCATCAGCAATAGCGATGGCAGGATAAACATGTCCGCCGGTGCCGCCTGCTGCGAGTAAAATTCTTGGATTATCCATAGAACAAGGTCCTCCGGTCCCGGTTATGTTTCGAGATATTGAGGAGGATGCCGATCATCAGTCCGGCAAAAAGCATACTGGTTCCGCCGTAGCTAACAAAAGGCATAGGGAGGCCTGTTACCGGAAGGATGCCACTGGCAACTCCGGCATTCACAAATCCATATAAAACGATGGTAAGAGTACATGCCACTGCTAACAAAGAGCCTAGATGGTCTTCGGCATTGCGTGCCACAAATACAATTCCGCGTATCAAGATCAGGGTAAATATGAAAATGAGGGACATGGCTCCGATCAACCCATATTCTTCAGCGATGATCGCAAAAATAAAATCGTTATAAGGAGCAGGAAGGAAGTCTCTTTGTGAACTCTTACCGATGCCTACACCCAGCAGTTCTCCCTTCGCAATTGCAATGTGTGCCTGTTGCGCCTGGTATCCACTCCCTTGTAAGATCTGTTCGCTCGGAATGTCCTTGATCTGAGTTATATATTGTTCAATCCGGTCCTGACGATTCGCGGATTGTCCAAGTAATAATGCTCCTCCAAGAACTCCAATTGCCACTAAAGAGCCAAGCTGTATAACACTTACTCTGCCAACAAACATGAGCACCAGGCAAACAACAAGTAAAATGCCTGCACTGCTAAAATCTTCAATGCCTATCAGTGCACAGGTTAAAATGACCCAAAACATTATAGGTATGAAAGATTTCATAAAATCTTTGATGTACTCCTGTTTCTCACTAAGCAATACTGAAACATGGACTATCAGTGCAACCGTAGCTACCATAGATGGCTGGAATGAGAAACCGGCAACATTTAACCAACGTTTTGCACCAAACTGTTCAGTCCCGAAAGCTAATACTGCAACAAGTAACACCAGGCTTAGAACCATCCCGATCCTGCTGAATTTCGCTATAGTGTGATAGTTTATTTTGGAGACGATCAGCATCACAAAGAAAGCAATACCAAGTTTTGTCAAATGTCCAACGATCAGTTGCCCGGCTGTGGTAGACTTTGTTTCTGCAAAGAAAGCTATAGAAGAATACACCGCCAACATCCCAAAGGTCATCAGGATAACCACAGACATCAATAAGAACCGATCGCTGCCTTGCTTGCGCGTATCGATATCCTCAGCAGAAGTGCCGATGATGTTGGAAATATTGCTATGTGGAGATGTATAGATCATATTTTTTTAAAGTGACAAAGTGTTCGAGTGAAAGAGTTACAAAGTTCGGAGATACTCTACTTTGTCACTCTGTAACTTTATTACTTTGCTACTGTTCACAATTTGTTTACTTCTTCTTTGAAAATTTTGCCACGATGTTCGTAGCTGTCAAACATATCAAAAGAGGCACAAGCGGGGCTTAAAAGTACCACTTCGCCTTTTTTTGCTACTTTCTGAGCGGCTCTGACGGCTCCTCCCATAGTTTCTACTCTTACAAAATTTGGAACCGTTTTCCCGAGTTGTTGTTGTATCCGGTCTTTAGATTCACCGATCGCGATGATAGTATGAACCTTCTCGCGGATCTGGGTATTAAGCTCGCTGTAATCATTTCCTTTATCACGCCCACCAAGGATCAGAGTCAATGGCACATTAAAACTGTCCAGGGCAAACCATACAGCATTCACGTTCGTCGCCTTGCTATCGTTGATGTATTTTACTCCATCTACTTCACGAGCCAGTTCCAGCCGGTGTTCAACTCCGGTAAAGGATTTCAGGCTTTCCCGGATGGTTTCATTTTTGATCTCAGCCGCTCGGGCTGCCAATGCGGTGGCCAATCCATTACTTAAATTGTGCCGGCCTCGGAGTCCTATTTCTTCTATTGGCATAAGGGATTCTTCCTTGTTGTTGAATTTGAAGATGATATGTTCATTACGAACAAAGGCTCCTTCGGGGACTTCATTCTCATTCGAGAAAGCCCATAACTTTGGAGCGTTTTGCTTTTTTTTTAGCGTTTCAACGTGTTTTTGAATGATCGGGTCATCGTAATTAAAGATGAACCGGTCTTCTTCTGTCTGATTTTCTGTGATTCTGAATTTCGCCGCTGCATAAGCATCAAGGCTGTTCTGATAGCGGTTTAAATGATCCGGAGTGATGTTTAGAATCATGCTCACTGCCGGTTTAAAGTTTTTGATATGGTCGAGCTGGAAGCTGCTTACTTCCAGTAGAAAATCTCCATTATTACTATCTACTGTATCAGAAAAGGCTACACCGATGTTACCGGCAAGGGCATGGTCCCGTTTGGCCGTTTCCCAAACATGATGTAGCCAGTTGGCTACAGTTGTTTTCCCATTACTTCCGGTGACCGCAAATATCTTCTGATCAGTGAACCAGCTTGCCACTTCAATTTCAGAGAAAACTTGTTTGCCTTCATTCAGATAATATTGAATGATAGGTGCTTCAGTTGGAACGCCGGGACTTACAACTACGAATTCCGCAGATCTTGCTTTATTCGTATGTCCGTTTTCCTCAAAAGGAATGCCAGCTTCAGTCAATTTCTGTTCTGCAGTTTCTGAGATCTTTCCATTGTCAGACACAAAAACATCTGCTCCCTTTTTGGCAAGGAGAAGAGCAGCTGCAATTCCGCTTCGGGCTGCACCGATCACAACGATATGTTTGTTATTAATCTCTATCATCGGATCTTCAGCGTTAACAGGCTTAGAATTCCAAGTAAAATGGTGATAATCCAAAAACGAACTACGATCTTCTGTTCTGGCCAGCCTTTCTTTTCAAAGTGATGGTGGATGGGGGTCATCAAAAAGACACGTTTCCCTTCCCCATACTTATATTTTGTGTATTTGAAATAAGTGGTTTGAATGATCACTGAAAGTGTTTCAAAAAAGAAGATCCCGCATATGAAGGGGAGTAATAATTCCTTATGGAGCATCAACCCAAGTGCACCGAATGCTCCTCCTAATGCCAAAGAGCCGGTATCACCCATAAAAACGGAAGCCGGATTTGTGTTGTACCAGAGAAAACCAATGCAGGCTCCGATCAGTGAAGCTGTGAAGATGGTCAGTTCGCCGGCTCCGGGCAGATACATGATGTCGAGGAATCCGGAGAAATCAACCCGACCGGATACATAGGCAAAAATAGCAAATACAATCCCGCAAATAGCGGAAGTTCCCGCTGCAAGACCGTCAAGCCCATCGGTTAAATTGGTTGCGTTACTTACTGCGGTAACAACAAAAACAGCAACCCCTAAATAGATCACCCATCCGATAGTATCTCCGAAATAGGCATAATCGAGGTTTACATTCTTCAGAAAGGGAACGGTTGTAAGGGAATTAAAGGATTCAAATTCGGGATGAGAATAAAGCACCGCTCCTACTATCAGTCCAACACTAACCTGTCCGGCTATCTTGAACCAACCAGCCAGTCCGCTTTTATCTTTCTTGACTACTTTGATGTAATCATCGATAAAGCCTACAATTCCAAGTGCCAGTACTACAAAAACGATCAACCAGCTGTAGATGCTATCAAGGCGGGCCCATAAGATGGTTGGTATAATGATCGAGAGAATGATGATCACTCCTCCCATGGTTGGTGTTTCCCCTTTGGCAAGGTGATTATCCAGTCCAATATCGTCTCTGATAACCTCTTTTAACTGAAGTTTACTTAGCCATTGGATCATTTTCCGTCCAATGAATAAACTAATGAGCAGGGAGGTGACAGCGGCCAAGGCCGTACGTGTAGAAATAAAAGCCACCGCTCCCGTTCCGGGAACATCATAAACAGTGTCAAGCCAGGTAAAAAGTTCGTGCAGCATCAGTTATCCCCGGCTTTTTTAGTGAGAAATTCCTGTGCAATTTCACGGTCATCAAAATGATGGCGCTTTCCATTTACTTCCTGATAATTTTCATGCCCTTTACCGGCGATCAGGATAATTTCATTCTCAGAGGCTTCAGATATTGCTCTTTCGATCGCTTCTCTTCGGTTTGTAATACTCTTAACTGAATCCAGACTCTCAAATCCATCCAATATATCGGTTATGATCAGATCTGGGTTTTCAGTACGTGGATTATCACTTGTTACGATAATTTTGTCAGCAAACTCTTCTGATACTTTGGCCATTTCAGGTCGTTTGGATGTATCACGATCTCCACCTGCTCCAAAAACAACGGTCAGTTTCTGTGAAGCATCTTTGACTGCCGAAAGGGTAGACAATACATTTTGAAGGGCATCAGGGGTGTGAGCATAATCTACGATCACCAAAGGAAGGTCAGCAACCTCAACCGTCACCGGTTCCATTCGTCCTTTAGCGCCCTTAGCATTTTGAAATGCTTTTATGATCTCTTTAGGTTCTAAACCGAGCGCTTTACAAATTAAATAGGTTAATCCGATATTATAGGCATTGAATTTACCTACAAGCGGACTTTCGATCTTCTCACCATCTACGATCACTGTAATTCCCTGGGCTGAATTCTCAAGGATGTATGCAGTGTCATTATTAAAACTCAGGTGTAACTGCTGGGCTTTACAGTCTTCGGTCATTTGTTGACCATACTGATCATCTATGTTAACCACAGCTACGGAGCTCTCAGGGAGGTTATCGAAGAGCAATTTTTTAGCTTTTGCGTATTCCTCCAGTGTTTCATGGTAGTCAAGATGATCGTGACTTAAATTTGTAAAAGCCCCCACTTTAAAATCAAAACCAGAGGTGCGGTGCTGATGTAACGCGTGAGAAGAGACCTCCATAACCAGAAAATCTGAACCGGCATCTACCATTTTCTTCATGTCACGGGCAAGTTCAATGGGATCAGAAGTTGTGAGACTGCTGTCAAACTCTTCGTCTAAAATTCTTTTGCTTACAGTGCCAAGTAATGAAGCTTTTTTACCACAAGCATTTAGCACCTGATACACAAGTGTAGCCGTTGTTGTTTTTCCATTTGTACCGGTTATGCCGATTACTTTCAATTGCTTACCGGGGTTGTCTTCAAAAGCCTGTGCAATAGGTCCGGCTAATTTTTGAGTGTTTTCCACTTCTATCACACACACATCTTCATCGGTGTAATATGATTCTTCACAAATGATCACTCTTGCACCGCGGTTAATGGCATCTTCTAAAAACATGTGGCCATCTACCTGAGTACCCCTAATGGCGATAAAAACAGAACCATTCTGTACTTCCCTGGAATCGATGGCGAACGTAGTAAGCTTAGCGTCAATATTTTTGTTAGTGACGTGAAGCGGATTACAAATTTCTATGAGTTTATGGAGTGTCAATTATCGATCACTAACTTGGGTTAAAATTTCCAAAGACTTTGCCTTACCTCTGAGAGTTACCGTATATCCTTTCCGTAATAATTCACCGGCTTTGGGATATTGAGCAAATACAGTTCCTGACCCGATGATCTCGGAATTCAATTCCAATTCGGATAGAAGTGCCATAGCACTTCTCATATTCATTCCTTTCAATTCGGGAATTTCAGCATATCCTTCTTTTATACTTGCACTGTCAGCTTCCGCGTAAGTTTCCGAAAGAGTAAGAGAAATTTTCTGCCCTTTGTTCAATGGGCTTCCTGCCTCCGGATTTTGATCAATCACATAACCGGTTTTGCCGGAAATATCGAAAGGCACATTTAAGCTCGACAGAAGATATTCAGCTTGATCTCTTTCTAGTCCTTTAACAAAAGGGGCTTTCACAAGTTGTGGAGCCGGAAGTTCATCTGATCCAATATTCCGCTGAATGTCATCATCCAGTCCAGCAATACGCATGGCAATATTCTTAAAGATCGGTCCTGCAGTATAGCCACCATAACCACTTGTTCTGGGTTCGTCTAATAAAATGAAGACTACATATTGAGGATCCTCCACCGGGAAAAAACCAACAAAAGAGCCACGATAATTATTAGTGTATCGTCCGTTTACTACTTTTTTGGCCGTACCTGTTTTGCCGGCTATTCTTAAACCATCTACCTGCGAAAGGTCTCCGGTACCAGAATCGGCAACTACACTTTCAAAAACTGGAAGAAGCTTGTCTAAGGTAGATTTTTTGGCAATTCGCCGAATCTCAACAGGTTCATGCTTTTTTACTACAGCACCGTTCTTATCTTCAATTCGATCTACTAAATAAGGCCTCATCATCATCCCATTATTGGCGAAAGCAGCATAAGCCTGTGCAATTTGAAGAGGGGTGGTCTGTATCTCATAACCATGTGACATCCAGGGAAGAGTAACCAAACTCCATTCGTACGGTTTTGCTAGCCTGCCGGGAACTTCCCCGATCAGATCTACATTGGTTTCTGATCCAAAACCCATATTTCGCGCATATTGATAAAAAGTCTCTTTCTTCATCCGCATCGCTATTTCAGCGGTAGCTACGTTGGAAGACTTCTGAATGACTTCCTGGAAGTTCAGATCTCCCAAAGGGTCATGATCCCTGAGTATTAAGTCATGGATCACAATTTCACCATTGTCCGGGGTCTCAAATACCTCATCAAACTCAACAACGCCTTGCTCAACAGCAGCAATGGCTGTAACAAGTTTAAAAGTTGAACCGGGCTCTATCATATCTGAAATAGCAAAATTCCTACGGTTCTCTTCATCATCACTGCCCGGGAAATTAGGATCATAAGTAGGGTAATTCGCCATCGCTTTAATAGCTCCCGTTTTGGGATCCATGATGATACCGGTTCCATAACGGGCAAGATGCTGCTCAACACCTGATCTCAATTCGTCTTCTAAAATAGCCTGTAGATAGGCATCAATGGTAGTGTGCAGCGAATATCCATTTTGTGGAAGTTTCTTGGGAGCTCCTACATACTCAAAAACTCTATTGAACGGATCACGCCGTACCTGGCGGAGTCCATCCTCTCCTTTTAATTCGTCATTATAATGAGCTTCGAGGCCTATACGGCCATTGGTTTCATGATTTACGAAACCAAGGGTATGTGCTGCTAAAGACCCAAAAGTATATTTTCGACGATAGTTCTCTTCAAGAATGACTCCTTTAATATTTAATGCGTTGATCTCGTCTTTGGCCAATACCGATAGATTTCTCTCAAGCACAATATATCTTGAATGAGGCGGAGCCGATCTGATTTTTCTCTGATACTCATCCGTATTTCTTCCTGTTAATGAAGAGAGCTTTTTTGTTAGCTGAGCTACCTGTTCTTGTGGGACTCCGATTTTCCCATTCACCTGTACTTTAGGGTCGAAGGCAAGCTTGTAATCTACTGCATTTGTTACGAGTAGCGTGCCATTGGCATCATAAATATTGCCACGCTGTGCAGGGATGGGGATCTGATCAATGGCTTGCTGACTCCATAGCTTACGGAGTTCATCACCTTCAAAATAGTTAATGCGGATAAGCTGAAACCCCAGCGCTGTAGGGATGAGCAATATCAACCCTAAAACGATAAACATTCGGCTTAATATGGCAGTGCGTTCATCCATCGTGCTACTCCTTTATGATGATGACTTTATCTGCGGGGCCGCCGTTTATGAAGCCTTGTTCTTCGGCTTTACGGTATATTTCAGCCGGGCCGACCATTCGGTCGTAACGAAGTTTGAGCTCATCATACTGAGCTCTTGCCCGGTTGTACTCCGCCTCCAGTGTTTGAACTTCTTCAAGTAAACGCTGGGTTGAGAATACGTGAGTGAGGTAGAACAGGCCGAAAATGCCAATAATGACACTGCCGAGGATCACCTTCCAGGGCTTTATCTTTGGCAGTCCGACTTTAGCTGCTGACTTTGCGGTATGTTTTGCCTGTTTTCCTGATGAGGATTTTTGATCAGGCAATGGCATCTTGCGAAGGTTAGGGCGGATGTCGTGCTTCTTAAGTGGGGATTGCACCATCATGATTCGCCTCCTTCAACTTTTTCAGCGACCCGAAGTTTAGCGCTTCGGGAGGCCGGGTTTACGGAAACCTCTTCTTTTGTGGGGGTAATAACCTGCTTGTTTACAGGCTTGATGGGGGATATCGGGTTACCGTAAAAATCTTTTTCTATTTTTCCTTTGAAGTTGCCGGCTTTAAAGAATCTTTTTGCGATCCGGTCTTCAAGGGAGTGATAGGATATCGCTACTATCCGTCCGCCGGGTTTCAAAACCTCCAGCGAATGCTCCATTACATTTTCCAGCATCTCCAGTTCACGATTCACTTCAATGCGGATGCCCTGGAAAACACGAGCGAGCGATTTCACTTCAAAACGTTTATTTACCACCGAAGAAACCACATCTCTAAGTTCTCCTGTAGTTTCAATAGGCCGGGCTTCAATGATTTCACGAGCAATTTTTCGGCTCTGCTTTTCTTCTCCATAATGGAAGATGATGTCGCGCAACTTTTCATAGTCATACTCATTCACTACCTGGTAAGCCGATACGCCGGATAGATTTCCCATGCGCATATCAAGCGGACCGTCTTCCTGAAAGCTAAATCCGCGTTCCGGTTCTTTTATCTGATGGGTTGAAACGCCAAGATCTAAAAGGATTCCGGCTATCTGACCGTGGGTTTGGGGAGGTAGAAGAGTGGTCAGATAGCCAAAATTGCCTTTTATGGGGATAAAACGGGGGTCATCGCCTATATTTGCTGATGCAGCTTCAAGCGCTTCATCATCCTGGTCGATGCCGTATAGCCGTCCGTTTTCACCAAGGTGTTTTAAAATTTCTTTAGAATGTCCGCCGCCGCCAAGGGTGCCGTCCACATAGAATCCCTCTTTGTCTGTGATGAGAGCTTCCACAGATTCTTGTAGTAAAACCGGGATATGTTCTATATATGAGGTCATATCAATCAACATCGGTTTCCGGTTCATCGCCCATCACTTGTTCAAAGATCTCTTCGAATGCACCGTCATCAAGGGCGGCATCTGCTTCTTCAAGTTTAGCAGGATCCCAGACCTCTATATATTCACCCATTCCCAGAAAAACGGCTTTGCCGTTAATATCTGCATATTCGGTAAGGTCGGAGGGGAGTGCAATTCTGTTTTGCTTATCGAGAGATACATCTTCTGCATAGCGCAGGAAGTTTCTTTTGGCCAGTCGGCCTTTTTTTGTGAAGTTGTTGATCTGGGAAAGCTTCTTCTCAACATTTTGCCACTCGTCTTCGGGATATAAATAAAGACAGGGCTCTTGTCCGCGCACTACGGTGAAGCGTTCTTGTGCGTCGGGACTCAAAGATTTGCGTAACTTCGCAGGAAATGCAACACGCCCTTTGGCATCTATACTATGCTCGTATTGTCCTTTAAAACTTGGCACGATATCCCTGCGGTGATTTTAGATTGCTATTTTGAAGAAAAGAGAGAAGTCCCCACTATCTCCCACTTCACCCCATAATGTACCCCAAAGCACCACTATGTGTCAAGAGTTTACCCAAAGAAAGTTAAAGAAGTGATTAATCGTTGTATTTAACGGTTTGAGTTAGATTTTTGCAAACCGAACATATCTTGTATATATGAGGTTAAAAGACGGATATACTTGATAAGCAGTTGTTCCAGTGCGGGAAAAAGTCTCCAAAAATATGGTGTGGGAGAGAGTGGGAGACTTGGTGGAGGTTACTATAATTGTCTAATTAGTCTTTTCAAAAGCTACTCTTTCAGCAGACTATATTTGTTCATTATATCCAAAACTTTATCAACAGGAAGAGCCTGTTGTTTATGGCCTCGATCACCGGATATGGTAGTAGCCATGAATAAGGAATTTAGAATGGCTTCTTCTGTGGCTTCGACCGCAGCCAGAAAAAGAGGGCTGGTGGCCGAATTATTCAGCTCGGTATAATTTTGGGTAGAGCCGGAGTTCTCGTTGTTGATGCGAACATCTTCACTTGTTGAAAAAGCGATCACATAATCACCGCTACCATTACTGGCAAATCCGCCTACCCGGGAAATTCCCAGAAATGCCCGTTTTGCCAACCGTTCTAAGTTACGCGAAAGGAGAGGGGCATCGGTAGCCACAATGATCATGACCAAGCCATCTACATCATAAGGTACATCACTTGCCATATAGTGGTTGCTGAGTTCTTCCCCGACCGGCGCCCCTCCAATAGTAAGGACTCCTCCAAAATTGGATTGTACCAAAACCCCGACGGTGTAACCGCCATATTTCTTGGGAAGCGTTCGGGATGAAGTCCCGATCCCGCCTTTGAATCCCAAGGCCGAAGTTCCGGTTCCGGCACCAACACTTCCTTCTTCAACCGGTCCGCCTTTAGCATTATCGATGGCTTGAAACACATGCTCCATGTTTACGTGTCGCCCACGGATGTCATTCAACCAGCCGTCATTGGTTTCCCCAACCACAGGATTGACGGAGCGTACGTTTTCATTTCCCGGCTGACGAAGTACATAATCCGTAATCCCATTTGCTACTGTGTGGATACTGAGAGTGTTGGTCAATCCGATCGGTGTCTCCAGTTCTCCGAGTTCCTGAACCTGAGTAAATCCAAGAGCCTTTCCGAAACCATTACCGACATACACCGCCGCCGGTACCCGGGATTTCAATAAGTCTCCACCATGAGGTAAGATCATAGTTACCCCGGTACGGACATTTTCCCCTTCTATAATTGTGCGATGGCCAACCTTTACGCCTTCCAAATCCGTAATAGCATTCAGCAGACCCGGCGTTAAAATCCCCGGTTTGATTCCAAGGTCACGAGCCCGTTGTCTTTCCTGAGAATAGGTGGTTTGAAGAAATAGAATGGATATTAGTAATAAAAGGAAAAACCTCATGATATTGCGCATAGATCAGATTCTGTTATTTTGAAGAAAGGTCGTTTCAAATAAAGAGATATGCAAAATAAGGGGTATAAGAAATACAGGTCAGAAACAGTACGATTGAAATCCTGGGATTATGGATGGAATGGGGTCTATTTTATTACCATCTGTACCCACAAACGAAAATACTATTTTGGTGAGGTCATAGAATTTAACACCGATGGTCATACCAATACCGTAGAGACGCAAGATTTTGCGTCTCTACGTTCAAATTCTGATAAGGAAATTGATTTCAACAAAAATGCGGAAATGAAATTGTCAGAAATCGGCAAAATTGCGGAAACCTGCTGGCAAAACATACCATTACATTTTCCTTTTGTGAAATTAGGTGAATATGTCATCATGCCAAATCATGTTCATGGGATCATAATCATTGACAAGGCAGATGACGGAAGAAACACAACGAATACCAAACATGCTGTAGAGAGGCAAAATCTTGCGTCTCTACAGCCAGAAACGCAAAAACCATTAAATGAATTTGGTCCCCAATCACGAAATTTAGCATCTATCGTTCGCGGATTTAAAATTGGGGTGACCAAGACGGCACGTAAAATTCAGCCTGATTTCAAATGGCAGCCGAGGTATTATGATCACATCGTAAGAAACAGGAAATCATTTAATAGGATATCAGCATACATTCGTAATAATCCGGTAAAATGGGTAACTGATAAATATTATGTTCAATAATGAATTCAAATTTTTTCATTGTCTTAACCCATCCGCCAATCCCAATATTGTCTTTTAAATTCACAAATATCTTGTCTTTTATGTGATTAATAAATAGTTACAGAATACTAAGTAAATATTATTTCATGATTTACTTGCATGTCTTTTTTTTTAAATCAGAGAATATAAAATCAACTATATGGTTTGACTGATTTTATGATTATTTAATTCTAATTAAAAAATGATCTTATGAAAGCAATAAAATTTTTCATCCCCAAAATTGCTAGTCTAATCATGATTTTAGCACTGATTGCTATTAACATTCAGGTTAGCAGCTCTTCCCCATATATAGATGTAGAAGTAAAGACTGCTCAAGCCGATCCATACTATACAGATATGGAATTAAGCAATGAAATTTGCTGGACTACAAATAAAGAATTTCTGAAATGTGTTCATGGAAATATTATTTGTTATCCATCAGACCAAGGATATTGTGGAGGTGTAGATTAAAATAAAATCAAATAATAACTAACACCCTTATTAAGAATAAGGGTGTTTTACTTTATGCTATGCGTTATATAATAATAATACTGATCATATCTTCAATTTCTTGTTCAAACTCTTCGAATGATAGTATCGATAAGAAAAAAGATTCTTCTACTATAATTAATGTAGATTTGAATAACGTTGAAGACTCACTAAAGATGTCGGATTATTTTTCTGAGATTGAATACGTTCAACTTAAATCTTCGGATAATCGACCTATTGGGAGAATTAGAAAAATTATTCCCTTAAAAGATAGAATAGCTTTTTATGATCAGGCAAGACAAAGTGTTTGGTTGTTTACTTACGATGGAGAGTATATAAATGAAATAATTATTCCTGAGGGACGAGGCCCGGGAGAGATCATCCACATGAGTGATGTCATTATTTCAGATGATGAAAGAATACATGCTTTAGGCGCATATAAGATTGTAGAGTATGATCTGGAAGGAAACTTACAAAATGAAGTAAATTTTAAATTTTTCATTTATAAGATTGCATATAACAGTTCAACAAATGAATATATTGGCTATGCGGATAATTCAATTAATTTAGATTTGCCTGATGAGCATGAAAGAAAAAATTTAATTTTCTTCAACAAGGAGGGAAAAATAACTCAGAGTTTTTTGCCGATTAAAGAGGGAAGGGAACAGATGGGATTTAAAATCCCAAATAATTTTCCATCCTATGGAACTCAAATAATGTTTTCACCTCATATGGTGGACACTGTATATAAATTACAAGAATTAGGAGTAACAGCTAAGTATGTTTTGGATTTCGGAGAACATGCTATTCCTGAATCAGCTTTTGAAAAGAGAAAGGAATACAGTGAAGGTCTTTTTGATTGGGTAGAGTTTCAGCGAGAAGAGTTGGTTGGGAAGAATTATGTAACCTTTTTACGATTTTTCAATGAGACCAATTCCCATCTTTTTTTCAATATGAGTACGGGTAATAACCAATACAATGTATTGTATGATAAATTTAAAGGTAAAGCAAAAGTAGGTCCCCAAAAGCTATCCAATGATATTGATTATGGTTTTGTCCCATTTATGTATGAAAGTGATGATACTGCATTATATGCGATAATAGAAACGAATGAGTTATTGAGGCATTTGAATAAAGTCTATAATGAAACACCAGAGATTTATCAAAATCCAAAAATGAAAGAACTCATTGATTTGGCTCATTCACTTCCTCAAAATGGTAATCCTATACTTCAAATACTAAGATTTAAGGAATGATGACTAAAGAGGTATTTAAAAAGAAACCAAGTAAAGTTTTCTGGGGATTTATCATAATCGTATTGATATGCATTAATATGTATAGCTTGTACATAGTGCAAAATAAAAATAAAATGGTCGAGGAAGTTGTTAAGATGAAAAATAACACTGCTGATACACTTAATAGTGTAAAAAATAGTGTAAGAGAGAATAAGTTTTTTGAAATAAATGAAAATGGAAAAACGATAAATGATGAACTTATTCTAAATTTTGGCTCTGATGATAGAACAAATATAAAATTTGAAAGTTTACTAGTAAATAAATATACATATGTAATTGATTTAGGACATTTAGATTGTTTTTCATGTATGCAGGGGATAAAAAATATTTTAAACCCCGTTACTTCTTTTATCAATAATTATGGTTCAAAAGTTGTTCTATTAGCAGAATATAGGACACAAGAGGATATAGAAGTTTTAAGACGTTTAACGAACTTGGAAGTTGAAATTTATAGTAAGAATGGAAATAAATTGGGATTGGAAATTGAAGACAATATTACTCCATATATACTCATATTAGATAAAAACCTGATGGTTAATAATGTTTTTGTACCAATAGAAAAATTTCCCGAATTAACAAGTTTGTATTTTACATATACAGGGAATATTTATGATTAAATTTAAATGGAGGTTTAATTTTATGTTAAATCAATCCTCCAATATCAATAATATCCCCTAAAACCCCCGCCGCGGTTACGTCTCTTCCTGCACCGGGACCTTGAATTACGATCGGGGAATCTGCATAGCGTTTGGTGTAGATCTGCAACAGGTTGTCTGTTCCTTTAAGATTGGCCAGGGGAGAATCAGATTTTACCTCTTCCACTCCAACTGAAATTCCTTTTGGGGTGAATTCTCCCAAATAGCGCAATTTCCGGTTGTTAACCATAGCCTGAGCGTTTCGGCTTTTCCAATGAGCATCATACTCAGGAATCTTTTGGAAAAACTCTTCGGTAGAGAATGAGGTTAAACTTTCCGGAACCAGGGTGTCCACCCGGATTTGATCTCGTTCAAAAATATACCCGCACGTTCTGGCAAGGATCAGGAATTTACGGGCTACGTCTTCACCGGAGAGGTCATCCCGTGGATCAGGCTCGGAATAACCATCCTCTTTTGCTTTCAGAACGGCCTCACTGAATGAAACTCCATTTTGTAATTGAGTGAATAAAAAGGTCATGGTTCCGGAAGCCACTCCTGATATTTTAGTGATCTCATCCCCGCTGTTGAGTAAAGTTTTTATGGTGCTTATGACAGGCAAACCGGCACCTACTGCAGTTTCGAATCGGTATTGAGCTGAAGCTCCATTGTTGGCTTTCACCAGACGATCAAAATAATCCTGCTCAAAAGTGTTTGCCCGCTTGCTTGGCGTTGTTACATGAATGCCATTTTCCAGAAGCTCACCATAAATTCTGGCAACAGTCTCACTTCCGGTGGCATCAACAAAAATCAGGTTTTCAGGAGCATCCTTTATAAGTTTGTAGGAGATCTTGGTCCAGTCTGTTTTTTCACCCGTTTTAAGTGACTTGGCTTGTTCAAGCTGCTCCAAGGTCGGATGCCAGCTGAGATAGTTGCTGTTGCAAAAACCAATAACCTCAAGTTCAAAAAGAGGATGGTTCAGGGCTGTGATCTGCTTCAGCAAGGATCCGCCTACAGCACCAACACCGGCGATAAAAAGGGAGAGTTTTTTCTTCTCAGGATCAGTTTCAGGTCTGGATTTATTTAATGTGAGTGTCATGATTAAATTATTTGATAGATTTGTAAAATGATTTCAATTCGGCATTCAGCTTTTCAAATTCTATTAAGAAAGCATCGTGTCCATACACAGACTTTAGTTCAGAAAATTGACTGTTGGGGATGAGGTCGGCGAGTTCTCTTTGTTCTTCAATCGGGTAGAGGAGGTCGCTGTTGAACCCAAGTACCAATACCGGTTTATGGAGATTTTCAAGCACTTCTTTAAAGCTGCCACGACCTCGTGAAACATCGTGCGAATCCATTGCTTTAGAGAGCGTGACGTAGGTATTGGCTTCAAACCGTTCGGTTAGTTTTTGCCCCTGGTAATTCAGGTAAGATTCAACCTGATAAATGTTCTTTTCAGGATGAATACCCCGCCCGAATTTTTGCTCATAATTCCCGGGAGCCCGGTATGTGATCATGGCCATGGCTCGGGCTGCAGCAAGTCCTTTTACAGGAGGATGTTTAGGATCATAAAACCCGCCTTTCCAGTTTTCATCTGCGTAAATGGCCATCCGTTGCGCCTCACTGATACCAATGGCCCATGGTGAATGCGATTTCCCCATCACAAAGAGGGCAGCAGATTTGACCCGATCATCCATAAGGGTAAATTCGAGGGCGATCATTCCTCCCATAGATCCGCCAAGGGCCAGTTCAATGCCCCGAATATTCCATTCATCCAACAGTAGTTGCTGGAAGGTGACGATATCTCGGATGGTGATCTCCGGGAAATCTGCTTGCCATGCTTTTCCTGTTTCTGGGTTGATGGAGGTGGGCCCGGTAGAGCCATAACAACTTCCCGGTACATTGATGCACAAGATAAATTGCTTTTCAGGATCTAGAATACCGTCCTCTTCAAACAAACCACTGAACCATTCATTGGCAGCTGCATGACCTGTAAGGGCATGACAAATCAGGACCACATTGTCTCGATTTTCATTGAGAGTTCCCCAGCTTTTCCAGGCGATATCTACCTGGGAAAAAGTATGTCCGGATTCTGTGGTCCAGCTTTTATTCAGTGTTGTGATTTTGATGTCTTTGTTCATATTAGTCAACTTTTAAGCAACCTCGCAGCGTCCGATAGGTCCTGCGAGCGTTGCGAGTATAGGCCTCTAAATTAAATACCGAACGCTGCGAGGACCGTTGGACGCTCGCAGGTTCTCCTAAGGTATGTTTGGTTTGATAAAAAGCGGGCATGGATTTCCACCACGCCCGCAATGGAGTACTAATCAGAGTTATGCTGTTACTTTAATTTTGGCAAAAGCTTTTTCGAAATCCTCGATGATATCATCGATATGTTCAATGCCTACTGAGACCCTAATCAGATCCCCTTTAACACCACTTGCTTTTTGCTCTGCATCATTGAGTTGCTGATGTGTTGTGGATGCCGGATGAATGACCAGCGTCTTAGCATCTCCTACATTGGCGAGGTGACTCGATAGCTCTACATTTTCGATGAACTCACGTGCGGCATCGTATCCACCTTTCACACCAAAGGTGAAAACAGAACCAAAGTGATCTTCTTTCAGATACTTTTTGGCTCGTTCGTGATAATCATGTTCGGGAAGTCCGGTGAAATTGATCCATTCAATTGCGTCATGATCTTTCAGCCAGTCAGCCAATTTGAGGGCGTTTTCATTGTGTCGTTCAACCCGCAGGGAAAGAGTCTCTAATCCCTGAAGCAGCAGGAAGCTGTTGAACGGCGATTGAGATGGTCCAAAGTCACGAAGTCCTTCAACCCGTGCCCGTATGGCAAACGCGATGTTACCAAACGGACCGTCTTCCCCAAATACTTCCCAGAAATTAAGGCCGTGGTAGGAAGGGGATGGCTCACTGAATCCCGGATATTTCCCATTACCCCAATTGAAATTTCCTCCATCAACGATCACCCCACCAATAGAAGTCCCGTGCCCACCGATCCATTTTGTAGCAGAGGCTGTAACTACATTCGCTCCGTGTTTTAGAGGCTGTACTAATGCGCCTCCTGCTCCAAAAGTATTATCTACCACAAGGGCAATTCCATGCTTTTTCCCAAGCTCGGAAAGCCCTTCGAAATCGGCAATATTACCACGTGGGTTTCCTATAGATTCCACATAGAGAGCTTTAGTATTTTTGTCTATATGTTTTTCAAAAGCTTCCACTGTATCCTCTTCTGCAAATTTCACATCAATGCCTAAACGGGGAAGGGAAACTTTGAATTGATTGTAGGTTCCTCCATAAAGGTTTTGAGTAGAAACAATGTTATCACCGGCATCAGCGAGATTGGTGATGGCTAAAAATTGTGCCGCTTGTCCTGATGCGGTAGCAAGTGCGGCAGTTCCACCTTCAAGGGCAGCCAGTCTTTTTTCAAAAACATCGTTGGTGGGATTCATGATCCGTGTATAGATATTTCCAAATTCGCGAAGCGCAAAAAGGTTGGCGGCGTGCTCCGTATTATCGAAGTTATAAGAAGTGGTTTGGTAGATGGGAACTGCCCGTGATCCGGTTGCGGAATCTGGTTCCTGTCCTGCGTGTAATTGCAGGGTTTCAAATTTGAAGTCTCGGTTTTCTTTTTCGTTGCTCATGATAATTGGTTTTTTATAAGTAATTATTATTGCTTGTTTTGAATTTGAACTGATGATCCTCCTCTGCGAAACTTCAATTGAGCGAACAAAAAAAGCCTCTTTCAGAGATGAATCCGAAAGAGGCTTTTCTTATAAAAACCGGGTCTTATCGAACTCATCTTTTCCATCACATAAAAATTTATGTAACAGACAGGATGTGGCACCTTTTATCCTGCACATAAATATTTATATGCGGGAAACGGTTGCCAAGGCTTCACAGGACCTGATCCCTCCACCTTTCGTAATGAGAATGCAACAGTATGTTAAAGAACAATTGAAATTAAATTCCAATAAAAAAGCCCTTTTGGGTAATAATCAAGAGGGCTTTGTCTAAGATCGTATATTTATACCATAGCCCTTATGTCTGTGCGTAACACATATACATGCAACACATAATCATTGCAGAGGGGTTCGTGATATTTTTTCGGAATAATTTCATTGCTTAAAAACTACGTGGAGATTTTGGATGGTGCAAGTAATTTTTTAAAAGATTCTAAGAATGTTGATTTGATTGATCTTACTTTGATAAAAAGTGAAAGAATCAGAAGACTTATGCTGGATTCTTCAGAGCACCAGCGCGTCTCCACTAGATTCAATTACTTCCCATAGCCCAAATTCCGCACCCATCCTTCTTTCTCTCTCCATTTCTCTCTTACTTTCACGTGTAGTTCCAAATAAACCTGCTTACCAATGAACTCTTCGATGGATTCCCGGGCCTGAATTCCTAATTCTTTAATAGCCGAACCACCTTTCCCGATCAGCATGCCTTTCTGAGATTTTTGATTCACAATGATATCGGCATGAATACGGTCGATGTCCACATCGGCATCATAAGAAACCACTTCCACCGTACATGAGTAGGGTATTTCTTGGTGAAATTGAAGGAAGATCTGCTCACGTACCAGTTCCGAAACAAAGAACCGAACAGGGTGTTCACTGAGGTCTTCCTTGGGGTAGAAGGGTGGGCCGGGCAACAATCCGGATCGAATTTTCTCCATCAATTCGGAAACTCCTGTTCCTGCGGTAGCAGAAACATAATGAACCGAATGGATCTTCATTTTGTCCTGAATTTCAGATGCTGATCGTTCAGCTTTTTCCTGATCTGCAAAATCCATTTTATTCACAACAAGATACACAGGCTTGTTAATAGAGCTGATTAATTTTATGACATCATCGGTGGGATGTTTATCGGTAGGATCGTGGATGAAAAGGATAAGGTCGGCATCAGAACGAGCTCGTTCCACTGTTTTCATCATGGCTTTTTGCAGTTCATACTTTGGAGAGATGACGCCCGGTGTATCCAGGAAAACGATCTGTGTGTCATTATCTGAAAAGATTCCCACGATCTGATGTCGCGTGGTCTGGGCTTTGTGTGTGGTGATGGAGATCTTGGAGCCGAGAATGTAATTCATCAGCGTAGATTTCCCAGCATTCGGTTTACCGATGATGGCGACGTATCCGGATTTATGTGGTTTGGTTTCAGACATAGATACTATTTACAGTTTCAATATTTTAACACTACTCTAATCCACTAACTTCTTCAGTTCCGTGATCATCATCAGAGCCTCGATCGGAGTCATTCGATTCGGATCGGTAGCTTCCAGCTTATTCAGAACGGTTTCGATCCGGGGATCTACATGTGTCTGGAACATAGTCATTTGTGAAGTCTCCGGTTGTTTTTCCACTTTATCCGAAAGATTCTTCGAAGCTTCTTTTTTGGATGATGCTTCCTTCTCTATACTACCGTTTTTGTTGGTGATATCGAGGCTGTGGCTTTCAAGGTTTTTGAGAATTTCCTTGGCACGTTCAATTACAACTTGTGGTAATCCCGCCATATCGGCAACCTGAATTCCGTAGCTGTGGTCAGCTCCACCCCGAACCAGTTTTCTGAGAAAGACCACTTTTCCATCATGTTCTTTTACCTGTACGTTGAAATTCCTGGTACGGTCATACATTTGCTCTAACTCGTTCAGCTCATGGTAATGGGTGGCAAATAAGGTCTTTGCAGCAACAGGAGCATGGTTATGCAGATATTCTGCCAGTGACCAGGCAATACTTAATCCATCAAATGTAGAAGTTCCGCGCCCAACTTCATCCAATAGAATAAGCGATCGCGGGGTGGCATTGTTGAGAATGTTGGCTGCCTCGTTCATCTCAACCAAGAAAGTACTTTCGCCTGCAGCCAGGTTATCCGATGCACCAACACGGGTAAATATCTTATCAACCATTCCAATAGTAGCCGACTTTGCCGGTACAAAACTCCCGACCTGAGCAAGCAAAACGATCAGTCCGGTCTGGCGTAAAATGATACTTTTACCGGCCATATTAGGCCCTGTAATAATCAGAATCTGTTGGTTTTCATTATCAAGTTTAATGTCGTTAGGAATGAAAGGTTCACCCATAGGAAGAGACTTTTCAACTACAGGATGGCGTCCTTTTTCAATGTCAATTTCTTCGTGATCGCCCACTTGAGGCTTGGCGTAATTATTCCGGAAGGCGACTTCGGCAAAACCCTGTAAAACGTCAAGTTCCCCAATAGCCTGGGCAACCTGCTGGACGTCATCAGCGAACTCAGCAACATACAGGCGAAGTTCTTCGAATAATTCATATTCCAGCGTTTTACTGCGTTCCTCAGCCGATAGTACTTTTTCTTCTACTTCCTTTAACTCCGGAGTGATGTAACGCTCAGAGTTTACCAAGGTTTGTTTACGTATGAAGCTATCCGGAACCTTATCTTTATGGGTGTTGGTAACTTCAATATAGTAGCCAAACACTTTATTATAGCCTATCTTAAGTGATGAGATATTATGTTTCTTGGCTAGTTCATCTTTGATCTGAGCAATGTACTTTTTTCCATTTTTTGCTACATCCCTAAGCTCATCAAGTTCCTTGTTAAAGCCTTCTTCGATCATGCCGCCATCCCGGACACTGGCAGGGGGATCTTCTTTAAGAGCAGCTCCAATTCGTTCCTGCACTTCGATAAGCAACTTTAATCTCCCAAGGATATCCTGTAGAAGTGGATCCTCAATGGTAGAGATCTGGCTTTTGAGTCTTGGGATCTGAGCAAGGGATAGTTTAAGTTGAACCACATCCCGGGCATTGGTTCGTCCCATACAAATACGCGATATAAGGCGCTCCATATCCCCGATCTGTTCCAGTTCTTCCCGAAGTGATTTCCTGATATCGTTAGAATTGAACAATTTGTCGACCGCATCCAATCGTTGCTGGATGGGTTTGAGTCGCTTAAGCGGACGCATGATCCACCGGCGAAGCAATCGTCCGCCCATTGCCGTGCAGGTATCATCTAAAATTGAGATGAGTGTTCCTTCAGTACCACCTTCTTGGATGCTGGTCGCTAACTCCAGGTTTCTTTTAGTGGCGGCATCCAGGCTCATGAATTCGTTGCTTTCATAAGCATACAATCTTCTCAAATGACGCAGATATGCTTTTTGTGTTTCTTGCATATAATGCATCAGCGAACCGGCTGCTACATGAGCGACCTTAAGGTTTTCAACACCGAACCCTTTCAGGGAATGGGTTTCAAAATGATCTGTAAGAAGTTTATATCCGTAATCTCCTTCATATACCCAATCTTCGATATAGGTGATGTTATGGTGGGTTAGGCTCTCATCCAGTTTATTTTTCTTCTTTTGCTGAACCAGAATTTCTGAAGGCTGAATAGCAGCAAGCATACTGTCCAGGTTCTCTTCACGAATATGACTCAGTGCAAATTCACCGGTGGAAATATCAGAGAATGCAACGCCAATGGTATCACCATCCCAGTGGAGGGATGCGATGTAGTTGTTTCGTTTATGATCAAGCAGTTTTTCCGACATAGTAACTCCGGGAGTTGTTATCTCAGTAACCTCACGATTAACAATTTTTCGGCCTGCTTTTTTGGCTTCTTCCGGATCTTCAGTTTGGTCACAAACCGCAACTTTATATCCTTTTTTTACCAGTTTCGGGAGGTAATTATCTAATGCATGATAAGGAAATCCTGCAAGGGGAGTTTGATCTCCTCCGTTGTTTCGCTTGGTGAGTGTGATCCCCAGTTCCTTGCTGATAAGCTGGGCATCATCGGCAAAGGTCTCATAAAAATCCCCGACCCGGAAAAGAAGGATAGTACCAGGGTGTTCGTCTTTGATCTGAAAATACTGCCGCATCAGCGGAGTTTGCTTTTTCTTAGCAGCCATGCGCTCAAAATACCTGTTTAATACTGATAGATTGCTGAATAATAGATTCGGAACTTACCAATGAATTCATTGAAAAACTATGTATGAAATAGCCGCTTGTAATTCATCTCACATCCTGCGAATTTTGAATGTTCATTAAACAATAGCAGGTTTTGCAAAAACATAAAGAATTTTGGAAGCGGGTGTTAAAGCTGACAGGCAAAAAAGACATATTCTTTAATGCCTCAGCTATCACATTCAATTTATTTATTTGTGCTGTTCCTTTTGTCTTGATCCTCATTTCCATTATTGGATATTTGTTGTCTGCTGAGGAAGCTTTTAATGAGATTGTGCGATATGGCAGAGAGTTTTTTCCAAGCTTCACTTACGAAACCCAAAGTGATGACGTTTTTCGAGGAGCGGTAACCATTGAGACTTTACTTAACCCACTGATCGGAGCCAGAAGGATTTTTGGTATTATCGGTATAATCGTACTTCTGTTTTTTACTCAGGGACTTCTACACAGCCTCAAGCACGTACTTTTTGACACTTTTGATATCAAAGAGCGGAAACATCCGGTGATGGACGTGATCTATAATTTCTTTGGGTTCAGTTTGATCGGTATTGTATTCCTGGTATTCAGTCTTGCTGTTTCCACGATCTCACTTTTTAATCTCAGCCAGATTAACGTACCCTTTACAGAGATCGTTATACAACTGCCATGGATCTATGATTTTCTGAACTTTCTGCTCCCGATAGTTTTAGCCTTTTTTGTTCTGTACGTAGTGTTTCGGTTTGTAAGTGAACGTAAGATAAAACCTAAAGTAGCCCTCATCGCTGCGCTCACTTATACTATATTATTTGAATTGGCGAAATACGGGGTAAGCATGTATCTGGAATATGCCTTTTCAACCTATCGCTATTTCTATCAAGGATATACGGTATTGATCATTTTGGCGGTATGGACGTTTTATACAGCGTTGTTATTTGTAATAAGTGCGATCATTGCCCGTGCTTATAAAGATATTTTTATGGTGAATAAACCTGCAATTGAAGAAAATCCCTACACTGCAATTTCCTGATGATAAAAAAAATCCCCCGATCTTTTTATGAACGAGATGATGTTGTCAGTATAAGTAAGGAGTTGGTCGGAAAAGTACTCTGCACAAACGTTGACGGGGTATCTACATCAGCTATGATCGTGGAAACAGAAGCCTATAACGGAAGAACTGACCGAGCATGTCATGCCTATCCTGATGTGCGGACAAAGCGCACAGAAACACTGTATTTGAAACCGGGAATAGCTTATGTGTATTTATGCTATGGGATCCACCATTTATTTAACATTGTGACTAATAAGGAAGGATTAGCGGATGCTGTTTTGATACGAGCGGTTAAACCTTTAGAAGGCGAAAGCTATATGGCCGAAAGAAGAGGGCAGGAGCAAATAAAGCCGTCCATTTCCAATGGACCGGGAAAGTTGGCTCAGGCTTTGGGGATTACCACTTCCTATGATAAAACAGACTTGTTGGGAGAAACCATTTGGGTTGAGGACCGTGGAATTAAAGTTCCCCTAGATGCAATTAAAGCAGGTAAGCGGATCGGCGTCGAATATGCCGGAAAAGATGCCGACTTACCCTGGCGATTTACTCTTAAAAACTCTGAATGGGTAAGCAGGTAGAAAACATAATGTAATAAAAAAGCCCGATGCTTCTGGCATCAGGCTTAGGCCGAAAAACATTAAATCCTTATCCGTCTTCTTCCGGACTGTTGATCTCCTCAAATCGTTCAGCTACTTCAGGGTGAGCCTGAATTGCCTGGGCGATCTGTTGGAATTCCTGAATTGAAAGCCCCTCTTCTTCGATCTTCGCCATATATTGTTGTTGAGCTTCCTGATTAATTTTCATCAGTTCAGGCTGAATTTCTTGCAATGTTTCTTGTTCTTCACTGCTTAATTGGAGCTGATTAGCTAGTTGTGGGTTTTGCTGTGCCATCATGATCTGCTGAAAGCGCTGGAATTCCATTCCAACATCTTCAATCACTTCTCTCATTTTATTATCAGCTTCTTCCTGAATGCCTTGTCCCGCTTGAGTAACATTAGAAATCTTTTCTAAGTGCTCGTCAGTAACTTCTTCAGGACTGAGTGGCTCTGGTTGAGGAGGCATTTGCTGTTGTTGAGCATAAATAGCTGTTGTACCGAAAATTACACCCAAGAGTACCAAAAACGTATAACGCATTAATTTCTTCATGACAAAATTTTAAATTAAATAGTTGATAACTAAATCTTTTGAAATAGTTGTTTTCTAAACATAAGAAAGCGCATTTTGTTCGGCTTTCTAAATAAGTTTTACAGGATGTTACAAAAGAAGGTAAGAGAAATAAGAGGTAGGGCGTCAAGGCTATAACACTAAAAAAATCATTTAATATTGAATGAAATTAATTGATAAAAAATTGTGTTTTAAACCCGACAAAACATAAATCCTAAATTCAAAAAATCAAGATGAAGACGTTAAATAAACTAACAACTGTAATTGCACTATCATTATTCGCATTGTCGTCACTGGCATTAACTAAATATGCGGCAACTAACTGGACTATTGATAAAGCTCACAGTGCGATCAATTTTGAAGTAACACACTTCTTTACTCCAGTCAATGGACAATTCAACGATTATGAAGCTACTGTAAACTTTGATCCTGAAAATCTGGAAGAAAGTATGATCGATGTTCAGATCATGGTAAGCAGTATCGATACTAAAAATGAGAGAAGAGATGGACATTTAAGAACGGATGATTTCTTCAATGCAGAGAAATGGCCACATATTACGTTCAAAAGTACAAGTATTGAGTCAACCGGCAACAATGAATTTGTAGCAAATGGCATGCTCACCATCAAGGATGTTTCAAAAGAAATATCTTTACCATTCACACTGCTCGGAGTTAAAGACAATCCAATGCAAGAAAATACATTGGTCGCAGGCATAACTGCATCTACAACTGTAGACCGAACAGATTACACAGTAGGTACCGGAGACTGGGCTTCTGATGCTGTTATTGGCGATGAAGTCACTATTGATCTGAATCTTGAGCTGAACGCTGAAAAGTAATTTTAAAAAATCAGGGTATTTTAAAAGCATCGTTTCATTTGAGGCGATGCTTTTTTTATTTTAGAGGTTCAAACCAAGCACAATCAGATCAATGAATAAGAAACGCTTTTTAGTTTTATCCGGGTTTATCCTAGTTGCAGCACTCTCAAGAATAATTCCGCATCCCTACAATTTTGCCCCAATGGGCGCGATGTCTCTTTTCGGAGCGGCATATTTTGCAGATAAGAAATTTTCATTTTTAGTGCCACTGGTAGCTTTCTTCATTAGTGATCTATTGGTGAACAATCTACTTTACGCCAACTTTTATGGAGGCTTTACATTATTTACCCCCGGCTTCTATTGGATGTATGGTTCTATCGCACTTATTGTGCTTGCAGGAATTTTTATTCTAAAAAAGATAAATCTGAAAACTGTGGTTGCCGGGAGTTTAAGTGCCTCCATTATTTTCTTTTTGGTCACAAATTTTGGTTCATGGATCGGAAACCCTATATATCCAATGGGTATTGAAGGTTTATTAATGAGCTACACAGCCGGTATACCATTCTTCCACTATACAGTGATTGGAGATCTTTTCTATTCAGGAGTAATGTTTGGAGCATTTGAGTATGCCAAACAAAGAACTCCTGCTCTTCAAATTGCAAATTAAGTTCAGGATGATGGTTTTCAATGTTAAAGAGAACCTAGGTAAATATTCATTATGAGAAGCATCATCATAACCGGCGCCACCTCAGGCATTGGCAGAGAATTAGCCATTCAATATGCTGCAAAAGGGGATAAAGTTGGTTTGATCGGACGCCGTACAGAGAGGCTGGAAGAACTGAAAGCGGAAATTGGAGAATTAGCCTATGTCCGAACGCTGGATGTTACTGATCACGAAAGGGCAGAAGTAGTGTATCGGGAGCTTATCGATGAAATGGGCGGAATGGATGTCATGGTACTGAACGCAGGCATCGGTAGAATTCAGATGCTCCCACCATGGAGAGCAGAGTCGAAGCTTATAGAGGTAAATTCACTCGCATTCGCGCATGGTTGTCATTTTGCTTTCGATTATTTTAGGGAAAAAGGAGGAGGGCAGATTGTAGGAATGTCTTCTATGGCTTCATTACTTTATAATCATCGTGCCGCCGCATACACAGCTAGTAAGCACTTTATTTCTGTATATATGACCGGTTTTAGGCAAAAGGCAAGAAGGATAGAGGCTGATATTACAATAACGGAGATAAGAGCCGGATATATCTGGACGGAAATGACAGAGCGTGCCAAGGGTATGTTCTGGGTCGCACCGGTTGAGAAGGCAGTAAGACAGATGGTGAAGGGTATAGATAAAAAGAAGAACTACATTTATGTAACTAAAAGATGGCGCTTATTGGCCTGGGTTGTTAAATGCATCCCTGAATGGGTCTGGAATAGAATATAAATAGACTACTTTATTTGTTTCTCCGGCATCGTTCACTACAGTATTTAACTTGGTCCCAATCTTTAGCCCATTTTTTTCGCCAGGAAAATTGCCTGCCACAAACCGGGCAAAGTTTGAATGGCAATTGCGACCTTTTAATGTGTTTGGTCATCTTTTAGAATAGATAATCGAATGGGGCCTTTTGCTTCGTCAATTCTGATCTCTTGCCCATTTTGGGTGATCTTAATAAGCTTTTCACTCTGAAGTTCACCGGCTACATTTTTAACGTCGTCCAAATGATTTTTCCAGACATCAGAAAAAAGATCTCTTGTTACCTCTGAAGGACATACAGAACGCTCGGGTCCTCTTTTCTTTGTAAAAGTTAAAATTCTATTTCTGATCTCTTGCTTTGATTTCTTCATAACTGTCATCCAGATTGATCATAGGTTTTGGATATTCATTTCCGATCTCTACGCCAAATAACGTTTGTTGTTCGGGATTCATTTTGTGCGGTTCATGAATAAATTCATCGGGTACCTCTTTCAGCTCAGGAATCCATGTTCTGACAAAATCACCTTTCGCATCATACTTTTTTGCTTGATTGATGATATTGAAATAACGGTTTCTTGGATCATGACCAACTGTAGTATTATAGGCCCAGTTACCATAATTGCTGCAAGGATCATAATCGAGTAAAACAGATTCAAAATACTCGGCACCCATTCTCCAATCAGTATTTAGATTCTGAGCTAGAAAACTTGCTACATTTTGCCTGCCGCGATTACTCATGTACCCGGTAGCATTAAGTTCTCTCATGTTAGCATCAATAAAAGGAATCCCTGTCTTACCTTCAGCCCATTTTTGAAAATTATCTTTATCATGATTCCAGTCTCGCTTTTTACCCTGAATACCGGATGGCCAAAAGATCTTATCACCATGCTTCCATGCCGAAAACCGAAAATAATCTCTCCATATTAATTCAAAGATCATCCAATAAGTAGAGACATTCTTTTTTCGCTTTTCTTCATATTGACTGACTTCCCAATAGATCCTTCGGGGAGACAGGCAGCCGTTAGCCAGCCAAGGTGAAAATTTCGAAGAGTAGTCTGCCCCGATAAGACCATTTCTTGTAAACTTATAATTTTTTAGATGATCACCTTCCCAAAAATAATTTTCAAGACGTTTTAAGGCTTCATCTTCCCCGCCTTTGAATTGAAGGACAGCCTGTTTATTAATTTTGGCTTGTTCTAAACCTAAATCATTAAGAGAGGGAATATTCGGTTTTTCAATGTCATCTATCGATTGTAAGGAGCTTGGGATCTCAAATTCTTTTCTAACCTTAGCCTGTTTTTCATTTTTCTTTCTGAAATTGGTAAAGACATCAGGTATTTCATTTCTTGAAAAGGGAAGGTCATTGATATGATAGAGTGTGCTTCCCCAAAAAAGAACGAGTTTTTTGTCAAGCTTCTCCATTAAAGCATTTTCGATCACGATTTCATCACGGGTAATTTCCTTATGAGCGAAAGCAAGATCAATATCATGTTGTTGAATAAGTTCAGGAATCAGTTCTTCCGGTTTACCTTTCAAGATGATCAGATCACTGCCAATAGTTTCTAAGTTATCTTTAAGATTTTGAACGGATTCAATTAAGAATTGTGCCCTAAAAGCACCTGTCTTGGCAAACCCAAAAGAAGTACGTTCGAACTGCCGTGGATCAAAGATATAAATAGGTAGAATTTCATCCGCTTGAGATGCATTTATAAGTGCTTCATTGTCATGAATTCTGAGATCATTTCTGAACCAGATCAAAGATCGCTTCATAGGAATTGTCTTTTTTTAAAAAGGAATTCTTTTGGGTTCCTATTCATTCCAAATATTACGAGGATCAATAATTATTTGAGTTGGTGTACTCTAGGGATCGAGTAGAATACAATTCACATTTGGGCTTTATAATCAATATATTTGTACTCTTGAAATTTTGAAGAAATAAAATCATGTTTGAATGAAAAATATTGTGTTAATACCAGGTGACGGAATCGGTTCTGAGATTACAAATTCTGTTACTACTATTTTGGAAGAAGCCGGTGCCGAAGTTAATTGGATAGAAAAATCGGCCGGTTTAAAAGCTTATGAAGAAACTGGTAATCCTCTTCCTGATGATACGGTTGAAGCTATAGAGGAACATAGGATCGCATTAAAAGGCCCACTGACTACACCAGTGGGTTCAGGTTTCAGATCTGTGAATGTGGCCCTCCGACAGAAATTTAATCTTTATAGCAATATCCGTCCTGCGCGCACACTTCCAAGTATTGATACACCATTCAGAAATGTCGATATGGTTCTCTTTCGAGAGAATACACAGGGACTTTATATTGGTAAAGAAAAATGGATCAATGAAGGTGAAGATAAACGACATTCAGAAGCTATTGCAGTTGTCACTGAAGAAGCAAGTAAGAAAATCATTCGAGCTGCTTTTGATTATGCCGTTAAGAATGAGCGTAAGAAAGTAACACTGGTTCATAAAGCTAATATCCTGAAATTAACAACAGGTCTGTTTCTTGAGATTGGCCAGAAGATTGCAAAGGAATATCCTGATATTGAATTTCAGGACCTTATCGTTGATAATATGGCAATGCAGATGGTACTTCGCCCTCAACAATTTGATGTGGTCGTAACCACGAACTTGTTTGGAGATATTTTATCTGATCTTGCTTCCGGTCTGGTAGGTGGACTTGGGGTAACAGGCGCGGCGAACATTGGTGACGATGCTGCTATGTTTGAAGCTGTCCACGGATCGGCTCCTGATATTGTTGGGAAAAATGTAGCTAACCCAATGGCATTGCTTTTTTCATCATTGATGATGTTAGAACATATTGATCAGAAACAAATTGCTGAGAATATCAGAAAAGCTATATATAAAACATTGGTAGAGAAAAAAGTGTACTGCACTCCCGATATTGGTGGTGAAGGCACAACTTCTACATTCACACAAGCTGTTTGTGATAATATTTGATTCGGAAAGAATCTTATTAAAATAAAAAAGGCTGCATTCAGGCAGCCTTTTTTATGATTAAAAGTATTCGTTTATCCAAGAAGTTTGAAAAGCGCCCAGCTGATCACTGACATCACCATTCCAAAAAGTAACGCCCATCCGAAGTTTTTTACTTTAAATCCTTCAACCAATGCATCAACAAGCATAATAAGGGCTGCATTGATCACCCATACGAATAACCCAAAAGTTATTATGGTTATGGGTAAGCTTAATATCAAAAGGATCGGTTTTACGAATACATTTATCAATGCAAGCAATGCCGCTACAAAAACAGCACTCCAAAAATTTTTGATTTCCACTCCCTTTAGTAAACTAGAGGTTGCGTAAACTGAAATACTATTTAATAGCCAGGCCCAGATTATGACAGTGTTTTTTGTTGAATGTTTACCTCCCGTACGATTGAGATCAGAAAATGGTTACATTTGAAAGAAAAAATCATGGATATAGTATTTAAAGGTTTTGAAAAGTTGACTTCCAAGCAGATCGAAGACGCGTTTCGGCTTCGGCAGCAAGTATTTATTATCGAACAACACTGCTTCTACGAAGACATTGACGGGTACGATGCAAAGGCAGGTCATCTTTTCTTTTATGACGGCGATAAGCTGGCAGCTTATCTGAGGATTTTTCCGAGTGGAGTGAAGTATGATGATGAAGCTAGTTTAGGGAGAATTGTTGTTGCTCCCGGGTACAGAGGGACAGGCTTGGGGCCAAAACTAATTAAGAAAGGTATAGAATTATGTAAGGGTGATCCCATTCGGATAGAAGCTCAAGCAGAACTCAAGGGATACTATAACAGGTTGGGATTTCAGGAAGAAGGGGAAATATATTCTGTGGATGATATCGATCATTTACAGATGACCTTAGGCTAATTCTTCCGCCTTATGTTTTAAGTCATCGACAATGTCGTTGAATCCGGTCTCCAATCTTGTTATTAATTCAGCATTAGATTCCAGGTCGGCTTCATTTTTTGCGTTATCCTCGAGATCTTTGCAAATCTGATTTAATTCGGATAGGCCTACATACAAAAACATGGGTTTCACTTTATGAGCTTCAGAACGGAGTTGTGCCCAATTCTTATCATCCTGAGCTTTCTTGATGTTATCTAAATGTTTGGGAGTTTCTGTTAAAAGAAGATTGATCATTTCGATCATAACTTCATTATCTCCACCGGTCATATTTTCCAGATAACTCAGATCAATTACATTCATTTCGATATCGATGGCTCTTATTAGTTCTTGATTTGAAGGTAGTTACGAATTAAGTAACAACTCCAAATATTAAGAGAATTTAATGAGTGGCCCAAAATATTTACACAGATAGCCCACACTCGTGCGAGCAAAAAGTAAAAGCATGTAGGGTATGATTAGCCCGTGAAGATTACGATTCCTACCAATACCAATACTACGACCTTAAAAATAAATGCCTTCCAGTTTCTCATTGCTTGTTTGTAAAATGCTAAATTGTAGAAGTGGATTGAAAGCATTTATTAAATAAAAATCAAGTTATCCACATAAAAATGTTAAATAATTTTAATGTAAAATCACTTTTGTGGTGTGAATAAATAAAGTTTAGTAAATACAGGATAAAGTTTTCCTCAATTTATCCACAAAAATTTATTCCACTGTTACGCTTTTGGCAAGGTTTCGGGGCTGATCTACATTGCATCCCCTGTTTACAGCTATATAATATGATAGAAGCTGAAGCGGTATCACCGATAGTAATGGAGAGAATACATCCATCGTTTCCGGAATAATGGAAGAAAATTCAGCAAGATCACCTACCTCATCATTTTTAGGAGTAGTAATTGCAATGATACGTCCTTTTCTTGCTCTCACTTCTTCAATATTACTGATCATCTTATCATTCGTGTGATGGGTTGCAGCAATAACAACCACGGGCATCATTTCATCAATGAGGGCGATAGGGCCATGTTTCATTTCTGCTGCAGGATATCCTTCAGCATGAATATAAGAGATCTCTTTTAGCTTTAAGGCACCTTCAAGTGCTACCGGGAAGCTGTAAGAACGGCCCAGGTAAAGAAAGTTTGGCGCATAAGAAAATAGGTTAGATATACGCTCGATCTCACTCGTATTCTGAAGTATTTCCTCTATTTTTTGAGGAATCTTTGCCAGCTCGGAGATTAGTTTTTTAGCTTCCTTTATAGTGATTGCATTTTTGGAAAGCCCCAGTTTGATGGCCATCATGGTTAGTACCGTGACTTGTGCGGTAAAGGCTTTCGTAGAGGCGACACCGATCTCTGGGCCGGCATGAATATAGACACCGGCATCAGTTTCCCGGGCTATAGTAGAACCAACAACATTTACAACTCCTATAACCAAAGCTCCGCGTTCTTTGGCAGCCCGAAGCGCGGCCAAAGTATCTGCTGTTTCTCCACTCTGGGAGATGACGATCATCACATCGCCCTCGCCAATTAATTGTTCCTTATAACGAAATTCAGAAGCGTACTCAACTTCAACCGGTACTTTAGCGAGATACTCAAATAGATATTCGCCTACTAAACCAGAATGCCAGCTTGTACCACATGCAGCAATAATGATCCGGTTTGCATTTACCAGCTTATCCATAATACTATCAATTCCACCGAGAGTAACGGTACCTTTATCAGGGTCAATACGTCCACGCAAACAATCGGAAATAGCTTTGGGCTGTTCAAAGATCTCTTTAAGCATAAAGTGATCGTAGCCTCCTTTCTCAATCTCTTCTAAACTTAAAGTGAGTTCGTGGACCTCTTTAGAAAGTTCTATATGGTCGGCTGATTCTACGGTGTAGTTGTCTTTGGTTATAACTGCGATCTCGCCATCATCCAGATATACTACTTTATCAGTATAGGCAGCAACAGCAGAAGCATCAGAAGCGATAAGCATCTCTCCATCTCCAACACCCAATAGCAGGGGAGAGCCTTTTCTTGCTACCACAATTTGGTTTGGAAAATCAGAATGTAAAACAGCGATCCCATACGTTCCATGCACTTGATGTAGTGCCAATTGAACAGCTTTTTTCAGAGAAGAAGCGTCCTTTTCAAGAAAACTTTCAATAAGTTTGGCAACTACTTCAGTATCTGTTTGAGAATAGAAAGTATAGCCTTGTTCCGAGAGTTTTTTCTTGAGGGTATTGTAATTTTCTATGATCCCGTTGTGAACAATTGCCAGTTTTCCGCTCTCAATAGTATGAGGATGAGAGTTAATATCATTAGGTTCACCGTGTGTGGCCCAACGGGTATGGCCAATGCCTATAGAGCCTTTTTCACCTGAACCAATCATTTTTTCAAGGCTGGCTACTTTCCCTTTCCCTTTCTTAATACTCAACTGACCATTGATTACTGCTATTCCGGCGGAATCATAACCTCTGTATTCCAACCTTTTGAGTCCTTCAATTATGATCTTACTGGCTTGTTTGTCTCCTACGTACCCTACAATTCCACACATATATGGTAACCGTTTAAAAAATTTTTTTTGGTAGTAATATTCCTTAAATATAAAGCCTTACAAATAGAATAACGATAACGATTTTTGAATTTATGGCTGGACAATTATTCTCGCAGATGTGTTTTTTTTCGGATGAAAAGGCAAGCCGATTTCACCCGCTAACACTTACGCGTCCTCTTGATGATCTAAGAGTAGGGATCTACACCATTCGGGAAAAATGGGAAGAAACACTAAATCTCAAAGAAAGTTGCAGATTGCTCCCTGAATATATGGAAGGTGTTTTTGAGAAAGGTCCATATCAGGATAATGAGCCATGTTTATGGGTGAATTCCAGATACTTACCTAACGAGGGATTAGTAACAGCAATTTCTGAATTAAAAGTGAATGAAAAGTTAGTTCATAAAAAAGAAGTTATTGCTGCGTACATAGAGGATAAAACTTCCGCTCAATTATTTCATAAAAATGATTTTCAAAGTGATGCATTAGAAAAAAAAGAATTTAGTGACGCCCTGTCGCTGAAATATATTTGGGATCTTATTGAACTGAATCCAGATCAGATTAAAGCAGATATCGCTTTGACAGAGCTAAATAGTATATCCAAAACTGGTTTGGGCGTTGAGGCAGTAGTTCATTACAAAGAAAATATTTTTATTGGAGATAATGTTCATATTGAACCGGGGTGTATTTTTATTGCAAAAAATGGTCCGATAGTTATTGAAGACGGGGCTGAAATTGAAGCGGGAAGTATTTTACGTGGCCCAATTGCAATAGGGAAAGGCGCTACTGTAAAGATGGGGGCGAGGATTTACGGGGGTACGACTGTTGGCCCGGTTTGTAAGGTTGGAGGAGAAGTATCAGGCAGTATTTTCCATTCGTATAGCAATAAAGCCCATGATGGGTTTTGTGGGAATTCAATATTTGGCCAATGGGTCAATTTAGGTGCAAATACGATCACCTCAAATTTAAAGAATGATTATAAGAGTGTTAAAGTCGTTGATTGGAAGACCAAGAAATCTATTGAAACCGGGAGACAGTTTTTAGGAACCATTATGGCAGACCATTCCAAAACAGCTATCAACACAATGTTGAATACAGGAACAATTTGTGGAGTTAGTTCTAATGTTTTTATTGATTATTTATCACCTAAACTCATTAAGTCTTTTACCTGGCTTGGTCCTGATAATGAACAGCTTTATCGCTTTGAAAAGGCGGTGGAAGTAATGAAGTCTATGATGAAGCGAAGAGATATATCAATGAGTGATGCATATTTAAAAATGATGAATAACATTTTCGAATTACGAGAAAAGAATATCTGAATCTTATAGAACTTTTAGATTTCCTTGGGAAGCTTCTTCTTAGACTTTGAATGTTTAATTAAAATTAGGTGCTTTGATTTATCCAGACTTAAGCGTGTGGAAATTATCTTTACCTGTTTAGCACTAGCACATTTTTTTAAGCTTACAGAGTTACTTTTTGATAAATAATTTTTGGGGGTACATGAATTTTGTTCGGTCTTATAGAAAAGGATGATATAAGATCAGGTGGTTTCGCATTAATTCATGATAAAATTCAGTAACGAAAATATCCATTTTAGGTTATTTAAAAATAAATCTTTAGGCAGTGATTATATTTCTAAGTTGATCCATTCAAAAATTGAAAGTAATAATTCACTTTCAAAATCAACTGTCCTTGGTTTGGCTACCGGCGCATCTCCAAAAAAGGTTTATGAAAAATTGATAGCGAGCCATAATGAGCAGGGGCTATCATTTAGCAAAGTCATCACATTTAATTTAGATGAATACTACCCAATAGAGCCGGAAAGTAAAAACAGCTACCATTACTATATGTTTGAGAACCTTTTTAAGCATGTAGATATTGACCCGGTTAACATATTCATTCCTGATGGTACACTTGAACTTGATGATATTCCAGATCATTGTGAAGCTTTTGAGAATAAGATTGAGGAATTTGGAGGGGTGGATTTTCAGTTGCTGGGGGTTGGAAGTAATGGTCATATTGGATTTAATGAGCCCGGGTCAGAAATAAATTCTAAAACAAGATTGATTCAATTAGATCAAAGAACAAGATCAGATGCAGCAGAAAAATTTGGCGGGCTAAACAATACACCTAAGTATGCTATTACGATGGGAATACAAACAATATTAAAGGCAAAGAAAATTGTTTGTATGGCTTGGGGTAGTTCTAAAGCAGAAGCAATTTCACAATTATTTAATAAAGAAATTACAAAGAAGTGGCCTATAACGTTTTTAAAAGAACACCCACAGGTTGAATTGGTGTTAGATGAAGAGGCTGCATCTCTTATTAATCCTGAATTTTTTCAAAAAGAAGATCTCGTTAACAAATAATAAATAGGAAAAACAATGAATAGAATAAAAATACTGCTTGTTGCTTTCATGCTAACGCCATTTTTATTGATGGCGCAACCTGAAACACCCGTAGAAGAATGGACAGGTAGAACTGTATTATTTATAGGTGCTCACCCAGATGACGACGGTGGGTCTCATGGTACAATGGCTACACTTCAAGCCAATGGTAATGATGTATATGTAATGCTTTTGACAACCGGTAATGTAGGAACCAGTGATCCTACTATGACGCGTGACAGACTAGCTAAAATTCGCAGACAGGAAGAAGTCGATGCTTTAAAGGAGTTAGGTATACCTGAAGAGAACTATATTAATTTAGGATATACAGACGGTATGTTAGAGTTTGCCGATCGGGAAGAAGTTGTAAAGCAGATCGTGTGGTGGATAAGAAAACTGAAGCCTACTACACTAATGGCTTTTGATCCAGGCTATGGCTATCAGCAGTGGCATAAAACAGACCACCGTACAGCTTCATACCTAGCAGTGGATGCAGCCCGTGCAGCAGAATGGCGTTTGATTTTTCCAAGTCAGATTATCAATGAAGGTCTGGAAGAGCATTCAGTGACCGATTATCTTTTCTACAGTACAACAGGATCTAATGATAATACCTGGGTAGATATTTCAGACTTCGCTGAAAATAAAGTTCGTTCTTTAAGTAAGTATGTAAGTCAATTCACGTCTGCTTTTAGTAATTATACTGGTCCGGATCTGGAAGATTTGCCCGGTAATGAAGGAGAGGAGTTTCTTGAGCGGATGCGACGCAGAGTATTTGAGCGCGGATCTCGTGACGGCAAACCCATGGAAAGCTTCCGATATTACAGAGGAAATCCAGATGGAGCCGGTTCTAGAAGAGATTGGTAGTTAGTTGATTATTTTCGTAATTAAATAGCAGCGGGTATGATCATTCTCGCTGCTATTTTTATATGTATTTGTATATGATCACTTTACTATGCCAAAAGTTGAATAAGTTAAATTGAGCGCATTCTATTGTAATATTAAAATAAGATGTTTTTAGCTTTTGCCTTTCAAGAACAAAATTCAATGAAAGATCTTGACGATTTAGATCTTGTGGCATTGATACGTAAAGGAGATGAGAAGGCTTTCGAATTTTTATTTTTCAAATATCATGTTGAGTTAAGCAGATTCGCGATCAGTATTACAAAATCCAGGGAATTTGCACGAGATATTGTACAAGATGTGTTTCTCAAAATTTGGAGGAATCGTGAGAACTGGGAAGTTAATGTAGGTGTAAGGGTTTATCTTTTTCAGTCAGTAAAAAATCAAGCACTCAATCTATTAGAAAAGCAAAATTCTCAGCTTAGGGTTATAAGTGGATTTCGGACTGAGATGGAAAGTTTGGCATTATTTGGAAGGCCTAATACTAAAAGCAATGATGGATTAACCGATATTCAGCGGTACTCAATAAAGCAAATCTGGGCTATTGTAGAAAATATGCCGGAAAGAAGGAGAATGGTATTTGAGTTGAACAGGCGTCAAGGGCTGTCGTATAAGGAAATAGCTAAGGTTCTCAACATAACGAGGAAGACAGTTGAAAATCATATAGCAAATGCATTGCAAGATATCCGTGATCAGATATTATTGAAGGACATGTTTGAAAAAAATTGAATTACCCTTGGGGGTATGCGGAATTCGGCTTGTCTTATTATATAGAATAAAGAAATAAATGTAACCAGGTTTAAATTTGAATATAGAATTACTTTCAAAATATTTGGCTGAAGAATGCTCTGAGGTCGAAAAAGAATCAGTTGAGAAATGGCTTTCAGAGAGTCCCGATAATCAGGATTATTTGAAAAACTTGAAAAATCTTTGGGATCTTTCTTCAAAAGATTATCCCCCTAACACTCTTTTTAATACCGAAGTTGATTGGGCTGTACTAAAGAACAGGATGTATGATGAAGGCATTGTTGGTAATATTAAGACTACAGCAAGCCGAAGTAAGTTTTCTTTGAATTCTACCTGGTCTGTTGTCCTTCGTGTAGCTGCAATATTTTTGCTGGCAGGGCTTTTTGGATTATATACCATTAAGTCGATTTACGTGCCTGTTGTAGAAACTGATAACACGACGCTGAAAGAAATATCAATGTCTAAGGGTAAGCGTGGTGGTGTGACTTTATCTGATGGGACAAAAGTATATCTGAATGCTGATAGTCGAATTTCAATACCAACTGTTTTTAGTGCTGATACCAGGGAAGTCTATCTTGAGGGTGAGGCATATTTTGACGTAGTAAAGAATCCAAATAAACCATTTGTTATAAATACCAACGGAGCTGTAATTCAAGTTCTGGGAACTTCTTTTGTTGTAAGAAATTATTCAGATGACAACACAGTACAGACTGTAGTTGAAAGCGGTGTAGTTTCATTTAGGCGAGCAAACTCAGAAATGAATGATGGTGTGATTTTGACAAAAGGCAAGCTTGCTCGATTAGATCTGTCAAATAGCAGTATGACTACAGAGAATGTTGAAAATATAGATCTGTACCTGAGTTGGAGAAGAGGTGAGTTGAAATTTGATGATGCTGCAATGTCTGAAGTTGCAAAACAATTGGAGCGCAGGTATGACATGACGATAGTATTTGAATCCGATTCAATAAAAGACATGCATTTAACTGCTGAATTAAAGAGTAAGAGTATGGATAATGTGATCCGTACGATTGCTACTTCATTAGATATTAAATATAAAATTAGTAAGGACAAAATTACTTTCAATAAATAAATCTTTAAAAATCAATATGCTGAAGCATTTTGTTTTAAGGTAAAATTGGAAGCGCTTTTATAACAAGAACAAAAACTAGCTAAGAGGACACGGATGAGAACATTTGTTACAAAAACAGTAAGGATTGCAATATCATATATGTTACTTGGTATTGTTGTACTTCATTTTGGCAATACTACAAATGCTAAGGCACAACTGATTACATCTCTTTCTAATAGTGTACAGACAATTTCAAGTCAATACTATTCAGTTAAGTTGTATTCTAATAGTATTCCAGAATTAAGGAAGAAGATCACATTAAACGAAGAAAACGTCCCTCTTGGTGACGTATTAAAGTCAATTTCTGATAAATCAAAACTTGGAATAGCTTTGAATTCAGACTTGGAAGCACTGTCTAAAACTATTTCTGTAAATCTTACAGATGTAAGTGTTTCCGATGCTTTACAATATGTATTACTCGATTCAGGTTATGAAGCAGTAGTTTCTAATACCCGTGAGATTATGTTGATTGAAAGTCGTTCTGCCATGAACGAGATTGATCAAATGGAGAAAGATGTTTCTGGAGTTGTACGTGACTCACAAACAGGAGAAACCCTGCCTGCTGTTAATGTTTCCGTAGAGGGTACCAACATCGGTACAGCTACAAATGCTGATGGCGAGTTTGAACTGACCGTCCCGGATGATTCGGAGATATTAGTATTCCGTTTTGTAGGATATAAGACACAAGAAGTACTTATAGGTGACCAAGACTATTTTGAAGTTGACCTGGTTTATGACCTTGTGCAATTTGAAGATGTTGTTGTAGTAGGATATGGTACACAGCAAAGAACAGAAGTTACAGGTTCTGTAACATCCATAAGAACCGAGGAAATTAATAATATTCCGGTTTCTAGTTTTGAAAACGCACTTCAGGGTAGAATGGCCGGTGTAAATGTTGCAGAGTCAACTGGTGAGCCGGGCTCTTCCCCACAAATTTTGATTCGTGGAACAGGCTCTATCTCAGCCGGAAATGATCCATTATATGTTGTTGATGGCGTACCTATTTCAAATAGTAATAACCTTCAGGCAAATATTGGTAGCCAAAGAGCTTCATTTCAGCCACCTAAGGCAAATCCATTGGCAACTATTAACCCAAGAGATATTGAATCTATTGAGGTTTTAAAGGATGCTTCTGCAGCTGCTATTTATGGATCCAGGGGGTCTAACGGTGTTGTTCTTATTACAACTAAAAAAGGTAGTACCGGAGCTCCTCAGGTTTCTTTTAATAGTTATATAGGTAGTTCTTCTATATTCAATCAGCCGGATATGATGAATGCTGAGGAATTGATTGCATATACCAAGGATTCAAGAAACAATAATTATCTTCAGGATATAGAATTGGGAGATGCTCCTGCCAATCCAAATTATGATCCGGACACTAATGCAGGTCGGCCAAACGTAGGTAACTACCTGATTCCAGAACAATATGTGGCATGGGATGGTACGGATACCGATTGGCTGGATCTTATTTTCAGTCCGGCAGTAATGCAAAACTATGACCTTTCAATAGGCGGTGGTACAGATATTACCAGATACTTCCTTTCTGCCGGTTACCTCAATCAAGAAGGGGTTTTAGACGGTTCAGCTTTTGACCGTTACACCTTAAAATTAAACCTGACTCAGGATTTAAGTGACAGAATAACTGTAGGTACTGCGATTAATGCTGCTTTAACTCAGCATGATAGATTGCCTGCTAATGCCCCTTATTTTGGGTCCCCTCCCGGAATTGTATATTCTGCCATGGTTCACTCACCCGTAGTGGCACCTTATAACCCGGATGGAACTATCAACCAGCTTAATAACCAGTCTTACCTTGGTGGCGGAACTACATCAGCCAGTAATCCACTTGCGATAATGGAGTTCATAAGTGAAGACATTAAGAATAATCGAGTTTTCGGTAATTTTTACGGTGATTACAATGTCAATGAGAACCTGACGTTTAAATCATTGATCGGTTATGATTTAAACAATTTTAAACAATCATTTTATAGAGGAACCGAGTTTCTTTATAGAACTCAGACATCTCCACAGCCTTATGCACAAAGCAGTTCAGGTGATAGCTTTAACTGGTTATGGGAAAACACTCTTAACTATGTGAAATCCTTTGGAGAAGACCATAGTTTAAATGCCGTTGTTGGGTATACCGCTCAAAAGCAAACGGATAACCGAACTGTTATAGTGGCTCAGGATTTTACAGATGATCAGGTTACAACTGTAAATGGCGGTATTATCACCGGTGGAGATGAGATCAAAGAAGAATGGAGTTTAGTTTCTTCCCTTGCGCGTGTTAATTATGTGTACAAGGACAGGTATTTGTTTACAGGTACCGTTCGTGCTGATCGCTCATCAAGATTTGGTAGTGAAAACCAAACCGGTGTCTTCCCATCATTCTCATTAGGATGGAGAGCAACTCAGGAGCCATTTATGGCAGATATTGAGGCTATAAATGAATTGAAGTTCAGAGGTAGTTATGGTGTAACCGGTAATTTTGAAATTCCAAATTATGGATCTATCGGACTATTAGGTGAAGCCAACTATCCATTTTCCGGAAGTGAGAACATTGGAGTTGCTCCAAGAACAATCGGTAATGATGAACTAACTTGGGAAACAACGTATCAGGTGAACCTTGGTATTGATTATGCTTTCCTTGATAGTCGAATCTATGGTTCGTTTGATGTTTATGAGAGTACTACGGAAGACCTTTTACTTATGGTAAATATTCCGGCATCAACAGGTTTTGAAACAGCACTGACTAATATTGGTGAGGTTGAGAACAGAGGTATTGAATTTGCTATTACTTCGAGAAACTTTTCAGGTGAATTCCAATGGGCAACTGATTTTAATATAGCGGCAAACCGCAATAAGGTATTGAAATTAGGTCCTGAAGGAGATCCAATTTTAAGTTCCGGTGCAGCCGGTAACCGTCATATTACCCGTATTGGTGACCCAATCGGTAGTTATTACGGATATGTAGTGGATGGTATTTATCAGAATCAGGCAGATATTGATAATGCTCCTGACGACATGATGGCACCAGCCCCACGTCCGGGTGACTTCAGGTTTAAAGATGTTAATAATGACGGCATTATTAACGAGGAAGACCGTACAGTGATCGGAAGCTACCATCCTGATTATACCTATGGAATTACAAACAGATTTAACTACAAAGGTGTTGATCTGAGTATTTTCATTCAGGGAGTTCAAGGACGGGATGTGTTGAACTTGACGTCTCGCCACCTTCTGAACGGTGAAGCTAATTTCAACTCATATGCTGCACTTAATGATCGCTGGATTTCTGAATCACAACCAGGTAACGGAGAACACCCAAGAGCTGACCGTAATTCAGCAAACCATGGTAATAACAACCGAATTTCTTCTTATCAGGTACAAGATGGAAGCTATTTGAAGATTAAAAATATAACGTTAGGGTATACATTGCCAGCTTCATGGGTTGAAGGACTATTCAGTTCTGCTCGCTTATATGCGTCTGCTACCAACGTGGCTATGTTTACAGATTATATAGGATTTAATCCCGAGGTAAGCCTGCAAACTAACAGTTTGACACCGGGTGAAGATTATGGTGCTTATCCATTATCAAGGACATTCCAATTCGGTATTAACCTCGACTTTTAATCAGAATTTTATAAAAAGGACAATAACCATGAAAAAACTATATTTAATACTTCTTCTTCCACTATTGTTTGTTTCTTGTGGAGAAGACTTTACAAGCTTAAGTCCAATATCGGAACGAAATGCTCAAAACTTCTATGAAACTCAGGGGGATTTTGAAGTAGCCATCACTGGCGCGTATGGAGCACTTCAGAGTAACGGAACCTTCGGAGTGAATAATATTCTGTTCTTAGAAATGAGAGCAGATAATGGTGCAAATGGTGGTGGGGCAACAGGTCTTGCCGCTACCTTGCAACAAATTGATGATTTCGATGAAATATCAACAGCCAGTGAGCTGGAAAATACTTGGAATCAGTCTTATGAAGGAATAGCCAGAGCAAATACAATTATTGCTCGTATTGATGATGTAGATTTCACTGATAGTAATTTAAAGGATCAGATTAAAGGGGAAGCTCTCTTTATACGATCATTACTTTACTATAATATGGCCGTCATATTTGGCAATATTCCTGAGCAGTTTGAAGAAGTAACATCTCCAAATGTAGAGATAAATCAAGTGCCTGCATCCGCTATCTTTGACCGCATCGCCTCTGATTTAGAAGAAGCTGAAGGGCTTCTACCACCAGTAGCAGATGGTGGGCGAGCCACTGAGTATGCTGCAGCTGCCCTGCTTGGAAGAGTACATCTGCAAGCAGGAAATCCCGGTGACGCCGAAGCTCCATTACGAAGAGTTGTGGATTCACAGCAGTATGACCTTGTACAAGACTATGCCCAGCTTTGGGGTCCTTCTAACGAGGGAAATATCGAGTCTATCTTTGAGGTTCAATATATTTCCGGTGGTGTTGGAGAAGGAAGTGCATACACTGACATGTATACACCAAACGGAGTTGGCGGTGGAGTTGGTGGTGGCGTAGCCCCGCAAGACGTTACGGACGATATTGTTAATCAATATGATCCTGCAGACGAAAGGTTTGAAGGAACTCTCGAAGCTGACGGAACTGGAGGTTATTGGGTTGAGAAATTTGATAGTAATCCATCTACAGCTTTTGATGCTCCAAATAATTGGATGGAGATCCGGTATGCTGAGGTTCTGTTAAACCTGGCCGAGGCAATTGGTGAAAGCACAGAAGCTTACGATCTTATCAATGAAGTTAGAGATCGTGCTGGATTAGCTGACATCGACGGCAATACCCCCGGCACTTTTGACGAGAAGCTTCTTCAGGAAAGACGTCTAGAATTTGCATTCGAAAACAAAAGATGGCCAGACCTTTTAAGATTTGGAGTAGCTAAATCTGTAATGGCTAACCATTTAGGGATATCTGAGTCGGAAGTAACACTTCTATATCCTATTCCACTTGGCGCAATTGATGTTGCACCAGATGAAATGACTCAAAATCCAGAACACCAATAAACAGTAGCTTTTTAGCCGGGATATTTTATTAACATATCCCGGCTATTTTTTTAACTCAGACCTAAATAAATGAACTATTTAATATCGATTTTTATCGCCTTATTTTTTCTTTCGGTATCATTCTCTGCGAACGCACAATTACCGGATAATGAAGATGACAGGATTAGGGTGATTGCTATTTTCGCTCATCCGGATGACGGAGATGCAAAAATGGGTGGAACCGCAGCTATGTTAGCTGAACAAGGGTATGCAGTTAAATTCCTGTCCATTACAAATGGAGATGCAGGTCACCACGAAGAAGGCGGTGGGATGCTGGCTAAACGAAGAAGAGCAGAAGCAGAAGAAGCAGGAAGAAGATTAGGTATTGATGAATATAAAGTTTTAGATAACCATGACGGTGAATTGTTGCCGGAGTTACATATCAGACAGCAAGTAATAAGAGAAATTAGAAACTGGAATGCTGATGTGGTATTGGGATTACGCCCGAACGATTATCACCCTGATCACAGATATGCAGGTGTATTAGTACAGGATGCTGCATACATGGTAGTGGTACCAAATGTTGCTCCCGACACTCCTCCACTAAGGAAAAACCCGGTGTTTTTATACATGTCAGATGGATTCCAAAAACCTAATCCATTTTCTCATGACATCGTAGTTGGTATAGATGAAACATTTGAGAAAAAGGTAAATGCATTCGATGCTCATGAATCACAGGTATATGAGTGGCTTCCATGGGTTTCAGGAAACTTAGACAAGGTGCCTGAAGGTGAGGAAGAGCGTAAAGAGTTTTTAATAAATGGCTTTATAGGTCAGATGGTTGTTTCTCCGGAACAACTGGAAGGACTTAAAAAATGGTATGGCGAAGAGAAAGCAAATTCCTTCAAATATGCTGAATCATTTGAGATTTGCGAATATGGATATCAGCCGACCGAAGAAGAGATTAGGAAGCTATTTCCAATGTTTGAAAATTAGCTTTTCGTTGATTTGTACTTAAACTTGAAACATTAGCACCATTCATCACACCAATATTATGAAAAGGAATTATTATCTGGTAGGACTTATCGTATTAATATTTTTTGTTATCTCATTTTTGACAAATATAATAGGTCCTCTTGTTCCCCAGATCATTGAGGATTTTGATCTGAGCCTTACTTTAGTAGCAATTTTACCATTTGCATTCTTTATTGCATATGGAGTAATGTCGATTCCATCAGGTATATTGATTGAACGCTTTGAGGAAAAGAAAGTCATGATAGCGGCATTTCTAGTGGCATTTTCCGGAGCATTACTTTTTGCTTTGTTTCCTCAGTATTTAGTAGCTGTGGTTTCTCTATTCCTTATCGGCTCAGGAATGGCTATGCTTCAGGTAGCTATCAATCCACTCTTAAGAGTCTCAGGTGGTGAAGAAAACTTTGCTTTCAACTCTGTGATGGCCCAATTGTTTTTTGGTTTAGCTTCTTTTATTAGCCCACTCGTTTATTCCTATTTAGTTCTTAATATTGGCACTGAAGACATGGGCGCATTGCTCAGTTTGCTTACTAATATAGTTCCTGAGAGCCTGCCTTGGGTTTCATTATACTGGTTATTCGCATTTGTTTGTTTAGTAATGGTAGTTGTGATTGGAGTTTCTAATTTTCCGGAAGTCGAGAAGAAAGAAGACGAATTGATCGGTGCTTTTGAAACCCATTTAGAATTATTGAAGAACAAAAAAGTAATCCTTTTCTTCTTTGGTATTTTCGCATATGTAGGTGCTGAACAAGGGGTTGCGAACTGGATATCTGAATTTCTATCAACCTATCACGGGTATGATCCTCAAACAACAGGAGCTTCCGTAGTATCCTGGTTCTGGGGAATGATGACTGCAGGTACTATGCTTGGTTTATTCCTGCTAAAAATTATGGACAGTAAAAAAGTGCTTATCCTCTTCACATCAGCCGTCTTGATCTCACTCACTCTTTCTCTTTTCGGTAGTGGAGAGGTAGCACTTATTGCTTTTCCTGCAATTGGATTTTTTATAGCCGTAATGTGGCCTATCATATTTTCGTTAGCACTTAATTCAGTAGCTGAGCATCACGGAACTTTTTCAGGGATATTGGTTACCGGGATAGCCGGTGGTGCAATTGTACCGCTTATCGTGGGTTCACTTGGTGATTTATTCGGATTGAGAATTGGTATGTTATTCCTCTATATCTCATTTGGATACATACTGAGTATTGGATTTTGGGCCAAACCTCTTATCAGTAATAAGACCATTGAATTTGGATCTAAAGAATAATGCTGATGTGCTTTAAAGACTTATCAAATCAATCAGCAAGGACATAATGGATCTGATAGGAATAGATTTAGGAGCTACCAATGTAAGGGTTGCCCGTATTTTAAATAATAATATCATTTCCGTATCAACCGAAAAAATAGAAAACTCTGCTTCACCCGAAGATTTGATCAATCAGATCAGAATGCTTATTTCAAAAGAAATAGAGCCATCTGTGAGCGCGATTGGAATGGGGGTTCCGAGTGTGGTAGATGTTGAAGCCGGTATAGTTTATGATGTCCAGAACATCCCGTCGTGGAAAAAAGTCCCTTTGAAAAAAATCCTTGAGAAGGACTTTGATAAGCCTGTTTTCATAAATAATGATGCAAATTGTTTCGTCTTAGGTGAAAAATATTTTGGTAAAGCTAGGGGAAGCTCTTCTGTTGCCGGTCTTATAATTGGAACCGGATTTGCAGCCGGACTCATTTTCAATAATAAACTCTACTCAGGTCCTAACTGTGGTGCCGGAGAAGTGGGGATGATACCTTACCTGGATTCGATTTATGAACACTATTGTTCAGGACAGTTTTTTGAAAAACATAAAAATATAAAAGGGTCGAAGCTTTTTGAACTCGCTTTAGAAAATGATGAAGAAGCCCTGGATGTTTACGAGGAATTTGGGACACATCTTGGGAATGCCCTGAAGGCAGTTCTATATGCATACGATCCAGAGCTCATTGTATTTGGGGGAGGAGTTCGTAAAGCATACCCCTTTTTCAAGGATGCGATGTATAGATCGATGGCAGACTTTGCCTATAAGAACTCTCTGGATAATTTAACTATAACCGTTTCTGAACTGGATGAAATTGCTGTATTGGGTGCAGCAGCTCTTGTTTTAGATCATAAAACCCAAAATTGAAGGTAATATAAATGCGTATATCAAGATTTGATATGAAGAAACTAAGTTTTTTGTTCATGATTTCACTGATCATGATTACTGGTTGTAATGTTGCCAATGATTCAACAAAAATTCCTATTGAAGTAAAAAACAACATTCCGGGATCTCCTCAAGTTTTTGGTATACCTGTTCCAAAAGGAGAATTGTTTTCTCCTGATCATGTTAGGATGTTGGATAGCAGAGGAAATGAGATTCCGTCCCAGATCACTAAAGTGAGTACCTGGGAACCCGCAGATAATAGTATTAAGTGGATGTGGGTATTTTTCTTTACGGATGAGGAAACAGACTATACAGTAGAATATGGTCCGGAAGTACGCAACAGTATGGATTACGACCAAATACTAACGGTAAAAAACAATCAGCGTGTTACCGGAGAAGTTACAGTTAATACGGGACCACTCCGTTTTGAAGTTAATAAAGGGGAAGGTGGTGGTTTTTTTAACGCCCCTGCAGGAAGTGGTTTTCTGGATAAAGTTGAATTGGACATTGATGGAGACGGCTTCACTGAAACTGATGTTATCGCTGAAGGTAAAGAAGGCCGGAGTTCATTCCTCGATATCATAGATGGAATGGGTCTCGACAGATCTAAAGCTGTTGTTACAAGAACAGTTAAAGAATTAGGAAGTGGCCCATTGCATGCAATTATTCGTGTGGAAGGGAAATATCAATATAGCCGTGAAGACAATAATTCAGCTCCTTTCATAACCCGTATTCATACGTATGCTGGCAAAAGCTATATAAAAGTTCAGCACACATTTGTATATACAGGAATTCCTGACAATCATAGTGTCCCAAGTGGGGAATATGAAGCTATCGCAACTCAAAATGGTATTGTCATTGATGAAGGTGAACTTTCCGAGGATGAAGGGTTTATAGAGCCAAATGATCAAATAGCTGCTACCGGTTTATCACTTAAGTATAATATGTCTGATAATAAGACGGTCACAACTTCTTATTATGATGGTAAGTGGTGGGATACAGGTAATAGTCAATTTGTACAGAGTTCACTGAGCAATGAAGCATCAGTATTGCAAACAGGACCTAATCCATCTCAAATTCCACCTTTGGCAAACTCTTCACCTGAGCAAAGATTACAGAATGTGTTTAATGCTACAATTAAAATAGATGACCAAACTAACATTAGTGCCGAAAGAGCGGCTGGTTGGGTAGACCTTTCAGATGATAAATGGGGGGTTATGGTTGGCTTTAAAAGTTTCTTTGAAGAATATCCCAAAGAGATAAAAGTTGAAGAAGCAGAAGAAGATATTACTGCGTACATATGGACACCTTCTGTTGAGCCTCAGAGTTTTGCCAGAAAAGATCTTGATAATGATAGTGGAATGATCGCAAACTTTGCTCAAGGTTTAGCAAAAACAACAGAGATGGTTTTCTATTTCCATAAGAAAAGCACATCTGCGGATGTAGAAAAAACTGCAAAAATGTTCTTGGATGGCTCTGTTACCCATGCAGATCCGGATTGGTATGCTAAAAGTGAAGCTTTCGGTAAACTGGCTGCACAAAAGGAAAAGTTCGCTTCGTATGAAAGAGGCCTGGATTATAAATTTCAATGGATGAAATTTAACCAGGAATGGGAGCCCTGGTATGGTATGCTGAACTATGGTGATAATTTGACTTACTACTATGGTAACGAATGGGGTCAGTGGACAAATAATGAGCCTGGTAACGATTACATGTGGTGGTTACAATTCATAAGAACCGGTAACCCGATGTACTATAGAACAGCTCAGGCTGCAAGTATGCATACTATGGATGTAGATAACATCCACTGGCCTAAAGATCCTGTGTATATTGGTGATACAAATGAATCAATACACTATTTTCAAAATTTAGAAGAACCTGAAGGATCACCGTATGTTGGAATGGGAAGAAGGCATGCAGATCAGCACTATAGTTCGTTATTGAGTGCTCATGTTTGGGTTCCTGGCTGGGTTACATCCTACTATCTTGATGCTAATCACCGAGGCTTAGAAGTAGCTATGCAAACGGGTGATTATTATGTGAAAAGAGTATTCGGAGGTCATGGATTAAGAGGCCGCCGCTTGTACTTATCCGTTTGGAATTTAGCTGAAATATATGATGCTACGAAAATGGATGTGTACGGAGATGAACTGAAAGATAGAGTGGATATAATGCTTGAATTACAGCATCATCCGGATCAGGGAGGGGAAATGGTTATCAACAGGTATGGTTACTCACAAGTTTATGTAACCAATGGCCTCAGAAAGTATGTTCAACTAACAGGTGATGAGGAAGTCAAAAATGCAATGATCGACCATGCAAGAAGACTTAGAGATGTGCCTCCTTATAATCATGATATGGAATCATATTTATCATCAATCAGCAGTTTGGTTCTTGGATACGAATATTCAGGTGAACCGAGTTTCTTAGAAGAGGCTGCTGATCGTGCTCAATATTTGAAAACCGATGAATTGGTACAAGAGTTTGACTCGTATGAAAATCAAAAAATTCTTGCAGAAGCGTTGGAAGAGGCGAGTAACTTTCCAAAAGACCCGGGTGCAAGGAGACCTCCGATCTGGCAAATAACAAATGGCCTGAGAATATTTGGCTGGACAAGTATTTATAATGTTCCCTATTTGGAATATTGGATGGAGAAAGAAAATTATCCTGCTGAGAGATAAGTTTTAATTTTTATGATAAAAAGTAACATTAGTAATTTAGGTAAACACTTAGGTTTAATTGGTGGAGTAGTAGTATTAATACTACTAATGCTAACTCCGACACCTGAAGGCTTATCTGATGCGGCATGGAAAACTGCGGCAATAACAATATTAATGGGCATATGGTGGTTGACGGAAGCCATCCCCATTTTTGTAACAGCACTGTTGCCCATAGTACTATTCCCGATGTTTGGTGTTACTACTATCTCTGAGGCTACCTCACCTTATGCTAATCCACTTATATTTTTATTTATGGGAGGGTTTATAATAGCTCTGGCCATGGAGAAGTGGGATCTTCACAAACGAATTGCAATTAGCATAGTCAGTTTTGTGGGAATTAAGCCGTCATCTATCATTATTGGGTTTATCATAGCAGCTGCATTTTTAAGTATGTGGGTCAGCAACACTGCTACAGCCATTATGATGTTGCCAATAGCTATGTCAATTTTAGAGTTGGTAGATAGAGAGGAAGGCTCTGATAAGATAAACTTTGAGATCGTACTTATTCTATGTATTGCATATGCCTGTAATATTGGAGGAATGGGGACACTTATTGGAACACCCCCCAATGCTTTGTTAGCCGGGTTTGTTCTCGAAAACTATGGCATTGAGATTACCTTTTTTGACTGGATGCTGGTAGGGGTTCCTATTGTTGTTTTATCACTGCCACTTATGTATTTGGTTCTCACAAAGGTGATCTACCCAATTAAAATAAAGGTATTGCCAGGTGGCAAAGAACTCATTCAAAAGCAGATGAATGAATTGGGTTTGATATCCTCTGAGGAGAAAAAAGTCGCGGCTGTTTTTTTAGGTGTGGCTTTACTTTGGATATTCAGGCCGTTTCTTTCAAATTATATTCCGGGTATTTCAGATGCCGGTATTGCAATAGCAGCATCTATAGTTCTTTTTATAATTCCTTCCGATCTTAAGAAGAATGTATTTCTTTTAAAATGGTCGGACACTAAACGTTTGCCATGGGGAGTCTTGATTCTTTTTGGGGGGGGACTGAGTATGGCGTCTGCTATTAGTTCTACAGGCTTGGCAACATGGATTGGAAATGGAATAGGAGCACTTGATACCTGGCCAATATTATTGATCATTTTTATAGTGATATCGCTTATCATCTTTTTGACAGAGATGACAAGCAATACGGCTTCTACAGCAGCTTTCCTGCCAATACTAGCCTCAGTTGCCATTGGACTAGGGGAGAATCCACTACTACTTGCTATCCCAACTGTATTGGGAGCTAGCTGTGCTTTCATGCTACCGGTAGCAACGCCCCCTAATGCCATTGTTTATGGGAGTGGAAAGATCGCTATTCCTGAAATGGCAAAAGCCGGCTTTTGGCTAAATATTTTATTTATACTGTTACTAACACTAGCTTCTTATACCATTATTGGCTTTGTGTTTGGAATTGAAATTGGGGTTTTACCCGATTGGGCAATTTAATCCGGAATTAGGACTTGGCTTAAATAACTCTTCGAGCCGCCAAATAGGTTTCCTCCCAAAAAGGGTGGTCAAGAGCTGAAATTTTCACCCCTTCTGATGTGGAAGCATGAAGAAATTCACTTCGGTTCACCATTACCCCCACATGATAAGTACGGCGACCGGTTTTAAAGAATACCATGTCACCTGTTTCAATCTGTTCTTTCCTAACAGGATCCCCAAACTCAAGCTGTTCTAAGGTAGTACGAGGAATTAATTTTGAAAAATAATCTTCAAAAACAACCTGCATAAACGCCGAACAGTCAATACCCGTGTACCCACTTCCACCCAATAAGTAGGGAACTCCTTTCCAGTCATTGTAAGCAAGTTGGAGGAATTCCTGCCGCTCCTGAATTTGCGGAGCTGCTGCTTCATCAACCTCGGGTACACCAGAACTACTTTCCGTAGCCTCAGGAGGCTCAGAAGTCATATTAGCAGGTTCTTCTTCCCAGGGAACAGCTCCCCTCTTGACTGTTCCACAAGCCGAAAAAATACCTGCCGCCAAGAGTATCAGCAGTGCTTTTTGTATGATGATACCGTCTGATTTCATTGTCTGTAAATATAAACGGATATGCTTACTTTTGAAGTAGAATTACTGAATTTAAAAACCCGGCTATTTAAATGAAATTACTCGTCAATATCGATCACGTTGCAACTTTGAGAAATGCCAGGGGAGAAGGCTACCCTGATCCCATCGAAGCGGCTCGGATCTGTGAAGGAGCCGGAGCTGCCGGTATTGTATTCCATCTGCGGGGCGATCGCCGCCATATCAGGGATGAAGATGTGTACCGATTGAAGGATAGCGTACGCGGAAAGCTGGATTTTGAAATGGCTGCCTCCGATGAAATGCTCGATATTTGTACCAAAGTAGATCCGCATTTGTGCACGCTTGTTCCTGAAGGACGGGAAGAATTGACCACAGAGGGCGGACTCAAAATGGAAACCGTTTTTGATGATTTTAAGAACCGCGTATTCCCAAAACTTCGGAAAACTGATATTGAGATCAGCTTATTCCTGGATCCTAATCCCGAAGATATTCAACTCGCTCATGAACTGGGAACGGATGCCATTGAACTTCACACCGGAACTTTTGCTAATGCTTCTGAAGGGAAAAAACAGCACGAACTTACCCGGCTCCGAAAGGCTGCAAAAATGATCAATGAATTGGGAATGAAGGCAAACGCCGGTCACGGGTTGAATTTAGAGAACCTTCCGGATCTGCTCGAAACCGTGCCAAACCTGAATGAAGTAAGTATTGGTCATGCACTCATCAGTAAATCTATTTATTGGGGATTGGAACGAACCGTGAAAGCATATCTTGAGACCATTGAAGATTTTTATGGGTGAAAATTTTGCCGCCTCATGATTGAAAGAATAGCTTAATTTTAATTAAGATATTTCATCAGGGTTTGTTCTAGTTTTTCTCCACGCAATGCCTGTCCGGTTTCTATAATATTTCCTTCCGGGTTAACCAGAATTTGAAAAGGATAGCCCTGAATCCGGAATAAGGTACTGAATTCTCCATCATCCATAACTTGTGGCCATTTTATGTCATACTTTGAAATGGCTTCTTTAGTCGATTCAATGGAATCATAAGCAAGTCCTACTATTTCAAAATTTGAATTCTTAAAATCATCATAGGCCTGTTTCAAATAAGGCAATTCTTCAATACAGGGACCACACCAACTACCCCAAAAATCAAGAAGGACATATTTTCCTGTCAGGTTCTCTTTACTAATTGGCTTTTCGTCAAGTGTGGTACCATCCCAGTCAGGGAGGGAGACTCCAACTTCAATGGCAGCTAGTTGTTTTTGAGATTCTTCGAAGGAAGGCCGGAGCCGAACCCAGTTACCATGTGGATCAATATCTGCGATCTCATACATTTGATTCCCTGCCTCAAAGTGAGGATAGAAATAATATTTCTCCGCTCTTCTTATGTCGTTTGCATTAACACTAAAATCTTCATTTGTACCAGATCCCATTTGTAGAACATCATCACCATCAACATCAAGAAAGACCTGTAAGTTTTCAGTAAACAGGTATTCAAAAAAGTTCAACATATATACATTGAGAGTATCATTTTTGTTAACAATGGTTGCTTTTCGTTGTACATTTGGAAACGAATAAACTAAATCAGGAACATCTTTGCGGTTGCTGGATGAGTAGCCTTGCGGTAAATCAGTTACCAAATTAATACGAGCTTGAGTGGTGTCATTTATAACTCTGTTTTTTCTGATTTTGTCATAATGTATGAGTCCTTCCCATTTAGTGCTGCTATCATTCTCTGAGAATACATACTCTTCGTTTGAGATCTTATTGTCATTATTCTGATCAATGTAGACCATCCAAGGGTTTTCAGATTCAGATTTTCCTGCTACTACTAATAAAGTGTTATCGGGTGCTTTTGAAGTTACTTGATAGTAAATAGTAGTGTCAGAAAAGGAAGGCTCAATCTCCTGTAGGGTTCCTCTGATTTGATCTCCATAATAATATCTGACAATATCATCGGCATATAGAATAGTACCCATCCAATCGTAAACCCGATCATTGTACTTGAATACTTTATCTTTTACTGGTTCCAGATTTATTTCTGGCCATAGATCCTTCATGTTTTCGGGAGGAATATCATGCCAGGCCTCAACAGATGCTGTAACGGTTTTGTCTTTATCAAATATGAGTTCCCGTGGAGCCCGATAGGTGTAATCAACACTTTCCTCAGCCGAATAAATAGTTCCGCGGGTGATCTTATAGGTAATAGTATCTCCTTTAGCACGGGTGAGGGATATTTCCCAGCGACCATTTTTATAGTTGAATGGAATAGATTGATTTTTCCAGCCAAAGCCGATACCCGGATCAAATCCATTGATGGTTCCGGCCAGATAGAAGTTGGCATCTTCCGGTGTGTTTTCAGGGAGTTCCAGTTGAATGGTTACTTTAACGGAATCTGATTTTGATTGAGCTTGTATTTGTACCCTAAAATCGAACAAAAGTATGAGTATGGTTGAAAAAACAAATATCTTCATGTTGGTTAACTTAATTTATTTACTAATAAAATAGTATTAAATTTAAAACAAGCAAATTGAAAACCTCCGCCAAACATATCGCTGACCGAATTCGACTGATGATCGCTACCAAACAGTTTCAAGTGGGAGAGATGTTACCGTCTACCCGGGAATTGGGCCAACAGCTGGAAGCCAGTTTTCATACCGTGAGAAAAGCTTACCATATTCTGGAGGATGAAGGATTGATTCTGGGCGAGCAGGGACGCGGCTTTACGGTAAAGAATCAAAACACACTGCTTGATAAGTCTGCACGGCTGGAGGTTGGAGGAGAAAAAGTACAGGCGCTGGTGGAAGAACTCATTGGCTACGGATTGGATGAATCCGAGATCGAGTTGCTATTTCAGGAGCAGCTTGGATTTATGGAATGGCCGGATCGGATCCAAACTTGTGCAAGCGTGGGAGAAAATCATGAAGTGGCAAAAATGCTCTCCGATGCCATCAAGAAACAAGTGGGCGTTAAAAGTCAGGTTATCAGTGCGAGCGAATATGAAAGCGCGGCAAAGTATGATGCGCTCTTCGTGCCCATCCACCTCATGAGCAATTTCAGAAGCCTGAGAGAAAGCTTGCTTATCATCCCGATCGTATACGACTACGATCCGGATATTTTGCTCAATATGGTGGACCGTGCTGCGATCGCTACCATCGGTCTGGTAACCGGTTCTGATGACACCATTCCCAAGATCATTGAGGAACTGAAGAGATCGATCCATTTTGAAGGCTCGTTTGTAGCCGGAACCATCTATGGAAAATCATTGCCTCTTTTTGTTCGTGAATCAGACCTTATCTTATACACTCCGGAAAGTGCGCGACTGGTAGAGCAGAAAGTTCCCGAAAAAAGCCGATTACGATTAGAGTATCTTCTGTCCGAAAAAAGTTCAGAGATGATCCGCGCCGAATTATGGGACCAATGAAATTTTAAATTCAATAATGTTGAATGCTAAATGGCTCCCTCATTTAATATTTAACATTTAAAATGAGCATTACTTGATTAAGAAAGTTTTACAGCAGGCAATCGAAGCCATTGAGAAAGAGATAGTTGCCGTAAGAGAGACCCCTTCCACGGATGTGCTTTTCAATGGAACCCTGGAGAAGATCTCAGGAGAATATATCTACACATTCGAAACGCAGAATAAAGGATTGCGATTCGCTGAGGAGGTTCGGGCTAAGATCGATTCAAAAGAACACAAAGTGAATCCTGTAGAGTTTAAAGACAAGAAGGTAAGGTTAGAGTTTCCGGAGAATGTGGGCAGTAAGATAGAAGAGGTTTTCCTGGAATGGGAAAATGATTTTGTGCTTAAAAAGATGGAAGAGCATCTCTTCAAACTTCAGGATAAAGCAGAGGAAATTCCACAACTGAAAGCACTCCTTCAGCCTGAAGAGCATTTCAAAAAGCAAGAGGGAGCAATAGATATAAAAGTAGATAAATGGCGAAATGAATCTCAAAAAGATGCCATCCAGAAATCCCTGAAGAATAATATTCTCTATGTTTGGGGGCCTCCGGGAACGGGTAAAACAGCTACATTAGGATATATCGTTGCTAATTTACTTAATCAAAAAAAACGGGTTCTCTTCGTTTCAAACACAAATCGCGCCGTCGATGTAGGTCTGTTAAGCGTGATAGAAGCTTTATATGAAATTGATCCCGGATATAATCTTCAGAATACTACACGATATGGGGAAGCTGCTCTTGATGATCCCCGTCTTGAAGATATTCTATTCGAACACCAGGTAAAGACTAAATTAGATAGCAGAAAGGCTGATGCCGTATCGCTCTCAAATACGCTCAGTAATTATGAAAAGCTTCAGGAAAAGATCGATGATCTGATGAGAAACGGGGAAGAAATTCCGGATAAACTGGAGATGGAATGTCAGCTTGCCGGGAATAAATTGGAAGAATATGGAGGGGCAGAGTCGGTTGAAATTGAGATCGACCGGTTGATGAACCTGAATGAGCGATACGAGCTAAAGAAGAAACAACTGGTAGCTACCACGCTGGCCAAAGTTTGTACCTCAGAGCTGTTCTATAATATCAGTTACGATGCCGTAGTTGTTGATGAGGGATCTATGGCAGGAATTCCATATATGCTCCTTATGGCGGCTAAGAGTAAACAACATCTGGTTGTTGCCGGTGATCCCATGCAACTTCCGCCTATTGCTCTCACTGACCATCCCAAATCCCGGGATTTTTTAGAGCAGGATATCTTTACTTTTGTTTCCAAATCTCAAAGCACTGAAGACCTGTTTAGCTGGCACGACTTAAACCCCCAGTTCACAAGTTTTTTTGATGTACAGTATCGTATGAAAGACGATCTGGCCGGGGTCATTAGCTCGGTTTTTTATGAAGGCCGGTTGAAGTCAGGGAAACCGGCCGATGGCAGAATTCTGGAAGACAGCGTTGCTTCGGTAGCCCTGATCGATACGGCGAAGTACAACCCTGTGCTGGAGCAGGAAACAGGTGAGAGGGGGTTTAAACCCATCAATGAAGTCCATCACCGATTGATAGAAGAAAGTGTGAAACGTCTCACCAGGAATCATTCTCACGATGATATTGGGATCATTGTTCCATTTAGGAATAGCGTATATAAAGTACGGAATCACCTTTGGGAAAAGGGATATGGTGATATTGAAGTAGGTACGATCCATACTTTTCAGGGAAGAGAAAAATCAGTCATTATCTTCGATACAGTGATGAGCGGGGAGTGGCAAAACGGCGGAATGCGACACTATTCTGTACGGCCTTTTGATGAAAAGAAAAACGGACTCTCGGTTCCACGTCTGCTAAATGTGGCTTTTTCCCGAAGCAAGGAATTATTGGTGATCATCGCTGACATGCAGCATATTCAAAAAGTATACGGGAATAAGTTTCTGGGAAGACTACTTGGTTCCGTGAAAGAAATTTCAATTTAGTATATGAAACTAAGTTCGGTTCACAATTAATGAATAAAGATTACACTAACTTTCAGAAAGTTAAAAAAAGAGTTGAATAGTAATAGGTATCGCCCTTATATTTGATGCCCTGTCAAAAGGGAAAATTTATTGATACAAGCGGGAATAGCTCAGTGGTAGAGCATCACGTTGCCAACGTGAGGGTCGCGAGTTCGAATCTCGTTTCCCGCTCAAAAAGGACAGTCAGGTAGTATTTGGCTGTCCTTTTTATTTTGGGGAAGACATGTATAAAACGTATATCATTTACAGTCTAAGTTCTGATAAATATTATATTGGTTCAACTTCAGTAGGGGTTGAGAAAAGATTGGAACGCCATAATGAAGGATGGAGTCGTTCGACAAAGTCTGGGATACCATGGGTCATTAAATACAGTAAAAGCTTTGATGTGAAGTCGTAAGCCTTGAAATGGGAGAATCACATCAAGAGGCAGAAAAGTCGGGCATATATAGAAGGATTGATCAAATCAGATGAAAATGAATACATCGAATAGTTTAGTTGTAGAGTATTATGTTGTCAACGTGAAGGTCGTCCCGTAGTCACGGGAAATCTCGTTTCCCGCTCAAAAAGACAGTTAAGAGAACTTAACTGTCTTTTTTTTGAGGCTATTTTTAGGAATGCATTCTTCTCTCGGTTTGTTAAATTCAACATACCATAAAACTTAAAAAAGACTTAAAAATTATGCCTACAAAGAAAGCAGAAGCAATTTGGAAAGGAGACCTGAAATCAGGTAATGGAACTATGAAATTGGAAAGTGGTTCCTATGAAGGTAATTATAGTTTTGCCACACGTTTTGAAGATAAATCAGGTTCAAATCCTGAAGAACTCATTGGTGCTGCACATGCGGGCTGTTTTTCGATGGCTTTTTCAAACGAGTTGGATAAAGCCGGGTTCACGCCAAATTCTGTAGAAACACATGCTGAAGTTACTATCGACGGGGGTGCCGGTGCTATTACAACTATAAAGTTGATCTCAAAAGGAGATGTGCCGAACATCGATAATGATAAGTTTCAGGAAATTGCTAATGCTGCAAAAAATGGCTGCCCGGTTTCGAAAGCACTCAGCGGTGTAGAGATCAAACTGGAGGCAACTCTGGAAAACTGAAAAATTATGATAATTAAGGATTAAGCCCTTCTTATTATGGAGGGCTTTTTTATATTAGTAATGTTTTAACCAATCAAAAAAACATTGCTTTCCACACCAAGAACTTATCTAATCAGAAGTTTGACTCTAATGCTGTTCTTGGGAGCAGGGGTTTTCAGCTCTTTCATCTATGCTCAAAACCTCCCAGACAGTACCGATGTTCGTGAACTACTTAGAGAAGGAGAACAGGCTGCAGACCAAGGCAACTATGAGCATGCTTTTGATCTATTAAACAGAGCAGACAGCCTTTCATTTGATATTGGATATCATAAAGGCAACGAAACTGCAACAAGGCTAATGGCTGATGCCTATATAACCCGCAGTGAACCGGAGGTCGCCATAGAGCTTTTAGCAGGGCTGATCGAGGAAAATCCTGATAGTGATGATTTGAGCCATCATTACAATTCTTTGGCACAGGCTCATTCTTTGAAGGGTGATCATAAAAAGGCCATTCAGATGTTTGAAGAAGCTCAAAAGTATCTGGGAAGGTTGCCTTCGAATATTTCTGAACGGTTGTCGATTGGGTTGTTACAAAATTCAGCTGTTGCATACCGATCTTTAGGGCAAATGAATGCTGCTTTGTCGAACTATTTGGAAGCTGTAGAATTTGCAAATAGTAGAAAGGATACAGCCATACTCATTGTTTTATATAACAATCTTGTTACAGTTTACAATGATATGGAGGATCCTGAGCGTGCAATATATTATTTGCGGAGATCTCTTGAAATGGCGGAGACAGAAAATTCGAAATCAGATATCCTAAGAGCCCGGTTAAATCTCGGTAATGCCTTAAGTAATAATGAGCAATATGAAGAAGCTTTAGAAAACTATGAACTTGCAGAGGGGCTTTTTCTGGAGCTGAGGCCACAGGTTCCCCCGGCAATATTATTGCACAATCAAGGTAGTACACTGGCAAAAATGGGTCGCTATGAAGAAGGCGAAAAGTTGATGCTGGAATCACTGGAACTTACTGAGCAAATGGGTATCCTGGAGGGCTCCTACTATAATTATTTAGTTCTTGGAAGCATGTATTTGGATACTGGTAGATTGCAGGAATCTGTACGCTTTTTAAGTAATGCCTCTTCTGCTGCAGAAAGGATAGGAAATACCGAATACAAGTTGAATGCAGTCGAAAAACTGAACCGAGCCTACAGCAGATTAGGTGATTTTGAGGAAGCATATCGGCTACTAAATGAATTCAATGTACTATCTGATAGCCTCTCCGACTTGGAGAAAGAAAGAGAACTTGCAGATCTGAAAAGTCAGTTAGAGTTAACCCGACAAAGTGAGATCAATCGCTTACTGGAAGATAAACAGGTTCAGCAGGAGCGAAGAATACAGTTTCAGGTAATTATGATTTTCTCTGGTGGAGTGATCATTGCATTGATCATTGTTTTACTTTTTATGATGAAAAAGACTTCGAAGGAAAGAGAAGAAATGCTCAAAACGTTAAAAGAACAGAAGACAGAACTCGAAGAAGTCAATTCATCGAAAGATAAATTATTTGCCATCATTTCTCATGACCTCAGGTCGCCACTTACATCCATGCAGGGAATTTTATATATGATGAAGAACAACCTCATTTCAAAAGATGAGGTAGAATTGATGGTTAACGAAATGGAAGGGTCCATTCAAAAGAATTTAAATGTAATGGAAGATCTTTTAGTATGGGCAAAAGAACAGCTTTCAGGTGTAGAAATGAATTTAAAACCTATAGATCTGAAAAAAGTAACTGATGATGTAGTTGTAGGGCAAGAATTCGTAGCTGATAAAAAAGGGGTAAAGATCATACAGAAAGTGCCACAAAATATGACGGTGCTTGCTGATTTAAATGCTCTCAAAATGGTGATGAGAAATGTGGTTTACAATGCGATAAAGTTTACTGATAAAGGAGATATCATTGAGATCTCAACATCAGAAAACGAAAATACAACTCAACTTCTCATTAAAGACTCCGGAATTGGGATACCAGAAGAGGCTAAAGACAAGATCTTTGACAGTAAGAATTGGACACGTGAAGGGACGCAAAATGAAAAAGGTACCGGCTTTGGGCTGAGCATCAGCAAAGATTTTCTGGAGCGAATGAATGGCCGGATTTGGTTTGAAAGTGAAGAAGGTGTAGGGACATCCTTTTTTATTGAATTACCAAAAGTTCAGGCATAGATTTTGTGTGTATAACCTGTCGAAAACTTGTAGCAGTTATAATTCCCGAAACCCCTAATCATTTCTTATCTTTAAGGCTCATCAACCCTCATTAGCTTGGAGTATTTGATATGAGCGACAAACCTCGCGAATATTGTGGAATCTACGGTATCTATAATCACCCTGATGCTGCAGTGCATACCTATTATGGATTGCATGCCCTCCAGCATCGCGGACAGGAATCTGCAGGAATTGTAACTTCTTATTTTGATGAGGATAAAGAACGCTTTGCAATGCCGGCTTATAAAGATTTTGGTTTGGTATTAAATGTGTTCAATAAGTCGAAAGTATTTAATAAAATCCTGAAAGGGAATAATGCCATCGGGCATAACCGGTACTCAACTTCAGGTTCTTCCAAGAACCCGGCTAATATTCAGCCTTTCAGAGTGCATTATCGGAATGGAAATTTAGCAATTGGGCATAACGGAAATCTATCCAATGCGAAACAAATAAGGGAGCGTTTTCGCAAGGAAGGGGTGCTGTTTCAAAGTACTTCTGATACTGAACTCATACTTCACCTGATCTCACACAGCTTGTATGAAGACCAAATGGATCAGATCATGGACGCACTCCGGCAGATCGAAGGGGCTTATTGCCTGGTGATTTTGACGGATGATAAATTGATCGCTGTTCGTGACCCTAATGGATTTCGGCCTTTGGCTTTGGGTAAAGTTGACGGTTCCTTTTGTGTAGCAAGCGAAACATGTGCTTTTGATATAAATGATGCAGAATATATCCGCGATGTAAAGCCCGGTGAAGTGGTAGTGATCGACAAAGAAGCTGCAGAAACGGGAGAACCAAAATCATTTTTTATTCCTCCCGCAAAAGGAACAAGTACCAGTCAGTGCATTTTTGAATATGTATATTTTTCCCGACCTGACAGTATGATCTTTGGAGAGATGGTAGATAAAATTCGCCGTAACCTGGGTAAGCGGTTAGCAAAAGAACATCCTTTGAGTGAGATCGTTAAAAACGATACTACAGGAAAGCGTCCGGTTGTTATTTCAGTGCCGGATTCAAGTAACACCGCAGCCTTGGGTTATGCAACTGAGAGCCAAAAATTAGGCCATGATTGTCAATATGATATGGGATTGATCCGAAATCATTATGTGGGCCGAACATTTATTTCCCCGGGTCAAAAATCACGGGAACAGAAAGTGCGGACTAAGTTTAACCCTGTTCGTGGAGTTCTTGAGGGACGACCTGTTATTATTGTAGATGATTCGATCGTTAGGGGAACTACTTCCCGATACCTTGTTGATATGATTCGGGATTGTAACCCATCTGAGGTTCACTTTCTGGTCAGTTCTCCGCCTATCATCAGCCCATGTTATTATGGAATGGATTTCCCAAGTCCTGATGAATTGATCGCTAATAAATTTGATCGCGATATAGAGAAAATGGCGAAAGAGATCGGCGTTGACAGTTTGAGATATCTCTCTCCGGATGGATTGGTTGATGCAGTGAAAGAGTCTAACCCTTCCGAGAATGATTACTGCACTGCCTGCTTCACAGGAGATTACCCTGTACCGGTAAATTTTGGTGTAGAAAAGGAAGCCAACGAGCTGATTTGATGTTTAATGCCCAACCAAAGTTTATCACCAGTGCTACCAAACTCGAAGAATGTCCGCCGGCCGGTTTGCCAGAAATATGTTTTGCCGGAAGATCAAACGTGGGGAAGTCTTCACTTATCAATACCCTGCTGAATAAAAAAAATATTGCACGCACTTCTAATGTGCCGGGCAAGACACAGCAGATGAATTATTACAAGCTTGGTGAAGAGTGTTTTTTTGTGGATCTGCCCGGATATGGATATGCTAAAGTCCCCAAAAAGGAAAGAGAACGTTGGGGAAAAAGCATTCGGGATTATTTGATGGACAGAGAATCATTGAAGTTGATTCTGCATGTGGTAGATGTGCGACATGACCCAAGTCAGCTCGATGAAGACTTCTTTTATTGGATGGGGATGAATGAAAAACCCTTTGCTGTTGTGCTTTCCAAAGCTGATAAAATTTCCAGAAATAAAGTCAATCAGGCAAAAGCCAAGGTTCGGCGTATCATGAAAGAAATGAATATTGAAGTTCCGATCCTGCCTTATTCAGCGAGTTCCCGCGAGGGTATTGATGAGATCAAAAAATTGATCACTGAATTTGTCTGATATCCCTGTCGCCAAAATAGAGAACCATAAGATCAATCGAAGTCTCCGCTTCTATATCGGTTAGCAAGTCGCTTTTCATTCACTCTTTTTAAAGGGGTTAATTTATCTTCGGAAAGGGATGCTAATGTCATCTCACGTTTTCCTAAAGCACCCTGAGCTTTAGCTACAAACCACCCTGCCGCACACATTGCACCACGTGCCTTAGAAGCAGCACAGTAGGTTGCTAAGACAGTTCCAGACCCGGAAAATGATCGAAGTTTTGTAAAGGTATCAAGACTCCAGAGTTCAGCATTGACTTCAGGAGAGAAGGGATCATGAAAGATAAAGTCGGCATGAAGACCCTTAATATTAAAGTCTTCAAAAGTACCGTGGAACAGGTTCAATTCTAAATCGAGATCATCAATAGGTTTCAATACATTCATTCCCGGTTTCAGCTCTTTAAAAACCTTTGGGAGAACCTGATCAAGCTCTCGATGTTTAATGTGATTCTTGAAGTCAAACTTGTTTGCTGTTTCCTGATCAACCGGAAATGCCTCTATGGAATAGAACTTAACCGGAATATTGATCTGTTGTTCTTTAAGAATATCTGCCAGAAGCAGAAAGTTTAATCCGGTACCAAAACCGACTTCCAAAACCGAGAGGGATGAAGCCTTTTCAAGAAATTTGATAAGGCCTGAGGTCTGAAAAAAAACATAGAGGCTTTCTGTCGCCGCACCGTTGGGGTTATGGTAAAACTGACTGAATTGATCAGAATAAAGAGTGGAAGAGCCGTCTTTGGTAGAATGTAATGATAGTGCCATGAGGCTTATTCGACTAAGTGAAATCCTTAGCCTAAGGTAAGCGAAAACTATAACCTAAACATATCGAATTTTAATGCGGTCATTCGATACTCTTCAGGATTATACTTCCATAGTTTGTTTTTGCAGTTAGGTTATTTCCTCCACTACCAATGTTCCCCGTTGCCGAGGCTGAGGATCTTGAACCCTGAAAATTTAGATCAGGACCAATTTCAACTGAACTTCCTGAAAGATCAAAAGCAGCGTTTCCATTTTTAGGAAACCTTATACTAATACTTCCCGCTCCGGTTGAAGCATTGGAACGTCCGGTTATATCCAATAATCTGAGCTCAATATTTCCACCATTGGTGGTTGCCTCAAAGTAGCCGCTAAAATCATGAGCCTGTAGATTGCCACCGGCTGTTTTCATTACCAAAGATCCGTTTGAATGTTCTGCATGGATGTTTCCACCTTTTGAACTAAGGGCAAAATCGCCTTCTGAATCAGTAACGGTAATATGGCCTCCTCCGGTTTCGGCATGAATTTCACCGGACAGATTAACCAGGGTAATATGTCCTCCTAATGTCTTATAAAACTGACTTCCATCTATATTATTTGATGAAATATGCCCGGCATTGGTAATGCTGTGTACTTTAACCTGATGCGGAATCTGGAGCGTTGCTTGCAGTTGAATGTTATGATCACCCGCTTTATCTCCTCTTGTCCTGATCTCGAAAAGCGCAGTTTCAGGATTGATGTCTGCAAAGGTATTTAATTTTGATCTAAGATCTTCTTTTGTAGAAACTTGTCCTGATGCCTGAATGGTTAATTTTGCCTGAGGATCAGAACTCCCAACAATATCAATGGATCCGAAGGGTAACCGTAACTGAGCTTCTTTAAGTTCTTCGGAGTCAAATTCTTTGACGTAGGCAAAAATACCAGTAGAAACAGCGGTCCATCCCCCTGAAGAAACGGACATGGCACGATTGATTGAAATTGTTCCCTTTTCAGAATTCAGGACCACATCGACACTTTCCTGCTCAAATTCTTTCATGGCTTCATCGATCTCAGCCTCAACTTCAGCTCTGATCTCAGCAGGTAAAAAATTCGTGAGATTCCTTAAATTACTCAAGTTCTTCAGGTTTTCAAGATTCTCAAGATTTTTTAGATTCTCTAAATTTTCCAGGTTTTTAAGTTCGATGAGCTTTAGGCGTTCTCCGTCAAAATTCAGTTGAATACTGTCAGGAGGGGTAGGTGGTTGAGGAGGTTTTGGAGCCTCAGTTCCACTTTCAATAAGGTAAATAGCAACCCCTACGAAGATAAAGCCGGCTATAATTATTTCCCAAGATGATGTTTTCATATGTCCTTCATTTTAAGTAACCCATATAAATACGGTATAGTATTCAAAAGGTTACGTCAACTCCCATAATATCCTTATTATCAGGGAAAGTATAATTCACGGTAATGAGCATGCATTCCAAAATTAAAAACCTTTCTGGAAAATACCTTCCGGAAGCTATTGAGACCCGTCGATATTTGCACAGGCATCCCGAGCTTAGCTTTATGGAATTTGAGACCACGAAGTTTATTAAAGCTGAGTTAGATAAATTGGATATTCCATATGAAAGTCCGCTTGAAACAGGATGTGTAGGGATTTTAGAAGGAGCTAAGAAATCGAATAAAGTAATCGCGCTCCGTGCTGATATTGATGCTTTGCCTATTTTTGAAGAAGGGTCTGCAAAGTCAGAGTTTTTGTCTGAAAATGATGGTGTAGCTCATTGTTGTGGACATGATGCACATACCTCAAATCTCCTCACAGCTGCTAAGATATTAAAAGAATTACAGGCTGAAATTGAAGGAACCGTGTTGTTCGTTTTTCAGCCCGGAGAAGAAAAACTTCCGGGCGGAGGAAAAATGCTGAGTGAGACAGGATTTTTGCAAAATAAAGGGGTAGATGCAATTTACGGGATTCATACCTCACCGATGCACAAGGTTGGAACAATGGCAACGAAGCCTGGAGCTTTGATGGCTTCTACTTCGGAATTTGAGGTGGAGATCATAGGAAAGGGCGGACATGCAGCACGGGCTCATGAAGCCATTGACCCGGTGGTACTGGCTTCACAGTATATCAATGCGGTCCAAACTATAGCCAGCCGAAATGTAGATCCTACTGAACCTGTGGTAGTCACAGTTGGACGAATTGAAGGTGGAACGGCTCATAATATCATTCCCGAAAAGGTAAAGTTATGGGGAACCGCCCGAACCCTTTCTCCACAAACTGAGAATTTAGTGATCGAAAAGCTGGAGTCTATTGCAAAGGGAATTACAGAATCGGCCGGGGGTAGCTATAAATTTCAATTTAACAGGGGGTATCCGGCAGTTATTAATACCGAAAAGGAAGCGCAAACCGTACTTAATTCAGCCATAGAATTATTTGGCGAAGAAGCAGTTGTTGAAATGAGAAGGCCAATTATGGCAGGTGAGGATTTCGCTTTCTATCAGAAACATTTTCCGGGTGCGTTCTTTTTTGTGGGAAGCGGAAGTGAAGAAGCTGATTCCTATTATCCCTGGCATCATTCCAAATACAACGTGGACGACCGGTTTTTTGAGGTTGCTACTCCATTAATGGTAAGCTTAGTTTTTGATCACAAATGATACATGCAGAACGCTCTTTTTGGGAATCAGAATTATATGACCGAACATACGACCTGATCATCGTTGGAGCCGGTTTAACCGGACAATCCATTGCTCATTTCTATAAGAAAGCTCATCCTGACGAGAGGGTTATGGTCATTGATCGTGGATTTTTTCCAATCGGGGCCAGTACACGGAATGCGGGATTTGCTTGTTTTGGCTCAGTTACTGAGCATATGGCGGATATGAAGATCGAAGAAGAGTCCAGGATCATAGAACGAATTCGTCGTCGATTTAACGGCTTGCAGTTATTGAGAGAAACGCTCGGTGATGAAAATATCGGGTATCGAGAACCCGGTGCATATGAGGTCTTTACGGATAAAAAAGTATATACCGAAGCTCTGGAACATTTGGATATTTGCAATCGTTGGCTGAATGAAGCTGCCGGAGCTGATCAGGTATATCAGGCTACAGAGCATAATGGATTTCCTGCCATCAGTATTGAGCATGAGGGATGTCTTCATCCCGGGAAAATGATGCGCACTCTGTATGAAAAGAACCTCAAGCTGGGAGTAGAATTTCGTTGGCAGACTCAGGTAAAAAAGATCGAGGAAACTCAGGCTGTGCTCATTCTTGAAAATGGGATTGAGCTCAAGGCTGAACGACTGGCTATAGCGACTAATTCATTCACGTCAAAACTGTTGAGTAGTGTTGACATCAAACCCGGCCGTGGATTTGTATTTGTTACCAAACCGATCAAAGATCTTAAATGGAACGGGACCTATCACTATGATGCGGGATACTATTATTTCAGAGGAGCTGGAGAAGACCGGTTGTTACTCGGCGGAGCTCGAAGTTTAGACATTGATGTTGAAACAACAACAGATTTTGGTACAAATGAAAAGATCAAAAATCACCTTATTAGTTTTGCTGATGATGTTCTAAAGTTGCCAAAAGGGTGGGAGATCGAGATCGAATGGTCGGGGATCATGGGATTCACACCAACGAAAAGCCCTATATTGAAACGCATCTCAGATAAGACGGCGTTGGTAGCCGGACTCAGTGGAATGGGGGTAGCTCTTGGAATGCAGCTCGGTAAAGAAGCTTCGGAGTTAGTAGTTGAGTGAAAGGTGAAAGCTGATAAAGTGATGGAGATATAAAAACGGGTTATGTTGGGCTAACAAGGATGCAGATTCTAGAAGTAGTATTTTCTTATTGCTAATATCACCCTGTCAACTCTCAACTCTCAACTTTCATCTCGCTTGAGCGATCATAATATCTTCCCATTCCGTAGTATATCTTTTGCTCAAAAAGTTCTGATTCATCTTCCAGTCCACTGCCTCATTATTTTTCCGGTGTAGTCCGGTAGCAGCAAAAGCAGCGGTGTTTCTTCCATGTCGGGTATTTATTTGATCTATACATTCCATCAGAGTGTATTGTTGCCGTGTATAAAGTTCGGGATCAAATAGATCCATCTGGACTTCACTGTTGTGGACCAATCCGGTTAGCATGATGGCTGCCTTTTTGTATTTGGTTTCGGGGAGGTGAATAGATCTGGTGATCTGTTTTCCTGCATGAATGAGTGTCGGAGTATGAGCGGTTGGTACTTTGAAAGAAGTATAAGCTCCGTATTTATACTTGGATTTGGGGTTCTTAAATTTATCCCCAATCAACGTGACCTGCATATTTGAAGCGAGTGAATGTTGGGCTCGTAATTTTTCTGCTGCCCGGGAGATATAGGTAGAAACAGCTTCTTCAATTTCTGTGAGGTCATAGAGCGGTTTACCAAACATACGTGAGGTGAGAATACCTTTTCTGGATTCCAGCGCTTCACTCAGTTGCATACACGGCAAACCATTTAATTCCAGAACTGTTCGCAATCCTGTTACATTCAAATGTTTACGCACCCACCGCTTATAATCCACTTTTTGTTTCAGATCATAAGCAGTATTGACATCAAAACGATTGAGGCGGATCGTTAGATTATGCCCAATACCCCAGACTTTTTGAAGGGGCATTTTTTTTAAGATCTGATCGGTTCCGGGATTATTGCATAAATTTAAAACCCCTTTATAAGTGAGGTTTCGTTTTGCTGTTTCATTTGCAATTTTTGCAAGAGTCTTGCTGGGAGCAATTCCCACTGAGACCGGCAAACCGGTCCATTGATATATAGTTTGTTTGATGACCCTGCCATATTCGTTTAGATCAGAATAGGTTTGGGTAGATAGTTCAGCAAAAGCTTCATCAATACTATAAACTTCAATATCGTGGGTGAGGTTGCGAAGTACTTCCATTACCCGCCGCGACATATCTCCATATAGTGGATAATTTGATGATCGTACGACCACTCCATTATCCTTGAAGAATCTTCGAAACTTAAATTCCGGAGCACCCATAGGAATTCCAAGGTCTTTGGCTTCTTCCGATCTTGCGATGACACACCCATCATTATTGGAGAGAATTACAATGGGTTTCCCTTCTAACTTTGGATTGAAGACGCGCTCGCAAGAGGCATAAAAATTATTGCAATCGATCATCGCATACACGATGGAGCTTCGGTTATTGAAAGATCCGGGATCTATGTTCATGACTTATACCTGTGTATCACATGCGTAACCACCCCCCAGATCAACCAATTGGTATCAGGATGAATGGTGATAGGCTCAAATTTGGGTGCATCAGAGATCAAAAATAGTCGCGAACCTCTTTTAACTAGCCTCCGGATTACGGGTTCTTCTTCGATCGCTGCTATTACAATGGCTCCTTCTTTAGGATGAATACTTCGATCAACCACCAGAATATCTCCGTCATGGATGCCTGATGCCTGCATCGCATTTCCTTCAGCCCGAACATAAAATGTTGCTGCGGGATGATGCACGATCAGCTCTTCAAGGTCCAGCGGTTTTTGGAGATGATCGGCCGCCGGTGATACAAAACCGGTCTCTGCTTTTTGTGAAAGCTTCATGTCATATTTGGGCTTTTTTTCCGACCCGCCCTGATATATTTTAAGTCTCTCCAAAAATGCCTCGCTGGTTTTAAGATTACATGTATAATATATGTGTAATTGAAGAAAGTATAAACTATTATCTCAAAAATTTAGTTGGGCTGAAGAGAAGAAATCGGATAGCAAACTATGATCAGTACAAAATTCTGTGCTGCTGTTGTTTAGCTTATATTGGGCACGCATTAAAAATAGAGAAATATGGATTGGCTATACTTGATCACATTTATTTTTATTGGATTCGGGGGGATGGAGATTGTTTCATACTGTGTACATCGCTGGCTTTTTCACGGGTTGCTGTGGAAGATCCATGAATCTCACCATAAGCCAAATCACGGTTTATTTGAACTCAATGATGTTTTTTCCCTGTTCTTTGCAAGTGTCTCGATATGGCTGATGATTGATGGGGCAAATGCCATGTTCACCTCACCTGCATTTGGCGTTGGCGCAGGGATATCGGTTTATGGAGTACTGTACTTTATCATTCACGATCTGTTTGCACATAAGCGATTCGTCCCCTTCAGTAGTGACAATAAGCTCATGAAACTAATTCGGAGAGCCCATCAGCGACATCATCAGGATGTGGGAAAAGAAGGACACGAACCATACGGATTGTTCTTGTTTCCATATGATGAATACCCTGAGCGAGAACGTAAATTTGACCGGTAAATAAAGCCGATTCTACAACTTATTCTTTAGCTCCTTCCTGATGTTCTGTGCTGGAGTTAACTGGTTCTTGATCAAATTGATCCTTTAGCATTCTCATCTGCTCAAAATGACGTCGCTGATGGGCATCAGCAACCCCAAAACAAGCTGTCAGTGACATTGGAACTATCTTGATAATGGGGTTTCGTGCTTTGATACGGTCTAAGTCCCAGCCTTCAAGTTTTGCCCTTTTAAGTATATGGATGAAATTATCTTGTAATTGTACGAAATCAGCCAATGTTTTAGAGATATTAAGATCTGCAGAGCGAATGGGTTCAAAGGAGGATACAGTAGGCAGTTTACGGCGATTTTCTGGACTAACCTGCCCTATAAACCATCTCATAGCAAAGTTTGGGGTGAAAGGTTCTTTTCCTTTAGCCAGTTTATCATCCGGCTTATTCAGCGCTTGCTCGATCTGTGGCAGGTATTCATTTCCGGCTTGTACCAAATGACTCAAAATTTCTCCCATACACCATTTATCCTCGCTTGGTTTTTGTCGAAATATTTCATCAGATACGCTTTCAGTTAAATTCGTAGCGGTTTGTTTAGCTTCATTGAAAGCCTCCAAAAAATAATCATAGGTGTAATCTGAATTTTTCATAGTGTAGAATATATTATTGGTAAAATTATCCTAAAGAAACAGAATTAACATTTTATCTGATGATTGAATACATTTTCTTTGAGTGATTATACAAAACTAACCCAAGATCTATGCATAGTATGAAAATCCGCTACTACTTAATTCCTTTGATCGGTCTAATGTTCTCCACTCTGACTACGGCTCAGGGCGTTTTGAGTTTCGAAGACGTTATGAAATTTAATGATATCGGCTCAATAGAACTTTCTGCAAATGGTAACTGGGTGGCTTACGAAGTATGGCCCGATCGCGGAGACGGGAAAGTAGAAGTAAAAAGTACAAATGGAAGAACTACCTATTCCATCTCCTTAGGAGCTTCCCCAAAGATCACCCCAAACGGCGATTGGGTTGCGGCTTTTCGAAAAGTCCCGCTTGCAGAGCAGTTGAAAGAGGGGAATGATAAACCTCAGCAGGGATTGTCGCTGTTATCTACGAATAACGGGAATATTTCTGAGTTTGACAGCGTGCGAACTTTCTCATTTTCAGGAGATGGTAACTGGCTGGCTGTCCATCACATGCAAAGTAAAGAAGTGGAGGATCTGAAATCCAAGAATAGAAAATTGGGTACCAAGCTTTTGTTGAAGAATCTCTCTTCCGGAGATGTCTATGATATTCCATTTGTCAGGGAAGTAGCTTTTGACAGCCTTTCCAATTATCTGGCATATTCAGTTGTGGATACCTCTGATTCCATGAATGGCTTGTATCTGTTCGATTTGGATGAAGAAGAGACTCGCATGATAGATGGTGTAGAAAGTGGATTCTATACAAATCTAACCTGGGATCACGATCTTCAAAAACTGGCTTTCACCAAAGCAACCTACGATTCTTCTTATGTGGAAGGTGATGCTTCTCTTCATATCTGGAATGGCGGGAATAATGAGTTGATCACATTGCTGAATGCAGATGACGGAAACGAAGGCTTCACACTTAGGTCCAACAACCGGCTCACATTCACTAATGATGGCAACCGATTATTTTTCGGATTCATGGATGCAAAAATGGCCGATATAGGATCTGAAAAGGAAAACGAAGAGAATGGTGAGCCTGATATTTATGATATAGATAAAATTACGGATGACCGTGGACTTGATATCTGGCACGGAGATGACCCACTTATTAAAACACATGAAAAGAATACCTGGAATTCCCGAAAAAATCATCTGTATGTAGCTGTGTATCATCTCGACAGAAACGAGTGGGTGCAACTGGCGGACCATGACATGCCCGATGTTAGTGTAGCCCATAATCCAAATGTAGTACTTGGAAGCACGGACCTTCCTTATATGCGCGAGCGAACCTGGGATGGAACCTATCGCGATTATTTTACAGTAGATCTGAACACCGGCAATCGAACACAATTTTTAGAGTACTTCGGTGGATGGGTGTATCTATCGCCGGAAGGAAATTTTGTAGCTTATTATGAAGATATGCATTGGTATCTGATGGATACCGAATCCTTGGAATCACAAAATCTTACCGTAGAAATAGATGTACCATTCTATGATGAAGATCATGATTACCCATCTGATGTACCGGGATATGGGGTAGCAGGATGGATCGAAAATGATGCTGCCGTGATGATCTATGATAAATATGACATCTGGCGATTCGAAACTTCAACGGGTAATTCAAGAAATATCACCGATGGCGAAGGCCGTGAAGACAAACGTATTTTCCGCATTGAGGAAATGAATAAGGACTGGGGAGAGGCATTTGGCAATAATGAGGAGCTGTTGCTGACTTCCTATCACGATATGGATAAGAATTTTGGTTTTTATACCGCAAGAACGAATCATTCCGGAGTGAACCGAATACTGGAAGAGGATAAGAAATTCACCTTTGTACAAAAGGCAGAAGATGGGAATACGGTTCTCTATAAGCGTGAAGCCTATGACGAATTCCCAAATATCTGGGTGGCCAATAACTGGAAATTCGATCGCACGAGTAAGCTCACACATATGCACGAAGATCTCAAAGAAAAATGGAACTGGGGAAGTGCGGAGCTTATCGACTGGCTAAGTGTGGATGGGAAATTTATTCAAGGCGTGGTAATCAAACCGGATAATTACGATCCGAACAAGGGTTACCCGATCATGACGTATTACTATCGATTCTTTACTGATCGCTTGCATGATTTCAATGAACCAAAGACGAATCATCGTCCGGTGTTTGCACAGTATGTAAGTGATGAATATGTGGTGTTCCTCCCGGATATTCGCTTTGAAGTTGGTCGCCCGGGATTTGCAGCCACCAAGAGCCTGGTTCCCGGAATTCAGAAACTCATCGAAATGGGCATTGCGGATGAAGATAAACTTGGTTTGCATGGGCACTCATGGAGTGGCTATCAAACAGCTTTTATGGTTACCCAAACAGATATTTTTGATGCCGCCGTTTCCGGTGCACCGGTCAGTAATATGACAAGTGCCTATAGCGGAATCCGCTGGGGATCCGGAATGGCTCGACAGTTTCAATATGAAAAAACACAAAGTCGAATCGGTAAAACACTGATTGAAGCACCGCTAGTCTACATCGAAAATTCTCCTGTATTCTATGCGGACAAGATCACCACCCCGATGTTGATCATGCACGGGGATGACGACGGAGCGGTGCCCTGGGAGCAAAGCATTGAGATGTACCTGGCGATGCGTCGCTACAACAAAGATGTGATCTTCCTACAATACCACGGCGAACCGCATCATCCCCAAAGAATAGAAAACCGTCTCGATTACGCCATTCGTATGAAGGAGTATTTTGATTACTACCTGAAAGGAGAAGGCGAGCCGAAGTGGATTATTGAAGGAGAGGCGTATAAAGGGAATTGAACATCGAACAAGGAACATTGAACATTCAAAGTTGAAGTAAGATTTCGTCTGACGGCTTCAAGTCCGTCTGACGAATTGATGCATAATTTAGATTCGAGAGATTTTTCTCAGGAAGTTCCTTTATTTATAAACTTTATGATACCATCTATAAAACATCCCCAAAGGTTATTACTGAGCATATTTTTATGCTTTTTTCTTATTCAATGTTCGGATAGTTCAAAACCGGAAATAGCTGTTCCTGCAGAACAGGGAGAACAAACAGGAAAGACAGCCCCTGGTCGCATTCTTGATGAAATTCCTCCACACATTCAAGAAGTCGAAAACCTGACCATATTTCCCGGAGATTCAGCCCCTCTGTATTCAATAGAACTTATTCCTGAGCAAACTTTTGGAGAAACAGGTGAGCCGTATTTCGTGAAAATTTCAGGGTCTGTTGTAGATGATCAGGAAAGGGTAATTATCTGGAGTGTAGACTCAAACTATGAGCAGATACTTTATGTATATAATGCTGATGGAAGCTACCATGACCAGTTGGGTAGAAGAGGAAGAGGCCCCGGTGAGTATGAAACTATGGTTGGACTGCAAGCGAAAGCTGGAAAAGTATTTGTTTTGGATTATAGCAGTCAGCGCCTGAATGAATATTCAACGGAGGATTATTCTTTTCACCGATCAATACTTATTGAAACATGGAAAATCGATGAAAATAGAATTTGGGTGGCCGTACCTGTCGGCACAGATAGTGATACTTATGAGTGGTGGATCCTTCAAGAATCAGGAGAGCTGCTTGCTAAGTTGAAGCTACCTAGAGACCAACCAATTTACGATATCAAGGATGGACATTTGTATAGTAAAGGCACAAATGAAGAAACGGGTGATGAGTTTGTAGTCAAATATCGGATTGAATTGTATAAAGGAAATTAGAAATGATGAATTTTAAATGTTGAATTGGATCTATTTAAAATTCAACATTTAAAATTCATCATTTCCCATCCCATTCAGATAAAAACCGATCTACATATTCTTCCATAAATTGGTGGCGCTGCTCTGCGAGTTTACGGCCGGAGGCAGTGTTCATTCGATCTTTGAGCAGGAACAGCTTTTCATAGAAATGATTGATGGTTGGTCCGGTACTTTTTTTATAGCTGTCAAAAGAATGATGGCTTGCCGGCTTGGTGTCGGGGTTGTGAAGTTCACGGCCTTTATATCCACCGTAGGCAAAGGCCCTCGCGATTCCAATAGCGCCTATGGCATCCAATCGGTCTGCATCCTGCACTACTTTTCCTTCTATGGTTTTCATAGGTGTTTCAACCTCAGCACCCTTGAAAGAAACATCGCGAATGATCTCACAAACGTGGTTAATGAGTGATTCCTCAGCATTTAAATTCGTGAGCCATTTCCGGGCGGTAGCAGGACCAATTTCTTCATCCCCACCGTGAAATTTATGGTCGGCAATGTCATGGAGAAGGGCGGCTAGTCCTACAACAAAGAGGTCAGCGTTTTCTTCTTCACCAAGTTTAAGAGCGGTGTTTCTGACCCGGTGAATATGCCACCAATCATGTCCGCTTCCCTCACCTTCGAGCTTATTTCTAACGTAGGCTTCTGTTTTAGAAAGAATTTCTTTGTTACTCATTCATTCAAAAAATTCATGCAGGTACAAAGCGGAGCGATCACTTCTTCTTTGAGTTTATCGATACGTGCAAGCGAGGCCTCTACCGTTTCTTTTGAGACTCTTCCTTCTGCCAGTAATTTTTGAATGATGTTGATGGCGCGTTCAGCAATATCCTCTTCATACACTAAATTGTTTCCAAATATCAGGATATCCACTCCGGCATTAATAGCTTTCTCGATGGCTGTTTCCAATCCGTATTCAGCCCGGATGGCATCCATTTGCATATCATCGGAAAAGACCACGCCTTCAAATCCAAGGGAGTCTCTGAGTAAGCCATTTATCGTTTTATCTGATAAGGTGGTTGGCCAAAGGGAATCAATGTTGGCGTTAAAAATATGAGCTGTCATCACCGCATGAATCTCTTTTTCAGCAAAGAGTTTTTTGTATGGAATGAGTTCGGATTCATCCCAGGTGTTGGTTACATCGGTGAAGCCAAGATGACTGTCAGAAGTAGAGCTTCCATGTCCGGGAAAGTGTTTTAACACGGATAGGATCCCTTCTTTACTGTATTCATCAATAACATATCCTGCATGTTCGGCTACTTTTTCAGGATCAGAAGAAAAGCTGCGTTCCAGTTTCCCGATCACGGGGTTATCGGGGTTTGTGTTTACATCTATAACCGGTGCGAAATTGGTATTAGTGCTTACCACCATAAATTCCTGCGCCATTTGTCGAGAATAATGACGGGTAGAGTCTTCATTATCCAGCTCGCCGAGATACTCGGCAGAGACGGACTTTGGAAAGCCTTTACTCTCCTTGAGCCTGCTCACCAGTCCGCCTTCCTGATCAACAGCTATAATAGGAGAGGTTGGAGCTACTGCGATCAACCGGTTAGTAAGTTGCATGAGTTGAGAGGGGTCTGCAATATTTCGGCTTCGGTTTCCCGTGACCACATCCCGATCAAACAAGACCACTCCGGAAATATTTCGCTCAGTCAGGTCTTTGTAGATCGAGCTTTCTTCTGAAAGCTCGGTGCCTCTGAATCCAACTACGATCATTTGTCCTAAGCGTTGGGAACTTATGATCTCTTCCGTTTCAGGTTTAGAGTCTTGGCAGCTAACTATACCGGGTATCAACAGTAAAGCGAGAAAAATCCGAAATATCATTTTTGTGAATTTTTGTATTCAGTTAAAAGGGAGTCAAATACAGAAGTAAAATTAAATGAAGCTCTTATATCGTTATATCGGGCTATTTTTCCATCCGGATCAACTAAAATATAGAATGGAATTCCCCCGCCTTTATAAGCAGTGAATGTTTTTTCATCAAAGCCGTCTCCACTATAAAGCTGAACCCAGGGATTTTTAAATCGTTTTATGTCTTGAACCCAAACCAGACTATCCACTTCGTTGGAAATAGCTACGAGCTCGAGTTCATCTCGTGAATAGCGATTATAAATATCACGCATGTGTGGGAACTCTTCCAGACAAGGCTGACACCAGCCTGCCCAAAAATCCAGCAACACAAATTTGCCACGGTAATCTTCCATAGTATGAATATTTCCATCAATATCAGGAATAGCAAAAGGAACAGCCGGTTCCCCAGGAGAAACGGATTTGATCTCATTGTAGAAATAGGTAAGAAACTCTGTGTATTCGGTATAGTCAGAGAATTCCTGCAGGTACGATTCATAGCTTGGGCGGCCGATCTCGGCCCCCTGTTCTCCGATGCGCTCTGCTATCAGATACATTTTTGCGTGAGCGAGTGCATCCCGGCTTTCCATATGTTCCAGAACTTGAATACGTTTTTCATTCAGCTCCTCATATGCGACGCGTTTTATATCATGTTCAGAAAGATCTATTCCATAGGCTTTTTTTACGCTATCATAAATTCCAAAGGTCCGGGCATAGTAGTGGGCGAAATCACGGATGCCGGCGCGTTGTTGTTTAAGTGACTTAAAAGTGAAGAAATTGAGAGAGTCGGCTTCCTTAAAAACAGCTTCTCGGGCAGAATCGGCGTCGAAAGAACCAAAATTACGATCGTTGTATTCGACTGAGCGGATTTTAAAGACTAAGTGCTCTCCAACAGCTTTCATATAGTATTCACTTAAAGGAGTATCTTGAAGGTGAGTTTCAGCAATTTCATACTTCTTTTTGCTGAGTTCAGTAAGTTGGTGTGGTTCTCCAATTTTGATCTTTTCAACCTCCTGCAAAATCTGAGAATCCAATCCGTCAATTTCATTCAGATAATTACTATAACGTTCTCCCCAGTTTTCTGAATAACCTTCAATTTGAACATTTTCAGGAAAATCGGAGCGCGTGATATTAATAGTAAGGTCACTTTGGGGAGTAAGGTAAACCGGGTAAGATCTATCACCAATATGTAATGTTTGTACAGCGGGTGTATCTATAGGCAGAGCAAAACTAAAACTTCCATCATCAGAAATACTCAAAGTCTCCGCTTTCACCGGGGCATATTTATAATGGATGGGCTTCTCCTGAAGAATCAGGTCCGTACTTTCTGCATAATCCAAGTTTCCTTTGATCGTGCTTTGTTGAGTGCAAGAGATCAAAAAAAGGCATCCTGCTAAAAGTAAAACTACTTTGTGGATAAAGGGCATAAAGTCAGTTGATTAGAATCAATTAATATTGATGTTTCTGCACTAAAAAAATGTAACAATGTTGGGTTAATAACCCTCTTTATAATAAGAAAAGAAGTAGCTAAAAATAATTTTTAAGAAATTTGAAATAAAAATGTAACAAACGTTGAAGTACTTACTCTTGACATAGATAGTATAACTTGGGTAGTACTATAAAAGTGAACAAATAAAACGCCGGCTGATGTTATTGTGATGAAAGGGGGCGTTTGTAAGTTAATATTTACAATCAGTTAGTAATCATAACTATATAAACAAATGATAGAAAGTAAAGTAAATAAAGAGCTGGAGAAAAAAATTGATCTGTATATAAATGGAATGTTAGATGCAGAACAAACCGATGAGTTATGGGCAGAGTTAATCCAGGACGATTATTATTTAGATTACATGAAAAGTGTTGCAAATCTGAAATCAATAATTGATCGTAAGAAAGCAACTCGGCCTTCAGCAAAGGTATATTCCCTCCAGAAAGTGGTTCGCTATGCCGCCGCAGCTGCAGTTATCATTATTGCAGGTACGCTTGGAATAATGAATATAAGCACTCCGAACAATATCTCAGTAAGCCCGATTGAACAAATCGGACTTGATGTAGTTCGTGATTCAGACGGAATATTAGAAACTGTCACTAATGAAGTAATAAGGGAAGCCATTCGCCTTGCTACTGACGGTAATATTGAGGAAGCCATTTCACTTCTGCGAAATGAACTTGAAAATGCTGAAGATCCTCAATTGATGGCAGACCTGGCTTTGAGCCTCGGTTCTATTCAGTATAACAATGGAGAGTATTCTTCTTCCATTGAAAACTTCAATATTGTGATAGCGCAAGAAAACATCGAGATTCTAACCCTTGAAAAAGGATATTGGTTTCTAGGAAATACCTATTTCCAGTTAGACCGTCTTGATGAAGCTGAAGAAGCTTTCCGTAAAGCCTATGAGCTGAACGGTGCATATAGCCGTGTTGCTAAAACATATGTTGATGCACTTACAAGTGTAGCTGCTAAATAATTATCTGGACCTGGAAGGAATAATTGACCGGAAGGATGCTGTCTTTCCGGAAATTATCATTGGAATAAAATTATTTCTAGTCAACACTTTGATACGCAGAGTATCCGGCAAAAATTACGGTAAATGCAAGAAGTGAAAATAATAGAAATCGATTATCAGATGAGTTTTCAGTAGTAATAGGTGAAGGATTACCAATGAGCATATAAGCTCCCCAAAAATGAGGATTGGCATTCGAACTTCTAAGCTGATTTAATTTTGCTTTCCTGACCGCTTCACTTTTAGTTTCCCCTTCATTTAAATAGCGATAGAAATCTGTAGCAAATTCTGAAGCAACTTTATCATTTACAGACCACAAATTTAAAGCCAGGCTTTTAGCTCCCGCATATCGCAAAGCACGACTAATGCCCATCACACCTGTACCCTGCATGTAGTTTCCGGAGCCTGAACTGCAGGAATTAAGCATAATAAATTCACTGTTTAGTGGGGTATCAAATAACTCGTAGGCATATAATGCCTTGTCAGAATCTAAAGTGTCAAGTGGACTTGAACTTTTTAGATATATCACTGAAAAAAGGGGGTCCTTTTCTGATACCTCACTGTGTGTAGCAACATGGACTAACCGTGATGATCCAACTCTGTTCTTAAAAACATCTTTAGTGGCTTCATTTTCATTGAACATTTGTTTATCACTAAATGAAGTAAGTGCGGAATTAATATTACTATTTTCTACCGTGGCATATGGAAGAGAGGGGAGATCAATATTTCCAAAGTCTTTAAAATTCGAAATGGCAAAACCGCTGAAATCATGTTCAGTAGGTTTATTGAATGATCTCCGGTTATCTTCAAATTCTTGTAAGGAAGTGAAATAACGGAATGAAAAATCCTCAATTAAATATCGGCTACTGCCAAAGCTAAATGCTGAAGAAGGTTTTTCAGTGGGAAGTACTTCCAAAGGGATACGATAAAGATAATTATCAGGAACTACAGAAACGGTCTCAATTCTTTTGGGAATACTGTTTAGTTCAAGTTGTTGATATAATTCGTAAAGTTGATTTAAGTTGGTCCGGCCGGAAGCAAGCTCATCAGCAATATGGTTAAATCTTTCCTGGCTGTCCTTTGAAAAATCAAAAACCCGGATACTAATATCTTCTTGAGTTAGATGAGATACATATAGTTTGGAGCCAATCTCGGTGAAATGCAGAAGCAATTCATTAGGTTGGATTGAACGTTGAATAGACCAAACCGGCGGCAAAGAACGTTCTCTATTTAAGTTTACTTCCGATAAGATCTGTTCCCGAATAGCAGATGTCCGATCTATCTCAGTTTTTATTGCAAAACGCTCCTCCTGATTTGCATTCAAGTACCTTTTCCTTAGAGATTGAAGTTTTTCATTAAGCCTTTTTTCTTCGGCCAATTCCTCTTCAGATAATTTTGCAGCTTTTACCAGTGGACTGTTATATAATGAAGCATCGTTTATAGTCTTAAGCTGATCCAAAAGTAAAAGAGCTTTTTCAGGCTGTCCATCATCAATATACAAACGGACCATAAGTTCAAACGCGTCAAGGTATTCATCCTCTACTGACCAATATCCCTGCTGTGAATCAGTATTGTTCTTTGCCCGATCTACGATCTGTGTAAGCACAGGAGATAGCTCCTCAATAGCAGCTCTTTTATTTCCGGTGCTGAAATGGTAGTTAGCATTAACAGTGTAATATTTAGTGAGTAGCCGAAAATCTATATCGTCTAAAGGATACAATCGTATTTCCTCTAAATTTTGAGAAGCCGAATCAAAAAGTCCTTTTTTAAGATCGATGACCGTCAGGTTGACCAAAGCATCAATATATTTTGGGGTAACAGATTTAGATAAAGCCAAATCTCTTGCTTCTTGAAAAATACTTTGTGCAGACTCTAAAGAGTCTAATTCAAGTAGTATATATCCCTTTTCTGAAATCAGATCTGAGTAAGTGTCATAATTTTTATAAGGTGATAGAATTTGCTCTGCATCATTCAAATGCTTAAGTGCCAAATTATGGTCCTTAGAGGTGGTCCAGTAAAAAGTACCCAGATAAGAATCAATAAGTGCTAATTCAACGGTATCAGCTTTATTACTTGCAACTCCTTTAGCCATTTCTATGTAAGTCATAGCTGTATTGATATCTCTGACAGAGGTGTAATAAATGAATAAGTTCCGGTATATCTTAAGGAGACTCTTATAATTTATTTCTTCCTGGTTTAAAGCTCTTAGTTGAAGATCAATATATTTATTTGATTGACCCAGCTTGAGATAATTTACACCTAGATTTGTGAACAGAGTGTATTGGTTTTCAAGTGATTCAGAATTGCTATAAATTTCTTCATAGATTTCTTTTGACTCCTCATATTTACCAAGAGAAAATAAATAAGCACCTTGCCGGTTTTTTATTAAGTATATCTGGTTCTCGAGTTTTAAAAACTCAGCAAGAGGTAGAGAATGTTCTCTTTGTAGGTTAAGTGATTTGTCATAATCTCCATGAACATAAAACGCAAAATCAATCGCCCCGAGGAGTCTTAGCTTATGAATAGAGTTTGGTAGTGATGTCTGAGATAGAAATTCCTCAGATAAATTCTTTAATATTCTATCTTCTTGTAGAATAAATGCAGTTCTAAGAATATTAGAAAGTATGATAGAATATTCTAAGCTACTTTTGACTTGTTGTTTTTTAATATGCTCTGTCCAAATTTCAAGAGCTTTGGATAGATAATCTTTAGTGTAAAATAAGCTATGATCATTTTCCATGAGTATTTTAAAGTGAATCAATGGAAACTGACTCTGTGGTAGTAATTCTGGACTGACCTGAGTATTAAGACTGATTATCTCTACATATTTATTCCGGGTTTGCCTATCCCAATAAGGCATGATATGATTTGTCATATCTATTGTTTCGAGATTAGAACAGTTAATTTTTCGGAATGCTTCTGAAAAACCAGGAATATCTTTAATAGATGCTTTAACTAATGACAAATGCTCGCAACTTGTCGAGGCAATCTCACTGAGAGCCCAAACATTTAATGTTTCTTCATTCCCGGACTTTAGTTGTTGGACATATTTAGAAATCTGCTCGTTTGTCTGAATACTTATATCCGCAGAATCTGGAAATGTAAATAATGTTAAGAGTAGTAAGAGTATTGTCAAAGCAAGTAACCTTGTTGAAAGTATTTATTCATTAAATATACGCCTACCAGTCAGGACGTTCAACGATAGGTTTTACATCGTTTCCGCCGGTGAATACACTGTTGTCAGTGGTGATCTCGACGTCAGGTTGCTGCTGGAGGTCATCGGTCAGTGAGGCGTCGGTAACCGAGGCACATCCGAATGAAAGAGCAACGATGGAAAAAAGAGCGATAATGGATTTAAGTGATTTCATGGTTGTAGTAGTTTTTTGATTAAATGAGGGTGGTTAATGGGATAGTGGTAGTTTACCAGTCAGGACGTTCAACGATAGGTTTTACATCGTTTCCGCCGGTGAATACACTGTTGTCAGTGGTGATCTCGACGTCAGGTTGCTGCTGGAGGTCATCGGTCAGTGAGGCATCGGTAACCGAGGCACATCCGAATGAAAGAGCAACGATGGAAAAAAGAGCGATAATGGATTTAAGTGATTTCATGGTTGTAGTAGTTTTTTGATTAAACTTTAGGTTAAGTACAAGAGTATATCCATAAACACTTGTTACAATTTAATTTTATAGTAGTTTATTGGTTTAAAGACATTTTTATACTCCACTATAAGAGTGTTATTTGTATAAATTGTTACACATTTAATCTAAATTTTAATATTTATAGCCGCCACTAAAAGATTAAAAGGAATTAACAATTCAAAAAAAATCGCTTATTATTGTACTAGTTCTCATTTTGTTAAAGTAATTAGAGCAGTACATTCTTGTAGTGGTGATCATTTTAAAAGATCAGGACTGATGAAATTTTTAATTAGTGGTTGGTAAGTTTGGCACAACTTAGAGTTGATTATTCAGAATTGGTGGACGCACTCCAGAAAGGGGATGATGAAAAAGCAGGGGAGCTGCTTTCCGAAGTGATTCCCAGGCTAGAGGATTATCTTCAGGTGGTTATGAGTGCGGGAGAGAATGCGGCCAGGGAATGTGTCCAGCAGGCTTTTTTGGATGTTTTTGAGCAGATCCGGAAGAATAAGATCAAGAAAAGTAAATATATTTTCAGCTATTTGATCAAATCCTGCAGACATGAATACATTCGTTATGTAAAGCGGGAACACAAATTTGACTATGACGACGAGTCACTCAATGAGGTATATGAACCTGAAGAGCAGTTTCAGAACCTGTTAAACAAGGAAAGGCAGCGTATTCTTGAAGAGTGTCTAAGTGAGCTTAGAAAGAAATCGAGGGAGTTCATCGAGTACTTCATGGATAAGCCCGAGGCAAGTACTGACGACGCTGTAGAGGAGTTTGACCTTTCAAATGCCAACGTGCGTACCAGAAAACACAGAATACTTAGCAGGGTACATCACTGTTATAAACGAAAATCGAATCAATAGCTCAAAAATTGACCCTAAATCCCGTGGCAGTCAGTTGGAAAGTATCTGACTGGGTTATGATATTATTGGTAATAGGGCTGTGTAACAAGTAGAGTACCAGGTCGAAGACAAGCAAAAATCCTCCTTGAAGAAGTAAAGATTTTCCATACCCTTCTAATCGTTCAGAGCCTTTTCTTAAACCTCTTTCCCACATCCAAGCACCGGTTGCCATGTATCCGATATCTAAACCGGCATTGAAAAGTAGTATTTTATCCAGGTTCTGTAGCTGAATGACAGATTCTGAATAACTCAATGATGACGCGTCCATTTGTGAAATATTATAGAGCGCAAAACCGGCAATACCAAGGTTCACTAAGTTCCAGCCGGCATTCATTTGATGGAAATATTTGGTGTCATCCTCGCTCAAGAAATACCCTGCTGAACCAGAAATAATGTTCAAACCTGCCCAGGTTCCGAGAAAAATCATACCCTTTTTTTGGAGATCAAATGATTTTTGTGCGTAAATATGGGTGTCAAAAGTACCATTTTGAGCGTGTAACATTTCAGGTAAAAGAACAAAAATGCTTGCAGTAAAAAGAAAAATTGAAATCAAAAATCGGGTGTAACGCATTTTTAGTTATGGCTAAATTATAGAGGATATATCAATTACTTTTTGCTCAACAACCGCAAATACGGAATCATTCTGTGCAGGCTTAATACGATAGTTCCCGGTAAAAGCTCCAAAAGCTGGTAGCAAAGCTCTTTCCTTGCCAAAATAGAAACAAGGTGTGTAGATATTTTGGCGACCTTTTGCTTTTAGTTTTACAGAAGGATGAATGTGTCCGGATATTGAATAAAAACTGGAATCATCATTTAGAGCATCATCATGTAAAAATAAGAAAGGTCCTGCCTGATACTGATTAACACAGGTCAGACCCATTTTTTCGAATTCAAACTGTGTTAACAGGTCATGGTTTCCGATAGTTAAGATCATCTCAGTTGAAGCATGAGATTTCCGCCAATCTTCAAATTGTTCAACCTCATTGTTTCTTTTACTGTGAAAAAGGTCACCTAAAAACACCAATTTTCCAGGATGATATTTCATCATAAGGTCATCTAACCGCTCAATGTTTGATTGATTTACATTTTCAGGAACAGCAATTCCATGTTTTCTGAAGTGTCCGGACTTCCCTAAATGAAGGTCAGAAATAATGAGTATTCTTTCATCCTTCCAAAGGACAGCCTTTTGAGGAAGCAGGTATAATTTCTGATCCTGAATGGTAAATTCTTTGGAATTTTTGAATTTCATTTAACGTGTTTTTCCAGCTGGCGCTGCATTTTTTGGATTCTATCGATCAATTTTTCTGAGCTTAGTCTTTCTCTTAGCCGGTCTACCATTATGGGAAAAGCATAGGGTGTAAATCGTTCAGTAAGATTGAATACAATGTTTTGTTCTGAGATTTTTTTTAAAGCTTTTCGTAGCCGTGCCTCGTCTAACTGAATACTCATCACTTCGTCGAAGGCTTGTTGAATGAGCAGGTGATCGGGTTCATATTCCATAAAAACATCAAAAAATAAACTACTGGACATTTGAAGATGTTTATTGGATTTGGCCTGCCCCGGAAACCCCTGAAATACCAATCCAGCGATCTGACAAATTTCTCTAAACCGACGTTTAGCCAGTTCCGCACTGTTGATACTCGCCATAATGTCTTCTGTTAAATGGTTTGAAGAAAATAGGTCTTTTCCCAAAGCCTTTTCAATTGGGATATCCTGATCGGATAGGAGCTCAAAACCATAATCATTCATGGCAATAGAAAACGTAATGGGAGTCATTTTGGAAAGGCGCTGTGCTATTAAAGCCGACATTCCCTCATGCACATAACGTCCTTCAAAAGGAAAGAAAAAAACATGGCAACCTTCTTTTGAAAATGATTTCTCGATCAGAAACTGATCTTCACCGGGCAGGGAAGACCAATCTCTCTGTATCTCGAATAACGGCTTCAACATTTTAAGCTCAATATCGCTGAAATCGTCCGATACAGCTTGATGCATTTTCCTGCGAAGAATATGAGTCATGTTAGAAGAAAGTGACATACGTCCACCCATATAAGCAGGTATTTTAGAGGACCTGCCATTTGTGCGTTTTACGTAAACTGTCATATCCTTGATCTTTAGCAACTCCAGGTTCCGCCCGGCAAACCAAAATGCATCACCGGTATTAAGCTGAGCGATGAACCATTCTTCCACTGCTCCAAGAGATTTTCCGCTCATATATTTAACCCGAAGCATTGCATCACTGGCTATAGTGCCTATACTCATACGATGTCGTTGGGCGATTTTTCGGCTATTCACTTTGTATAGACCATCTTCTTCAATATCCACTTTAGAATATTCATTATACCTGCTTAGAGATTTTCCACCCTGGGTAATGAATTTTAGAATAGCATCCCATTCCTTTTCGGATAGGCTTTGATAGGCAAAGGTCTTCCTGATCTCAGGGAAAATATGATCGGGATAGAATCCATCTGAAACTGCCAAGGTTACTAGATACTGAATAAGGACATCATATGGTTTCAGGATAGGGGAACGGCTTTCCATTTCCTCTGAATTGATAGCCGATTTGAGAGCGGCCGCTTCTACTAATTCCAGCGCATGAGTAGGAACAAAGTAGATCTTACTTGTAGATCCTGGCTGGTGGCCGCTACGACCCACACGCTGCATAAATCGGGCTACACCTTTTGGGCTGCCAATCTGGATAACGGTTTCTACAGGACTGAAATCCACACCAAGATCCAAGCTGGAAGTACAAACAACAGCTTTCAATATCCCTTCATGAAGGGATGTCTCAACCCAATCTCGAACTTTTCTATCGAGAGAACCGTGGTGAATAGCTATAGTTCCTGCCAGATCTGGCCTGACTTCCAACAGATTCTGGAACCATATCTCAGCCTGAGCACGTGTATTTGTGAAGATGAGTGTAGAACGGCTTTCGTCAATGACGGGCAGTATCTTTGGGAGCAGCTTAAGTCCCAGGTGTCCGTGCCACGGGAAGTTTTCCATTTCATCCGGTAAAATAGAAACAGCCTCAATATTCTTTCGAACATTTGCTTTAATGATAAGGGAGTTTTCTTTTTGAAGAGGCCCTAGCAAGACATCTTTAGCTTCACGTAGGTTTCCAATGGTTGCCGAGATGCCCCAAACAGAAAGGTTAGGTCGTATTCCCCTGAGTCGTGATAATGCCAATTCAGTTTGAATACCTCTTTTTGAACCGAGTAATTCGTGCCATTCATCGATGATTACCGCATCCAGGTTTTTGAAATGCCGTCGGTACTTCTTTTGAGCCATCAGGATATGCACGCTTTCCGGCGTGGTGATAAGAACTTCAGGCATTTTCCGGTTCTGTTTTTGTTTTACAGATTGGGAAACATCACCCGTTCGCCGGCCAACTTTCCATGGAATGCTCATTTCATCAACCGACGTTTGAAGAGCTTTCTGAATATCTTTTGCAAGTGCACGAAGTGGCGTGATCCAAAGTACTTTTAATCCATTATTTGCTTTATCAAGATAATCTTCCGGGTGTTCATCGATCCATTTTATAAGATTAGGCATCCAGAGGGCAAAGGTTTTGCCACTGCCTGTGGGGGCGTTTAATAGCCCGTTCTTTCCTTCCAGAAAAGCATTCCAGACTTTTTGCTGAAAAGGGAAAATTTTCCAGTTACGGCCGGAAAACCATTTTTCAATACATTTTTTTCCCTTATTCAAAACTTTTTGGAATTATTTGTAACAAATGCTTAAATATTAACTCTTATAAATATATTAACTTACTAATTAAAAGAAGAAGTCATGAATAGATTGATGAAATATTTTTTAATAATAGGATTACTCATAAGCACATTTATATGTCCTAATCAAATTTTTGCACAGGACATAAATGATATTAGAGATGAATTTTTATCCGATGATTCAAAAGTATTTTTCACGAAAGTTGATGCTGGAAATCAAATGAGAGCAAGTAATTCAAGACTACAACAGCTTAATAATTCTAAGAAATCCAAAAGAGTTGATATTGTAAGGCTGCCTGATAAAATTTATAGTCTAACCAGCTTTTCTTTTTATGTTAATGAGGATAGTGAGCGTATAAGTTTTCAAAATTTTGGCACCAAGTTAATTGTTGAAAGAAAATCTTTGAAAATACTCTCTGACACAGAAGTAGCCTGGACTGGAAAGGTATTTAAAATGGTTGGAAAAGAGCAGGTTGGAGATGTAACTCTAATTGTTGACCGTAATAATAATGTAACGGGTTCAATAGACTTGGAAGGAGATTTTTATGAAGTAAAGTCACTTGGGAATTCTGGTTTACACGCTTTAAGAACGGTTGACAATTCATATCAGAAAGATTTGAACCAAAGAAATGATGTAAAATCTACCGGGAAAAAAATGAATAAGGTTGGAAAGGGGGGGGCAAAACCCAAAGTCAATGGAAATTTCCAACATATCAACAACACAGTGTTCTGCAACAGACCAACAGTTACTGGTAGTTTATACACAAAATGCTGCATCTGGCAGAGATATAGATGGAATAATTTCACTCGCCATTCAAGAAGCGAATGAATCTTACTTAAACAGCAATGTGCGAAATATGAATGTTGTATTGGCTCACTCGCAACAAATAAATTTTAATGAATCAAATGACATTGATACCGATCTTACAGATTTTATAAATAATAATATGGTTCAAAATTTACGTAATCAGCATCAGGCAGATGTGGTTTTATTAATTACGGATGGAAACTATGGATCTGTAGCTGGGGTAGCGGATGCAATATTGGCAACAGAGAGTTCTGCCTATGCCATTGTAGAAGCAGAATACTCCGGGGGACCCGACTATACATTTGCCCATGAGTTGGGACACCTACAGGGAGCGCAACATCACCCGGATGATCCAACAGATCCAAACGGCCCTTTTTCTTACGGCTATGGTCATCGGTTCAGTTATAAAGCATCCATTTTTGTTCCAAGAAGGTACCGGTCAACCATTATGGCATATCCCTGCCGTCCCGCATATCAAGACCCTTATTGCTCCCAGGTGTACAGCGGTAGAAAGCATTTTTCTAATCCATATGTGGAATACAGGGGGACAGATACTGGTATCCAGGGATCAAGAGAAAACTGGCTTGTTTTAAGAAACACCGCATCAACTATCGCAAATTTCAGAAACCCTGACGAACTTCAAGCGTCTATAAATATTTTAAACTCCAATAATCAAACCGGGGATTATTCCTTCTCGGCGAGTACTTGTGGAGATCAGTTGTCATTGAGCTATGAGTGGAGGGTAAGTCTCAATACCCCCTTCTCTTATGGAAGTGTATTAGGGACAGGTTCAAATTTTAATTATACATTTCCTCCGGGTGAGCACTACATAAAACTGACGGTAAGTTCTGGTAGCGAAAGTTCGGTTGCCTACACGTCGGTAGTTGTTCAGGATGAAGACTGCCAAGATGGCGATCCATGTGGTCCGGGAGGAAGTTTCAAAACAAATCCTGAGACAGAAAAATCACTTGTAACGGAATTTGAAGAGGCATACCCAAATCCGTTTAATCCTGTTACTAATATTTCCTTTACATTAGAAAAATCTGAACAGGTTGATTTATCAGTATTTACGATTTTGGGTCACAAAGTCGCTTCCATCGTCAATAACAGGTTAGAAACAGGAAGTTATGAATATGCCTTTGATGCCCGGGCATTTTCAAGCGGGGTCTATATTTTGCGCTTTCAGGCAGGTAATACCGTAAAAACTCAACAAATCACGTTAATCAAATAAAATGATGAACAGTTTGCACTTAGTGTTCTGTACCTTTCTGATACTATCGGGCTGTGGGGTTACCGAACAGGAAGCTCTTCCTGCATTTGAAAGCTACTTTAAAGCCGAAATTAACGGAGAGATGTGGGCAGGAGATGCGCGCAGGTCTGGGTTTACTTATATAGAAGAGGATACCTTATTTCAAGTATTTGCTTCAAAATATGATAGTCTTTTGTATCCATATCAGGATAAGATTGGATTCTCTTTTTTCTATATAAAAGACAAAATTGAATATTCTGTACTGAGGCATCAAGATAAGCATCAACGAATTACAGGAGCTTATTATGTGGAAAAAGATGGAGATGCGGTTATAGCTCGGTATTTTCCGTCCGACGACGACATAAATTCTTTTACTGTTCAGATTAACCAGGATGAGCATGGAAGAAGATATGCCGAAGGTACGTTTGGGTTGAAAGTCGTGGTAGACCCGGATTATGACCGCCCCAAAAACAATCAATATCGGCAGCAACCCGACACGGTCTTAGTTACCAATGGAGAATATAAAGTGTTACTGGAGGAGTGATTTTTAACTTATAAAGAGCTTTTTTCCTTCCAGTAATGGGGAAATCTCCCAATCCTTTGAATCAAACCAATCATGAATTGCCAGCTCACCTTTGCTCATCTATTAAATAATCTCAAAAAATTGAATAAATCCTTTTAAAAAGAGAGTTAGACTTGATTATCCGCAAAAAAACAGTCAACATCCGAAAAATTTAATTAACTAAACCAAAAAAAATGTGGCTTAATTTAAAATCGTTCGATGAGTACGAAGAGACCTTTGAGGAAAGTAAAGAAGACCGTCTTAAATTTTGGGATCATGAAGCCGGCACTTTTTACTGGAGAAAGCGATGGGATAAAACCCAGTCAGGTAGTTTTAAAGATGCTAATGTAAAGTGGTTTGAAGGTGGTAAGCTGAATATTACTGAAAATGCCTTAGACCGCCATTTAAATACCATTGGTAATAAAACGGCTTTTATTTTTGAACCCAACCATCCTGATTCGTTTCGTCGCACAATCACTTATAAGCAGCTACATGAGGATGTCTGCAGGTTTGCTAATGTGCTTGAGAGCAAAGGGGTCGAGAAAGGTGATCGTGTAGTTATATATATGGCGATGACCCCGGAACTGGTGATCTCAGCTTTGGCCTGTGCCAGAATTGGGGCTGTGCACTCCATTGTTTTTGCAGGATTTTCCTCTCAGGCACTTTCCGAACGGATCAATGATTGTGATGCCAAGATGCTGATCACGAATGACGGCCTTCGTCGTGGTGATAAACATGTTCCCCTCAAGGATATTTCTGATGAAGCTCTGGAAAATTCACCATCGGTGGAAAGTGTGATTGTTTGTCAACGCACTAATCGCGAGATCGATTGGAAAGAAGGCCGTGATGAATGGTGGCATATTTTGATCCGCAACGCCTCGAAACAACATGAGGCAGTTGAAATGGATGCTGAGGACCCTCTTTTCATTCTTTATACTTCAGGTTCAACAGGTAAGCCTAAGGGCGTGGTGCACACTTGTGGAGGTTATATGGTGTACACCAGCTATTCCTTCAGGCAGGTATTTCAGGTTGGTGCGGAGGATGTGTATTGGTGTACAGCGGATGCAGGCTGGATCACTGGTCATAGTTACATCATTTATGGTCCGCTCTTCAATGGAGCCACAGGAATCATTTTTGAGGGAACACCTACCTATCCGGACGCAGGTCGATTATGGGAAGTGGTTGAGAAATATAAAGTCACTCATTTCTACACGGCTCCAACCGCAATTCGTGCGCTGATGTCTTATGATATCGATTATGTAAAAAAATACGACCTAAGTTCTTTGAAAGTACTTGGAACGGTTGGTGAGCCGATCAACGAAGAAGCGTGGCACTGGTATCATGATCATATCGGCGGGGGAAAATGCCCGATCGTAGATACGTGGTGGCAGACAGAAACGGGAGGAATCATGATCTCCCCACTTGCGGGCATAACCCCAACGAAACCCGGATTTGCTACGCTTCCTTTACCGGGAGTTTTCCCAACCTTGATGGATGAGGATGGCAATGAGATAAAAGGAAATGGCGTCCAGGGTAATTTATGTATCAAACATCCATGGCCGGGAATTGCCCGAACGGTATACGGTGATCACGAACGGTACAAGCAAACTTATCTTAGCACCTATGAAGGATATTATTTTACAGGTGATGGCTGTAGGCGTGATGAAGATGGATACTATCGAATTACAGGCAGGGTGGATGATGTATTAAATGTTTCCGGTCACCGTTTGGGAACAGCTGAGATCGAAAATGCATTGGATGAGCATCCAAAAGTAGTAGAAACGGCTGTGGTTGGCTACCCACATGACATTAAAGGGCAGGGAGTTTATGCCTTTATGATCTGTGAAGGAGAGATCAAAGATCAGGAGGAGTTCAAGAAAGAACTGCTGGACCTGGTTGCCAAGATCATAAGTCCTATTGCTAAACCTGATAAAATTCAGGTAGTGAAAGGGTTACCTAAAACCCGCTCCGGTAAGATCATGCGACGAATCCTGAGAAAGATCGCGGCGGATGATGTAGATAATTTGGGCGACACTTCCACTTTGTTAGATCCAAGCGTGGTCGAAGACATCAAAGAAGGAAAAGCGGTTTAATTAAACTATTCCGGGGGCGTATCGCATACGCCCCTTTTTTTAAATCCGAAGCAAATAACCGATTGGCAGGATCAACAAGCTTATCATTAACAAGATCAGCCTAAAGCGGGTTTTAACAAAGATCGGGTGAAAGAAAAGGCCGTAAGTAAGCGGTTTATCTTCATTCATCCAGTTGTAATAGTGATGCCGGTGTACCGATCCCAGTGCCATGGTTACATGGCCATGCAAAATGGTAAGCATAAATGGAACAGCAAAAATAAAAGCACCGGTATAACGAATAAGGATATCCATCCCTATCAATCCTGCTCCATAAAAATACGGCCAGGCAAAGAGCACCATCACCGGTACGGTTAGCAACCAGTTTATGATGGAGATACGTTTATAATTCGATTCAGTGAGTTCTGACATAGAGAAATTGGAAATTTCAAATTTGTGAAGCGATGAGCATTTCAATTTCACGGTAGGGTTTGTCGAACATCTTAGCCAGTGATTTTTTTGTAATATGTTTTTTATAGGTGTATGTGCCATTTCTCAAAGCTACATTTTCCCACAAACATTCCTTCACTCCGCCTGCATCACCTATGGCCAATATGTAAGGAACCAAGACATTGTTAAGCGCATATGTTGCAGTTCTTGGGACATTTGCAGGGATGTTAGGAACACAGTGATGAATAACATCATGTTTTGTGAATACAGGGTTTGAATGTGTTGTTGCCTCACTGGTTGCAACACAACCACCTTGATCAATAACGGTATCCACGATCACACTGCCGGCCTTCATGCCTGATACCATGTCTTCTGTTACCCAGCAGGGAGAACGTTCACCTTCGGCCATAGCTGCCCCAATGATTATATCAGCGAACTTCAGTGCCGTATTCAAATATTGATGGTTGGCTACGGCAGTGATTATCCTCCGATCGAGGGCATTTTCGAGTCTGCGTAAGGCCGTCAGGTCGGTATCCATTACGAATACCTGTGCACCATACCCAAGGGCGGTTCTTGCAGCATATTCTCCTGTTATTCCGGCTCCAAGAATAACAACGGTAGCAGGAGGGACACCCGAGATCCCACCAAGCATAATTCCCTGTCCGCCGCTCATACTTTCAAGATAATGAGCTGCGATCTGTACAGACATCGATCCTGTTATCTCATGCATCATTCGCACGATCGGAAATTCCTTGTCCTCACCCCGTATAAATTCATACCCAATTCCGGTAACAGATTTCTCGATCATTTTTTCAAGATACTCCACAGACTGACTGCCCATATGTAATGCAGAAATAAGGGACTGATCATTTTCAAGCAGGTCAAATTCCTCTTCCACCAAAGGTGCGATCTTTAGGATAAGGTCTGATTTTTTGAATACGTCCTGTGCACTGTAAGCTATTTCGGCTCCGGCATCGGCATATTCCCGATCGGGGAAATTGGCGTCTTCACCGGCTCCCTTTTCTATGAAAATTTCATGTCCGTTTGCTTTCAAGATGGATACACCGCCGGGTGTAAGTGTGACACGCCGCTCATCATTTGAGATCTCCTTAGGCAGGCCGATCTTCAGTGAGACTTTACTCTTTGACCGGATGAGGTGCTTTTCCAGCGTTTTCAATCCGATCTGCTCCGTATCCAGAGGTTTGATATCCATGTACAGCAGGGCTTAAAGGAAATTTTAAGAAGATAGGAAATTTTGGGGATGAGTTATAAGTGATAAAGTAAGCCTTTAGCACATTTAGGTTTCGAGCAATATGAAACTTAGCAACAGAATGAGAAATAGGTCCCCCAAGCCAAAAAAAATTCACTTTAGCACTACTTACATCATTACTACTCTCCGATCATCTTTCTAAATGAAGCTTCGTCCAAAATATCGACTCCAAGTTCTTTGGCTTTGTCCAGCTTGCTTCCTGCAGATTCTCCGGCCAATACATAATCGGTATTACCGCTGACTGAGGAAGCTGTTTTCCCGCCATGTTTTTCGATCAGCTCTGCGGCTTCCTTACGGGTATAGGTTGGGAGTGAGCCGGTGAGTACAAATTTTTTACCTTCAAAAATGTTGGAGACCTGTTCTTCTTCCTCAATCACAAATTGAAGGTCATGTTGTCTGAGACGTTCTATAATGGATCGGTTCTTTTCATTGTTGAAAAAACCCACTACCGATTCGGCTATTCTTGGTCCAATGGAATCGACTTCGATCAATTCTTCTTCCGAAAGTGATCCCAATTTCTTCATCGATTTGAAAGCTTTGGCAAGATCTTTAGCAACTGTTTTTCCAACAAACCGAATACCGAGCGCATAGATCACTCGTTCGAAGGGCTGCTCTTTACTTTTTTCGATAGCATCGATCAAATTCTGAGCACTCTTTTCAGCCATTCGTTCAAGATCAATGATCTGCTCTTTTTCCAGTTCATACAGATCAGCGTAAGTTTGGATGAGTTCTTCTGAAACCAACTGATCAACCACTGATTCTCCCAAGCCTTCAATATCCATGGCGTCTCGGGATGCAAAATGCTCGATGCGAATCCGTACTTGTGGTGGACAGGTTGGATTAACGCATCGCCAGGCTACTTCATCCTCATATTTGATAAGCTCGGAATCACAGGCCGGACAGTTCTTTGGGAAAGTGTAAGGTTCATTGCGGTCGGCACTGTCAGGATTCACCACACTTATCACTTGTGGAATGATCTCGCCGGCTTTTTCCACAACAACAGTATCGCCAATACGGATGTCTTTACGTTGAATTTCATCTTCATTGTGCAGGGAAGCCCGTTTTACTGTAGTACCGGCTAGTTCTACTGCTTCCAGCTCAGCTACAGGTGTGATGGTTCCGAGCCTTCCTACTTGGAGAGTGATATCATTAATGACAGTTGTGGCTTGTTCGGCCTCAAACTTATAGGCAATGGCCCATCGGGGGAATTTAGAAGTGGTTCCCAGCTGCTCCCTCAAACTGCTCTGATTTACTTTTATGACCACACCATCGGTTTCATAGGGAAGTTCGTGACGTAAATTTTCCCATTCCTTGATGATCTTGTGTACTTCAGTAATATTGGAGCATACTTTGTAATGCTCAGATACACTCAGGCCGAATTCATTGAGTAGTTCAGTTTTCTTTGATTGGGTGAGAGTATCATCTTCGTCATCCAGAAGGAGGTCGAAGGCGAAGAAACGGATAGGTCGCTGAGCTACTGCCTTGGGGTCCTGCATTTTGAGGGAACCGGCTGTCGAATTTCTTGGATTGGCAAATACATTGAGCCCTTCTTCTTCCCGATGCTGATTCATCCGGGCAAATGCTTCCCGTTCCATGTAGGCTTCTCCACGCACTTCCACTATTTCCGGATAATTTCCTTTCAGGTGCAGAGGAATATCCCGAATGGTCTTGATGTTATTGGTAATGTCATCTCCCTTTTCTCCATCACCGCGGGTAGCCCCTAAAACCAGTTCTCCATTCTCATAGCGCAAACGTATGGCCGCACCATCGAATTTCAACTCTGTCATGTATTCATAGTCATGATGACCAAGAATTTTCTTTACACGCCCATCAAAATCGTTGAGTTCCTCTTCGTTATAGGTATTATCCAGGGAAAGCAGTGGAACAGGGTGCTGAACAGTTTCAAATACCGAAGAAACTTCACCGCCTACACGTTTAGTGGGAGATTCAGGGTCGTGCAGGTCAAATTCATTTTCCAGCAGTTCGAGTTCTTTGAGTTTTTCATCGAACTCCTTGTCACTTATAAATGGCTGAGCATCCTTATAATAAGCTTCGTTAGCCTTATCGAGCAATTCTCTGAGTTCTTTTACCCGTTCCAGAGCTTCGTTCTTATTCATAGAAAAGATCTGTCTACTAATATCTGATTCGATATACGGTGCTGTCGGGAGGTCCTATCTCCAATGGAAATTCCCGCGGGGGTGGTGCTAAATATTCCGGTTGGTTTAACACCGATCGGGTAATCATGATAGAATTAAAGGCAGTATCAAAATAATTTTGTCGGGGGTTTTCGATTACGTGTCCGTTGAAAAGTAACAACATCCGGCTGTATTGTCCTCTTATCAATAGGGTATCCCTGAAATCAAAATAGTGAGCTTGACCTTCCTCCATCCAAAAAGGGTTAGTACGCCAGTTATAATCGCTGGTAACCCTTACAGGCTCTAATTGTCCATAAGCCGCATAGACCGAAAGCGTGAGCGTGTCACCAAGTGTAATAGGTTCATTCGGTATTAGACTTTGTCCATTGGAATTATTCTGAGATCCCTGCTCACCAACCGTTGTAGAATCTATAGGAGTAGGAATTATGGCTTCCTGATCTAAGGATGGATCTGAAATTTCCTCTTGAGGTTCGGAGGGCTCTTGAAAAATAGAGGTAATATCATCCCAAAAAATATATGTAGAACCGGCAATGAGGCCAATTACAATTAAAAAGGAGATCATGATCCAAACTTTGGAACTTTTGCCGGCTGTGGTGAATTTGCGTCCCATATCAGCCCAATTAATACTGTTGATCTCAGGACCAGATGATGGTTTTTTAGACTGGGTAGATTTTTTAGTGGGTTCAGGTGCTGAAATTGACCTCCCTGTTTCAAAGACAGCGGGATCGGAATTAGCCGGATCTTCTTCCTGAATCTGAATTTCAGAAGTTGCGGTGTAATCTTCAGGAGAATCGCTGCCCGCTACTAAACTGCCTGAATAAGTGCCGGCTTCCATTTCATCCAGTGCCTGGACAACATCATCATCATCAAGTTTTAATACCTTGGCATAACTTCGAACAAAACTTCGAACATAGGTTTTATTCGTTGTTTGATCGTCAAAAATAGTTCCGCTTTCAATACTTTTGATCGTATCAAGAGGAATTTTTATCGCATTTTGTATATCCTCAAGCGAGAGATTTTGACTTTTTCGTATGGTAGCGAGGTCTTTTCCTAGAGACATAGGGAATGATTTAGGTCTGCGTACAAAATTATAAGAAGCTAAGTAATTAATGTTGATAGGAAAAGCAAACTTTTGCCTTTAATCAATTTAGGTTAATGCATGTTTTTAAAAAAATTTACAGAGGGAATATCAGAAATATTGTTTCCCAAAGTATGCACGGTTTGTGGATTGAGATTAGCAACAAACGAGAATTTTGTATGCCACAACTGTCTGAATGATAAATTTGAAGAAGCTTACCGGCCGGGAAAGGGTTCAACAAGTGACGCTATGTTACCCGAGGGAGTCTATTTGCAGCATGCGCTTTGGAATTTTGACAAAGGCGGATATTTGCAGGAATTGCTTCATCAGCTTAAATATCACAGGCTCACCGGTGTGGGCGTGGATATAGGAAGGCAGTTAGGGAAGAGTTTATTGAGGAATCCACACTTCATGAACCGGATAAAAGATCGAAAAGTCTGTTTGCTTCCGGTTCCTCTTTATCCGAAAAAACGCAGGATGAGAGGTTACAATCAGGCTTTTTATATTGCCGAAGGTGTAGCAGAAGTTACTGGTCTTTATATCCTGAAAAAGGATGTCATTCAAAGAATAAAAAATACGGGTACCCAAACGGGCTTCTCACTCGAAAAACGCAGAAAGAATATTGATGGAGCATTTCAGGTTATTGAACCTGAAAGAGTTAAAGATGTTCTTTGTGTGATCATAGACGACGTATTTACCACCGGGGCCACTACTTTTGAGCTGAGTTCAGAATTGAAAAAAGCAGGATCAGGTGAAATAATGATCGCTACCGCAGCTCAAGCCTGAATCAGTGTATTTTAGTGCCTATATTTGGGTATGGATAATTTTAAAAGAGGTCGTTTTAACTGGCAGATGCTAGAGCTCCCTGACGGGATCACCACGTCAAATGGAAACTGGTATCATATTACAAGAGATGGAATAGAAAACTATGTACCCGGCTTATTTAAACACCGTTCATTGGAGAGGGTTATACAAGAAACCGATGCATGGGTAAAAAGCTCTGATGGGTTTTCTTTAATACTGTTCTTCATTTTGGCATTTTTTGGAATCACTCCCTGGTTGGCTGCTGCGATATCCTTGGTTTTTTATTTCTTTTGGTATTTTAATACCGGCGTTTTTGTGAATGTGACTTCCACTCCAGTAGCAAAATTATTAAATAGAGACGGGGTTGTATATGGGGTTTCAGCTTTGTTTTTAATTGGGATCAGTTTTGGAGAGATCATTTCAGGGATGGGCATATCTGTTGAATTCAATGCCATTTGGTATGGGTTGATCCTGTTCTTCCTATTTAAAGTAGGTTTACTAAGATTGACGATCGAATTTGCACGAAAGAAGTTTTTTGGGTTGCCAAAGATTTCCAAGGAAGACCGGGTTTTGAATATGCTTTTGATCCGATATGGAATGAAATATGGCATCCTGACGGGTGAGGTAAATGAAATGGAAAAAGAGCTGGTGCGTATCGTCAACTATCACAAACAAAAGAAAAAGGATAAGTAAGGGGACCAAGCTTATATGAAGCAACTGTTCTTTATTCGTCATGGAGAGACCGACAACAACAAAGCGAGCATCATTCAGGGGAGAAGTCTGGATGCCTCTATCAATGAATTGGGAAGATTGCAGGCGAAAGCGATCTGCGATGCTCTTGAGCCTTTCAATATCCAGAAAATTGTAGCAAGCGGTTTGCGGCGAACCCATGAAACGGTACAACCTTTAGCTGAGCAAAGAAAACTTAAGATCGAAAAATACCCTGAACTGGATGAAATTGATTTTGGGATCATGGAGGGAAAAGTATTTACCGAGATCCAGGAACAGGTGATGGAAGTGCATGAACAGTGGAAGGGAGGAAATGTCGATTTTGCTCCTGAAAAAGGGGAGTCACCCCTACAAACCTTCACCCGCGCCAACAGCAAAGTTGTGGAGGTACTGGAATCATCAAAAGAAGAGTACATCGTCTTTATGATCCATGGTCGGCTAACACGCATTCTACTCTCAGAGTGGCTGGGATACGGGCTTCACAATATGCACAAGATCGAACATCAGAATGGAGCGATTAACCGGCTAACCTGGAAGGCCGGAAAATTTGAGGCTGTTGAGTTAAATAAAACAGATCATTTAGTAGAACTTGTCGGATAATCTTGCTTTCAGAACTTGGTCATAATCTGCAATATCCATGTCCCATAATTCTTTATCTTTCAATCCTGAAAAAAAGAATCATTACAGCCTGTTTATGGTTCTATGAGCAAAAGTGAAATCAACTAAATTCTATGAGTGAAAAAGTAAGAACCATGTTTGCCGATATCGCCGATGATTATGATCGGATAAACAGTGTTTTATCGTTTGGCGTACACCATGCTTGGAGAAAAAAAGCCGTATTGGAAAGCGGAGCCCATGAAGGGGATCATGTATTGGATTGTGCCACCGGAACCGGCGATCTTGCTATCGAATTCAAGAAAACAGTGGGTGATCCGGGATATGTGATGGGTACTGATTTCTGTGCCCCCATGATAGAACCGGCTCCTGCCAAAGCTGAAGAAGAAGGGCTCAAGATCGATTTTGAAGTGGCGGACGCTATGAATCTTCCCTATGAAGATGATAAATTCGACATCGCCAGTATAGCTTTTGGAATCCGGAATGTGGATGATCCCGTTGTGGCGCTAAAAGATATGGCTCGTGTGGTAAAGCCGGGGGGCAGGGTAGTGGTGCTTGAATTTGGCCAGCCTAAAGGCCTAATGAAATTTCCCTACGAATTATATAGCCAACACATTATGCCTGCCATTGGTGGATGGTTAAGCGGTAATCGGGAAGCTTATACATATCTTCCCCGAACAAGTGCAAAATTTCCGGCAGGAGATAAATTTTTAGACCTAATGGATGAATCCGGAGCCTTTGAAAGCCGTCGCGCTGTAAAGCTAACGGGCGGAATTGCCTACGTTTATGTAGGAGTGGTTCAATAATGGTATATTCATCACTCTAACAAACAACACAATAGTTCAATGAACATAGAAGAAATTAAAAAAGTACTTCCTCATCGGTATCCTTTTTTATTGGTGGATCGCGTACTGGAATTGGATGAAACGAGTATCAAAGCATATAAAAATGTGTCCGCAAATGAAGAATTCTTCAACGGACATTTTCCGGGACAGCCGATCATGCCGGGAGTGCTTCAGGTGGAGGCATTAGCTCAGGCCGGTGCCATTATGTTGATGACACAACAAGCGGATGATCCACAGGAAACCCTGATGGTATTTACAGGCATCAATAAGTGTAAATTCAGGAAACAAGTGGTGCCTGGAGATCAGCTGATGCTGGAAGTTGAACTGGGTAGTAAAAAAAGAAATTTTGTTACCATGATGGGTAAAGCAACCGTTGACGGTAAAGTGGCCTGTGAACTGGAAGCTTCTGCTGCGCTGGTACCAAGGGAGAAGGTATGAGTACCCAAAAGTCTTCGGCTAAACCGGCAAAAATAACCACTCAAACCGTAGTGGATATGAAGTCGAAAGGAGAGAAGATCTCCATGCTTACGGCGTATGATTTCACTATGGCACAAATTATTGATCAGGCCGGTATCGAGATCATTCTGGTAGGTGATTCTGCCAGTAACGTTATGGCAGGGCACGAGACGACTGTTCCAATGACGCTCGAACACATGATCTACCACACATCATGCGTAGTTCGCGGTGTGGACCGTGCCTTAGTGATCGCTGATCTTCCATTTATGAGTTATCAGGTAACCACTAAAGAGGCACTGATAAGTTCAGGACGTATGATGAAGGAGGCCGGAGCTCACGCCGTAAAAATGGAGGGTGGTAAATATATTGTAGATACCGTAAAGCGTATTGTGGATGCCGGAATTCCTGTTATGGGGCATCTGGGACTCACCCCGCAAAGCATTTATAAATTCGGTACCTATAAAGTCCGTGCTACTGAAGATGATGAGGCAGATGAGTTGATACGTGATGCAAAATTGCTTGAAGAAGCCGGATGTTTTTCTTTAGTGCTTGAAAAGATTCCCGCCCATCTTGCTGAAAAAGTTACGGCAGAATTATCTATTCCAACTATTGGGATAGGTGCCGGACCTTCTTGTGACGGCCAGGTGTTGGTGCTTCATGATATGCTGGGACTTAATAAAGAATTCAACCCTCGATTTTTACGTCGTTATGCAGATCTGAATTCAGTTATGACCGATGCGGTTCAGAGTTATATCAAAGACGTTAAGAACAAAGATTTTCCAAATAAAGACGAGCAGTACGGCGAATGAGTGAATCAAAAAGACCTTTCATTTTAGTAAGTAACGACGACGGTATTTTCTCACCAGGTATAAAAGCACTCGCAGAAGTAGCCTCCGAATTCGGAGACGTGTACATTGTGGCACCCGATAAAGAACAAAGTGCGGTCGGACATTCCATCACTATTCAGGTTCCGTTACGCGCCAGTAAGTTTACTGTTGCTGATAAATTCCAGGGAGAAGCCGTAAACGGAACTCCGGCCGATTGCGTGAAATTGGCTCATGGTCAGCTTTTGGATCGAAAACCAGATCTTGTGGTGAGTGGGATCAATCATGGAAGCAATGCCGGAATCAACATCATGTATTCAGGAACGGTAAGTGCGGCTACAGAAGGCACTATACTGGGCTATCCATCCATAGCTGTGAGTTGTACTGAGTTTAGTGAAGATGCCAATCTGAGGGGATGTCAGGAGGCAGCCCGGCGCGTGATCAGTTTTGTACTTAAAAATGGCTTGCCCCGGGGAATTACGCTGAACGTGAATGCTCCGGCAGGGGAATTCACCGGTATCAAATGGACCCGACAAGCCGACAGCCGGTATGTGGAAGAGTACGAAAGTCGCACCGATCCATTTAATCGCGCCTACTATTGGCTCACCGGTAAATTTGAGTTACTGGATGAAGGCAAGGACTCGGATATTCATGTACTGAATGATGGGAAAGCTTCAGTAACACCCATTCAATATGATCTTACAGCTTACAATCTGCTCGAAAATGTGGATGATAAGAGTTTGAATGAGTGATCAATGCCCGTTTTCAGCTAATCGTTTGATCACATTGATCCAGAACTGATCGTAGATCTTTTTGCTCTCCTTATTCATCTGAAGATGCATCTGGGCTAAATGAGATAGTGGTACAGTTTCGAGATGAGTGCCCCACTTCGCACTTTCTGTGGATACAAAAGCGTCATTATCCCCTTCCTTTTCAAAGATCTGAATATTCTGAAATTTAAGTACCGGATTGATGGAATATTTGGTGCCTTTGCCAACGGCTGCACTGTACGAATAATAGGTAACGTTCTCTACATCAGGATGCTCAGGGTTGAAAACCTTTGTTACATAAGAACACGTTAACTGCTCCAGCGAACCCAGGGCATCGCTTTTTGTTTTTGGGAATACATTATCACCAAACCAATCAAAAACGAGGCTTAGTTTTTCGGTCAGTAACTCCGGAGCTTTCAAGACGAGGTCCGCAAGACTTGAGCCATGATGAGGTGTAGCGATGGTGGTAAGGCTTTCAACCCGATCAGCCACATCCATTTTTGAAAGAGCACATCGCATATCGAGTCCACCCATACTGTGCGTAACAACATTTACTTTTTCATAGCCGTGATCCTCACAAAAGGCATGTATCAGCTTCACCCAATTTTCTGCTCTTGTTTCAATTCTGGCATAAGGAACTATATTGGGTGCAATGGATACCACCCCGTGTTCCCGAATTTTCATGCATGGATCATGAAGGGGCCCGGATTTAATCACGGAACCAATAGCACCATATCCATGGCAGAGAAATATGGGATATTTGAGCTTTAACAATTCGGGTTGCGGATATTCTTTCAGCTCAAATCGTTTCAGTATGGCAGATCGGTCCGGCATTATTGATCTAATTGTGTTTCTATACTATTGATCTTTAGGGTATCGAGATCGGTATCTGTGGTTAAACGGATCGTTCGAAGTACGGTACCTTTATAGTATACATAAATGTGCATATCCCGGGATGGAAATAGAATTTTAGCCGGCGTTTCAATATCAAAACGGTTCAGGTCATCGTGCAAACCAATATGAAACATCGTTTTTGAAAATCGTGAAGGCACCCGAAGTCTATATTCCTTACGCGTTAGGGAGGTATCAACTTGTATAGAAGATACTCTGACCTGTTGCGGAGTGATCAGTGAATTATGAATATGGACATTGAGCAGGGAGTCAAGCTGAGCGGCAGTATCAAGGTTAAAACTTTTGTGGGAAGGAGAAGCTGCAAGTATTACACTGCTGATTACACATGAAAGTGCCAGCAAAGTTGTAACTACAATTTTCCCATTTTTTTTATCCACGTTAAACCGGGCTTGGGTTCTTAATTTCAGAGATTTACCTTCAACCTGAATCTATAAACTTCTGTAGTAAAAGAACATGTCTTTTCAGATCCAAAAAATTGAATCTCAAAAACAGATAGAGGCGTTTCATAAACTGCCTGAGCGTCTGTATCAGAATAGTGAATGGTATCGACCACCGTTTAGGTTTGAAGTTGAAAATATTTTTAATCGTAAGAAGAATGAGCGATTTGAAAAAGGCGGTGAGTGTGAACGTTTTTTGGTCTACTACAAAGATCATGCGGTGGGTAGGTTTGCTCTGTTTACCGATCCTGAAAAAGATGAGCGATATGATCCAAAATTAGGCGGAATCGGATTTATTGAGATGGAGAACCGTATCGGGATCGCAGAACATATGATCGGTTTCGCTAAAGAATGGCATAAGGAGAGAGGATACACCGGTTTCAGGGGGCCAATTAATTTTGGTGAAAATGATACTTTTTGGGGAGTTCTCATCAATGGATTTCATGATCATAACGTGTATGGAATGCTTTATCACCATGAGTATTATGAGAGGCTGATCGAATCCACTTCCCCGGAAAAATTCGATGACCTGTATATGTATCAGCTGGATCTGAGTCAGCCGATGCCTGAGCGACTGGTTAAAATTACGGAGCGGTTAAAGTCTAAGGATTCGATCGAGATCCGCCCCATTGATAAAAAAAACCTGGAAAGGGATGGAGAGCTTATTCGGAAGATCTACAACCGTGCATTCAGCAACCAGGTGATACAGGAAAGGGAAGAAGAATTCATTGGAATTAGTCAGGAAACGATCCGGCAAATGATCAAAAAACTCAAGCCGGTACTGATGCCGGAAACTTCACCCATCGCGTTTGTGGATAGGGAGCCAGCCTCATTTTTAGTAAGTGTTCCGGACCTGCATGAAATATCAGCACAAACCAATGGAAAATTAAAGTGGTGGCAAATGACAAAGGTGATCGGCTTTAAAAGCAGAGCTCATAAATTCCGTCCGCTTGCTTTCGGTACCGATCCGAGATTCCGGGGTAGGGGATTGGAAGCATTGGTTTTTATTGAAGGCTTTCGATGGACGAAGAAACACTATCCAAACCTGAAAATGCTGGAAGGTGGTTTTGTAAGTGAAAAGAACTGGATCATGCGCCGCAGCCTGGAGGCGTTGGGTTGCAAGATAGCTAAGACGTACCGGGTATATAAGTGGATGGTTGATTGAGAGTTGAGCGTTGAGAGTTGATAAAGTGATAGGTTGATATTGCCTGATTTAAGCATAATCACCCTATCAATTCTCAACTTTCAAAAAAACCTATCTAAAGATCGTATTCAGGATCTCGATGGCAATGTCTTTCTTCGGACCCTGAAATTCTTGATCAGAATCTATTCCTAACAGGTGAACTGTGTTTGTATCTGCTTCAAAGCCGGCATCTTTATCGTTCAGTGAGTTTGCGATGATCCAGTCAGCATTCTTCTTTTTGAGCTTGGAGGTGGCGTTCTCGATAAGATTCTCTGTTTCCATGGCAAAGCCGATCAGCACTTGTCCCTCTTTTTTATGTTCTCCGAGCCATGCCAATATATCCTGGGTTCTTTTCAGCCCAATGGAATTCTCACCTTCTGCCTTTTTTACTTTTTGTTGGTGAATTTCAGTTGGGGTGAAATCGGATACCGCAGCCGCCATAATGATTACATCAGCATCTCTATATTCTTTGACCGCTTCAAAAAGGTCAGCCGTAGTGGTAATGTTAATGGAGTGAATTCCTTCCGGTTTTGAAACAGAAATAGGTCCGTGAATGAGCGTAACGTCTGCACCCAGACTTTGGGCAGCTTTGGCCATGGCCACGCCCATTTTCCCGGAACTGGGATTGGATATAAACCGAACCGGGTCGATATGTTCGCGTGTTGGTCCTGCAGTGACTATTACTTTCTTTCCCTCCAGGGGCCCCTTTATAGACCCAATAATCTCAGAGGCTTTCTCTATGATATCCTCGGTCTCGGGAAGCCGCCCTTTTCCTACAAGTCCGCTGGCAAGGTAGCCGGCTTCGGGCTCAAGAACGTGATAGCCAAACTCTTGTGCTGTCTTGATATTTTTGGATACCCCGGGAGACTCATACATCTCACCATCCATAGTGGGGCAGAGTAATACCGGGCAGCGGGCAGCAAGAACGGTGCTGGTGAGCATATTATCAGATATCCCGTTCGTGATCTTGGCAAGCGTATTTGCAGTACAGGGGGCGATTACAAAGAGGTCAGCCCACTCGCCCCAGTTGATATGGCGGGTCCAGTCACTAGAGCCAGGATCATCAGGAAAGATTTCTACAGCGACTTCGTGCCCGGAAAGGGAAGCAAAAGTCTCTAAACCAACAAAGCGGGTGGCTGAGGGCGTCATGGTGACGCGAACTTCAGCTCCCGCTTTTTGAAATTCTCTTAGTAAGAAAGCAGCTTTATAAGCCGCAATACCCCCGGTAACACCTAAAATAATGCGTTTACCGGAGAGCATAATTAATCTTCTTTGTCAGGATGACGGTAATAGATCTGGTCTTCCTGCATTTCTACGATAGAACGTTGGGTAGCATGTGGAAGTTTTTCAAAGGCTTTGGAGATATTTTCCTGCTCTTCGTTGAATGAAAACTCATCTTCTTCTTCAAATCCTTCGAAGTACTGCAGTTTTTCATCCAGTTCTAATTTCTCCTGTGCGGCAATTTGTCGTGCACGCTTGGCAAGGATCACAAGCAATTCGTACTTGTTACCAGTTTTGAATTTAAGTTTCTCAATGTCTAATGTTTGGACTGCCATGGATGGTCTCAGTTTTGATTCATGAATTCGGATACGGCATCTTTAACTTCTGCATATGCCGTTTCCAGATCATCATTTATAATAACCTGATCAAATTGATCAGCGTAAGTAAGTTCTTCTTTAGCACGTTCAAGTCGCAGTGAAAGTGTTTGTTCGTCTTCCGTTCCGCGAGCGATTAAGCGCTGCTTCAACATCTCGATAGAAGGTGGCTGGATAAATAAGCTAAGGCATTCATCTCCATAAATCTGTTTTATGTTAACGGCACCTTTCACTTCGATATCAAGCAGAACAAAATACCCTGAATTTAGTTTTTTATCAACTTCAGAACGGAGTGTGCCGTATTTCATTCCACCATAGAATTCTTCCCATTCGAGAAATGCTTTCTGTTCAATTTTCTCGTCAAAATCAGCTTTAGCGAGGAAGTGGTAGTGCTTTCCGTCTTTTTCACCTTCCCTTGGCGGACGGGTAGTAGCTGAAACGGAGAACTTTAAATTCTCAAAATCCTTAAAAAGCCTGCGCGCCAAGGTTGTTTTTCCGCCTCCGCTGGGTGCCACTAAGATAATTACTTTGCCTTTTTTTCCCATTCTGGAATTAAAAATTCAAGATTAAAAATGAAAAATTTGAGTAACCAATCTTTAATTTCTTCTTTTTCATTTTGAGTTTAATTACTCGACGTTTTGTACTTGTTCACGGATCTGCTCCAAGGCTTCTTTACATTTGACCACGTACTGGGCAATCTCAGAATTATTGGCTTTGGAGCCGATGGTGTTCAATTCGCGGTTGATCTCTTGCGTAAGGAAATTCAGTCTTCTGCCGGCCGGTTCGGGTTGTTCCACCGCTTCGATAAAGAATTTCAGGTGTGATTTCAACCGAACTATTTCTTCGGTGACATCCATTTTATCCACTAATACAGCCACTTCCATTTCCAGTCGCTCGGGATCGATCTTATCCTCATCGATCAAGTTCTGGATTCTTTCCAGTAACTTATCACGGGCTTCTTCAGCACGGCCGTTAGTTTGTTCAGTGATGATCTCAAGGTTTGATTCAATAAACCTGATACGATCAACTAAGTCATTCTTAAGCTGATTCCCTTCTTGGGTACGCATTTTCAGTAGGGAAGAAATGGCATCCTCAAGCGCTTTTAATGCAACTTCCCACTTTTGCTCTATGATCTCTTCGTCTTCTTCTTTATTGATGAAGACATCATTGAATTGGGTAAGATCTCTTATCGAGATCGGATCTTTAATGCCTGCAGTTGTACGTAATTCTTCAAGGATCCTTGTATAGCCTTTAACTTTGGCCTTATCAACAGAAATGGAAGGACCGGCGGAATCTACCTCAGAAACATATACGGTGATGTTAAGTTTTCCGCGGTTAACGGTTTTTTGAACCAATTCCTTTACTTCCAGCTCTTTATCCTGAAGTCGCTGCGGTAGCCGGGTGCTTACATCGAGATAGCGACTGTTCAGGGATTTGATTTCTACGGTAGCAGTTATGCCATTTTCTGTAGCTTCACCGCGACCGAAACCGGTCATTGATATAATCATGTGAGATCTTCAAGATGAAAATTGAGCGAGAAAATACGAAAGTATAGGTGGGATAAGAAATTGAAGGTGCTAATTGTTACGCATCTTCGGTCTTTTGTAAACTGACGGCGTTCATACAGTATCGAAGTCCGCTCGGTTCCGGGCCGTCAGGAAAAACGTGACCCAGATGCGCATCACAAACATTGCATAATGCTTCGATACGGATCATCCCGTGAGAAGTATCCATCTCATATTTAACAGCATTCTCTTTAACCGGTTGTGTAAAAGAAGGCCAGCCTGAACCGCTTTCAAATTTTTCATTCCCATCAAATAATTCAGTTCCACAGCAAACGCAGGCGTATAATCCGGGTTCAAAACGATGACACATATCACTGGATCCAGGACGTTCTGTGCCCTTTAAACGGGTTATGGCATATTCTTCATCAGAAAGTTTTTTCTTCCACTCTTCATCTGATTTTTCAACTCTTTGCGGAGGTTTGGGGTTTCCATTCTTTGCAAAGTTCTTAAGGTCTTTCCAGGTCAGCATATCCATAGATAAATTATAATGTTTCGGTGGTTGGTACTAACGCTTCCTGCACTTTTTCCGTTCTCACTGATTGAGCAAAGATCATTTCAATAGATCAAAGATCTTTCCTGCAAAAGCTTTTGCAGCTTCCGGTGAAGGGCCTTCTGAGTAAATACGAATGATGGGCTCGGTATTCGATTTTCGGAGGTGAACCCAGCCTTCAGCAAAATCGATCTTAACACCGTCTACAGTATTAGGTTCAAGGCTGGAAAAATGACCTTTTACCATCTCAAGAACTTCATCTGCATCTTTACACAATTCATCAAGCTGAATCTTATTCTTGCTCATGTAGTAATCAGGAAGTGTTGAACGATATTCCGATGCGCTCATTCCTTTTTCGGCGAGAAGCTGAAGCATTATGGCAATTCCTGCCAAGGCATCACGACCATAATGAAGGTCCGGACAGATCACCCCACCGTTTCCTTCACCACCAATCACTGCATTTTGTTCTTGCATCACCTTAACCACGTTGATCTCGCCCACAGCTGAGCGGTAGCAGGTTTGATCGTATTTACGAGCCACGTCGTCACAAACGCGTGAAGAGGAGAGGTTAGTGGCACAAGCTCCGGGATTCTTAGAGAGGATGAAGTCAAAAGCAGCAGCCTGTGTGTATTCTTCTCCAAACAACTTGCCGGTATCATCAACTAAAGCCAGGCGGTCGCCATCAGGATCTGTTACCACGCCCAGATCTACTTTTTTCTCTTTTACTAATTCACAGATATCGGTAAGATGTTCAGGTAGTGGTTCGGGATTGTGTGGAAAAAGTCCATTTGGTGTGCAATGAATTTTGTGCACTGTTTTTACTCCAAGCTTATCAAGTAAACGAGGGATGGCTTCCGAGCCTGCACCGTTTACGGCATCAACAGCTACGGAGAAATTCTTAGCTGCAATTTCATCGGCATTGATGTACGGCAGATCCAGTACTTCATCTATGTGATCATCCAATAAGTCATGATCCTCTCGAATTTCTCCAATTTTATCATATGACTGGTAGCCGAGATCTCCGGATTCTGCAATTTCGATCACCTTACTTCCCTGATCAGCGTCCAGGAATTCACTTTTCTCATTCAATAATTTCAGTGCATTCCATTCAGCCGGATTGTGGCTTGCAGAGATGATAATTCCACCGGCAGCTTTGTGCTTCAGTACACCCATAGCTACGGTTGGCGTCGGTACAATTCCAACTTTGATGACATCACACCCAACACTCGCAAGTGTTGCGGCAACAATATCTTCACAGATCTTACCGGTCACCCGGGAATCCCGGCCCACTACTACAGTCCCTCCGTTGAGCCAAGTGCCATAAGCGGCAGTGAATTTAGCGAGATTTTGAGGGGTGAGATCGGTACCGAAAATGCCCCGGATACCGGAGACGGAGATCATTAATGCCATGTGAATAGTCTGTTGTTTGAAATTTGTCTGGTTAAATTATTTCGATCGTTCAGGGATCCAGCCGGTTTCTCTGGTGCCGGCCTGTTTATTTTCATATCGTGCGAGGACGAACAAGAAGTCAGAAAGGCGGTTAATGTACATGATGGCCACTTCGGAAATTTCCTCTTTATGCCGACATTCAACAGTGATACGTTCGGCTCTTCTGCAAACGGTTCTCGCAAAGTGTAGGGTGGCCCCGGCATGAGCTCCGCCGGGCAAGATGAAGTTTTTGAGAGGTTCAAGTTCTTCTTCCATCTCATCGATGGCTTTCTCAAGGAACTCCACTTCGCTGTGACCAATTCGCTCTATCCGAATATCTTTTGAGGCCGGGGTAGCAAGATCGGCTCCAAGTACAAATAATTGTTGCTGGATCGTCTCAAGAAATCCAGCTCCTTTTTCGGAAACACCATATGAGACTGCCATCCCCAAGATAGAATTGAGTTCATCCACGGTTCCGTAAGAATCGATACGTTTTGAACTTTTGGAGACACGCTGTCCGCCAAAAAGTGAGGTTTCGCCGCTATCGCCTTTTTTGGTATAGATCTTCATAATATTCTTTTTTCTGAAAATAGGGGTTTGATGGGTAAGGTGCATTTTCAACTATTGCATGCACTAAATAAATGATTCTCCCAGTTTTTTAAAAGTAATCTCTAAATGCTCCAATCCGGATATTTCCTTTTCAAAGAGACGGTTGTTTTTTTTGGGACATGCTACTTTCAACTTAATATTCTCCAGATACTGAGAATCTTGAACCGATAGCTCATAATCATTTTTGAGTTTGTTGATGGTATTTTCCTCGGGATAGGGATATCGAATTTCAAATAATTGCACAGGCTGAATAGAAATAAGTCTGGCGGATTCCAAACAGTGTTTAGCGGCTGAACCATAAGCCTCAATTAATCCGGATTTTCCAAGTTTTGTACCGCCATAATATCTGACCACTACAATTCCGACATTGACCACTTCAAACGACTTGAGTTGATTCAGGATGGGAAGACCTGCTGAGCCCGAAGGTTCACCGTCATCGGAACTAAATTCCTTGGGTTGCCCCGGATTTAATCGCCACGCCCAGCAATGATGCGTTGCATCAGGGAATTTGGATTTTAGTGTATCAAGTTGCTCCTGAAATTCCTCTTCTGATTCAGCCGGAAACAAATACCCCATAAATTTAGAGCCTCGTTCCCTAAAAGAAGATTCGTATGTTTTGGTAATAGTTTTCAATAGTCTGGGTTAGATGTACCCAAAGGTAACAGACAACCTCCCTAAAGTCATTCCCAATTCCGCTTCAACGCAGAGCGTGTGGAGCGAGGGTAAAGGTAGCGTTGGTAGGTCAGTGATAATTTTAAAACATATTGTAGTAGGGACACAAGATTTTGTGTCCCTACGGTTTTTTAAAATTTACTTAATCAAAATAATCTCCAAAATACGTCAATCACAAAATCTACGATCATATTTAGACCCATTCTGCCTTGTTATTCAGAGAGGAAAAAGCGATTTTCTCTGCGCAGTTAAGCTTTCTGCTAAGTTTTCAGAAATAATTGAAACCAAAGAAAGTTATTTACTGTTTTATTTATCAAAATTTGAAATTATCTAAGACGTAAAACATGCCTTCATTTATAAAAGCCCTGAATTCACAGGTCGGCCGAAAGATCATGACCGGTATTACAGGAATTGGCCTCATGCTTTTTTTGATCGGTCACCTTGCCGGTAATCTCACCATTTTTGCAGAAAGCGATGCCTTTAATATTTACACACATACACTGGAGAGCCTTGGTCCATTGCTTTATGTGATCGAAGCAGGGTTAGCGTTCTTCTTTTTATATCACGCTATTTTAGGGATCTCGATCTGGAGGCAGAGAAAGAAAGCCCGGCCTGAAGGATATGACACTTACAGGACAAAGGGAGGTCCAAGCCATCAATCACTTGCTTCACGAAGTATGATCATTTCCGGACTTGTGATCCTCGTGTTTTTAGTGCTGCATATCTGGCACTTCAAATTTGGTCCTACTGATATGACTATGGTGGATGGGACCGAAATGAGAGACCTCAGGGCTTTGGTGATAGCTGAATTTACAAATCCATTGGTTGCCTTTGGTTATATCGCGGTGCTATCACTGGCTATTTTACACTTAGCCCATGGAGCCTGGAGCGCATTTACATCATTGGGAATGAAGCATGGAGAAACATCCAAGAAAGTTCAGATCGGAGCATATATTTTTGCCATCGTGCTTATGCTCGGCTTCATTTTCATCCCGCTGTACATTTTCTTAACCGGCGGACAAGGCTCACTTATCGCATACTAAGAGATTAAAGATTTAAGACTACAGATTTAGGATTATGAAATTAGATTCAAAAGTACCAGGCGGACCGTTAGAGCAGAAATGGGATAAGCACATCAAAGACATCAAGCTGGTGGCTCCCAACAACAAGCGAAAATTCGAGATCATTGTAGTGGGAACCGGATTGGCCGGTGGTGCTGCCGCTGCCAGTTTTGCTGAGCTTGGATACAATGTGAGAAGCTTCTGTATTCAGGATTCAGCACGCCGTGCACACAGTATTGCTGCACAGGGTGGGATCAACGCTGCCAAGAATTACCCGAATGATGGGGACAGCATCTGGCGGCTTTTCTATGATACCATCAAAGGCGGTGACTACCGATCAAGAGAATCCAACGTGTACCGTCTTGCTCAGGTATCCAATGAAATTATTGATCAGGCCGTAGCTCAGGGTGTTCCTTTTGCACGTGAGTATGGCGGTAACCTGGCGAACCGTTCTTTTGGAGGTGCGCAGGTATCACGAACTTTTTATGCCCGTGGACAAACCGGACAGCAGTTATTGCTCGGAGCTTACCAAGCTATGATGCGTCAGGTTCACAATGGAAATATCAAATACCACCCGCGCCATGAGATGCTGGATGTGGTTGTGATAGATGGGCAAGCAAGAGGTATTATCACCCGAGATCTTGTATCCGGTGAATTGAACCGATATGAAGCCGATGCTGTAGTACTGGCAACCGGCGGATATGGAAACGTCTTTTATCTCTCCACAAACGCAAAAAACTCAAATGTTACGGCGGCTTGGAGAGCACACAAACGAGGAGCAGCTTTTGCCAATCCATGTTATGTCCAAGTTCACCCAACTTGTATTCCGGTTTCAGGGGATTATCAGTCTAAGCTGACCTTGATGTCCGAAAGTCTGAGAAATGACGGACGGGTTTGGGTTCCGCGTAAGAAAGGAGATGATCGTCATCCAAATGATATTCCTGAGGAAGAACGCTATTATTATTTGGAAGAACGCTATCCAAGTTTTGGAAACCTGGTACCGCGTGATGTAGCCTCCCGTAATGCCAAAATGGTTTGTGACGACGGATTGGGAGTAGGGGAGACCGGATTAGCCGTTTACCTTGATTTCCGTGATGCCATCAAGCGGGATGGACGTGATACCATCGAGTCCAAATATGGAAACCTCTTTGAGATGTATGAGAACATCGCCGGAGAGAATCCCTACGAACGGCCAATGAGAATTTACCCTGCTGTTCACTATACCATGGGCGGGCTTTGGGTTGATTACAACCTTCAGACAACCATTCCGGGATTATATGCCGCCGGAGAAGCTAATTTCTCTGATCACGGTGCAAACCGCCTCGGTGCCAGTGCACTGATGCAGGGACTTTCAGATGGATACTTTGTGCTCCCTTACACCATTGGTGATTACCTGGCCAAGCAAGAGCCCGGTAAGCGTTATGGGACCGATCATGATGCTTTCAAAGAAGCGGAAGAATCGGCACAGGCACAGATCGATAAACTTCTGAGCATTGATGGTGATCGTACGATCGTTGATTTCCACAGAACGCTGGGTAAGATCGTTTGGGATAAGATCGGTATTGCCCGAAACGCTGAAGGATTGAAATCTGCCATCGAGGAAATTCGTGAATTACGAGAAGAATTCTGGCAGAATGTAAAAGTACCCGGTGACAAAAATAATTATAACAAATACCTGGAGTTTGCAGGCCGTGTAGCTGACTTCTTTGAGCTGGCAGAGCTAATGGCTCAGGATGCACTGGACAGAGAAGAATCAGCGGGTTGCCACCTCCGGGAAGAATATCAAACCGAAGAAGGGGAAGCATTGCGTAATGATGAAGACTTCTCATACGTTGCTGCCTGGGAATACAAAGGCCTTAATGGCAAACTGGAAGAAACCCTTCACAAAGAAAATCTTGAATTTGAATTCGTTGAGCTAAAACAGCGTAGTTACAAATAAGGAATATTATGAGTAAAGAAATGACCATTCATCTGAAATACTGGAAGCAAGACGGCCCGAATGCAAAAGGCTATTTTGAGGAATATACGCTCGACAATGTGAACGAGCATATGTCGTTCCTCGAAATGCTGGATGTGCTCAACGAAGAGCTGATGCTGCAAGATAAGGAACCGGTTGAATTCGATTATGATTGCCGGGAAGGAATTTGCGGTTCTTGTAACCTGGTAATTAACGGTCAGGCACACGGACCTAAAGAAAGAGTAGCAGCTTGTCAGTTACACATGCGTAACTACAGCGATGGCGATCATATTACTATTGAACCGCCAAGAGCTGCTTCGTTCCCTGTTATTAAAGATCTGGTGGTTGACCGAAGCGCCTTCGATCGCATTATTGAAGCCGGAGGATATGTTTCTATCAAAACAGGATCTGCTGTTGAGGCAAACTCAATTCTGGTTCAAAAAGAGAAATCCGATGCTGCTTTTGATTACGCTACCTGTATAGGTTGCGGTGCTTGTGTGGCAGCTTGTCCAAATGCTTCTGCCTCGTTATTCACCGGTGCTAAGATCGCTCACCTGAATAAGTTACCTCAGGGTGAAGTGGAGCGTTCTAACCGCGTGGTTGCTATGGTAGATCAAATGAAAGAAGAGGGTTTTGGTGACTGCTCCAACTTCGCAGAATGTGAAGCCGTTTGTCCGGTGGGAATCTCCATCTCAGCTATTGCTGAAATGAGAAGAGATTATATGAAAGCAGTGGTGAGCGGTGACTAGTTACTGAAGATATAATCAGATTTAAAAAGCCGACTCTAAAGAGTCGGCTTTTTTTATATCAACTAGTCTCTTCAGGAAGGGATTCAAATTCTTTACGTTTTTTCTCCATCCATTGCTTCATAGCTTCAGGGTCGTTCATCATCTCCGACATTTCTTGCATGGCCTGTAAATGTGCTTCATCATCTTGCTTGAACATTTCCTTACCGTGTTTTCTGCTCTGTTCAGCAATCTCGGCGAAGGTTTCAGCTTTGAATTCCTTATCGCAGGCTCCACCCAATTGTTTACAAGTCATTGTTTTCATAGGAAATAAAAATTATTAATGGTTCATCCAAAGTAGGTTGTTTTAGCTAATCTACCAAAGCATTAACAAACCTCTCAAATTCTTCATCCGTGTTATATACATTCGGAGAAACGCGAATAGAATCTCCCCGGAATGAAACAAGAATGTTCTGCTTTTCAAATTTAGCTTTGATCTCTTCCATGTTGTGACCATCACCCAAACGAATTCCAAATAGGTGGGAGGAACGGTAATCCTCATCTTCGATCTTGTACCCTGCTTTTTTAAGTTTTTTGATCCCGTCGGAAATAAGATCTCTGCAATAGGTTTGGATGTTCTCCGGCCCCCAGGCATTTAATTGCTTGACAGCAGCCAACATCATCGGTACTAAAATGAAATTACTGTGTTCGCCGACTTCATATCGCAAGGCTCCCGGCTGGTAATCATCATTGTAATTTACCAGGTTGGCGAAGTTTTCGCTTTCGTAGCGGTTGATCCAATTTTCTTCTACCGGTTTTCCGTTATCCAAAGCCGGGCCGTAGTAAGCCAGTCCGATGCTATATGGACCCATCAGCCATTTGTAACCGGCGCAAACTAAAGCATCGGGTTGAATTTCCGAAACATCGAAAGGGAGAGCGCCTACAGATTGGGTTCCGTCGATAGCGAGCCATGCTCCAACATTCCGGGTTTGTTTGCGGATTTTTTTTAAGTCAAATAAGGTGCCATCGGCCCAGTGAATATTGCCCAGAGCTACTAATTTCGTCTTTGGAGTGATGGCATTCAGGATCTTTTCATTCCACAGCTTTCCCCGGTCTTTGGATTCTTTGGGAGGAGTGACGGTTATGATCTCTGCCCCTCCTTCATCAGCGGCTGTTCTCCAGGGATAGACATTACTCGGAAATTGTTCACCCACAACGATAATGTTATCACCTTTTGAGAGCGGAAGGTTCCTGGCAACATTAGCCATTCCATACGATACCGAAGGAATCACAATAATGTGATTCGGGTCTGAAGCATGGATGAGCTTGGCGTATTCCTCACGAAGCATATCGGTCTCGCCAAAAAATTCTTCCGTTGAAATCTTGAAGGGATTCCTTTTACGTTGTAATCCCATTTTTCCTGCTTCTTCAACCACTTTTAACTGGGGTGACATATATGCACAATTGAAGTAAGTTACGGAATGATCAAGCTGGAAATCTGATTTTTTACAATCCATGAATTCGTAATACTTATTTACTTTTATTGGTTGCCACAAGCTCGAAATTTCAGTTAACAAATCCCAATCGTTTTCATAAATGAATATCAGACTCGCTACAAAAGAAGACCTTCCGGCTGTATTAGAGCTAAACGCAGCGGCCTTACCCCATGTAAGTGATGTTACGCTTTCAGATATGAGGCGATTTCTAAAACAAGCCGATCCTTTTCTGATCATAGAAAGCAAAGAAGAAATAGCGGGGTTTATGATCGTCTTACAGAAAGGTCTGGAATATGACAGCCTGAATTATGCTTTCTTTTGTAATAACTATTCAGATTTTGATTATGTGGATCGTATAGTGATATCCGAAAAATTCAGGGGACAAAAATTTGGAACAGCGCTTTATGATCATCTTTTTTCGACCTCCGAGAAAAAAATAATTACCTGTGAAGTGAACATTAAACCCCCGAATCCGGATTCTTTTGCTTTTCATAACATGCTGGGGTTCAATCAAGTAGCTGAACAGGTCACAGGAAATGGAACAAAAAGCGTAGCTATGATGGTGAGAGAGAAATAGATTTAATTTTCAAAATGGAATGAAAATTAAATACTTAGCATTATTAAAGCTGACTATTCAATCTTAATTAAATCTATTCATCATGAGAACACTTAGAAATATAACAGGAGTTTTTGCAATGATTTTTGCACTGCTTCTGTCCACGAATGTACAAGCGCAAGACAGTGATATTGTAGAACTCGCTGTTGCAACCGACGAACTTTCGACCCTCGTTACTGCCGTTAAAGCAGCAGGGTTGGTAGAGACGCTACAGAGTGACGGTCCTTTTACCGTGTTTGCACCTACGAATGCTGCTTTTGAAGCACTTCCTGAAGGTGTGCTTGAAATGCTATTGAAACCTGAGAACAAAGATCAGCTAACAGCGGTGCTTACGTACCATGTTGTTGGAGCTGAAGTGATGTCAGGAGACCTGGAAGATGGCATGCAGGCTGAAACAGTACAAGGAAGCGAAATAACTATTGATATCAGCTATGGTAATGTAATGGTTGATAATGCTAAAGTAGCAATGGCAGATATTGATGCTTCAAACGGAGTGGTTCACGTGATCGATACAGTGATTCTTCCTCCAAGTATCAAAGAGGCATTAGCTGCTGCTGAAAAAGCAAAAAACGACAAAGACTGGTAAATTATATTACCAGGCAGGACAATTCTAAGCCGAGATCAATGGATCTCGGCTTTTTTTATGACCTTTTTTATCGGTTCTCGAAATATTGAAATCCATCTATAATATCTAAATATACTCCATCAAAGCCTGAATCAATGATCTTTTGCAGGTAGGAATCTTCATCACCGTAGATGATCGCTTGCCAGTTTTCATCCCAATATTTCACTTTATAATTACCAGGCCAGTTGGGGTTTTCTGAAAACAGCCAATCCGGATTACCAACCCTCCAGCTATTCTGCCAATAATAACGATATTCTTCCGCCTCACCGATACTCATGTAACTGATGACCATACGTGTGCCTCCATTCTTTTTTTGGCGAAGTCGGGCCATATCCTGCTCTGTATATAAGTTTTCGTTATAGAATGCATCAATGATAAGTACATCGTAATTGGTATTTTCAACAGATGTTATAAAATCATTCTTTCCGGAAAACTCTGATTTGTTAAGTAAATAAAGAAAGTTTTTTGCCTGGCTTAGATTAGTGATGTTGTTATTGTTTTCACCTGGAAGAGTCTGGGGAGTTGAAGGTATGACCGTAAGATCACGCTCCGGAGCTGCAAATGAAAGGTATCCAAGGGCCTGGTTTTAAGAATAGGAAGTATTTACTTTAAAAGATGTAGAGACATAATCCGTAACTAAAATTGTTTTCCCATTTTGCTTACCGATGTTTAATAGTGAAATAAGGGTATTGGTTATTGTGGCAGTAGTGGGGAGGTTATCTTCCGGATATCCAAAGAATAAACTCTCTTGAGCAAGTCCATCGACTGCATTTAGATATGAAGCGGAAACATTGTTTCCATTCCTTACTAACTGGTGTCCGTTCTGAGGAATCACTGCAAAACTGGGATCCTGATCTTTCGCATAGCTTGATATTTCCTGGACAAAAGATCGCATTTCCGATCGGTAATCGGTACCATCTTCAGGATCACTGAGAATATTGCCACACGAAAACCATGTTAGAATAATTAAGAGCAGGAAGATCAGATTTGTTCGCATTGGTTTGTATTTTAAGATGAAAGTAACATTAACCGACCGGCTGTAAATTGCAAGATTATTACAACAAAGCAGAATCTAATTTAAAGAAATTTTGGGGATTTGACGCATTCCGTCCCGGACAGGATGTAGTGGTAAAATCTGTATTTGATGGAAATGAAACGCTGGTTCTTTTTCCTACCGGGGGAGGGAAATCACTTTGTTACCAAGTCCCTGCTACCGTTTTTGAAGGGATGACGCTGGTAATATCACCTCTTGTTGCGTTAATGCAGGATCAGGTTCAGGCACTGAAAGCCAAAGGAGTATCTGCTACCTTTATCAACAGTACTATTCCCTCTTATGAAGTGGAGCAGAGGCTGGTGAACGCACGTAATGGAATGTATAAGTTGTTGTATTGTGCCCCGGAACGCCTAAAGACAACCTTATGGGAAGCCGAACTCCCCAAGTTAAATATTGATCTGGTAGCTATTGATGAGGCACACTGTGTAAGTGAATGGGGACATGATTTCCGGCCTTCTTACCGAGAGATAAGAACTTCCCTTGAAAGTATCGCAGATGAGACCCGATGGATCGCTTTGACTGCAACGGCAACTCCGGAAGTTCAAAAAGACATTGTAGAATCACTTGGATTTGAGAAACCTAATGTGATTTCCCGGGGATTTTCCCGCCCTAACCTCAAATGGTGGGTGGTGAAATCAGAGAAGAAAAAGCAAAAACTGGAAGAATCCGTTAAAAAAGGAGCTGAAAAAGGGGATGGCTTGATCTATGGAGGAACCCGTAAGAATTGTGAACATTTAGCTGAAAGGTTTTCAAGGCTGGGAATCAAGACGGAAGCTTATCACGCAGGGGTGGAACCGGAAAAACGCAAAGCCATTCAGCAGCGATGGATCACAGGGGAAACACCTTTAGTTGCCGCAACCAACGCATTTGGAATGGGGATCGATAAACCGGATTGTCGATATGTGATCCATGAAGAGATGCCGTACTCGCTTGAGGCTTATTATCAGGAAGCTGGGAGAGCAGGCCGGGATGGTGACGAGAGTTTTCCAATTCTATTGTATAGGGGATCAGATTACATCAAAGCCGATGAACGCCTAGACCAAAGCTATCCAACGCTTGATGAGCTCAATCATGCCTATCAGATCTTGTGTGATAGTTTCCATCTTGCAGTGGGCTCAGAAATGCAGGAGTCGAGATCTTTTGATGTTGAGCAGATCAAAAAGAGGGGAAAGCTCTCATATGGCAAGGCAATGTCGTCCATGAGGCTGCTGGATCAGTTTGGGATCATAGCTATGCAGCAGGAAGTAAAGCCTGCAGTAGGTATTCAATTTACTTTAGGATCATCAGGACTGAAGACCTTTCGGGAAAAGTGTAACAATGATGAAAAAGCTGAGTTCACCGATAAACTGGAGCGGATGTTTGGAAGTATGGCTTTCCATAATATCATCCAGCTGGATGAAGACTATGTATTGGATAAATTAGGGTTGAGACGAAACACCTTAGTTAAAGCACTGAATGTGCTCATGCAGAATGATCAGATTCTGGTCTTTGAAATGCATAAGGAACGTACCCTTGTAAAGGTACTGGAAGCGAGGTCAAGAAAGCTGCCATTCACCAAGAAAGAAGTAGAATCACATCGTAATAATTTATTTCGGAAACTTGAACAGATGCATGGATATGTACTAACGGAAACGTGCAGAGAAGTCTACCTGAGAAATTACTTCGGAGATACTTCCGCCAAGCCCTGTGGCCATTGTGACAACTGCCTGAGATCAGAATCTGATAAGACATCAGTTCCAGCTTCTGAGGAGATCGAAATGATCTATGAACTGCTAAAGCAAGAGCAGCATTCTGTTGAAGAACTTTGTCATTTGAGTGAATTAGGTAAAAATAAAGTCGTGCAGGCTGTTCAGTATCTTATAAAAGAAGAGAAAGCCACAACCAATCCCTCAAAGCCCGGATTTTATGTACTTATCTGAAAGCTAATTCTTTTCTTTTATGGGGTGTTTTGCTACTCAGCACTGATTCTTGAACTATCTGCCCGGGCGATAGAATCCCGGCGGGTATTGGCTTTCAGAACAGAATCCATATGAGCTTTTAGTTGTTCATCTTCAGCCCTAAGTCGAAGCAGAGCTTCATCAATACGTTCCACCTGTTCTTTTACCTGTTTTTGATAATACTCATGAGATGAAAGGAATTCCTCTTCCGTCACCTGATATTTGTCATAGACCAATGAAGTCAATGAATCGGAATTTACGCTGTCAGGATATGCATTTTTATAGGTAATGACATGCTGAACCTCTACTAAAAGGTCAATATAGGTATCTTCCGGTAACAGGTTCTTCGGTTTCGGTATCTCCTCAGGTCCAACGCATGAATATGAAATGAAAAAGACCAACCCGAAAAGGATTCCTTTAGCTAAATTTCTTTTTGATAGAACCTTGGCCATAGGTGCTTATGAAGTTGGATCTTTTGGATTCAGGGGACGCATTGTGATCTCATTGATCAGGAAATTGTCGTCCGTTTCAAGTAAGAATTTTACCGTACCTGAGATATCCGTTGTTTTCATCATATTGGGATGATTTTCAATTCCATCGATCTTGTCAAACAGATCGGTGTTTATTGAGCCTGGGAAAACACAAGTAACTTTAATTCCATCATATCGCAATTCCTTAAACAAAGCTTCACTGAATCCCCGAACGCCGAATTTACTGGCGTTATATCCGGATATAGTAGGGTTCCCTAACAAGCCTGCAATAGATGCAATATTGATAATATGGCATGTTTGCTCATTTTCTTTCATCAAAGGAACTATTAGTCGGGTAAGGTAGAAGATACCATTCAAGTTCACATTGATCATGGTATGCCACTCATTCATGGTAAGGTCTTCCACATTAGCAGAATACATAACTCCGGCATTATTGATCAAAATATCAGGCCGGTGATTTCGACTAAAAGTATCATCCACCCATCCTTCAAGATCTTCAGCGTTGGAAATGTCCATTGTGACGGGGTGAAATTTATCACCAAGTGACTTCTGGAGTTTTTTTAATTTATCTGTGCTGCGCGCAAGTCCATACACTTCCGTTCCATTTTCAACGAGCATTTTGCTGAATTCAGCTCCAATTCCACTGCTGGCACCGGTAACGATGGCTATTTTTGAGTCAAGATTCATTATAAAAGCTGTATTTTATTTTAAATTTATTGTATAAAAGTACTACAAAAAGATGAGCAAAATCGATTCCACTTCTTCAAAAAATACACTTTATCTGGATATTGGTAATTCCGCTATCAAAGGAGCTTACAAAGACGGATTGAATTGGAAGTCATTGGAAGTTGATAAACCGGTTTCCGCTGAAAGGTTTGTACGATGGTGTGAAACTCATTCGGTCTCATTTTCGGAGATCGTCGTTTCCAGTGTTCGCAAGGATGTGTTGGAAGTAATAAAACAGCGATTACCTGATATTCACTTTCAAGAGTTAGGTGTAAAAGATATCCCCCGGCGAATGCTTAATTATGAAACTATTGACACACTGGGGATAGATCGGTTTTTAGCTTGTTACGGAGCAACGGACCAGACTAATAATTCGGTAGTGGTGATCGATGCCGGCACAGCTATCACCATTGATTTTATGGATGAAAACAATGTGTATCATGGTGGGTTGATAGCACCGGGACTAGCAGGTTTCGGTGAGGTTTTGTCACAAAAAGCCCCTGCTTTGCCTAAAGTTGACATGGAGATGCCAAAAATATGGCCCGGGAAAAGCACCGTGGATTCTTTGAAATGGGGACAAGCAGGGTTTTATAAAATGGGGATCCAAGGTTTGCTTGATAAATATGAAGATGAATTCGGTTCTTTCGATCTGTTTATTACCGGTGGGGATGGCGCAGTAATAAAAGCTATGACAGAGAGAGAAAGTAGACTACGTTCTTTTTTAGTTTTTGAAGGTATGAAGCGGCTGGAAGAAAAAATATTTAATACATAAAAAAGGGGATGATCAATAATCATCCCCTGTCTTAAAATAAGGTTACTCGATCAACTGTTATTCACCAAGTTCAGCTTCTGAAACGTGCTCTCCTTTATTTTTCACATAATGATCCATCCATTGAACCCAACGAGTCCAGAGATCCAGTAGTGTTTCTTCAGAAGCGGGTCCATGCGCTTCATGTGGATACATATACATAGCGGCTGTCTTGCCGATTCCATTTAACGCATGGAACATTCGGCGCGAGTGTGTTGGCCAGGTTCCTACATTTTGATCGGCCGCTCCATGATACATAAGCAGAGCGCCATCCAGTCTATCAGCCCAAAAGATCGGGGTCATTTGTACATAGCGGTCAAATCCTCTCCACAGGTCTCTGGGTTCGCGCTGGAAACCAAGGGGAGTAAGCGTTCGGTTATAGTTACCGTCTCCGGCAATACCGGCTTTGAAAAATGAGGTATGTATCATGGCATTTGCCGTTCCGAAGGCACCGTAACTGTGTCCTCCAATGGCCATTCGGTCCCGGTCAATATATCCGCGGTTTGCCGTGCTGTCGATCACTACGGTACTGTTTTGAACGATACTCCAAACAAATCCGTCATTTGGGTCACCCATTTCTGCTGATATAGGCCAGTCAGCATTCACAACTGCATATCCTCTTTTAACCAGAATGTCTATGGATCGGTGATAGATACCCGGAAAGTCATTTTTATTATGTCTCCGCTGTCGTTCATCATAATCTTCCTGATCATCAAACTCAGAAGGGTAGTGCCAGATAATTCCGGGAAGAGGAGTGCCGTCCCAATCGGATGGGAGGGTGACTTCTACCCAAAATTCAAAGCCATCGGCACGTTTAACTTTAAAGCGTTCTCTTTGAGCCTGAGTTACCGCAGAATTGTAATCCACATTAGAAGTTAGTTTAGATTCATCGCCGGTTTCTAAATTTACGAGCCATGAATCAGGTTGAATTTGTGGAGATTCCCGGGAAATAACGATCTCCGTGATCTCATTATCGAGAACAGCGGTAACATTCTCATACACATTTTCGGCACTTTGGAAAATACGTTCTTTTTCTCCGGAACGGATATCTACCTGGTCAATGAAAGGTCGTGGAGCATTTTCTTCGTAATTTTCATAATACTGAGTACCGGATAAGAACACGCTGTTTTGATCCGGCGAAAGACGAACCACAGAAACACCCATTCCTCCGGCTTGCTCCATTAAATTCCCGGGATCTTCATAAAAATCATCGCCATCGTGCTTATAGATAGTGTACGTTTCTTCAGGTGAATCCAGAAAAACAGCATAAATGTGTTCATTATTTTGAGATTCTTCTTCAATAAACAGAATGTTGGCATCCGCTGAATAGGATACAGATTCTATTTCGTGTTCGGTTTCATAGATCACATTCATGTCTTCTTCGTCGAACGGAGGGAGCCACTGGATCACGCGATTCATAGTTTTTTCTTCCTCACCTTCTTCCTCTTCTGAGTCACTGTCATTATCGTCTGCATTCTGATCGTCATCGTTATCGCGAATGGGGGCCATTCCTTCCCCTGTGTTAGCAAGCAGGCTGAGTCCTTCACCATCAGGACGCCATTTAATATCCCGGCGCCCATAGTTTTCATCTTCTTCAAAACCGGAAATGCCTTCATTGATCAGGCTGTTACTCAGCTCAATAAGCATATTCCCATTCAGATCCCAGATCTCTTCAACTGTTGCAAAGCTATAAACCGGTACGATATAAGAGAATGGTTCCGTCATTCGCTCAACAATAATATGCTCACCTTTAGGATCCGGATCTATACTACGAATCATGGCAGGCTCACCAATTTCAGTAAATCTCCGGTTGTTTACATTGATGCGAACTAACTGTCCGGTCACGTGATATTTAAGTAGCTGAGCTTCAAATTTACCGCTCAAAAGATCAGGATAGGTGCGAAGGCGGTTTTCCTTGTCGCTAGTCATTTTAACTTGCAAAGATGTAGGCGTAGCAGGTTCTTTAGGTACGTTTGCACGGTTGCCGGGTACTAACACAGTAAAAATATACTGTCCGTCCGCAGACCATTCAAAAGAAGTATTAAGTGTTGCCAGAACAGGCCGACGGGTTACTTGTCTGGAGCGTCCATTTTTTAGGTTGGTAACGTAAATATGAGTTTCATTCTCGAAATGAGCGAAATATGCCAGTTTAGTTCCATCGGGCGACCATGAAGCACTACTGATCAGAGCATCATCCGGTGTCTGTATATTTGATGTTTCCCCGTTTCGGGAACCGATCAATTGTAACCCGCTTGTAGTGTTTGTTGTAAAATATCGGTTTCTATTTGCATCAGGATTAAATTGCAGGCCACCAAGGTTATAATAGGGCTTCGAAAAAGCAGAAAGAGGGGAAAGAGTTCTGTTTTGTGTGGTATTTAAAAAATACTCTTGGGAAGGACCGAGGTTATACAAAGTGACATTATGATGACGGGGTGCTAATACTTCTTCAGCGATTTCATTGGGTGGTGTGAGGTATTGCTCTCTGAGGTTCGTGGGATTCTGAGCAAAAACTGTTTGTGGGATGCTTATAAATACTATCAGTAATAACACTGAATGTAAAATAGTCGTGGGTAATTTTGTCATCTTCTATACTTTAAGATTTGTTAGACTTTGAGCCGGGGGAGGCTTCGGTACAAAAAAGACAAATAAAAATTAAAAAGCTTGCGCTTTTACAGTTCTTAAAACGAGTTCAGTAAAAAAAAGAAAAGGCTTACCCATTCATTTTTCCGCGGATAAGAGCTGAAACCATTTCCATGGCTACTTTATTTTTACCGCCACGGGGAATAATGATATCTGCATAACGCTTGCTTGGTTCAACGAATTCAAGATGCATAGGGCGTACGAATTTTTCATACTGGCTGAGAACCCCTTCTACTGACCGGCCACGTTCCTGGATATCACGTTGTAAACGGCGGAGAAGTCGCACATCATCATCTGTATCAACAAAGATCTTTACATCCATAAGCTTACGCAATTCAGGCTCACTGAAAATGAGGATGCCATCAACCAAAATAACATCAGAAGGGGTTGCTGTTATGGTTTCTTCTTTTCGTGTGTGAGCTTCAAAATCGTATACCGGGACTTCAACGGGATATCCTTCCATCAACGCTTCGATATGACGGATCATAAGCTCTGTTTCGAGGGAGGCGGGATGGTCAAAGTTTTGTTTTACACGTTCTTCAAAAGGGAGATGTTTGAGCTCGCGATAATACGAGTCGTGTTCAAGACGAAGGATATTATCTTTGGCAAATTCTTCACAGATATAATTGACGACGGTAGTTTTGCCGGACCCACTGCCGCCGGCTACACCAATCACTAAAGGCTTAGACATGTCTATTTATTTGAGGAAACGTTATATGCCTGTTTTTCTTCGTAATCAACCTTGTAATCCCGAATGGCTCTGAATAATGCTGAAGCCATAATATTTTGTCCGTATTCACTGGTCAGGAATCTCTGTTCAGCGGGATTCGTTATGAATCCCAATTCTACCAAAACAGCCGGCATTGAGGCTTCGAATAAGACCTGGAAAGGCGCCTGTTTTACTCCCCTTGACTTTCTTTGGGCGCGAGTTCGGAATTGATCTTCGATCATATAAGCGATCTTCTCGCTGGTAGCTATAAATCCACTGTGGGCAAGTTCATACACCAAGAGGTCATCCTCGGTAAGATCCTGATTAATTTCTTCTTTGAATACACTGTTCTCTCTCTTCATAACTTCAAGCGAGGCCTTACTCTTTGAAAGTCCTAAAAAATATACTTCGGCGCCCCTCACATATTGATTGTGATAAGAATTACAGTGAATAGATACATATAAATCCGCTTCAGCAAGATTTGCAAAGTGTCCCAATTCGGCCAATCCCAGATAGGAGTCATCGGTTCTGGTATAAACAACTTCTACATCCGGAAGATGTTCTTCAATATAAGCCCCTAATTTTTTAGCTACTGCAAGGGTGATCTCTTTTTCTTTCACTCCTTTATAACCGATAGAGCCGGGGTCCCAGCCTCCGTGCCCCGGATCGATCACGATCTTATCAAATCTAAGCTTATCTCTGACGTTGTTATATAAGTTATTGATGGAAACCGGATCAGGAGATGAAACATTGAGTGCGTCTTCATCCACAATTTCCTCGTACCAGTTTCTTGCCAGAAATTGTTGAGAAAAACTTTGTAGTTGTTCTTGTGAGGTTTCAGTAAGCCCTACTAAAATATCCTGTCCATTTTGGTCGAGGTAGGCGTTTGATCTGTAATAGGCATCTTCTCCAAGATAAATATCCACACCATAGCCATACTCCAGTTCATAGAGGCGAACTTCTTTCAACTTTTCACTTTGCTCGGGCAGCATAAGGCCTGTGGTGTCTATATCTTGACTGTAGAGCACCATCTGAATAAGGTCCGGAGCAGGTTGAATGATCTCAAATGAGTCGACAGGAGCAGTGAAATGATAACGGACTACATAACCCATTCCGTCGCTGCGGGCGGTATTTGAAATTCGTTGAAGGTGGGTTTGAGCCAAACTGTCTGCAAATGCAAACAGTGCAAAGAACAACAAAGGAAGCGCTCGGTTTAATAACAGTGTGCGCATTTTTTTGCCGGGATTATTTATTTGAAAAGTCATTAGCCTATGTAGATGATGCCGTTAATGTAAGATATTCTGCAAACCATTGAAAGAGTTCCTGAAAAACGATAAAGTCATTTGTTTGGTTTATCTTGCACTTTAAGCGAATACAATAAAAATTTGTTGTTTATTCATAAAGGATACAATTTCAGTCAGCATAAAAACGATATCATAAATGACATCTGACGATAAAAGGGATCAAATTTTAAAAACGCTCAACGAAGCACAGCTTAAAGGTGCAAAGAAACTACTATTGAGTGAGCTTTCGGAATATTCAGAGAGATTAAGATCACTTTTTCAACAAGTACTTAATTCTGTAAACGATGGAGAACCCGAAAAAGGGCTCAAGGATTTTGCTGATAAAATACAAAGTCAGCGGCCACAGAATGGTGGGGAAGAAAACGAAAAACCCTTACCGGCATGGCTCAATGAACTGAAAGAAACAGTTGCAAAGCTTGATGAGCAAGTTGAACTGGAACAGCAAGAAACTCGATTTCTGAGTAATGAAAATGACCGTTTCTTTTTAAAGAACGCCAAGATGCTAAAGCGCATCTTTCGAGGTTTACAAAAATTGGCAAATAATACAGGGAATAGTTTTCGGAAGATCTTAGGGAAAAAGCCGAAAGAGTTTTCGAGTTGGAAACAGGATGTCCCGCTTCAAAATATTGTTTATCTGAGTTTATTGGGTTCGTTTTCATGGGCAGATGATTGGAGAAATGAATTTCACAAGCTGGAGGTTGAGGCATTATTAGAAATAGATGCGTGGACTTTACACTCAACGGGATTGATCAAAGAAAAAATTGAGAGAGAAGGAGTGCCGGAAACGGATGAAGATGAATGGGAGGTTCCGAATAAAAGTGACCTCAAAGTATTCTTTGAAGAAGCGATCAAAAAGGTTGAAGGAATACAAGGATCTTATGAGAGAAAACTGGAAGAGATTTTCAACGGGATCATTGATGAAATAGAACAGGCTTTGCTTGTTACTGATACAATAGGGAATTCTAAAAGTGACTTTTCTGAAGAGAATAAAAATAGAAAAGAGAATGATGTACTTCAGACGCACCAAAAGCAGGAAGATAATTGGGGAAAACTGGTCTCCGTTCTGGCTGATCGCGTCAATCTTTCGATGCGTTTTCGACAACTTCAGGAACAATCAAGGGAGCGAATCAGTGGTTTCTCGGAGTCCATTGAAGAAGTGTTCAGAGTGAATATTGAAACTCCTCAAGAAGAACTTCTTTCCCTTCTCGATGCAGCCATCGCAATATTTGACGATTCCTCGGACAGGTCTTCTAAACATGTACAGGAGCTCAGTGCTACTCACAAAGAGAAAATGGGTGAACATCTTGAAAAGAAGTTATTGAGATCGATCAGGGAATTGACTGAAGAAGCTGTATTGAGTACAAAATTGGATCGTTTTACATCTGCGATCCCTGAGTGGACCAAAGATCAACCCGAAAAAGCTGTATTGGTGGAGAAGCTGGATCTGACCGAATTTCCTCCAAAATATGAATTTGAGGATGTAGACTGGCAGGTATTGGTACAGCGGGTGATCAATAACCAAATGGCAAAAGAGCTTCTGCCAAAAGAGGTGAAAGCAGAGCAGTTTCTGGCTGAAGTGATGGAAGATCTGAATGAGATCACTCAGATCATTTACACCAATCTTGAAATGGTTGATGAGGTGAAAAAATCGGATGAGGAAGAACCATTTGAAGTTGCGCATCAGGGTCTTTTGAGAGCAAGATCCAAGCTTATAGAAGATCTGGACCTTGTAAAAGAAAAAAGGAGAGAGCTGAAGGGTAAAATTATTGACAAACATGAAGTTGCATTCACAAAACTTGCGGTATTATTAGAAAAGCAGGATGTAACAGATGTTCGTTTGGCCGGTGCAGAGTATAAAGCAAAGGAAACAGCCACTGACTGGAAGACTAAATTTTCTGTGATATGGGCAAAATTGGATGAAAAGATAGAGCTTTTTGCCCGGTTCATCTGGAAAAAGACCAAAGAATACGCCTTCCTTATTCGAAAATTTTTGGGTTTTGTGGAAAAGGAAAAGCTGGAGGAAGATAAGACTGATCTTGCTACTTTTTTGTCAGAAACAGATGAACAGATCTCCCGACTGCCATTTATTTATCGCCGGTTATTTGATTTTAACAAAGAAGTAGATGAGCGATTTTATATCCGACGGACCGAGCAGTTCGAACGGTTCAGGAAGGGATATGAATTATGGAAGAATAATTTTCCTTCATCCTTTGCGGTCTTTGGTGAAAAGGGAAGTGGTAAGAGTATTTTTATAAGTCTGCTGAAAGAAGAGGTTTTAAAAGGCCATGATGTGATCGAGATCAGTTTCAATAAGACTATCTGGAAACAGGAGGAGTTGGTGGAACTAATATCCTCGGGATTGAAACTCGATGATGTCTCAACAATAGAAGATCTGATAGAGGCTATTGGGAGGAAAAAGAAGCGTGTAGTTGTTGTACTTGATAATATCCAAAATTATTATGTGCGGAATATTTCAGGATTTGACGCCATTGAGCATCTGTTATATCTCATTTCAGAAACGAATAAGAACATTTTGTGGATGGTGAGCAGTACCCGCTATGGATGGGAATTTTTAGATAAGGTGCTCAATATTGCTGATTATTTCACACACCTGGTTCAAACAGATAATCTGTCAAATGATCAAATTAAAGAGTTGATCCTAAGGAGACACACATCAAGTGGATATCAGCTTTCATTTATTCCCGATGAAGCTGCCAAAAGTAGCAGGGGCTATCGGAAGATCATGGATGATGAGGAAGAAAAGCAGGAGTTTTTAAAAGAGAGATATTTTGAAAAGTTGTCAAGTTTATCAGAAGGAAATTCATCCATTGCAATGATATACTGGATACGGTCCATCAAAGAATATGATGATACTCATTTCTTTATCAATCCCTTTGATTTCGGTACAATCAATAGAATAGATGATTTGGAAAGTGCGGAGTTGTTTGCTCTCGCTGCTTTTATACTACACGATTCTCTAACCCCGGAGCATTTATCAATGATCCTACATCAGCCGCTTAGAGATTGCCGGCTTATGACTTCACGTCTGGCATCTAAGGCAATTTTAGTGAAAGCTGATAAGGAATATATACTAAATCACCTTATTTACCGGCAGGTTGTTCGGGTTTTGAAAGAAGCTAACTTCATCCATTAATAACTATGAAGATTTTTAAACAAATAGTTCTGTTACTTCCCATTTTGTTTCTTGCTGAGATCAGCCTTGGAAGCTTGTTATATGCACAAAATAATATCCTTTCAGATACTTTAGCAGTCGAAGAAATACCTAATGATTCTCTGCTATTAGACAAAATTGATTCGTTACTTAATACACGATTTTCAAAATTCGATTCACTTGCTTCAAAGCTTGAACATGGAAATAAAGCGAGAACTGATTCTTTAGGCCTGCAGATTGAAGGTGAGACCGAGCAAGCAATTGCACAGTTAGAAAAAGTAATCTCATGGGAAAAGGTGATCATGATCATTCTTTTCTTTATCGCCACGTTCTATGTAACTATTTTTGTAAGTCAGGTATTGGATAATTTTTCAGAGCGGATCTCAAGATACCGCCTCCGTATTAAACGAATGATTCCTATTTTGCGCGTGGTATTGTGGTCTTTTGCCATATATATTGCCATTGCAGGAATCATTCAGCCACCATATGCTACCGTAGTTACCGTTATGGCTTCCATTGGTATTGCGGTGGGACTTGCTTCACAGGATATTCTTAAAAACTTTTTTGGTGGAGTGATGTTAATCCTGGATCGACCGTTTCAGGTGGGAGATAAGATTCAGTTTCAAGAGCATTACGGAGAAGTACTTCAGATTGGGTTAAGATCAAGCCGAATAGTAACTCCGGGTGATTCTGTGGTTACTATTCCAAACGGAGAATTGATTCGCACAGCTGTTTCGAATGCTAATACGGGGGCTTTGGATTGTCAGGTAATTACAGAGATCTACTTGCCTGCTGAATGTGCTGTTGAGGAAGTAAAAGAGATCGCATACAGAGCAGTAATTTCTTCAAGATTTGTATATCTGAAAAAGCCCATTAGCATTATTACAGAAAATGAGATGCATGAACGCCGGTTCATATTAAAGCTGAAGGTTAAAGCATATGTGTTGGATATCCGCTATGAGTTTCCTTTTCAAAGTGATGTCACAGAGTTGATATTAACTGAACTGAAGAATAGAGGAATCCTCAAAAATGAGGCTATTACAAATCAGGTCACTGCAATCAAATCCAAATAGTATTTAAAGCTAGCTCTAATCACCAGGCATCAATTTCACGAGATTGTTGGAGGGCTCATATATAATGCGGAGATCTTTACCGGTATCTTCATCAAATACTTTTATTGCGATCTTCTGATTGAACTCGATCTCATCGATCTCGTGAGGTTTAATCATCAAGGGCTCCATTAGGTCATCTTCGAGTCTATGCATGGTTTTTAATTCCTCATTCAGGAAATCCATGTACTCCAGCTTCAGGCTGCCTTCCCGCAGAAAAGTAATTATGAGCGAATAAGCTACACGTCCGGCATACGAAAAACGCTCTTGCAGCTGCGAATTAAGCTTACTTACATCTTGTTGTCGTGCATAGAAGTAAAACTTCAGTGCTTTTTCGAACAAAATTTTGTCTCTATCATTCAATATCTTTGTAATAGTATCCATGTACTGAAGTTAAAACCATTAATTGTAAAAAGTCAGGAGCATTATGTCAGCTACACCATCAACCATGCTGGAAATAGGAACCGAAGCACCGGATTTCACCCTCCCAAGCGTGAACGGTGGAAACCTTTCACTTAAATATGCAGATCAAAGTAAGGGTTTTGTGGTGATGTTCATCTGCAATCACTGCCCATATGTACTGCATATAGAAGATGAACTGGTAAAAGTAGCCAATGAATATATTGCAAAAGGGATTGGGTTCATTGCCATAAGTTCGAATGATGTAGAAAAATATCCACAAGACAGCCCGGATAAAATGGCAGAAAAAGACTACCCTTTCCCTTATTTATATGATGAAGATCAGGAAGTGGCAAAAGCCTACCAAGCTGCATGTACTCCTGATTTGTTTGTATTTGATGAAAATCGAAAATTAGTATATCGGGGTCAGTTCGATGACAGCCGTCCCAAGAAAGACACACCTGTTACAGGTAAAGATCTCCGAAAAGCATTAGATGCAGTTTTATCAGGAGAACAGATACCTGAGGAAAAACAAGTTCCAAGTATGGGCTGTAATATTAAATGGAAACCCGGTAATGAACCGGATTATTTTGGATAAATAGATGAAGAAAGAACAATTGCAAAAGCTTAGAGAAGATTATTCTAAACATTCACTCGATGAAAGTGATGTAGCTAAAGATCCCGTTAAACAATTTGAGAAATGGATGGAAGAGGCCATTAATTCTGAAGTCCCGGAGCCAAATGCAATGACACTTGCTTCGGTAGATCATAAAAAAAAGCCCCATGCCAGGGTAGTTCTATTGAAGGGTATTGAGGATGGGAATTTCATTTTCTATACGAATTATGACAGCGCGAAAGGGGAAGAATTAAGGCAAAACCCAAATGTAGCTTTATGCTTTTTATGGCTTGAACTGGAACGACAAGTAAGAATCGAAGGCCGGGTTGAAAAGATCTCAGATGAAGAAAGTGAGGCGTACTTTAAAAAGCGGCCCTATAAAAGCCAGTTGGGGGCGTTGGCTTCTAATCAAAGTGCAGAAGTTCCGAACAGGGCATTTCTTGAAGATGCATTTTCAGAATTAGAACAAAAGTATGCAGAAGGAGAGGTGCCTAAGCCTGTAAATTGGGGCGGGTATAAAGTAATTCCCGAAGGATTTGAATTTTGGCAGGGACGAAGAAGTCGGTTGCATGACCGCATTAAATATGTGTTTGAGAATGGAAACTGGATCATAAAAAGACTTTCACCTTGAATAATGCCTAAGATCAAAGAAAAGCGTATGGAAGAGCTGCCAAAGCTGGATAACACGCTAGTGTATACCGATTTCAATGAAGAGAACCCGGCCCCAAAAGGAAGATGGAATTCCGAGGTTTTTGAAAAAGATCAACCTATAGTTTTAGAATTAGCTTGCGGAAAGGGCGAATATTCGGTCGGGCTTGCAGAGCTCGAGCCGGATAAAAATTATGTTGGAATTGATATTAAAGGGAACAGGGTTTGGGTAGGTGCTACAGAGGCCTTGGACAAAGGATTGGAGAATGTGCGCTATTTACGGTGTTTTATTGATCACCTGGATCAATTCTTTGGAAAGGACGAAGTTGATGAGGCGTGGATCGTATTTTCAGATCCGTATTTAAAAAAAGAGAGAAAACGGCTGACAGCCCCAAAATTTTTAAAGACCTACCGAAAGGTGATGAAGCCGGATGCTATCATTCATCTGAAAACAGACAGCGATGTGCTTTATGAATACACTAAAGAGATCATCGATCAAGAGGGTCTTGAACTGCTGGATGATGAGCCTGACGTACATAAAAACCGGCCGAATGATCCTAAACTATCCATTATCACATATTACGAAGAGATGCATCTGGATAAAGGAAAGAAGATAAAATACCTGTCGTTTCGATTGGGGAAATAATACCTTATCTACTGAAAAATACGCTGCTTGATTTTCTGCATGGAATGATTAAATTGAGGTAGTTAACACCGTTAACCAAAAGTAGTAATGAGCGAAGAAAACCCACTTAGAGATCAAATTCTGGATATTAGCCGTCACATGTTGTTTGAGGATGGATATACATCTTTATCCATGCGAAAGATAGCGAAACAAGCCAATGTTTCAGCAACAAGTATTTACCTGTACTTCGAGAACAAAGACCATCTCCTTCACACATTGATTGAAGAATCGGTAGAAGACCTCAGTCTTTTTATAGAATCAAAAGCATTACCGGTTACAGAAAATATTGAACGGTTTAAGAAGATCATAGAAAGTTATGTAGACTTCGGCCTTCAGTATCCTGAAAAATATGAGATCATTTACAAGGTCCGGCCGGAATCAATGGCTCGATATCCAAAAGAGAAATTCAGAAAGGCCCGGCGTGCTTATGAGTTATTAGTTAAGACTATTGAGGACAGCGTTTCGGCGGGAGATATGGAAGTGGAAAAGCCTTTGGTTGCAGCTTATTCAATTTGGGCACAGCTGCACGGCGTGGTTTCGGTTGTTCTTAATAAAAGACTGGACAGCCGGATTGATCAAAAACAGTTTATTGAGGATTCCATAGAACATGTGGTTCAGGGATTCTTGGTACGCACAACAGTATCATAAAGAGGAAACATCATGGAAACATCATGGAAGCAATAATGGAATTACTTGGATTTTTCAGTGAAGTACCGCTTTGGGCCTCGATAGGTTCGGTGGTATTATTAATGCTAATTTTAGGATATACCGGCGCCCCGCTCTGGCTTTGGGCCATTGCAGGATATGCAGGCTTAGTGGGATTGAATGCCCCCGGTTGGCTGTTTATCACCTATACGGTTTTGGTAGTTGTCTTTAACATCAAGCCGATTAGGAGAGTAGTGTTGAGCGGCCCGATCATGAAGCTTTTGGATGCTCTGGATTTCCTTCCAAAGATCTCAGAAACAGAGCAAACAGCGATCGAGGCCGGAAATGTGTGGGTTGAAGGAGAATTATTCTCCGGTAAGCCAAACATGAAACGAATTTTGGAGGAACCTTATCCCGAACTTACGGAAGAAGAGCAAGCATATCTGGATGGACCGGTAGAAAAACTATGCGAGATGGTTACCGACTGGGACGTTATGGTTCGTAAAGGATTTACAGATGAAGTTTGGGAGTACATGCGCAAAGAGAAGTTTTTTGGGTTGATTGTACCGAAGAAATACGGTGGGCTTGAATTCTCAGCTACAGCTCATAGTGCTATTGTTGCAAAGCTGGCTTCAAGATGCGGGCCTTTGGCAACTACGGTTATGGTTCCTAACTCACTAGGCCCTGCTGAACTTTTACTCCACTATGGAACAGATGAGCAGAAGGATCATTATTTGCCCCGTCTGGCTTCCGGAGAGGAGATGCCGTGCTTTGGGTTAACCGAAGCTAATGCAGGTTCTGATGCGGGAAGTATGCGCTCTGAGGGTGTTGTATTTAAGGGAGATGACGGTGAATTATACCTGCGAATGAATTTTCAAAAAAGATATATCACTCTGGCTGCCATTTCGACGGTGATCGGCCTGGCCTTCAACCTCAAAGATCCTGATCATTTGATAGGGGAGGATGAGAATCGGGGAATCACCTGTGCACTTATTCCATCTGACACGGAAGGGGTAGTGCTTGGGCGCCGACATGATCCACTTGGAATCCCATTCTACAATTGCCCGATCGACGGTAAGGATGTCATACTTCCCATTGATGCAATAATCGGTGGAAAAGAAGGAGCCGGAAATGGTTGGAGAATGCTGATGGAATCGCTTGCCGTGGGTCGCGGAATTTCACTGCCGGCACAAAGTGTGGGTGGTTCTAAAGTAGCCACAAGAGCTATTGGAGCTTACACCGCTATTCGCAAACAATTTGGATTGAACATCGGGAAGTTTGAGGGAATTGAAGAGCCGATGGCAAGAATCGGTGGATATACATATCTCATGGAAGCTGCGAGAAGATTTACAACCGGAGGCCTTGACAGCGGCCAAAAACCGGCAGTGGTTACGGCAATAGCAAAATATAATTTTACCGAACTTGGACGTGAAGTTGTAAATGACGCCATGGATATTGTAGGCGGAGCAGGAATTTCCCGCGGCCCCCGAAATATTTTCGCGAGCAGTTATACGGCAATGCCTATTGCTATTACTGTTGAGGGTGCAAATATCTTGACACGAACGTTAATGATCTTTGGTCAGGGAGCTATTCGTTGTCATCCCTATGCCTACAACGAAATTGATGCATTGATGAACAAAGATGTGAAGGAGTTTGATGACAACTTCTGGAAGCATATTGGTCACGTTGCTACAAATAAGGTTCGAGCTTTTGTACTGAGTATTACGAGAGGTCGTATTGCCGGCTCTCCGGTAAACGGTCCTTCCGCCAAGTACTTTAGGAAACTTGCATGGACTTCTGCTTCGTTTGCATTCTTTGCAGACATTGCGCTTGGTTCTTATGGAGGAGCGCTTAAAATGAAAGAGAAGATCGCAGGCCGTTATGCGGATATCCTCAGCTATATGTACCTCGCATCCGGAACGCTTCGACGCTTTGAAGCAGAGGGAAGGAGAGAAGCAGATCGTCCGTATTTTGAGTGGGCGATGGAATATAGCTTCTGGAAAATACAGCAGGCCTTTGAGGGAATCCTGCGGGAGATCAAAGTGACGGGCTTAAGTTGGGCTTTCAGAATAGCAGGAGTTTGGGGAAGATTGAATCCTATCGGTACCTATCCTTCTGATAAGCTGGGTCATAAAGTAGCTCAGGCTATGCAGACTAGGGGAGAAGATCGTGATCATATTACAGATGGGATCTTCCTTCCTAAAGACAGGGAATCTGCTCTAGGCCGTTATGAACACACCATGCAACTCAATGAAGAAGCATGGCCGTCGTTCAAGAAGTTATATAAAGCGATTAAGGCTAAAGAACTTCCTAAGGAACCTTATTTGGATATTGCGGACCTTGCGGTTGAGAAAGGTATCCTGACAAAAGAAGAAGGAGAGTTTGTTAAGAAAACCGAGATCGCCCGAAATGATGCCATTCAGGTAGATGAGTTTGGTTTGGATGAGTATTTAAATGAAACTCCAACCCAGCCAGCCGGTGATGGCGAGAGACCTGATAAGCTTGCAGAGTCCCTAACATAGATCTCAAAAAGAGTTGCTTAGATAATACTAAAAGAGCCCGTTCTTACTGTAAGAACGGGCTCTTAAATTTTGTAGAGTTAAAATTCAGATCAGTTTCTTCGGATCTGGAAGAATGTATTGGTTATAAGTGCTGCTAGGGATACAATTGTAGATAAGATTGTAATTCTTTCTGTAGCACTTAACTCTTGTGCCTCCTCTTTAGGTGGAATAATGAGAACTGAGCCGGGCTTCACATCCGGATAAGACCTGAAAAATAAAAACCTTTTTGTTCTGTCTACTTCTCCATTGGCATAAACGATATAGGCACGGCGGGTATTTGCTTGTTCTGTAAAACCACCGGCTGCACCGATATAACTTCTAAAGGATCTGGATCTTTCAAATCGAGCATTAATTGGATATAAGACCTCTCCACGTATTTGAACCGTTTGAAGGCGTTTAGGGATATGGATTTCATCACCTTCCTGAAGCAGGATGTCATAATTCGATTCCGGATTTGCAAGTGCTTGCTGTAGTTGGATCCCAACCTGGGAAAGAGATTCGATTCTTTGTTGCTGGAGGGCTACTACAGAGTCTTCTTCTATGTTAAGATCAACTTCCTCAAAATCATTTTCAATTTCCCGGGTAAGGGAAGCACCTTCAGCATAAGCAAAGTCAGTCATACCCCCGCTTTTTTCTATGAGATCACTCAGCCTGAAATCTCTTGTACTTAAGGCATATTCTCCGGGATACATTACTTCACCGGTTATATTCACTGTTTTCTGTACTTCATACGCGGGTGATTTCCTTACAAATACTTGATCGAAGGGCTGCAAAATAACTTCTTCAAGTTCAGGTGAATATTGCAGGCCATTTTCGATGTTGACTGTAATAATTTCTGCTATTTCATTCTGTAAAGTTCTGGAATCGCTATCAATAAACCTTCGGGCTATTTCAATATTGTAAGGAGCTGCTTCATCTTTCAAGCCATCCGCCTCAAATATCAGATCTTTTAGAGAACTGTTTTCAACAAAACGATATGTTCCGGGATTCAGTACAGAACCGCTAATTCTTACGGTTCTAAATTCCCGTAAATCAAAAATGGAAGAAATCCTGATCCTGTCATCTTTTACAAGTGCAATATCATGAGAGGCAGAATCGGCAAACAAAGTATTAAGATTAACAGGGATAGCTTCAACACTGTAATCATCTTGGGTTCTATATACTAAAGCTCGTTCTAAAAAAGCATCTCCCATTACTCCTTCAGCATTGTTAATGAGCGTTAAAAGAGTAGGATTTTGCTCTAATCCATATTCTCCCGGCCTGAAAATAGCACCTTCTATTTCAACTTTGTTCTCATATCGGTCCAATACTTCTTGAACTGTAACCACGTCACCGGACGTAAGAATGGTGTTTCCCTGTTCCGGATATTCAATATCAACAATTTTCTTTTCCGTACCGGTTTTGCGTTCCACCTTAATTCTATTTACATACGCATCCGGGCTAAAACCACCGAAATAGGTTACCAGATCATTAAATGTCTCTCCTTCAAGTGTTTCAAACAATCCGATAGTTTTTACTTCTCCCTGAACTGAAATTCGATTCACATAGGGGTCAATTTTTATAATGTCCTGATCATGAAGGGTAATGTTTCCCGATAGATCTCCTGATACCAGAAAATCGTATAAATCTATTTCTTTATGAATATTCCCATCTCTTAAGACTTTAACAGATCGATAAGTCCCATTCTCGCTTGGGCCACCTGCGGCGTATAATGCATTAAATACGGTTGAAAGTGAGGATAATGTATAGGTGCCCGGTACATTCACTTCACCCACAATACTTACCTTGATACTGCGAACACTGCCTAAAGAAATTTGGACATAGGTATTCTTGTTCTCTCCTTGTAAACCGGAATAAATTGAGGCGAGTTTATCTATTAATCTTTCTCGGGCATCTTCAATAGTTAGTCCGTTTACATAAACGGGCCCAATGCTACTTATTTGAACGGCACCTTCAGGATTGATAGTAAGTTGATACGTATTTTCGGAAGCTCCCCAAATATCAATGATAATTTCATCTCCGGGACCTAAAACGTAATTTTTAGGGGTGGGAATATTCATCGACGGTTCGAAAGTTAAATATTCGTTTGTGAAGATATTAGAACCGAATACATTTGCAGAATCTGATTCTTCTTCAGCGAAGAATAAACCCAGAGTATCTACTTTCACGGAGGGGTAGGGAGGAGTCATCCCTTCGGGAAGCTGGCCGTCTAACTGTTGTTGAGTCTGTCGCCTGTTTTCATTTTGAGTACCATCTTCACCCCCTTCTTGTTCCGAGGATGTCCTAACTTCATTAATTCTACGTCTTAGTTTACTAACTTCTGCAGGATCCATTCCCCGGGCAAGAGCCAGGGTTTCTACTTCAGAAATAGTCAATCCTCTATCCTGCATTCGTTCATAAAGCTGACTAATTTGACTGTCACTTAATTGATCAACTCTGATGTTTTCAAAATCAATTCCAACATCTTGTGCTAAAAGGGGAAGGCTAAAAAGCGTAAAAATAAAACCAAAAACAGTATATTTTATGAGTCGCATCCGTTATTGTAGGTTTATGATATGTATATTAGTTCTGCCCACTACCCAGGTGTACGGTTAGCAGAAACGACTAAGTTAAGAAACAAATAATTAAAGCACTAAAATGAACTCCCAGGTCATCAAATTTATTGCCAAGGCACTTTTGATATTTATTCTTTGGTACCTGGTTTATGAACTTTGGCTATTACCGGAGGGGAGTCTGGATGAATGGGTCTCTTTAAATATTATTGGTACAAGTGCCGGATTTTTAAAATGGATTGGATACGAGGTCTTCACGGTAAATAGATTTATCGGGATTGGTGAGTATCCGGGAATTGAGATCGTAGATGGATGTAATGGAATAGCCGCAATGGGATTATTTCTTGGATTTATCTTAGCATATCCCGGTGATTGGAAAAATAGAATAAGCTTTAGCATTCTTGGAATTTGTGCGATCTATTTGGTTAATCTGGTCAGAATAATAACGCTGACGATCACTCAGGTTGAATGGCCGCAATTCTTTGATTTCACACACGATTACTCTACAACCACAATATTTTATTTGGTGATATTTATTCTTTGGATGGTTTGGGTGAATTACAGCGATGCGAATAGTTTTTCGGCCGATAGTAAAGCTGTGGCTTAATGAAAAAAACAGTATTAGTCACAATCTATATTCTATTTCATTTATTTGTATTGAGAGAAATTCGGACCAATATGTTTGCATGGCAAACACAGACTTTTGTGTCTGATGGAGTGCCGCAAATAGAAGAAGTTTCCATAAATAACTTGGGCACAAGACTGGTCTATATCGAATATGAAACAGAAGATTTCCAAAAAATATGGCACTACAAATTCCCTTTTGGCTTCTTCTTTCTATTAGGGATGATCGGTTTGATACTGATTGGCTCTAATAAAAATTTCTACTTAATTTTGACAGCTATCCATTTGATCGTCGCCATTATTGCCGGATTTATATTTTATTATCTGATCGATCAAAGCGTTTGGTGGTTAGCGGTATGTGATATGCTTTCCAGGTATTTTATCCCTTTAGCTTCAATTGGCATTATTCCATTATCATTCTTAGAAAAAAGAAATTTACTTCATGAAGAAAAAGCTCCATAAACAATATTCCGTTTTACAGGAAGTAGCTAAGAAAGTTGTTTCCGGAGATTTTTTTCAAATGAATCTACACTCATACTTAGATGAAATAAAGTCAACTGAGAGGATCTGGGTACTCGGTGCAGGTAAAGCATCCGTTGAAATGGCTTATCAGGTCGAACAATATTTTGGGTCGGATATTGAGGATGGGATTATTATTTCACCGAACGACTCTCACAAACTGAATCGGGTTCAGGTTTTTAGTGGAACCCATCCCTATCCTTATCAGGATTCAGTGTCTGCCTCTTACGAATTACGGCAATTCGCTAAACAAATACCTGATGGTGCTACTGTTATCTTTTGCCTTTCCGGAGGCGCTTCTTCCCTTTTATGCATACCTGAGGATGGAATTGAGCTTGATGAACTCCGACATTGCTACAAGCAGTTGTTGAATTCAGGAGCTTCTATCCATGAGATCAATGCTGTTAGAAAGCATCTTTCTGAAACAGCAGGTGGAAAATTGGGAAAGTTACTGGCCGGTACAAAATTAACCTCGATCGTGCTTTCTGACGTTCCAGGAGATGCCACGGATGTAGTTGGAAGCGGGCCAACCGTTGCTGACCGATCTACTTTTACGGAAGCCTTTCAGGTGTTAAAGAAATATGGCTTATGGGATGAGACACCACACTCCATTCGAATCTATTTGTCTAAAGGTATGCATGGTGACGTTCCGGAGAACCCAAAGCCAGATAATAATTTCTGGAGAAATCATAGGGTTGAAGTGATCTCAGGTGCAAGCTTGCTAGCTCAGAACGTTGCTCATTTTCTGTCAGAGGAAGGCTATAATGTTTCCGTTGATCCTGAAGCTTATAATATGGATTTGAATAAAATATCCAAGAAGATCTGCGGCGATGCGATTTCTGTATTAAGCAAAGGCTCGCCCTTAAAAAAACCGGCATCATATGTGTATTTCGGAGAAAGTACTGTTAATGTAAAAGGCGAAGGTAAGGGAGGCCGAAATCAGGAACTGGCTTTGAACGCAGCTATTTCTATTGAGGGACAGCATGATATTTCATTACTGAGTCTTGCTACTGATGGTGTGGATGGCCCGACTGATGCAGCAGGGGCTATCATAAATTCAGAAACTACACTCAAGGCCAGAAAACAGAAGTTAAGCCCGGAAGATTATTTGCAGGACAATGATTCTTATCACTTCCATGAAGAAATGAAGACATTGATCAAGACAGGCCCGACCGGTAACAACCTGATGGATCTACAAATTACACTGATTGGTTAATTAATTTGAGGCATCAATTTTAGATCAGAATTCTATTTGAGGGAGCAATTAATATTCGATTTAGGATATTATTCTGATATTATTTAATATAAAGAATAATATTCTATTATATAAAATAATACGCATGTATTTATCTGTTTTTGTGGTAATTTAAGGGATAATTGAGTATAATTTACATGTAATACAGTTAATCCTTCTTCTTATGCCACAGATCAAAATTGATAGTGTCGACAGAAATATAATTAAGGTGCTTCAGCAGGAAGGCCGGATCGCGAATAAGGAATTATCAGAGCGAATCGGATTGACCACCACGCCCACACTTGAACGGGTTCGTCGGTTAGAGAGAGAAGGAGTAATTGAAGGGTATGCAGCCAAAGTAAACAAAGAGTCGGTTGGAAGGGGGTTTGTGGCGTTCGTGAAAGTAACGCTAAAAGTTCACCAGTTAAATTTACTCGAAGAATTTACTTCAGCTATTCAGGAGATCCCTGAGATATTGGCCTGCTACCACACCACCGGAGATGGAGATTTCCTCCTTCAGGTGGTTGCAAGAGACACTAAAGACTACGAGCAATTGATGCGAAACAAGCTTACCACACTTCCTGATGTGGAACGACTTCATACCAGCATCGTACTTAACACCATTAAAGAGCAATCCCCAATTCCTGTATATTATGAAGACTAAGATCAAACCTACATTCGAATCAGCAGCCATACATGGCGGAAAGGGAAATAAAGACCAATACGGATCCCACACAACACCTATTTATCAAACATCTACCTATGTATTTGATAATGTAGAATCAGGTGCCAAGGCTTTTCGGCATGAGGAGGGCGGGGCAAGTCACGTGTATTCGCGGCTGGGAAATCCTACTGTAGAGGAGTTGGAACGTACCGTTTGCGCTCTTGAAACCTATAGTCTGAATGACCCCGAGCATTATCAGGGAATGGCGTTTGGAAGCGGGATGGCGGCTATCACTACGGGGATTATTAGTATGGCTAAAGGCGGACATGTGATCGCTCAAAATGATCTTTATGGCTGCACGTCTCAATTTCTGAAAGAGGAAGCACCGGGAATGGGAATATCTGTCTCTTTTGTGGATACTTCTGATATTTTTATGGTAGAGATGGACCTGAAAAAGCACCCAGAGACAAAGCTTGTTTATCTGGAGAGTATTGCCAATCCAACCTTGAAGGTCTCGGATGTCAAAGCGATTGCGCAATTGTGCGAATCTCATGGAGCCTTGTTAATGGTTGACAATACTTTTGCTACTCCATACCACATTCAGCCGTTGGAGTTAGGAGCGGATGTTACCGTTCATTCTTCTACCAAATATATGGGTGGCCACGGCACATTGATCGGTGGAGTGATGGTCGCTAAAAAGGAATTATTTGAAGAAGCTCAAACCTTTCTATATCGAAAGAACTTAGGTGGTATTGCCGGTCCTATGGATGCCTGGCTTACAACCAATGGACTGAAAACTTTGCCGCTTCGAATGAAGCAGCACAATGAGAATGCCATGAAAGTGGCTCAATGGCTTGAAGACCATCCTAAAGTAGATCGTGTATTTTACCCGGGACTCAAATCTCATCCTCATCACAAACTGGCTTCATCAATCATGAAAAAAGGATTTGGTGGAATGATAACGTTTGAATTGAAAGGTGGGTTTGACGCCGGGGTTTCACTGATGAATAACGTGAAATTATGCTCTCTTGCTGTAAGCCTTGGGGCGGTAGATTCCCTGATTCAGCACCCTGCATCAATGACTCATTCCATCGTAGATGAAGAGATCAAAAAAGCAGCCGGAATCACAGATGGTCTGGTACGTTTATCTGTAGGAATTGAAGGAGTAGAAGACATCATTGCCGATCTTGAACAAGCTATGGGCAATTTTTAATGTGAAAATGCTAAATGTTAAATTAGATGTACATTTAACATTTAGCATTCAATAACTTAGAATTAGATCTACCAGCCACCGCCGGCGCCACCACCGCCGGAACCAAATCCGCCACCACCGGAAAATCCTCCGAAGCCGCCTCCTCCGCCACCGAAGGAACCGCCTCCGTTTCCAAAGCCTCCACCATAAAAGATAATACCGCTAGACCCAATGGAATGTCTTTTTCCGCCTTTTCCTCCTTTCCCTCGAGTGATCAGGATAAATATGATGATGATAAAAATGATGAGAACATCGATAGGAAAACCTTCACCTCCTGAAGATCTATTTTCGGGGAAACCACTGAATTCTCCGGCAGCCAGATCGATCAAAACATTTGTAGCCTGATCCAACCCGCCATAAAAGTCACCGGCCTGAAAACTCGGCACCAATATGTTAGTATACACACGGTTAGCCATGGCATCAGGAATAGCACCTTCAAGTCCGTAGCCAACTTCGATCTTCATGCGTCGGTCTTGCTCAGAAACTAAGATAAGAACCCCATTGTAGCGTTCTCCTTCCCACATGCGCCAGTTATTAAAGAGGGTAGTGGCTATTTCATCTTCAGAATACCCCTCAAGGCTTTCCAGGGTGGCAATGGCGATCACATTGGTTGTGGTATCACGATAATTGGTCAACTTCTGCTCAAGTCGCTGTTTTTCAGATGAAGTCAGCATATCAGCAAAATCATTGACCATTCCTACAGGACGTTCAGGCAAAAAGTCCTGTGCAGCAACTGAAAATGAGATCCCAAAAAATAGTATCAGACTTAGAAGTTTACGCATCCTTTTTCCCCTCATCTTTGTTGTAACTGATCTTATTGGATAGCTCATTTACTTCACCTTTTTGCTCATAAGGGAAATTCTCTTTCAGTTTCTGTCCGATCTGAAGGACTACTTCCGTAAGTCCGGTTTGATAATCACCGGCTTTAAAGTATTTCAGGATTAACTCAAGCTCCTCTTCCCAAAATGATTGGCCTACTTTACTGTGTATTCCTTCATCTCCCCAAATGGCTACCTTGTGATCTTTCCAGGCCACATATACTATTACGCCATTATGGAATTCAGTTTCGTGCATTTTAAGTTCTGCGAATACTTCTTTGGCGCGTTGAATGGGTGAGTCAGCTTTACACTTTTTCTCGATGTGAACTCGTAACTCACCGGAAGTTGCTTCTTCAGCCTGACTAATGGCCTCAACAATATCTTCTTCCTGTTCCTGTGTAAGAAATTTTGCCATTGGTTGTTTATGAGACGTAAGATGTTAGACATTAGATAAAAGACCGAATTTTGATGTCTCAAATCTTATGTCTTATATCTATTATCTATTAAAATTAGTTATTGAAATCTACTTCAGGGGCTTCTTCTGCACCTTGTTCAGCCTGGAAATATTCTTTTTGTTCGAAGCCTAACATGGAAGCGAACATGCTTTTTGGGAATTGACGGATCTCAGTATTAAATCCCTGTGCAGCCTGATTAAATCTCATGCGCTCTGTAGAGATCCTGTTTTCCGTGCCTTCAAGTTGAGCTTGTAAGTCTAAGAAATTCTGGTTGGCCTGAAGTTCGGGATATCGTTCTACTGTTACGAGTAATCGTGATAAGGCTCCGCTTAGTTGTCCTTGTGCTTCCTGAAATTGCTGGAAAGCTTGTGGGTTGTTCAAGTCATTGGCATCGATGTTAACGGATGTTGCACGGCTTCGTGCTTCGATCACTTCCTGTAAGGTTTCGGATTCGAAGTCGGCTGCTCCCTGAACGGTATTTACCAAATTTGGAATAAGATCGGCTCTTCTTTGATATTGGTTTTCAACCTGAGCCCAGGCAGCGTTCACGTTTTCCTCTTGAGTAACTAAGCTGTTATTAACGCTGATTCCATAAAAAACGAGGAGCGCAAGCACTCCGATAATGATCAAAATTTTTGCTTTCATGAGTAGAGATTTTGTGGTTTATTTGTTGCCCTCTTACGAAGGTAAATATCTTTAGGTTCAACTTTAATCAAAAACCGTTCCATTGTCACAACTGAATCCAAAATTCATCTATTTTGACTTAGACGACACCCTCCTTGATCACAAAAAGGCAGAACAAGCCGGACTTCAGGATGTTCACGAACATTTCGACATGTTTGATGGAATCCCCGAGCAGCAGCTGTTGGATACTTATCATCACATAAATAAAGGATTGTGGGAAGAATATGGACGCGGTGAAATAGACCGTCATGAGTTGCACCGTCGTCGTTTTCAGGAAACATTTCGGGATCTGGGAGTTGATGAGCAGATGCATGAAGAAGCGGGAAAAGTATATATGCGCTATTATCGGAATCATTGGGAGTGGATAGATGGGGCATATGAGTCTTATAATAAGATTACTCAAAATTTTGAAGTCGGTATCATGACGAATGGTTTTGCGGAAACCCAGTGGCTGAAGATAGATCAGTTCAAGCTAAAGGAAACTGCCAGGCATATAGTCATTTCAGAAGAAGTGGGAGAGATGAAGCCACATCCCAAAGTGTTTGATCATGCCACGGAACTAACCGGGGTAGACCGGGAGGATATCTTGTATGTTGGTGATTCTTTCACTTCGGATGTAGTAGGCGGTTCCAAAGCAAATTGGAAAGTAGCCTGGTTCACCAAAGCACCAGTTGATGAAGGCTACAAACTTGCCCATTTAATTTTTGATGATTTTACGGATTTGTTAAAGGCATTAAACATAAAGTAAGGGTGGATCGTATTCGCCCGATAAGGAAGAAACATTTGAGATCATCAATGCCCGATCATCCCATTACCAACCATTACCCCTCGCCAGATCAGCAATAACCCAATGATAACAGCAAAATAGGTAGAGAATGGTCGCAGTTTTGATCTCCATTTTGGAGAGATAAAGCCAGGAGCCATATTCATCATTAGCATGACAGGTAAAGTGCCCAACCCAAATAAAGCCATGTAGATGCTACTGTGGAGAGCGGTATCAGTAACAAGTGCAACGGCCAGTGCTGTAACTACAAATCCACAGGGGAGAAGGCCGTTCAACAATCCTATTAAAAAAGCGGACGACACTGATCTATCCTTAAAGAGTGTAGCAATGGAGGAACTGATCATCTTCTGAAATCTATCATAAAGCTTTCCAGGTTTTTTTGGAAACTTAATGTGTGGAAATAGAGCAAAAAGAACGATCAATGCACCTAAACTGATGGAAAGTAAATTCTGGTATCCTGCAATAGTAGCTCCCATTCCTAAAATTCCTAATCCAAAACCTAAGAATGCATAAGTAAAGATGCGGCCGGAGTTATATAATATACCCCGAAAGAACATGGATGAATTTGAACGGTTTTCTCCCGGAATACTCAGCGCGATAGGTCCGCACATCCCAATACAGTGAAAACTGCCCAAAAGTCCCAAGGTAAATCCGGTCCAGAGTTCCATTTAAATAAAGATATTCTTCTCGTCAATGTAGATCAGCGAATCTTGTTTCCATTCCAATGTTAGTTTCCAACGGCCTTTTTCAAAATCAGAGACAGGGATGGTCTGTTGGCCGTTTTCGTCTATTTGAAGCTTATATTTGCGGTCAAGTTCTGAGTTGTTGGGTCGGTAGAAGGTGATACTTCCTGAAAGTGAATCAGCTCTTAATGCTTCAGGAAAGGTGATCTTGATGGAGATATTAGGCTCATCAAAAAGTACCAGTACCGGATTTTCCAGATTCTCAACTCGCTGTTGTCCGTCTATGGTTTCCTGGTATTCAACCCCTTGTTCATAATGGTCGTTTGAGACAAGATAAAAGTCGAGGCTAATGAGGTAACTAACCACACTTAAAGTGGCGATCACAAATAAGGTAACGGCTAAAAAGATGCCGGTACCCCAGTTAAATTTCTTCATAGTATTAATTATTGGGAGTGTTATCCGGACCTAAAAATCCGGAGGTTACCGTTTCAAGTTTTTCATCTCCTGAGTAAATACCAAATGTAAGTTCGGTTTGTAGGCCACTCAGATTATCTTGGTGCACCTGCACCATAAATCGCCCTTCAGCTGAGTTTTGAGGTTGGACGGAATCAACAGTTCCTAAAGACACGACGTCTCCAACCGGACTTTCCAACCGGATTTCTATGGGCATTTCCTGAAAAGTTTTATTCAGGATCTTTACGTTGTAAATGTTAGCATACCGATTGTCAGGAAGTTCCTGGTAGAGTGTTCCGGGCTCACGTAAAATTGTTGTTTCGGTATCAGGGCGAAGCGTCAACAGGGTGATGAATGTAGTAAGTAGAATAAGAAGTATTCCCGAATAACCGGCAACTCTTGGAGTCAGAATTTTTTGCTTTTCTTTGCGAATGGCATTCTCTGAAGAATAACGGATCAGTCCGCGCGGCTTGCCGATCTTTTCCATAACGGAATCACAGGCATCAATACAGGCCGTGCAGTGTACACACTCGAGCTGTGTTCCATTTCGGATATCAATGCCCATTGGGCAAACTTTTACGCATTGATAACAGTCGATACAGTCTCCGAATTGTTCACTCGCGCTGAAACCGAGGTCTTCCAGAGTCGCCTTTCTGTTTTCTAACTGGTAGCGGTCTTTTACGCTTGCCCGCGTTTCTCCCCGAACATAATCGTACATTACATTGATGGAGTTATTGTCAAGCATCACGGATTGCATTCTGCCATAAGGGCATACAAAATGACAAACTTGTTCACGCATGAAAGCAAAAACTCCATAGAAAACACCACTGAATATGATCATGGAGCTGAGTCCTGCTAAATGTTCAGAGGGAGGATCAGTAATGATCTCGAATAACTGATCTTTACCTATGATATAGGCTAGGAACATGTTGGAGATTAGAAAAGCCATCCCAAAAAAGATAGCATGTTTACTAACCTTCTTAGTGATCTTCTCAAGATTCCAGGGTTTCTTATTGAGCCGGAATTGGTCGGCTCCGTCTCCTTCTATCCAGTATTCAATTCGTCTAAATACCATTTCCATAAAAATGGTCTGCGGACATGCCCATCCACACCAAAGACGACCAAATACTGCTGTAAAGAGGACGATGAACAGGATGAAGGTCAACATCCCGAAAAGCAATAAGTGAAGATCCTGGGGCCAAAAAGTGACGCCAAAAATGACAAATTTTCGCTCAATTATATTCAGAAGCAAAAGCGGATTTCCGTTGATGGTAATAAACGGTCCGCTAAAAAAGAAAGCCAAAAGTAATATGGCCACAACGTTTCTCGCCTTGTAAAACCGTCCGCTCGGTTTTTTGGGATAGATCCAGTTTCGCTTTCCTTCCTCATTTACTGTAGCAAGGTGGTCACGAAAATTCTTTTTATCAATACGTCGTTCTTCTTCTAAATTTGCCATTAGTTAATCAACCTTATATCCCTTGATTATCACCGATATTACGATCCCTTTTTGAGGATTATGTGAAGTTTAGTGATGAAGTAAAAATGATGAAGTAAACCTATACTAAATTCTAGGTTTTACTTACCATTGGTGATTTAGTTTTTGGCTGAGTATTAAATAACCAAAGCTCACTTCATCACTTTATCACTAATCACTCCAAACTACAAGGCACTGCACGGTCGATCGGTGCCTTGGCATTTGCAGGTTCGGTACCTTGGATGGAGGCTATGTAGCTGACCAAGCTTTGTACTTGTTCATCTGAAAGCCTAGCGCCACTTCCATAAGCGATCATTCCTCGGTCAGGGTATCCCTCAATAATACTGCTGGCGATCTCTTCAGCTGAACATCCGTGAATCCATAGGTCATCAGTAATATTTGGTCCCACGATCCCTTCTCCATTAGCTCCATGACAGGTGTAACAGAGATTTCCATTGCTCATATAGATCTCGCGGCCTTCTTCAATGCGGCTCTGATCTTCAAGGAATGCCCAGGTAAAGTCAGAAACTTCGGCTTCACTGCCATCACCTTCCGGTTCCAGGCCGTATTGTTCGGCTGCAGCTGCCATTTCCTGTTCATATAATTCTTCCTGGGTAGGTCCGCCAAGCATATAGTAATATACCATATATCCTATGCCCCAGACGATGGTAAAATAAAATAGCCACAGCCACCAAACCGGCATGTGATTATCAAGCTCACGAATTCCGTCATATTCGTGATCCATCAGCAGGTCTTTTTCGTCGTCAAATACTTTCATTGTTCTGAATGTTTGAAGTTCATATTGTCATCATCTTCGAGAGGAAGCCGTTCGGCATCTTTCCAGTAATCTTTTCCTTTTATGATCAGGTAAATGATCAGTCCCACAAAAAATCCAAAAAACAGGATCAGGGAAATACTGGGGTAAATGCCGATGTCTTCAATAGCACGCATTACGTTTTTATACATGACTATTCATCCTCCTGCTGCGGTGTAAAATTGGCCCGAATACGATCGCTTGATGGAAGATCTTCCCAAGGATTTACATTTCCTTTGATGTCTACTCCAAGCCGTTGCATATAAGCGATGATGGCAATGATCTGTTTATCGGAAGTGATCTCGATTCCATCAATTTCACCAAAACCGTTTTCATGAAGGCCTCTTGTGATCTGTTCAGCCTGGGCTTCCAGGTCTCGGATGGCCAGATCTTCATATCCTTCAGCATATGGTACACCCACTGTTCGCAGGGCATTGATACGAGCCGGTATGCTTTCTATATCCATTTCATCTGTGAACATCCACGGATAAGCAGGCATAATAGAACCCGGGGAAGTGGAAGTAGGATCATACATGTGGCGAACGTGCCAGCTATCCGGGTATTTACCACCTATACGGTGCAGATCGGGTCCGGTACGTTTAGATCCCCATAAAAATGGATGATCATACACAAATTCACCGGCTTTGGAATATTCTCCGTATCGTTCGGTTTCGGAGCGGAAAGGGCGGATCATTTGCGAGTGGCAGTTATTACAACCCTCAGCGATGTATATGTCCCTTCCTTCAATTTCAAGCGGTGTATATGGCTTCACACTGGCTATAGTAGGTACATTGGATTTTACTAAAGCGGTGGGTACATATTCAATAATTCCACCAATCAGAATAACCACTAAAGTAAGGGCAGTAAGTTGCAGAGGACGACCTTCCAGTCTGCGGTGCCAGCTTTCTTTATGACCGGCTGCAGGATCTATGATAGGTTGTGCTTCATCTACTTCATCTGCTTCGAAAGAACCTTGTCTTGCTGTTTTGAACAGGTTATAAGACCCAAAGATGGCTCCAATTATGAATAGTGTTCCTCCAATCGCTCTAAGCCCATACATCGGCATGATCTGAGTTACAGTCTCGAGGAAGTTTGGATACTGAAGAAGACCTTCAGAAGTAAATTCCTTCCACATCAGGCTTTGAGTAATTCCCCCCCAGTACATCGGGATGACATAAAAGACAGCACCCATCGTGGCAAACCAAAAATGGACATTTGCCAGTTTTACCGAGTACAATTTAGTTTTGTAGATCCTCGGGGTGATGTAATACAGCATAGCGAAGGTTAGACCGCCATTCCACAGCAACGCACCGTTGTGTACGTGCCCAATGATGTAATCTGAATAATGAGCAATCGCATTCACATTGGCGATGGAAAGCATGGGGCCTTCAAAAGTTACCATACCGTAAGCGGTAACACCAACTACCAGGAACTTCAGCACAGGGTCTTCCCGAACTTTATCCCATGCCCCCCTAAGGGTAAGAAGGCCGTTCAGCATACCACCCCAGCTGGGCGCTATCAACATCAAACTGAAAACTGTACCTAGTGCCTGAGCCCACCCCGGAAGAGCCGTATAAAGCAAGTGGTGAGGTCCGGCCCAGATATAAATAAAAATCAGCGACCAGAAGTGGACGATAGATAATCGATAAGAGAATATCGGCCGGTTAGCTGCTTTCGGAATGAAGTAATACATAATTCCCAAAAAGGGAGTCGTTAAAAAGAAAGCTACAGCATTGTGTCCGTACCACCACTGCACCAATGCATCCTGAACGCCGGCATAAACCGGATAACTTTTCAGGAAAGTGGCAGGCATTTCAAAGGAATTGACAACATGTAAAACGGCAACTGTCACAAAGGTGGCAATGTAGAACCAGATTGCTACATACAAATGCTTTTCTCGGCGTTTCATGATCGTCATGATCATATTGATCCCGAAGATCACCCAAATTATCGTAATGGCAATATCGATCGGCCATTCCAATTCTGCATATTCTTTACTGGTGTTGATGCCAAATGGCAATGTAAGCACGGCTGATACAATAATAGCCTGCCAACCCCAAAAGTGAATATCACTCAACTTTCGGCTCCACATGGGTGTTTTACACAGCCTTGGAAGCGAATAGTAAACGCCATAGAAAATGGCATTACCTGCAAAAGCAAAGATCACAGCATTAGTGTGAAGTGGACGGAGCCGGCCGTAACTGAGTTCCGGTATAAATCCCAGAAAGTCAGGCCAGATCAATTTCAGGGCAATAGTAAGCCCTACGATAAACCCGATAAGTCCCCAAAGGATCGTTGCTATCCCGAATTTTCGGACCGTCTCATTATCGTAATGGAAAGTTTCTAAAGTTGATGAAGACATTTATTCATCCCGATGTTTTTGGTTGTTGTTTGATTTTTCTGTTGAAGATTTTTTACTGTCGAAGAGCACGCGCATGGAGGGGGTATATTGATCGTCAAACTGTCCGGATCTCACTGCCCAGAAAAATAATCCTAAGAATATGAGAGCCACCAGCAGGCTGAAGCCAATAAGCATATAAATCACTTCCATATAGTCAGACCTCCTTTGCGCGCAAAAAATCGTGTAGTTGTAAAAGTGAACACCATCACACTGATGGAACTCAACGGCATCAAAATAGCAGCAACCAATGGGGATAAATTCCCGGTGATTGCAAAAGCTAATCCAATGGTGTTATACAACAGCGAGAGTACAAAACTCGCAATAATGATATTCATACTCTGATTTGAAAATTTGATGAAGGAATCCAGTTTTTTAAAAGAATTTCCTTCCAGGATGGCATCACAGGCAGGAGTAAATGAACTGATATCATCAGCCAGGGCAATTCCAAAATCAGATTTTCTAAGGGCCCCGGCATCATTCAGCCCATCGCCCACCATAATTACTTGCTCGCCATTATTTTGAAGTTGTGTGATGAAATCCAGTTTCTCCTCCGGTTTTTGGTTGAAGAGAAGGGACTTGTTAGCACCAAAATAATCTGTGAATTCCAATTTCTGTGCTTCATTATCTCCGGATAGCAAATAGATACTGAATTTCTCTTTAATGGATTGAAGCAGGTTTGAGATTCCATCACGTATACCCGCCCTGATCCCAAAAAATCCTTTATAAACTCCGTTAATAGAGAGATGTACTGTTGATCCATTGAAGTTGGATTCTGGAATTTCCTGCAATTTCATCCTGGTTTTTTCAGCAAGAAATGATCGTGAACCGAGGCAAATCAATGTGTCGTCGATTTCAGAGAAAATGCCTTTTCCGGGTTGTTCCTCAAAGTTTGTGGGTTGATGGAGAAACGAACTTTCAATAGAGTTGGCTACTTTCCGGCTCAGCGGATGTATGGAGTTTTTACAGGCCGACTTCACTAATGTCTTTTCCTGGGATGAAAGTACGTCCCCAAGAAATGTAACTTCAGCCGAATCACTTTCCGTCAGCGTACCGGTTTTATCAAAAACGATAGAAGTGGCTTTGGAAAGATTTTCGATCAATAAGTGGTTCTTGATGAATAGTCCGTTTAGAGACAACACATTCAGGGCAGAACCTAAAGTGAATGGTGTTGAAAGAGCCAGTGCACAAGGGCAAGCAATGATCAGTACAGCGGTAAAAACGGATAAAGCCGGTTCCACTCCAGCCGTTTGCAGCCAATACAAACCAGCGAAAAAAGCGATACCCAAAACAACAATCGTAAAATAGGGACTGATCTTATCCGCAAAAGTGGTGAGCTTCAGTTCCTTTTCATTGTTTTGAAAGGCCTCATGATTCCAAAGCTTGGTAAGGTAACTGTTGGTGACTTTTTCTTCCGTATTGAAAAGAGCTGCATTTCCTATAAGCCGACCGCCGGCAAAAACTCTTTCGCCTTTTCTAACAGAAACCGGCTCTGATTCTCCCGTAATAAAACTGTAGTCCATAAAAGCTTCATCAGACAAAAGTGTAGAATCACAGGGTATGAGTTCCTGATTTCGAAGCCTCATTTTTTTTCCGGGTATAAGTTTATCCAGTGACACAGAATATTCCTCTGAATTATCATTCAGTACATTCACTGCGATGGGGAGGTAGGAGCGATAATCGCGATCAAAAGATAGCCGGTGGAAGGTTTTTTGTTGAACCAGCTTGCCAATGAGCAAAAAGAAAATGAGTCCGGTGAAGGAATCCATATATCCGGTTCCGGTCATGGTGATGATCTCATACACACTGCGAGAAAACAAAGCTACGATCCCAATAGAAATAGGGACATCCAAATTTACCCCGCGCTGGCTAAGGGCAGCGAATGCCGATTTTAAATAATCGCTGCTGCTATATACTAAAACAGGAAGAGCAAGAATGATATTCAGAGCTCCGAAAAAAATGTGGAAATTACCACCCAATCCGGTTCCGGTGGTATCCAGATAATCCGGAAAGCTGAACAGCATGATGTTCCCAAAAGCGAAACCGGCTACACCCATTTTCAGCCAAAGTGAGCGGTTTTGATGAGATTTTTCTGTTTTGGAGTCAAGCTTTTCAAGCCTAATTTCCGGCTCGTACCCAATGGTTACTAACTGTTCAACCACATCCCGAAGTGTTGACTTCTCTGTGTCAATAAGAAGAGATAACTCTTTTTTTAGAAAATTTACCCCGCTCTGGAGAACTCCCGAATCAAGCTTTTGAAGATTTTCCAGCAACCAAACACAGGAAGTGCAGTGAATATTCGGAATGAATAAAGTAAGGGAAAGCTTGTTCGGATCACGAAAATCTGAAATGCGATCAATAACTTCATCGTCCTCAAGGTAATCAAAGCGGGCTCGATGCTTCGTATTTTTGAGGTTGATGCCAGGATTTGCTTCGAGATCATAATAGGAACAAAGTCCGCTTTTGTCTAAAATCTGATAAGCCGATTTGCACCCGGTGCAACAAAAATCTTTATTATCAAAGGCGACAGAATCTGCACAACAGTCCTCTCCACAGTGGTAGCAAACATCAGATGATATGGTTGCAGTAACTGTAGCCATCAGCTTAATGAAGGAACACCGCTTGAAAATTGCAAGCGTAGATCGAACCAGGCCTGAGTCATCTTTTCATCAACTTCAGCAAAGGTAGTTCTTTCAAGCCATTGCTGTATTTTTTTTCGTTCCACCGACCAGAAGTGATGAAAAGGACAAGGTTCAATATTTCCACAACCCTCAATTCCCATAAAACACTTATCAAAAAACTCAGTTCCATCTATAGCTGCAATAACATCCATCATAGTGATAGAGTCAATGTCTTTGGCTAAATAAACACCCCCGTTAAGGCCCCGTTGTGATTTAAGTATTCCGGGTTTCTTGAGCTTAGCGAGAATTTGAGAGAGATATGCTGTGGGGCAATTCAATGACTTTGATAAAAAAGAAGCTGAAACAGCCCCGCTTTCTGTATGCTTGGAAATGGCTATAATTGCTGATATAGCGTATTGAGCACCTTGTGAGATCAACCTCATAAATACATTTATAAATCAAATATTCATATTCTAATATCGATATTAGATTTTAAGAGGATTTGGTAAAACATTCAATAGTAAAGGCGATTAATTTTCTGATTGATAGACTGATTGATAGACTGATTGAGATACCTGTTCTTGTAACCTACAATGGAAGCGAGAATTCAGAATTACAAAACACACTCTTAAAGAAAAATTCACAATGGTTCTTTATCATTGGCTGAATCATCAAAAACAGGACTATGAGTAAATATAAGACGGCGGCAGAAGCGGTAAAAAAAATTAAATCAGGTGATCGGGTTTTTGTACATGGGGTTTCAGCAACTCCGGTCCAATTAGTACAATCGATGACCGATCGGCATCAGGAGTTAAAAGATGTGGAGGTGGTCCATCTTCACACAGAAGGCCCTGCACCATATGCAGCTCCGGAATATAAAGACAGCTTTTTTGTGAATGCATTGTTTGTAGGAGCGAATGTTCGTAAAGCGATCAATGAAGGCAGGGGAGATTATGTCCCCGTATTTTTAAGTGAGGTACCAAATTTGTTCAGGAATGGTATCATGCCATTGGATGTAGTATTGATTCATGTTTCCCCACCTGATAAACACGGGTATTGCTCACTGGGGGTTTCGGTGGAAGCGACTGTAGCGGCCGTTCAAACTGCGAAATATGTGATTGCACAAGTTAATCCCAATATGCCCAGGACTCATGGCGATGGACAAATTCATGTCAGCAAAATTGATGCACTGGTTGAAGTAGATGATGAAATTCCTGAACAAATAGTACCTGAGCCGGATGAAACAGAACTTAAGATCGGGAAAAATTGTGCGAGCCTGATTGATGATGGCGCGACTTTGCAAATGGGGATTGGCGCCATCCCAAATGCTGTCTTGAAAAGTCTTACCGGGCATAAAAATCTTGGTATTCATACCGAGATGTTCTCTGACGGAGTGATTGAATTAGTGGAGAAAGGTATTATCAATGGCAAGAAGAAAAAAATTCACCCCGGTAAAATTGTAAGTGGATTTGTGATGGGGTCACGAAAAACCTACGATTTCATCAATGACAATCCCTCTGTGGCCATGCTGGATATCGCCTACATCAACGATACCGCTGTAATTCGAAGAAACCCTAAGGTAACTGCTATCAACAGTGCGGTAGAAGTAGATTTGACCGGACAGGTATGTGCAGATTCAATAGGGACGTACCATTATTCAGGAGTGGGCGGTCAGATGGACTTTATACGGGGAGCATCCCTTTCACCGGGAGGGAAGCCGATCATAGCATTACCTTCAACAACAAACAAGGGAATTAGCCGCATTGTACCATTTTTGAAACAAGGAGCGGGCGTTGTTACTACCCGTGCTCATGTTCACTATGTAGTCACTGAATATGGAATAGCGAATTTATATGGAAAAAATCTAGGTCAGCGTGCCAAGGCCCTGGTCGATATTGCTCATCCTGATCATCGGGAAGAATTAGAGCAGGCAGTGTTTGAACGATTTAAGGGGTGAATGTAGAACGGCTGGAGGAACCTTTTTGATGGAATTACCTCTTAAGCTTGAGCTCGGCACGGTCCCCCCGGAAGTAATGAGCAAGTTCATTCTTCCTGTCCCTCCGAAGGGACACAGGTACTAGACAAAATTCTTCTTTTTTTAAGATATAACATTCTAAGCATTACGAAGAAACCTATCTCTCTTTGGAGAGAGGACTGTGGTGCATTTTGATTTTTCCAAATTCCAATTAATCTTTCAACGAATAGCGAATTTCCCCGCAATCCATTAGAGCCTTTTCTCAAATAATCGTACCTTTGATTTTCTTGAAACAAAAAAGCTCAATTACTCCATCGGAATGTCGAAACAAACTATTCAGGAACCGGAAGTTACACTTGAACTTGCCCTCGAACACGGCCTCAACGAAGAAGAATATGAAATGATAACATCCCGTCTCGGTCGGGTGCCTACCTTTACTGAGCTCGGCGTGTATTCCGTGATGTGGAGTGAGCACTGTTCTTATAAAAACTCCATCGTGGAACTTAAAAAACTTCCTTCTGAAGGTGAGAACTTGTTGGTAGGAGCCGGAGAAGAAAATGCCGGTTTGGTAGATCTCGGTGATGGTTTAGGATGTGCTTTCAAGATCGAAAGCCACAATCACCCCTCAGCCATTGAACCTTATCAGGGAGCTGCAACGGGAGTAGGAGGTATTCACCGCGATATTTTTACTATGGGTGCACGTCCGGTGGCAAGCTTGAATTCATTGAGATTCGGTTCTATGGACAATCCCCGTGTTCGATATTTACTGGATGGAGTAGTTCGCGGGATCGGTGATTATGGAAATTCATTTGGAGTACCTGTGATTGCAGGGGAGGTTTGTTTTGATGAGAGCTATGAGGGCAACCCGTTGGTTAATGCCATGAGTATCGGATTGGTAAAAGAAGGGGAGACTGCTTCAGCAATTTCTAAAGGAGTAGGAAATCCAGTGATCATTGTGGGGGCCAGTACCGGTCGGGATGGAATTCACGGGGCAACTTTTGCATCTGAAGAGATCAGTGAAGAAAGTGAAGCAAAGCGACCCAGTGTTCAGGTCGGAGACCCCTTTACTGAAAAATTATTATTGGAAGCCAGTCTCGAAGTCTTGAAGACCGGTGCGGTGATCGGAATGCAGGATATGGGAGCTGCAGGGATTGCATGTTCGACTTCTGAAATGACTGCAAAAGGTGGCGAAGGAATGAAAGTTGATCTTGATAAAGTTCCGGCGCGTGAAGATGGAATGACGGCCTACGAATTACTTCTTTCTGAAAGTCAGGAGCGCATGCTGATCGTAGCGGAAAAAGGTCGTGAACAAGAAATTATTGATGTGTATGAAAAATGGGATCTGCATGGCGTTGTAATTGGCGAAGTTGTAGAAGGTGATAAAGTTACTTACTGGAAAGACGGTGAGATTAAAGCTGAGATCCCTGCTGATCATTTGGTACTTGGTGGCGGAGCTCCGCAGTATATCCGCGAAACCAAAAAGCCGGGATATCTGGATGAAGTTCAGAACTTTGATATCAACTCAGTTGATCATCCCGAAGATCTCACCAACACGCTTAAAAAATTATTGAATTCCCCGAACATTGCTTCCAAACGTTGGGTGCATGAGCAGTACGATACCATGGTTCGAACCAATACGGTGACCGGACCCGGCGCTTCTGATTCCGGAGTGATCCGCATCAAGGGAACTAAGAAGGGCTTGGTAGCCAAAACAGATTGTAACGGGCGATATGTATACTTAAATCCCCGTAAAGGCGGACAAATAGCTGTGGCTGAATCAGGCAGGAATGTTGTTTGTTCCGGTGCGAAACCGATGGCCATCACTAATTGTCTGAACTTCGGAAATCCGTATAAACCCGAAGTGTACTGGACGTTCAAAGAAGCACTGGGAGGAATGGGAGATGCTTGTCGCGCATTGAATACACCGGTAACTGGCGGGAACGTAAGTTTTTATAATGAAAACCCAAACAGTGCTATCTTTCCATCACCTATCATCGGGATGTTAGGTGTTATCGAAGATGTGGAGAAGCATCTCACAACACCGGCCCTCAAAAATGAAGGTGATGTTGTACTCTATATCGGAGCAGACCGAAAAGGTCTGGGTGGAAGCGAGTATCTCAAAACTGTACACGGACTTACCACCGGAGATGCTCCTGAGATAGATCTCGATTTTGAGGTGAAGTTGCAGGAAGCGCTGCTTACCGCTATCAAATTAGGATTGGTAACAGCTGCCCATGATCTGTCTGATGGAGGACTTGCAACAGCACTCACCGAAATGGCGATCTTCGGCAAGAAAGGTGCTGAGCTTTCCGTAGATACCTTGACCGGAACCTCACATGAAGTTTTATTCAGCGAGGCACAATCCGGTGTGGTGATTACCATTGATGGCTCACAGCTTCAAACCGTAAAACATCACTTTGAAGAAGCCGGTGTTCCATTATATGAATTGGGCGTTGTTAAAGGAGATGAATTGAAGATCAAAGATCTGCTTTCCATCGATGTTTCAGAATCCGAAGAGATCTATGAAGGTGTGATTCCAAAAGCTATGGCCGGTTAATAAGCTTTTGCTTGCTTCATTACTGTCCTCCCCGGAAGTAACAGCATAGCTGTTCTTCCTGTCCCTCCTAAGGGACACAGTTTCTGACAATTATTTTGGATTTTTCTATAGGTGGGGATTATTTGAAGTGTAAATATTGTCCTTCTATAGAGACGGAGTGCGAATTGAGATTGCTCATATGCAAGGGAGAGGAGTGTTTGAATATTTAGCAACTTATTCGATATTGCTTGGTGAAGTTGTACTAATTAAAGCATCATGAAATCACTCTTTCTTTATTTGTTCCCTATTCTATTGATCACCTCATCTTGTCAAGATCAGGAACCACCAAAGCCTTTTGAAGAGCAGTTCATGAACGAACTAGCCATCGAACCGGAGGCCTATTATGATTTCTGGCTGGGTGGATGGGAAGTAACCTGGGAAGAAGCAGGGGGTTCAATGGGCAGGGGAACTAACTTTATCGAAAAAACCCTGGATGGAAATGTAATTCAGGAAAATTTCCGGGTAAATGAAGGACAGATGAAAGGGTTTATGGGTACCAGTATTTCAGTTTATAACCCAAGAACCAATACCTGTAAACAAGCCTGGGCAGATAATCAGGGAGGGTACTTTGACTTTACAGGAAAAGTTGATGGAACTAATCGTATCTTTCAAACGGATATTCGTGAGATTGGATCGGATACTCTTTTTACACAGCGGATGGTTTTTTATGAGATAACTAATGATTCGCTTAAGTGGGATTGGGAGTCTTCAGTTGATGGCGGGGAAACATGGTCATTAAGTTGGCGCATTAATTACAGAAAAGTAGATTAACGGAACGAAATTTTTCTGATCAAGCTTTTATGTTGTGACTATTCACCAAGAAATACGTTACATCATGAAAGGTAAGATTGTACTCATTGTCGGAGGCTCCGGCGGAATTGGATCTGCAACGGCTAAGAAATTCGGTAAAGAAGGGGCTAAAGTAGTTTTGGCAGCCCGCAATAAGGTTAAGGCAGAGGAAGTCGCCAAAGAGATCAATGATAATGGTGGAGAGGCTTTTGCTATCGAAACCAATGCCACTGATCCCGAGGCTGTAGAGAGGATGGCTTCAGAGATCGAAGACCAACTGGGCAAAATTGACGTGCTCATAAATGCATTTGGGCAGGGAATCATCCAGCCCTTCATGGAGATCGATACTGCTGACGCCAAAGAGATCATAGACGTTAATGTGTACGGTACTTTTCTCGTTACTCAAACCGTAATGAAGCACATGAAAGAAGATGGACCTACCTCAGTCGTTATGTTTCCCGGAACTATGGGCAAGTATGTAATGAAAAACGCATCCGTTTATGCGGCTTCAAAATTTGCCATTCAGGGTTTTACCAAGGCATTGATAGAGGAGCAGCGACGTGGTAAAACAAAATTTTCACTGCTTTATTTGGGCGGAGTGGACACTGCGTTCTGGGATGATGAACGCGTATCTATGAAAGTCAAAAAAGAGATGATGCTAACTCCGGATGAAGTGGCTGATGCCGTTTTTTATGCGGTAAATCAACCTTCAGGATCTGTCTTGAATGAGATGGTTATTCAGCCTGAAAGCCATCAGCTTGTATAATAGCTGTTTTGTCCTTTTTAATACGGTCCTCCCCGGAAGTAACAGACAAGCTGTTCTTCCTGTCCCTCCAAAGGGACACAGGCTTTTTGACTGAGGTAAAAAATATCTAAAAGATAAAAAACTAAATAGTAGCTAGAACTTGTCTCTCTTTGGAGAGAGACAGGATTTAGCTTTGCTAAAATCCAGAGAGAGGATAGTGATATAGTAAATAACTATGCGATTAAAAAAGATTTCACCCAACTACCGGGCACTCATCTATTTTTTTGTGGTAGGACTTCTCTAAGATATCCAGCCCTTCGTTGATATGTTCCTGAGTGATGGTTAAAGGCGGACGGAATCGAACCGTATTCGGACCACAAGAAAGGATCATCAAGCCATTGTTTACACACTCTTTTATGACATGATCACGGGCGTGTGTATTGGGAAGGTCGATGGCACAGAATAATCCTTTTCCTCTTGGGTTGGTAAAATACTCATGGTTATCAGCCATGGATTCCAGCCTGGTTTGCAGGTAGTTGCCAACTTTAGCTGCATTTTCAACAAGATTATCTTCCTCGATCACATCCAGAATTCTTCCAAAGCGAACCATATCTACCAGATTTCCGCCCCAGGTAGAGTTGATGCGGGAAGACACGTGGAAACAATTGGTTTTCACTTCATCGACCCTTTTGGAAGCAAGGATGCCGCATACTTGGGCTTTCTTACCAAAGGCCAAAATATCAGGTTTAACAAAATGTTCATGGGCCCAGAACTTACCGGTCATACCGACTCCCGTTTGCACTTCATCATAGATAAGAAGGGCTTCATGTTTGTCGGCTAAATCTCTCAGAGCCTGATGGAATTCAGGACGGAAATGCCGATCACCTCCTTCACCTTGTATGGGTTCGATCAAAATCCCGGCGATGTCATCTTTATAGATATCGAAAAAGCGTTCAGCTTGGGCAATAGCAAGTTTTTCCTGAGCCTCAGTCTCAGCAATATTCTCTTTAGTAGCAGGGAAGGTCATTGCAGGGCTGATCACCCGTGGCCAGTCGAATTTCGGGAAATATTTCACTTTATTCGGCACTGTATTCGTAACGGAAAGGGTATATCCTGTACGACCGTGAAAAGCTTTTTCAAAATGGAGGATCTTATGTCCTTTTTCTTCTCTGTATCCTTTTTCAAAATTCTTCTGAACCTTCCAGTCAAAGGCTACTTTCATAGCATTCTCCACTGCTAAGGCACCGCCAGAGATAAAGAAAGAGTAAGGCATGTAGTCAGGTATTCCGACACGGTCAAAGGACTCCATAAACCGAGCCATGTCTTCCGTATAAATATCAGAATTGGATGGCTTGTTGATGGCAACCCGAGCTAACCGTTGAACAAAGGCATCATCACCGGCCAGTTTTGGGTGGTTCATTCCAAGCGGATTGGAGGCAAAGAAAGTAAAGAAATCGAGATAGCGCTTCCCTGATTTTGAATCGTATAAATAGGCTCCTTCACTTTCCTCCAGGTCAAGTACCATTTCATAGCCATCGGTAAGCATGTGCTTGCTTAAAACGGAACGTACATTTTCAGGGGTGATAGACATTGTATCTCGCATTTCTAACTCCGGTTCTTTGAATTCACTTTTCAACAAATCTACCAAATAGCAAATTGGAGCTCAATAGCGTTTAAATTCACTAAAGTTGAAATCGCATATTTTACTGGTATCACCGGAGCATATAATATATAGTATAAGCTGCTCCTCTTAGAAATTAATGATGGTATCTCCAATGATCTTTAAGGGGCTACCTTCTGTTTTGGCAAGTTCCTTATCTTTAGCCAGTTCAAGTGCTGCTATGGCCACTTTACAGGCGAGTGGGTTTCCACCATAGCTTAAACCGGTCTGAACCTCTTTGATGACTTCCATAATATAAGGTGCGATATAAATGAAATGCGATGCTCCCAAAAGTGCTTTCCACGGGATCAGGATTAATAACTTAGCATAAGTTTCCCGACGTTTAAATCGTTTATAAAAATTACTAAAGATGTTGTGAGTGATCTATTTAGATCTTATCTGAAGAAATTTAGCACCATAAAATTCTGATAATACATGATATAGACTGTTGGTATTAACCTAATTGATGAACGTCTCGGGTTCAATGGTGTTAGATAGCCAAATGTTGTATAAAATTTTTTATTAATAATATTTTACTTTTGTGCTGTTATGGTTAATTTGCCATAGTATTAAGGAATGTGTATAGAATTAATATATTTTCCAGAAAAGCTATAAAAACTAAAACAAAACATTGAGGACATTTATGTTAAGAAAGCTACTAATGACGGTTCTTGCTTTGTGTTTTACCACTGGCGTGGCATTTGCACAAAACGGAACCTTAACAGGAAAAATTACCAGTGAAGAAACTGGCGAAGAACTCACAGGAGTAAATATCTTTATTGTTGAACTCGGAAGAGGAGCAGCAACGGATATTAATGGTGATTATACCATTGAAAACATCACTCCAGGTGACTATAGCATTCGTGTAAGTTATGTTGGTTTCTCTAATATTGAAGAAACCATTACTATTTCTGCGGGTGAAAATACCAGAGATTTTGAAATGAGACCTGATGTTGGTCTTTTGGACGAAATCATCGTTTCCGGTGTAGGTGGTGAAACCGAACGTAAAAAACTTACCGTTTCGGTAACCAAGGTTGATGAAGCTCAGTTGAGCCGAGTACCTGCTACATCTGTTTCAGGATCTTTAGCCGGTAAGGTTTCCGGTGTAACCATTCGAAGCTCGAGTGGTCAGCCGGGTGGAGCTTCTCAAATTCAGCTACGTGGAGACAACAACCTTAATACAGGTAGTCAACCACTCATCATTGTGGATGGTGTTATTCTTGAAGGAACCATGGCTGATATCAACTCAGAAGATATTCAGAATATTGAGGTTGTTAAAGGTGCTGCAGCATCCTCACTATATGGATCACGTGCCGGTAACGGTGTGGTTGTAATAACTACCAAGCGTGGAAGAAACCTATCTGACGGACAAATTGATGTTACCGTTCGAAATGAGATCGGTATCCAGCAGCTGGAAAATTACATCGACTTGGCTATGCATCACCCATTTGAACTTGCCGCTAACTTTGATGAAATCGATGACTACACTGCATATGCAGGCGTAACCTATCCCGCAGATTACAAAGGAGGATATAGCGATGGTGTTACTGGATCCAGAACCACAAAAGCTGATGGTTATATGGATAATCCTTTTGCAATTACTAAAGATCCTCAAAAGGAATTCTTTCAAAATGGAACCAATTATACCAACTATGTAGCCTTAGCTACACGAGTAGATAAGATCAATATTTTCAGTTCTTTTGAAAATAATTCTCAGGAAGGTATCATTCCGGAAACTAACGGTTATGATCGCCAGAATTACCGTATAAATGCTGACTGGGATATTACAGACCGTATAAAATTCTCAGCTTCGAATTTGATCGTGCGATCTACTTCGAATGCTCCGGGTGGGGGCGGAACAATTTTCTTTGATATTGTTCTTGCTGAGCCTGATAACAATCTCAGAATGGAACATCCTGACGGACAACCATATTATATCCGTCATAATCAATGGAGTAATGAGGAAAACCCATTCTATAATGTTTACAAGCAGCAAAGAACAGAAAATCGTCAACGATTTATAGGTAACTATGCTCTGCAAGTGAATTTCACAGATTGGTTGCAGTATGATGGTTCTTATTCTATTGAGAATAACAATACCAGATATACTGAATATGATCCTTTTGATACCTGGGAAATTTCCGGTGGCGGAGGATTGGGCATATCTTATTCTGAAGGAGGTTTATACAAGTTTTCCAGTGAAGAAGACTCTAAGACTTCTCAGCACAAACTTACTGCCCGTCAGCAATTCGGTGACTTATTTTCACGTATAACATTGAGTTATCTGTGGGAAGACCGGGATTATGAGTCTTTCTATGCTGATGGAAGTGACTTTGCAATCCGTGATGTGCCCCGATTTCAAGCCATGGACCCTGCTAACATAAATGCCGGTTCTTACTTGGAAGATGTATCCGCTGAAAATTATTTTGTGATCGGATCTTTTGATTGGGATGATAAATACCTTGTAGATGGTATGTTCCGACGTGACGGATCTTCTTTATTTGGTCCTGACGCCCGATGGAATAATTACTATCGTATTTCTGCTGCGTATCGAATTACTGAGGATTTTGATATTCCCGGTATCGACGAGCTGAAGATTCGTGCCGCACAGGGAACTGCCGGTATTCGTCCGGGCTTCTCATTTCAGTACGAAACATTTAGCGTATCAAATGGTAGTGCTTCTAAGAATCAGTTAGGTAATAATAACCTCAAGCCTTCTCAGACCAAGGAAACTGAATTTGCCGTTAATGGTACAATTCGTAGTCTGGTAGATTTTGAATTTATTTATTCTCAGTCTACTACAACGGATCAGTTTCTGGAAGTACCTCTTCTTCCTGTGGCTGGTTTCAGTTCACAATGGCAGAATGCCGGTACCATTGATTCTGAGTCTTTTGAAGTGAATGTACAGTCTTCACTCATTAACAAGCGTGATGTAAGTTGGGACCTGGGTGTTACATGGTCTACTTCTACTCAAACTATTGTAGGATTAACAGTGCCTCCCTACCAAAGCGGACCGGGCGGTGTATTTTATATCCGTGAAGGTGAAGAGTATGGTGCCATTTACGGTTACGACTGGGTACAATCACTTGACGTGATGGCTGATCAGCTACCTGCCGGAGAAACTATTGATGATTATGAAATGAATAGTGAAGGTTATGTTATCCCTGCCGGAACGGAAGGAACAGTTGATGAAACACCAATCAAGCTTCTGGAAGAGAACGGTGATGATGCCTACGTACAGATTGGTAATGGCCGTCCGGACTTTACTGCCGGTATCTCAAACACAGTCCGATTTAAAGGATTTTCAGCATATGTATTGCTGGATATCAAGAAAGGCGGAGATGTATATAACCGTAAGAGCCAGTGGTTAACCCGTGACAGCCGTAATGGTATCATGGACATGGGCGGTGTGCCGGATGCTGAGAAGAAGACTCTTAACTATTACCAGAGCTTCTATGATGTAAACACAAATAACGCATACTGGGTAGAAGATGCCGGATATGTGAAACTTCGTGAAGTATCATTGAGCTACGACTTCTCCCAGGATCAGTTATCTACTTTAACCGGTGGTGCTCTAAAAGGAGCGACAATTTCTGCAATAGGTCGTAACTTGCTAACGTTTACCGGATACTCCGGGTACGATCCTGAAGTTGGCTCTATTCGAAGCCCGTATGACGATACCGAAAGCTATCCGAATTTCCGTAACATGGCAGTCTCATTGTCACTCAAATTTTAAAATCAGATATAGATTATTATGAAACTTAATAGAATTAAAAACTTAATGATAGTAGGCCTGCTTACCTTAATGGTAGGCTGTGCCGATCTGGGTGTTGAGAATCTCAACAACCCGGAAACTGAAAGAGCACTTGCTTCAAGTGAAGATTTAGTAGGACTCGCTAATGGATTGTATCGGGATTTCTACGAATATAACCATTATTTTGGAGCTCAAATGGCATTAGCTGTTGGAGCTGATGCAGCCACCGCTTCCTGGGGTAACGCCGGGATGCAGCTGATGGGTACCGAACCTCGTCCGGCGTGGGATAATTCTCCCAATTTCAGTTATGCTTATGTAACTGAAGAGCAATTCGAGTTTATGTACTCCATAAATTCATCCGCCACAGATGTTCTGAATGCTTTGGCAAGTGGAATTGAATTTGATAACCCGGAAATGATCGAGGCCTTTTCGAAGTTCAATCAGGCTCTTTCAATTGGGTATATTGGTTTAATGTTTGACCAAGGATACATCGTTGATGAGAATACACCTGATGAGGAAATCGCTAATCCAACATTGAGGCCTTATGGTGAGTTAATTGACCATGCAGTTGCAAAACTGAATGAAGTAATTGCAATTAGCGAGGCTAACACCTTTGCACTTAATTCTTCAATGATGCAGTCTCCAGCAACCTTAGATAATGTGTTACTGGAAAAGCTTGCGCACAGCTATGCTGCTCGCTTTCTGGCAAATGCACCCCGAAATCTGGCTGAGACTCAGGCAGTTGACTGGTCAGCTGTACGGACACATGCACAGAATGGAATCGATTCTGATTTCATAATTACCGGAGATTCTAATTTCCTATGGTACAACTATGGTGGATATTACCTGATTAATCCGGGTTGGGCACGTGTTGACCATTATGTAATCAATATGATGGCTCCAACTATCCCTCCACACAATCCTGATGGAACTGATTATCCAGAACCTGATCCTGCTGACGTAGTGGATGAGCGACTGCTTTCAGACTTTGAATATTTGCCATCAAATAACTTCAGAGCTGAAAGGGGTCTTTATTTCTACTCTAACTACCGACATTCCCGTACTGATTATTACGTTGGAAGTTGGTCCGGAGATCTTCGCGAAGTCACGACTTCAGAAATGGATATGTACGTAGCTGAATCACATTACCACGATGGAAATTACGCTCTAGCTAAGACCGTAATCGACAATAGCGAGCGTATCAGTCGCGGTAATATGGATGCTGTTCTAGCAACAGAAGCAGCAGTATGGCAAGCTATTCATCACGAGCGGTTAGTAGAACAGTGGAATACTGGTGTAGGACTTGAATTCTTCCAAATGCGTAAGTATGACTTACTGCAGGAAGGTACTCTTCTGCATTTCCCAATACCTGCTTCTACACTTGAAGTATTAGGTATGACGAAGCCATTCTACACCTTCGGTGGTGTAGATAATGCGAGTGAGCCAGGTACTTCTAGTGGTGGTTGGAGATAACAATCAGTTAACTCTCTGATTAACTTAATTATAAAAGCCGGTACTCTTACGAGTGTCGGCTTTTTTTATGGAATAATATTAAATCAATGAGGCTAATTATTCTCCCTCTAAAAAACTAATCCAACCCTAATTGCCATTAATCAATATGAAGTCATTTTTATGTTTGTCAGATTGACTTCAAGATGAGACGAGCGAGATCCAATGTTATATCAGGAATTCAAAGGAGGGGAGGCTTAGGCTTTACTTAACCCACAGAGTCTGTAAAGAGTAGCAAGAGTATCATCAACTCAAGAAACTGACAACTGACTTATCGATAGAGAGAAATGTGGAGGGAAGCTTAAATAATACTTTAACGCGAGCACAACTCAAATATCCTGTCAGGGGATCTAATGAATGAGTATTGAGTGGGCGTCTGGTGGGCAACGGTTGTGCTATTCTTGTGTTCAATGGTTTGTTATAACCCTGTAAAAAAAACGTAGCCTTATGTATCTTCGTGATATTGAATAGGGATGGTTTATGATTCATTTATGAGTTGCTACTCATGGAAGGGTTGTAGGTGAATCAAAAACGATTACGCTTTCTTAACAAGCTTCGGGTTCTATCTGTGTAGTAATCGCCGGATTCTCAATTTATACTGATAGATTTACAGGAAGAGGCTAAGAGAAATGGATAAAATGCTTTTTTTACGCTAAGTATTAATTCCTGAGAATTGCTCCGGAACGCCATTTTTGGATTTGCTTCAATTGAGGATTGAAATAAACATCTGATCGATCCAATAAGTAGTTATCAAAAGGAAAATATTTAGATCTTATTTTTGAGAGGTTAAATTCGAACCTTTCCTCCGGGTCATATCGGTTATAAGTATAAAACCAGGTCATTTCATCCGGAAAAGAATCTATTTGTAATGGAGGGCCAAATAATATATGTACCATGCCGGGATCAGTTTTCCAGCCTTCTTTATAATTTGAAAAAAGCTTATTGGCTTCTTCAACTCGTTCGTAATACATTGAAACCACGCTTTTGGCAATTACGGAGTTTTGGATGTTTGAAAGCCAGAATCGATCAATAGCATTTTTCATTTCCTGTGGATCATCTATTTTCATGAGTTTATCATGCTCTTTTTCGTCCATTATATAATAGAGCGGGCCTGCAAGTTCATAAGAGGTCTTTACTGCAGGAAAATTAGTGTTTTTAATACTAAAGTCTATTGCTTTGTAGATTTCATTAGATGAATCATTATCTGACCTTACTTCTAAACGATAGTTGCCTTTTGGGAGATCCTGAAAATTATATTCAATGATAACATTTCCCTGCTGACTAAATGATCGAATAGAAGATTCCAAAACATCAAATTCATCATATTCTATACCCGCATAGGGTAAACTTGAAGGAGTATAATTTCTAAAATTAAGAGGCCTGGCAATACTGCTATCGTTTTGAAACTTGAGTAAACGCATATTAAAATTAAAAGCGGTATTGGGACTGTTATTGATTACCTGAAATTGAAATTTTAAAGAATCATATTTTGAAGGAAGATGATAGGTAGTGGCTTGTTTAAAATCTGCATTTTCTATGGATGAGTCTTTGGTAAGCAGAGATACATTATTAATAGCAGATTCGGTACTGTCTTTAGCCGGTACCGAAGTAGCGACAGATTTTGTATTTCGTTTTCGGGAATTGTTATCAATTAAAACAACCTCTGTAGTATAATTTCCTGGAGTAATTGGATATTCTCGTTCAAATTTATAGACATCCTGACTGTAAATAACTTCTTCGCCGTCACCTCTTAATGTATCCTGGAAACTTTCTGATACATAAAGTTCTTGGCTGTTTCCATCTTTCGTCACAGTGATTATTACACTAAATTCGGCTTCAAGAAAATCATCATTTTCTGAATAAATAAGGCTGCCATACACAATATCACCTGAGATTAATAAGTGTGCCGTATTCGCCGTATCAATAAATGCCGTAGAAGCTATTCTTAGTTCCGGAAAACCGGGTTTGTAGTTAAAATCAGAGCCTCGTTTAATTTTATCTATATAAGAATTAGAACAAGCCAGCATAACTGCAGACAGGATAATCAGCATTATAAGATAAGATCTTGTCGCCATAATATATCTTGAAAATAGAATCACATAAATACACAACTAAATAAACAATAAATTTTCTTAAATAATTTATTGAATCGATAAAATGTGAAAATATAATCCTAAACCCCGAGTGATATACTATTTGATACCGATATGTATTAAATACAGGCCATTCCTAATGGCTATAATTTATTTCTTAAAGTCGGAATGCGTTTTTCGAATAATCTCCACACATTCCATCAGCTGATCCTCTGTAATTACCAAAGGAGGGGCAAAACGGATGATATTCCCATGCGTTGGTTTGGCTAATAATCCATTGTTTTTTAATGCGACGCAAAATTTCCAGGCAGTTTCACTTTCAGGTGAGTCATTAATAATGACTGCATTCAGCAACCCCCGGCCCCGTACTTTATTAAACAGATCAGATTCATCAACCAAATTTTGCATTTCATTACGGAAAAGTTGACCAAGTTTTCGGGCGTTTTGGGCTAGTTTCTCATCTTTTACAACATCCAATGCGGCAATGGCAACTTTGCAAGCCAGAGGATTACCTCCATAGGTAGAACCGTGTTGGCCTGGTTTTATAACTTCCATAATGTGATTATCAGCCAATACAGCAGAAACAGGATAGGCTCCTCCCGAAAGAGCTTTCCCCAATATGAGTATATCCGGTTTGGTATAGGTAGCCTGTCGTTCGCAGTGCCCCTGACAGCTGCAGTTCCCGCATACCGCAAGCAGGCTGCCGGTACGTGCAATACCGGTTTGAATTTCATCTGCCATGAACAACACATTATTCTTCTTACACAAGTCAGCCATTTGGCGGATATAGTCATCATCAGGAACTACAACACCGGCTTCCCCCTGGATCGGCTCAGCTAAAACTCCGGCAACATTAGGTTGCTTCAAGGCTTTTCTCAAAGCTTCAATATCATTATAAGGTATCTTGATAAAGCCCGGTGTGTAAGGACCGAAATTCTTTCGGGCATCAGGATCATTGGAAAATGAAATAACGGTAGTGGTTCGTCCATGAAAATTATTCTCTAGCACGATGATCTGGGCTTCCTGCTCATGGACACCTTTCTTCTCATAAGCCCACTTTCGGCATATTTTTATAGCGGTTTCTACTGCTTCAGCCCCGGTATTCATCGGCAATACTTTATCGAAGCCAAAATACTCGGTTACGTATTTCTCATACTCACCCAATACATTATTATAAAAGGCGCGGGAAGTGAGGCTTAAGGTCTGAGCCTGGTCGGTAAGGGCCTTGGTTATTTTTGGATGTGAGTGTCCCTGATTAACTGCAGAGTAAGCTGAAAGAAAATCATAATATTTATTGCCTTCCGGATCCCACACATAAACACCTTCTCCTTTGGATAATACCACCGGAAGAGGATGGTAGTTATGGGCTCCATGTTCATTTTCTAATTCAATGGCTTTTTTGCTGGTAATCATAAATAGGGTATCGTTATTTTTTTATTTGAAAATAGGAAATGCAATGGTGAAATTTCACAATTAATTTAATATTAATGTTGATATCGGATCCAAATTAACCGTATATTATAAGTCTTCATCGCGGGGTGGAGCAGCTGGTAGCTCGTCGGGCTCATAACCCGAAGGTCGTAGGTTCGAATCCTACCCCCGCCACTATAAAAGCCTTTCGATTCAGTTCGGAAGGCTTTTTTTATATCTGATATTCATACGGGGGATTTATGTTCACAGTTTATGCATTGTACTCGCCAGATCATGAGAAGATCTATATTGGTTATACTTCAAATTTAGAACAACGGCTTCTATCTCACAATAAATTGGGTAAAAAAGGATGGACGATAAAATTCCGTCCCTGGGAATTGGTGTTTACTGAAGAGTTTGAGAACAAGAAAGAGGCCATGAACAGAGAAAAGCAGTTAAAGACAGCCAAGGGACGAGAATATGTATGGGAAAAAATTCAAAAGAAATATAAATAAGCTCGCCGGGCTCATATCCGCCGGCTGGCGGACGTAGGTTCGAATCCGACTAACATCCGACTCATGGCGGGCCCGCCACTATAAAAGCCTTTCGATTCAGTTCGGAAGGCTTTTTTTATATCTGCATTTATACGGGGGATTTATGTTCACAGTTTATGCATTGTACTCGCCAAGTCCTCTCATATACTTTTGTTAACTGATGATAAAAGTCTCGACTTAACTGAGATTTTTAATTTTACCATCGGTAAGTTATTTAGAACCGGATTATAAATTTGTCCGAAGAATTGAACCATTTCTCCAATGCTGGATCTGAGAATACTGTATGTTATAATAATAGTTTGAACGCTCCAGAAGAAAGTTATTCCAAGGATAAAACTTCGTTTTCAACTTTGGGCGTTTAAATACAAAATTCTTCTCGGGGTCATTTCTGTTATAACTGTAAGACCAATTCATTTCGTTAGAGAACAGGTCGCTATACCAAGGAGGTCCAAATAATATATAGATCATACCCGGATCAGTTTTCCACCCCTCCTTAAAGTTGGAAAATTGTTTATTAGCTTCTTCAACGCGCTGGTAATATAAAGAGACTACTTCTCGGGCAACATTTGAGTTCTTAATATTAGAAAGCCAAAATCGGTCAACTGCATGTTTTAAAGAATCAGGATCTTTTATAGAGATCAAGTTCTCATATTCTTTATCAGTCATTAAATAAACCAAGGGTCTGGCAAGCTCACTTGGGGTTTTCAGGGAAGGGTAGTTAGGACTTTTTATTCCAAATGCTCTTCCTTTATATACTTCATTTTCGTCGCCTTCGTTTGAGGTAACTTCCAATCGGTAATTACCTCTTTCCAAATTCTCAAAAGCTAATTCGATAATTACGCTTCCAGGTTGTTCCAGTAATCTTGTAGATGACTGGATTACATCAAATTCATCATAATCTATACCTTTGTAAGGAAGGCTTGAGGGAGTATAGTTTACTTCATTCATCATTCTGGCAGGTTCATCATCAGCACGGAACCTAAGCAGTCTTGATTCAATCTCAAGAGGTTCTTGAGGGTCATTATTGGTTACCTGAAAAACAAATTTCAGGGAATCAAGACTGGATGGGACATCATAAGTAGTACTCTGGCTGAATCCCTTTCCTGGTTCGGAATTATCTTTCCCCAGGATCCTGATCTCGGTAATGTGAGACGTATCATCATTAGCGTTAGGAATTGATGTTTTGGTAACCCGGGTAGTTTGCCGTCCCGACATTTGATCTATGACAAGAACCTGCACTGTGTATGTGCCGGGACTGACTTCATATTCATGCTCAAACTTTTTCACATCCTGGCTGGTTACAATACGTTCATTTGTATCTGAGATAGAATCCTCATAGGTATCCCGAACCACTATTTCATTGCTCACATCACGTATGATCCGGATCTCAATGTTCATATTCGAGGAGAGAGTATCATTCTTGCCGGAATAAACAAGGCTCCCCTTTACAATATCACCGGAAACAATGATGTAAGAATCTCCTAATTCATCAATAAAGCCGGTAGCGGCAAGGCGAAGTTCAGGATAGCCGGCCCGGTAGTTATAGCCCTCTCCGCGGTCTATTTTATCGTGATAGGTATTTGAGCAACCTATTGCCAAAATTGCAAGCAGTAAAGCTGAAAATGAGAACGAGTGTATTGATTTTGATCGCATATTATAAATTCAACCTACAGGTATAATTGTTAAACAGGGCTTTATTATAACAAACAAAGTTTTTTAAAAAACATTTCACAATAATAACAACATTTAGCCTATCTTTAGTATAACGTTTAATCTTACTCACTTAAATAGTCACTCTTTATGATTTCTGCAAGACGAAGGACCAAAATAGTTTGCACCATTGGTCCAAGTTGTAACACTCAAGAGAAAATTGAAGACCTGTTATTACATGGGATGAACGTAGCCCGGGTAAATTTTTCTCATGGAACCCATTCAGATCATGCTCAGGTTATCAAGAACATTCGGAAAGCTGCAAAAAAATATAAGTATAGTATCCCGGTGTTGATGGATCTGCAAGGTCCAAAGATAAGAGTGGGGCAGATGAAAGATGGTGGCCAGGAGCTTAAGACGGGATCTATTATAAAGATCACCGCAGAAGATGTTGAAGGAACGAACGAAATTATTCCCATTGATTATAAGAGTTTGATCCACGAAGCAGAGCCGGGAAATTCTATACTGCTTGACGATGGTTTGCTGGAATTCAAGGTAACTGAAAAATATCCAGACTCGCTTCAGGCTAAGGTTGTGACAGGAGGAGTACTCAAATCCCGAAAAGGAGTCAACCTCCCAAACGTAAGGATATCAATCCCATCTCTGACTGAAAAAGATATAAAGGATCTTGAATTTGGACTTACTCAGGATGTGGATTATGTAGCACTCTCATTTGTACGTACTGCTAAAGATGTACGAGACATCATTTCGAGAGTCAGGGCAGCAGGAAGTCAGGCAGGAATTATTGCCAAGATCGAAAAACCCGAAGCTCTTGACGTAATTGATGAGATCATCGAAGAAGCAGATGGAATCATGGTTGCCAGGGGTGACCTTGGTATTGAGATTCCCACAGAACAAGTGCCTGTTGTACAGAAGATGATTATAGAGAAATGCAGAATGGCAGGGAAACCGGTGATCACCGCCACTCAAATGCTGGATTCAATGATCTCAAATCCACGTCCAACCAGAGCCGAAAGTTCAGATGTGGCGAATGCGGTTCTTGATGGAACGGATGCTGTTATGCTTTCAGGAGAAACTGCTGCCGGGGCTTATCCTATGGAAGCGGTAAATGTAATGGATAGAATTTGCCGGTCTATTGAGGATAACCGTCCTCAGCTCTATAACAGTTTGGAGTACAGGAAGCCGGAGTGGAAAGAAAAGCAGGTAATTGAATCGTTGGCTTATTCCTGTGTAACCATTGCAGACAATGTGGAGGCTAAAACGATAAGTACCATCACTCATTCAGGGAATACAGCCCGGCGTATTGCTAAATTCAGGCCCCAAGTACCGATCGTGGCATTTACCGAGAATCAAAAAGTACGCCGTCAGTTAAATTTGATCTGGGGCGTTTATTCTGTACGAATGGACGAACTTTTTGATACCGATCAGAGTGTAAAGATGATGGAAGATTATTTGAAGGATAACGGCATGGTAAGAGAAGGTGACCGTATTATAGTGGCTACCGGAATGCCAATCGCCAAGCGTGGGCGAACTAATATGATCAAAGTAAGCACGATCGAATAACATGCTTCGTTAAAGCATAACATTATGGGTATGCGAAACCTTATTTTATGGATATCAGTTTTAGTTTTGCTGTCTGGCTGCAGTACATCACTGAAGTCGAACTGGAAGAATTTTAACGCATACTATAATACCTTTTATAATGCTGAAAAAAGCTTTGAGTCCGGATTGAAAAAGAACCTGGCTCAGAACAGGGAATATAATCCGCTTCAACCTATTCGGATACATCCCTCGCCTGTGAATGCTGGTGCACAGGATTTTGATAAAGCCATTCAGAAAGCAGCCGATATTTTACGAAAGCATGATGATACAAAGTGGGTAGATGATGCCTTGTTTCTTATCGGCAAATCATACTACTATCGTCAGGATTATTTCTCTGCTGATCAAAAATTTCGGGAGTTATATATTACAACTGATGATCCTGAAATGCAGTTTCGTTCATCCTTATGGCAGGGCAGGGTTTTTCTGGATATGGAGCTCTATTCGGAAGGGGTAGCTTTTTTGACTGAACAGCTTAACGATTATGAAGGTCTCTGGAGTAAAAACTACAAAGCTGAAGCTCAGGTATTGTTAGCTCAGCATCAAGTTGGGTTGGAGAACTGGCAGGCTGCTGTGGAGCATCTTACGGCAGGTTTACCTGATCTTAAAGAAAAAGAGTACAGAGAGCGTGGATATTTTCTCTTGGGACAATTATATGAAAAAATAAATGCCCCGGAATCAGCCTACCGGGCCTATGAGGAGGTTCAGAATCACTTTTCGGAATATAGGATTCAATATCTGGCTCAACGTAAAAGAGCTGAAGTTGCACGTAAATTAGGCCGTAATGATCTGGCCTTTAGTATTTTCGACGATATGATCCGTGATGATAAGAATGTCGAATACAGGTCTGAACTGGATTTTGAGCTTGCTCGTACCGAACATGAACGTCAGAATTACAGACAAGCCCAGGATCTTTATAACAATGTATTGCATAATAGTAATAGTCAGCCACCGGCAGAGATCAAAGCAAGAGCATACTACGGGTTGGCTGAGATCCATCGCTTTGGCTATGATAACTTTTCGAAAGCGGCGGTCTATTATGATTCAGCTGCTCAGGTAAACGTAGCCCCTGATCGGCTTCCCGAAAATTTTGAGGCACAGTCACTGGCTGAGTCATTCGGAAATTATGCGAGGATCAAGTCTGAGATCTCACTGCAGGATAGTTTGTTATCATTGGGGCAACTTTCACAAGCAGAACGGGATTCGGTACTGACAAAGATCAGACTAGAAAGAATTCAAGAGTTGGAAGATCAGAGAAAGGAGCAGCAACAGCAAAGAGATCAGTTAGTGATGGTTGATAGTGAAAATGATGGACAGACCACACAAAATACAACCAATGGATTCTTAAATGAAAATAGCCCGGTATTGCAGCAAAGTGCCAAGCAACAGTTTTATGCTACCTGGGGAGATCGGCCACTGGCTGATTACTGGCGGGTAAGAAGCATGATCCGTGCTTCAACATTCAGCGATGAAATCGAAGAGGATGAACTATTGGATGGAGAAACAGACATATTCAATATTGAAATTGATATGAGCCGGATTCCTTTAACTGAAGAAGATCAGGATTCGGTTCGTCATAGGATCGCAGCTTATGATTATGAACTTGGCAATCTGTTTTTCTTATCACTGAATATGCCGGACAGTGCCGTTCATTATTTTGAAAAAGCTATTGAAAGACCATCAGATGACAACATCAATATAGTTTCATTGTACTCATTATCTGAATTGTATTTTATTGAAGGAAATGAACGAAAAGCCCGGGATTATGCAAATAGGTTAATTAGTGGTTATCCCCAAACCGCCTATGCTAAACGGCTGGCTGATCAGTATGGCATTGAATCAGTAGGTACACAAGAAACCTGGAGCGAAATTGATCCTGTTCAAAGATATTCAGTGATTATTGAAGACGATAGTTTAGATTCTGCAGAAAAAGCAGAGAGGTTATTTGACCTTTCACTGAGTTTTAGTTCTCATGAAGTTGCCTCAAGAGCGCAGTTCGAGTCTATTCAGTTATATATGACTGAAGCTAAAGAAGATTCAAATTATCAGGAGAAGTTAGACAGGTGGATCAAAAAAAAGGAAGAACATGAGATAGCTTCAGAGAATTTTGATGCGTTGCAAGACTCTGCCAGAGCTATGTTGAGTGATAGTACAATATCGGGGGATCAAAGAATAGGATATCAGTCACTGCTCGATTCAACTTTACAGAAACCGGACATCTCAAATGTTTTTCCTTATGAAGGATTATACTGGGATAAGGCAAGAACAGTCATCGATACTTTTTTGAGAATGTTTCCTGATTCGGAGCTACAGCCGAGAGTGGCACGTTTGCATAAAGAGCTTCAGCTTCCTGAGGCAGAACCGGAGGGAGGGGAGGAATCCGCAGGGGATACAACAGCTGAGTTTCCAAATGATGGATACCGGAACTGTGAAGATATTGGTGAAGAATTATCGGTCCGAGGAGGAGTTCAGCAGTTTGTTAATGAAATTGATATCATCGGTAACTTTGGTATCACAGAATTACGTTATCATTTTAAGGTAAACCAAAGGGGAATTGTAGAGAAGTACAATTTACTAACCGATGACGTACCGGGGTCATTAATAGATCTATTTGCTCAACAGATAGAAGAGACCCTGAGTTTTGAACCTGTTCTTTATGGAGGACAGGCTATTTCACTGGCATGTGAAGTTGTGTTTCCTGTCAACCGTTCAAATTAGATCTGGTTAGTTTTTTATTAATAGACCTGACCAATCCGGGACCTTTATAGACCAATCCGGTATAAAGTTGAAGAAGATCTGCACCGGCTTCTAATTTTTCTAATGCTGCTTCAGGACCGTCAATTCCGCCAACACCAATGATCGGTTTCCCCTTTCCAGCTATTTCTCTTATCCAATGTACAACTTGAGTACTGCGTTTTTGAATTGCTCTTCCGCTTAATCCACCATTACCAATGGAGTTTAGAATAGGGTTTGGTGTATTCAGTCCTGTTCTATCAGAAGAAGTATTGGTTGCAATATAGCCGGATACATCAAAGTCTTCACAGATCGAGATCAATTTTTCCAGAGCCGGTTTTTCAATATCAACGGTGAACTTTATAAGGGTTGGTTTTCTACCCTCTCTTGCCGGATCAAGAGTTTCTAAAAGATCATGCAAAGCCTGAGGATCTTCAAAGGTTTTACCTTCTCCTGTATTGGGACAAGAAATATTTACGGTAATGTAATCAGCAACCTGTTGTGCTTTTTCATAGCTGTATAAGTAATCCTGTAGGGCATTATCACCTTGAATAGAAGCATCATTGGTTTTGGCGATATTGACTCCAAGCGGAATGTCCAGGTCCAAATTTGATAGTCGTTCTATAATCCTATCAGCCCCTTCATTATTCAACCCCATTCTGTTGATGAGGGAATGATCTTTGGGAATCCTGAATGCTCTTGGTTTGGGATTACCTGCTGAAGGCTTTGCCGTTATGCTTCCAACTTCAACAAAGCCGAAACCCAAAGCTTGCATGGCCCGGGGTGTTGTACCGTTCTTGTCAAAGCCGGCAGCAAGTCCTATAGGATTGGGAAAAGTAAGCCCAAATAATTCCTGCTCTAAATCCAAGTTGGTATTTTTATAAACCAGCGAGCTAAGTTCTTGCAAGAACGGTGAACTGTTAGTCAATGATGCCAGTTTTAGAGCCCATTCATGGGCTTGTTCGGCATCCTTTTTAAATAAAATCGGTTTAATAAGCTTTTTGTAGATCATTGATGTAATGATACGAAAAAACGTTCAAAAAGAGTGAAAGAACCCTTATACTCGTTCGTCTAAAATCATGCAGAAAAATGAACATTACATATCGAATTTGATCTCACGCTTAAGAGAGAAAGGAACTGTGGTATGGCTGGAATCACAAATGGATGATCATCCGGCCAGTTCCAAAAGTTATCTTGCGGCGATCCCGGTCGCATCCATAAAAGCATTTGGTAATGAGATCCATATTCAGAAGGAAGAAAAAAAAGTAATTCATTCAGATCCCTGGACCGCACTGAAGGAATTCAGGGATGAATATGGCGATTGGCTTTTTGGCTATCTTGGTTATGACCTTAAAAATTTCGTTGAAGATCTAGGTTCTGACAACCCAAAATTGAATAACGCTCCTGACATGTTTTTTATGGTTCCGGGGTTGTTGCTGGAGATCGATAAGAATGGTTCTATAGATATTCTGAAAGGTGAGTTGCCTGCTGAAATTGACCCCCTCAGAAACGGAGAAGAATTCACTATCAGGCTGTCAAGCAGGATAGAAGAATCGGAATACCTAAACCTTGTGAAGAAAGCTCAGAAAGATATTTTTGAAGGTGATTATTATGAGGTAAATCTTTCTCATTCGGTTGAATTTTCATTTCAGGGAGATAGTTTCTCGCTTTACAAAGCAATGAGAAATGCGGGTCCGGTTCCTTTTGGAGGATATTTAACCGTGGATGATCTCTTTATTTGTTGCGCTTCACCGGAAAGGTTTCTGGCAAGAAACGGACAAAATGTTTGGTCGCAACCTATAAAAGGAACTATTTCCAGAGAGCCCGGAAGGAATTCTACAGAGGCTATTGAGAAATTAAAAAGTTCAGAAAAGGAGCGGGCAGAAAATCTCATGATCGTAGATCTGGTGAGAAATGATATGAGTAGGGTTGCTGAAAAAAACACTGTAAGAGTATTAGATCTGTTTGAGATCCAAAGCTTTGAAACGGTTCACCAAATGGTGTCAACTGTAGAGTGCAGGGTTAGTGTAGGGATGGACAGTATTGAAGTTATAAAAGCTTGTTTCCCAATGGGCTCTATGACCGGAGCTCCTAAGATCGCTGCGATGCGAGCCATTGAGGAATATGAAAACTATCAAAGAGGGGTCTATTCCGGGGCACTTGGCTATATAAAACCGGATGGCGATTTTGATCTGAATGTCATCATAAGAACGGCGATAATTGAAGGAAATAGTCTGGTATATCCTGTAGGGGGAGCCATTACCAGTGACTCTGATCCCAAAGCAGAATGGGAAGAAACTTTAATCAAAGCCAGGGCAATTACAAATATTTTGGAGAGGGTGCAAAAAACCTGAATGAAGACTTTGTAATAAGGGTTATAGTCACACACAAGAAATTTCACATCAATAAAGAAGAATGAAGGCATCGACCTTAGGTGAGCTTAAGAAAAGTGGTTGGGAATCGATTTCAGTCAAAGAAGAGATACGCCGGAATTTGATCAGCAAGATCAGGAACAAAGAAGAACTATTTCCGGGTATTTTAGGATATGAAAAAACCGTTTTACCTCAGATTCAGCATGCATTATTATCAAAGCATGATATGATCTTATTAGGATTGAGAGGGCAGGCAAAAACCCGGATCCTAAGGCTGATGGTTAACTTCATGGATGAATACATCCCCATTGTTAAGGGATCGGAGATCAATGATGACCCGTTTAATCCGCTTTCAAAATTTGCTAAGAATCTTATTGAAGAAAAGGGGGATGATACCCCGATAGACTGGCTTCACCGCTCCTTTAGGTACGGTGAAAAACTTGCAACTCCCGATACAACGGTAGCAGATCTGATCGGTGATATAGATCCAATCAAGGCAGCTACTAAAAAACTCACGTTGGCAGATCAAAACGTGATCAATTTCGGGCTTATTCCCCGGACCAACCGTGGGATCTTTGTGATCAATGAGCTGCCTGATCTTCAACCCAGAATTCAGGTGGCGCTGCTTAACATCATGCAGGAGCGTGATATTCAGATCAGGGGGTTTAATGTCCGCATTCCTCTCGATATTGCTATGGCATTTTCTGCAAACCCTGAAGATTACACCAATCGTGGTAACATCATTACCCCACTAAAAGATCGTATTGACTCACAGATCATCACACATTATCCCAAAGAATTAGGGATAGGAATGAAGATAACCAGACAGGAAGCCTGGCAGGAACGCCCGAGCGGAATCAAGATCCATATTCCGGATCTGTTCAGGGAAACTATTGAGAAAGCAGCATTTGAGGCACGGGAGTCGGAATATGTAGATCAGAAAAGCGGGGTTTCAACAAGGATGACGATCACAGCTTTGGAGCAGGTGGTTTCCTCAGCGGAACGAAGGGCTATTTTAAATGATGAAGATCAAACTTCGGTACGGATCGCTGATCTGTATCACATGGTTCCCGCACTAACAGGAAAGATCGAGTTAGTGTATGAAGGAGAACAGGAAGGAGCGATCAGCGTGGCAAAGCATATTCTCGGTAAGGCGATAAGCAAGATATTTAAGGTTCACTTCCCGGACCCGCAATCTAAGTCAGAAGAACAGAAGTCGGTATATAAAACCATCACCGATTGGTTTGCTGATGGAAATGAGATCAATATCACGGATACACTCTCAAATAAAGAGTATGAAAAAGCTCTGAAAGGAGTGGATGGACTTGAAGAGTTGGTGAATACATACAGTAAAGATCTCCCAAAAGATGAAAAATTCATCTGGATGGATTTCGTTTTAGAAGCGCTGCATCAGAATTCAATGCTCAGTAAACAAGATCTTGACGACCAAACTTTATACTCTGATATGCTTGGTTCTATGTTCTCATCACTGGGAGATTACAGTGATGAAGGCTTTGATGAATTTGAGTAATTATTTCGTTGAATTCAGCTTAAGTTAATCTTATATTTAAAGCCTTTGCAAATTTCAAGCAAGCACACGATTATGAAAAAAGGAATTCATCCAGATTACAAAGAAATTACGGTATTGATGAGCGATGGTACCGAAATTACAACCCGCAGCACCATGGACGTTAAAGATGGCGTTTATCGCAGCGAGGTTGATTCTAAAAACCATCCGTTTTATACAAAAAGCAATACGTTTACATCTACAGCCGGCCGTGTTGACCGCTTCAAGCGTCGATATGGTAAAGGTGACGATAAGTAAGCAACGCAATCATTTTATTAAAGGATGTATCTATTCAGGTGCATCCTTTTTTTATTTTTGAAATATGGAAGTACAAATATTTGAAGTAGGCCCATTTTTAGAAAACACGTATTTGCTTACCGAGGGTAACCAACATTTGCTCATTGATCCCGGATTTTCAAGAAAACCGGATTATCAAAAGTTCAAAGAATCCATCTCCGGACAGCTTAAAGCTATTGTTTTAACTCATGCACATGTAGATCATGTCTTGGGATTGAACCGCGTTCTGCGTGATTTTGAGGTTCCTGTATATTTATGTGATGAAGATCGGTTTCTATGGAGTAATTTTGGAAGTCAGGCACAAATGTTTGGCATTAATCAAGGTAGCTTTGATTTTGAACCTGAGATCCTTCCTTCTAAAGGAACATTTGAGACCGGTAACTTTTCATTCACCTGTTTATATACCCCCGGACACTCCCCCGATCATGTTTCATTATACTTTAAGTCTGAGAAATTTGTGATTGCAGGAGATGCCCTTTTCAAGGAAAGCATTGGCAGAACGGATCTTTATAAAGGTAATTTCGAAGTACTTGAGAAAAGTATTAAAGAAAAGCTTTATGTATTGCCGGATGAAACAACCGTCTATCCAGGTCATGGCCCTCAAACTACGATAGGTCACGAAAAGCAGCACAATCCGTTTGTGAAATAGTTAAAAAAGATCAGGCCTTCTTTAGCTTTTCGATCTGTTCTTTATAGTAGTCAGCTTTATCACTGTTCTTATCGATAAGTCGCTCATACATCTTAATAGCCTCCTTTTTGCGGCCCTGTTTAGTATGGATCTTAGCCAAGGTCTCTGATACCAGGTCATCTACTTGTTCCGCTTCCTTGCTGAGATCAGAATCATCAAATGGCTCATCATCTGCAGGAATCTGTATCCGTTTAGACTCAACTTGTTCCAGCATCTCGATCAGACGGTCGAGATCAAGAATGGGGGATGTTCTGGATCCTTGTTGTAATTTCACTTTTGAAGATGTGTAGGAATAAGCAGGAATGGCTGCTTCAAATTTCTCCGGATGAACTAAAAAATAATGCAGATGCTCCATTAGAGGGCTTCCCGGAGCATAGGTCTTGGCTTTCAGCGCTTCGGTTACCGCTTCCTTGTTTTTGTTCTGAAGGTGGTAAAACCATGAAAGCAAAAAATGTCCCACTGCATCAGGTCCGCGCTTATTCAGGTGCTTCTTTAGTTTTTGAGTGATCTTTTCGGGATCCTCTTCAAACTTCTCCACAAAGGAAGAGAGGGACTTAGGTATGTTAAAAGGAAGTTGTTGCATAAAATTGGTTAAGGATCAATAATAATAAAGTGAAGCGGCCTTACAGTCAAAGCAAATTACCAATTACTTACCGCATCATTGAACATATTATTAGCTATTTGTTCCAGGGCTCCGTTGGCAGCAGAACTTTCTCCCTCAATGGGATTCTCAGAAGGGTCGTAAGTAAAGGTTCCGGTAAATGAATTATTCCACTCAGGATCATCATTAGATGTATAAAGGAAAGTTGCTCTTACCGTTATGGAAACCTGATTTTCATTGGCTTGCTCATTTCCCCCAATACTGAATGGCCGATTTGAGTAAGAAGTTATCACACCATCAAGTACTGCGTCAGCATTAGCTTCGTTATTCGCGAGTTGCAGTCTGCTTTGGTTCACAAAGCGATTGATAAGTATTTGATTTAGCCTGTTGCTGAGGTCCCCTAGACCACTATTAGATTGATCAGGGAAGAAAGGGATGAAAATGGTCTCAACGCCGGGAGGAATGGAAGCACCTGTAAAGCTGTATCGGAGACATCCACTGAATAAAAAGGCTGCACATAAAGTGATCAGAATCCAAGTTTTAGTCCAAGCCATATTGATCCAATTTCCTGTAAAGAGTTCGTTCACTGACGCCCAGTGTTTCTGAGGCTTTTCTTCGGTTACCGTCAAAGCGTTTTAGGGCTTGCTGAATAAGAAATTTTTCAGCTTCCTCAATAGATGGAATTTCATTGTCCTTAAGAAAATCGCTTAGCTCGGTATCTTCAGGTTCTTCAATATCTGTGTCATCGGGCATCGACTGCATGCCAAGTGTTGCATGGTCACCAAGGTTTACATTAACACCCGAGACTTCTGTTTTGTCAACTTCATCACGAACCGAAGCGGGTAAGGCTTTCAGGTTCTTAGTGGTGAAACTGGAGTAAAGAAAATTAGCGAACATTTTTTTAACATCAGCGATATCATTTCGTAACTCAACAAGAGCCCGATAGACAAGCTCACGGTCTTTGCGATCAAATTCATCGTCCGAATCAGAAGAATTATATCCTTGTTTTTTACTGGCAACCATTGGGAGGTTATCGGCACTTCCTTCATGCTGTCGGCCTTTCAGATATTTCTGAAGTTTTTCTTTGTCAATGAATTGAGACTTTTCGAGAACAACTAATTGTTCGGCTACATTGCGTAGTTCCCGAATATTACCCGGCCAGCGATAGGAGATCAATAACTCCCGGGCTTCATCAGAAAATCCTTTGAATACGGAATCGTAGCGTGCAGAATATTCTTCTACAAATTTCCTAAAGATCGGTATGATATCTTCCGAGCGGTCTCTTAGCGGAGGAAGCTTGATCTGAACGGTATCCAACCTATAATAGAGGTCTTCTCTAAAAGCCCCTTCTTTTACCATTTTCCAAAGGTCCTGATTTGTTGCAGCTACCACACGCACGTCAGTAGTTTGAACTTTACTTGACCCTACTCTGAAAAACTCGCCATTTTCGAGTACCCGGAGCAATTTAACCTGTACATTTTTAGGAGTATCCCCGATCTCATCAAGAAAAATGGTACCCCCGTTGGCTTTCTCAAAATATCCTTCACGTGATGTCTCGGCTCCGGTAAAAGCACCTTTTTCATGCCCGAAAAGCTCACTTTCAATAATACCCTCAGGAATAGCACCGCAATTAACGATTACCAGGTTATTATTGCTACGCTCACTCATAGCATGTATGGCTCTTGCAGTTACATCTTTCCCAACACCACTTTCCCCTTGTAGGGTAACCGTAATATCGGTTTTTGCCACCTGCATAATTTTGTCGATCACCTGCCGCATGGCTTCGGAGGTGCCTAGTAATCCAAATTGTTCCTGAAAAACTTCGCGATCCATAGATTCTATATCCCAAGGTTAAACCTGTATACCCGTATTTTAAAAGGGTAATCAGGTTCATTATTCTTACTGTCAGAATGACGTAAGTTAATGATTCTTACTTTAGTAAGTAAACGTAAAGTAGGGTAAATGATTTGACGGATATTACTGCTTTATAAGCTCGGTGGCATGTTCTACCGGAATGGCACGGGTTTCCTTAAAGCTGGATAAAACAAGGTTAGACCGTGTTTTACTTACTCCTTCCCAAGACTGAATTCTGGAAAGCAGGCTCTCAAAAGAACCGGTATTCTTTGTTCTTACCTTGAGAAAATGAGAACCGTCCCCGGTTATAGAATGGCATTCAAGGATTTCAACTTCACCGGAAGCTTTTTCTACAAAATTTTGATAGTTCTCAGAACCGTCAACTTGAACAAAGATGAAAGCGGTGATATCAAAATGAAATTTTTTACTGTTCAGCACTGCTTTATATCCTTCAATAAGGCCACGTTCTTCGAGCTTTTTCATCCGCTCTGAAACCGAGGGGACAGAAAGATTTACGATCTCTGCAATGGTATTGCGCTGTGCCCTGCCATTTTCCTGTAAGTGGTTGAGAATGGTTAGGTCGGTTTCGTCCAATAATTGACTCATGATAAGTGCTTATTTCCCTAAAATTTCTTTGAATGTTGAATGGTAACCTTAATTATTTAGGTAATCAATATAAAAAGCGCTTCCATAAGATGCTCTTTCATATGGAATTTTCAACGAAAAAAGGTGTAACAAAAAGGCGAATACCTCTTATCTTTGGATTCTCAATTAACAATCCGATAACTAATATATAATATGCTTGATATTAACTTCATCAGGGAAAATCGTGAACAGGTAGAAAAAGCCATCATAAATAAAGGGGAGAAGGACACTTCAGTGGTGGAAAAAGTGCTTTCAGCGGATGAAGAATGGAGAGCAAAAGTGCATGAGGGTGATCTTTTGCGCAGTGAAAGTAATACCAAGTCCGGTAAGATCGGACAGTTAATGAGTCAGGGTAAGAAAGAGGAAGCTCAGGAGATCATCAAAGAAACTTCTGAAATGAAAGAGCAGATCAAGGAAATTGAGGAAGATGTTAAAAAACTTCGACTCGAGCGTGATAACTTACTTCTTCGTATCCCTAATGTGCCCCACCCAAGTGTACCGGTAGGTGCAACAGAGGAGGACAACGAGACTTTTAAAACTTGGGGCACTCCGAATGAAAGCGAATGGAGAAAACCACACTGGGAACTCACTGAAAGACATGGTTGGGTAGATTTTGAACGAGGGGTAAAAGTAACGGGTGCCGGTTTCCCTTTTTATGTTGGGGGAGTAGCTCAACTCCAAAGAGCTTTGATCAACTATTTTATTAATGAAGCTGCCAAAGCCGGATACACTGAAATGCAGGCGCCGTACTTTGTGAATGAAGATTCAGCTCGGGGTACCGGGCAAATTCCGGATAAAGAGGATATGATGTATGAAATTCCACGAGATGGATTCTTTAACATCCCAACGGCTGAAGTTCCTGTTACAAATTATCACAGGGATGAGATCCTCGAAAACAAGGAGATCCCAAAGAAATATGTATGCCATACCCCATGCTGGAGGCGTGAAGCAGGTTCCTACGGAAAAGATGTGCGAGGATTGAATCGTCTGCACCAATTTGATAAGGTTGAATTGGTTAAGATCGTGAAGCCGGAAGATTCTTATGATGAACTTGAAAGCCTTCGTGAACATGCTGAAGGATTGTTAGAAGCATTAGAGCTACCATACCGAACTTTACTTATGTGTACCGGTGATATGGGCTTCACCCAAAGTAAAAAGTATGACCTTGAAGTTTGGAGTCCGGGACAAAAAAGATGGCTGGAAGTCAGTTCATGCTCTAATTTCGAGAGCTTTCAAGCCCGCCGCATGCAACTGAGGTATCGGAAAGATGAGAAGGAGATCGAGATCCTGCATACACTGAATGGTTCAGGACTTGCTTTGCCAAGGGTTGTTTCTGCTATATTAGAAGCTTATCAGGAAGAAAATGGGAAAGTTAGAGTTCCTGAAGTGCTGAAGCCGTTTATAGGAAGGGACTATTTGTAGATGACAGTGGTGAGTTTTAGTGTGAATTGAACAACTCTAAACTCATTATTTTTTATTGGTCAGCCAGATTATGCCCCATACTATACCTACTAAAGCAAGAGCGATGCCAAATCCTCCCAAAAAGGCATATAGCAAATAAGGCAGAATGATACTGATTACGATCCCGGTGATAGCTTTAAGAGGAGATGCCGCTACAACGGATGCGCCAATAAGAGAGTTGAAAAGTCGGGCCAGTCGTGTAAACATATCGATAGGGTGTGTTGAGGTGTTTAGACAGTTACGACATTGAGTACCAAAAGATTCAGAGTGAAAGAGTAAAGAAGTGATAAGTTGATGAATCAGATCTAATCTGCAGGTTTTCCATGGATCACTTTATCACCCATTACTTATTACTCAAGCTACAGCATGAATTTCGGTCTCATCAAAATTATAGAGCAGCTCAAGGATCGGATCTATCTCATCGTGCTGCATGATCTCCATACGCAGGTTCTTTCCATTCCTTATTCCTTTCAGGTATTGCCCGTAATGCTTTTTCATGATGATCACTCCATACCTCTCTCCCTGATGTTTTACAGAAAGACGAAGCTGCTCTGCACAGAGTTCAATACGTTCTCTTACGGTAGGTTCAGGAAGTAATTCACCGGTTTCCAGGTAATGCCGGGTTCGCTCAAAGATCCAGGGATTTCCAATAGCTCCTCGTCCTATCATAACCCCATCAACACCGGTTTCTTCAAACATTTTTTTGGCCAGTTCAGGGGAAGTTACATCACCGTTGCCGATAATTGGGATCTCGAGGCCGGGTGTATTCTTGAGCTTTTTAAGCCACCCCCAACGGGCATCCCCTTTATATTTTTGGGCACGGGTGCGCGCATGAACGGTCAAAGCTTTCACGCCAAGTTTTTGTAGCATCAGGGCCACTTCCTGAATTTTGATGGTATTATCATCCCAGCCAAGACGTGTTTTAACCGTGACCGGTTTATTCCTGACGGCATCCACCACGGTACCGGCCATTCGCTCCATCATTGCAAGGTCTTTAAGGCATCCTGCTCCGGCTCCTTTTTTAACCACTTTATAGACCGGGCACCCAAAATTGATATCAACCAAGTCAGGATTGTTGTTCTCAGCAACTTTTGCAGCACCTTCCATAGCTTCTTCACGGCCGCCAAATATCTGAACACCAAATGGACGTTCCATCTCATCAAAATCCATTTTATGCATGGCAATGTCGGAGTCGCGAATAAGAGCTTCGGAGCTAATGAATTCGGTAAATACGATATCAGCTCCTTTCTTACGACAGATTTGTCGGAATGGGGAGTCTGTAACATCCTCCATAGGTGCCAGGAATAGAGGTTGGTCAGGTAGTTGAATGGAATCGATGTTCATTATTTTTTTGAACAAGTTTTATTTGATTCAAATTGAGTTTGAAAGATACGGTATTTATCAGGGATTTATAAAAATGTAGAATGGAATACTATTGTAATAATTTTTATACGGGTGCATTTTTACTCCCATTCTATGCTTATGGAAATTATTTTATGATAAATTTCAACCATGTTAAGCCCGAAGCTTAATTTCCTGAAACTTCTCTTTAGCCATTTCCCTCATTTAGGCTTATATTTTCAGCCCACTTACTCACTCATGAAAACAAATTTTAAAAGGGAAAAAATTAATTATGTCACTTGGAATAAACAGTATCGAAGAACTTCTTGGGGATGAAGCTTCGGATCTTCTTGACCACAAATGTAAAACCATTAATACAGATCGGCTGATCAAGCCAAGTAAAAGTTATGTAGATGACGTCTGGTATCATTCCGATCGTAATAACAGGGTACTTCAAAACTTTCAAAGATTATTAAATAATGGTCGTTTAGGTGGAACCGGGTATTTATCAATCCTGCCTGTTGATCAGGGGATTGAGCATTCAGCCGGAGCATCTTTTGCAAAAAACCCGGATTATTTTGATCCCGATCACATTGTAAACCTTGCTATGGAAGCAGGTTGTAATGCAGTCGCATCAACTTTTGGAGCACTTGCTTCTGTTTCAAGAAAGTATGCACATAAGATTCCTTTCATCGTAAAGATCAATCACAATGAGTTGTTGACCTACCCGAACAATTACGATCAGATCATGTTCGGTTCTATCGATCAGGCTTTTGATATGGGAGCGGCTGCCGTTGGCGCCACGATCTATTTCGGGTCTGAAGAATCTAACAGACAGATCCAGGAAGTAGCCCAGGCTTTTGCTTATGCCCATGAACTGGGAATGGCAACTATACTTTGGTGCTATACTCGTAATAGCGCTTTTAAAGTAGATGGTGTTGATTACCATTCTTCAGCTGACCTGACCGGACAAGCGAATCATATTGGTACCACTCTTGGTGCAGATATTATCAAGCAAAAACAGCCCACAAACAATGGTGGTTATAAAGCATTGAATTCTGGTGATTCAAGTTACGGTAAATTGGATGAGCGAATTTATTCTGAACTTAGTTCAGATCACCCGATCGACTTGACTCGATATCAGGTAGCTAATTGCTTTATGGGACGTGCAGGTTTGATCAACTCAGGTGGAGCTTCCGGTAAAAACGATTTTGCTGATGCAGTTAAAACAGCTATAATTAACAAGCGTGCCGGCGGTATGGGCCTTATAAGTGGGCGGAAAGCATTTCAAAGACCACTGAAGGAAGGGGTTAAACTTCTGAATATGATTCAGGATGTTTACCTGAATGATGATATCACACTTGCTTAACAAGTAGGAACACATTGAGCCTTGCAGGAAATAGCCTGTAAGGCTTTTTTTATCTAAGCCATTCTGATTCAGGATATTATTTGAGTAGCGAAACAAAACATATTAAGCAGCCACAATCTCTGCTATCCCAGAAATATTTGATCATCTCCATCACCTTAAGTTTGGCGACTATGGCAGGAGTGATCTACTGGACCTATACCCCGGGTGTATTGGAGCACCTTGTGCCTAAAAGGTTGCCCGGACTGGTGATTGCGGTGGTGGTTTCACTGTTAAGGGTTTGGTTTTCAGCTGCCAAGATCCGATTTTTATCAGAGAAGAAGCTAGACTGGTTTGCTTCTGTACGAGTTGTATTGGCCTGGGATTTTACTTCCGCTGTAACCCCATCTACTATTGGTGGAGCTCCTATGGCAACTTACGCCATGACCAAGGAAGGTCTTAAATTAGGAGATGCCGGAGCTATTATATTATATGGAGTGTTACTTGACCAGCTTTGGTTTGCCATGGCCATTCCAATTCTTTTGTTTGCCGGGATATTTTATGAAGTGGTGCCTGCTGAAGTAGGCTTAGTGGGGGATGTTTCGATGGGTTTGCTTTATGTTGGACTTCTAAGTTATGCCGGTGTTTTGGCGTACGGAGTTCTTCGAAATCCGGCTGCAATAAAAAAAGTAGTGAAAGTGGTATTCAAACTTCCTGTGCTCAGAAATTTGAGTGACAAGATCGAAGTTGAAGCTGAGAACCTTGAGCAATATGCCCATCAGCTAAGGAAGAAGCCATTCAGTTTTTTGATGAAAGCTTTTTTTCTGTCAACAATGTCATGGATAATGAGAATTGCTTTACCGACTATCGTAGTTCTAAGTTTGCTGCCTGCTCCGGAAGTGTTATCCGTATTACGGAGCCTTGCCATGAATCTCGCTTTTCTGGTAGTGCCAACTCCAGGTGGAAGCGGCGGAGTTGAAGGATTGTTCGTGTTATTTCAGGGGCCACTGATTGCTCGGGAAGGATTTATAGGGCTGGCATTATTCTTATGGAGGATCATCAGTTATTATATCAGTGTTGGACTGGGAATCATGGCCACTACCTGGTACGTCAATCAGAAAGTAGTTGAAGTGATCCAGGAGGATTGATATGGCAAAGGTGAAAACTCAATATGAGTGTTCTAATTGCGGATATGTTTCCCCAAAATGGAATGGGAGCTGCCCCTCGTGCGGAGAATGGAATACGTTCACTGAAAAAACAGTCTCCAGGAAATCTTCCTCATCCCATAAAGCTAAAGTAGAAGGGTTGGAGTCAACAGCTGCGCCTCAAAAACTGGAGGATGTAGAAACTTCAGAAAAAACCCGTGTTAAAAGCAACATCTCGGAACTTGATCGTGTGTTGGGTGGGGGATTTTTACCCGGTTCCTATGTTTTGATAGGCGGTGAACCCGGAGTCGGAAAAAGCACTCTCACGCTGCAAATTGCCAAAGCCAGTCCTGAGTTGACCATACTTTATTGTGCAGGAGAAGAGTCGGCCGGGCAAATCAAACAACGTGCTGCCAGGCTTGGCGTAGAATCAGACAAGTTGTTGATATACAATGAAACGCAGGTGGATAACATCATTGCTGAAGCTCAGAAAATGCAGCCAGACCTGCTCATAGTAGATTCCATTCAAACGGTGTACAGGACAGAGTTATCAAGTATGCCGGGAAGTATTCAGCAGGTAAAAGAATGTGCCGCATTATTTCAACAACTGGCAAAGAAAAAGAATATTACCACGCTTGTGATAGGTCATGTTACCAAGGAAGGAGATATTGCAGGCCCAAGGGTTTTAGAACATATGGTAGATACCGTTCTGCAGTTTGAAGGAGACAAGCAGTACACCTATCGTTTACTTCGAAGCCTTAAAAATCGGTTTGGAGCTGCTCAGGAAGTAGGAGTATTTGAGATGAAATCGGATGGGCTGGTCGAAGTCTCCAATCCTTCAGAACTTTTTATTTCTGATAAAACTACCGGAATTAGCGGGAATGCTGTTGTCTGTACGATGGAAGGAACTCGTCCGCTTTTAATCGAGGTTCAGGCCCTTGTAACACCTTCATCCTATGGATCTCCTCAGCGAACAGCGAATGGGTTTGACCGAAACAGACTGGCACTGCTGTTGGCTGTTCTGGAAAAAAGAGTTGGCAAGAATTTTTCCAATCATGATGTATATCTGAATATAGCGGGTGGGTTTAAGCTGAACGATCCTGCAGGTGATCTTGGCGTTTGTTGCGCACTCGTTTCAAGTTTGATGGATGAACCTATCACTCCACAAATGGCATTTATCGGAGAAGTGGGGCTTGGGGGAGAAGTACGGACAGTTCCTCATTTGGAGCAGCGCGAAAAAGAAGCTAAGAAATTAGGCTATAAAGAGTTGGTTATGCCCGGTTCAAAACAAAAGAATGGGATCAGGTATTTACATGAGGCCATAAAAAAAGCCCTCAGGTAAAACCGGAGGGCTCGAATTCGTTACACTTCGTTTAGAAGTTGTCGCGATTGCGACGTCGTTGTTCTCGCTTGGCTTTTTTCAAAGCTTCGCGTCGCTCAACTGAAGGCTTCGTAAACTGTTGACGATCTTTGTATTCGTTGAGAACACGTGATCGGGTTACCAGTTTCTTGAAGCGGTTTATTGCGCGATCAACACTTTCGTTGTCTTTTACTTCGACTCCTAACATGAAGTATCACATCCTTTCTTTTAATTTTGTCCCATAATTGGGAACACTTAATATACAAACTCTTTCACTGTTTTGAAATAAGTAGAAACTGAAATTATTACTCTACGTTCTTATTAATGATCAGCTCATCAGGTATGCGTGATCCTAATACACCAATACCAAACAGGGCAAAGTCATATTTTGCAGGATCTTCCGGGTCAAGCATTTTCATTCTTTTTGTTAATTCAAGTACAGCTTTCCAATCATTTTGTTTGCGAGACAGAAGGCCAAGCTTACGTGCTTGTCGGGCTACATGAACATCCAAAGGAATTTTCAATTCAGAGGGTTTTATAAAACTCATAGTGCCTGGGTCAACGGGACTGTTCTTACGGATGACCCATCTCAAATACATATATAAGCGTTTAGCGGAGCTGTTCTTCTCGGTATTGGAAACATGTTTCCGTACTCGCTGTGGGATTTCAGGATGAAGAGTAAAGAATTGATCGTGAAAAACCGCGATCAATTCCCTTTTTTGAATTTTAGCCTGTTCAGCACAAAAAGCCCAAAATCTTTCAAAGGTTTGAAATTTCAACAAGATGGATTGAAGGGTTTTTGTCAGCCAATGTATGTCTATGGGTTTAAAAGTCCGGTGTTTAAATCCTTCAAAAACAGGAGTGTCACTTTCAGAATAATTCTGAATAAACTCATAAGGTTTATAATCCATTCGCTGAAGGAGGTCTTCAACTTTCGCATTCACAATATCCCGTCTGCCCCATGCCATAGTTGCTGCAAAAAACCCAGCTAGTTCTTTATCGGCCTTATCCTCAAAAGCATACATAAATTGTACCGGGTCATCATTGATATAATCAGGCTCTTCAATGTTAACTACCAGGTCATCCAGGAAAGGCTTCAATTTCAGAAGTTTTTTCTTAGAAATGGTTTTATACCTTTTTCTTTTTCGGGGCAATGAAATATAATAAGTTTATTGAAATTAGAGTTTTTTACTAGATCGCCGATAACGTAAAGGGGTAATACGGTAATTGTTCAAACATACAAACAAAACTCAGACAAATTGATTCAAAAGATCAACGAATGGTTTTTCTTAATGGTGGATAGGTATATGCATACCCACTATGGTGAACGGAAGCAAAAGTTGTTAGAAGGGCACGCTGATACTTTAGTTGAGATTGGGGCAGGTTACGGCGCCAATTTCAGGTATTTACGACCCGGCACAAAAGTGATCGTGATCGAGCCAAAGAGTTCGTTTAATGAGTTGCTGAGAAGAAGGGCAAAATATTACGGAGTAGAAGTGGAGATCCATAATTATGGAGCCGGAACAATGAATTTAAAAGATGAATCGGTTGATATGGTATTTGGAAGCATGGTTTTATGCTCTGTAGAAAATCAGGTAAAAGTGATTTTTGAGATCAAAAGAGTGCTAAAAGAAGAGGGAAAGTTTGTATTCCTGGAACATGTTAAAGCTGAAAGAGACACCTGGATATGTAAAGTTCAACATTTAGTAAAAAAACCCTGGAAATGGTTCTTTGATGGCTGCAATGTTAACCGCAACACCGGAAAAGTGATACAGAATGCACATTTTAGAAAAGTTGAGATCCAGGAATTTAATAGCAGAACGTTATTTGTGCCTATCATCCCACATGTTTGTGGAGTTGCCGTAAAATGATCAGGGTTCTTTTATAAGCTTTTCAGTGAGCATTTTATTGGCTTTAGGGAAAGGGTATTGCTCCAGTTCCTCACGTGTTACCCACCGGACTTCCTGACTTTCCCTGGGCTTAGGTGTTCCACTTAAAAGCGTACAAAACCATGCATGCATAGTAATGGAAAAGTGAGAATAGGTATGTTTTAAACTCATCAGTTCTTTGTAAGCTTTTACCTCAACTCCGAGTTCTTCCTTGAGCTCACGTTCAACCGTTTCTTGAATAGGCTCATTCTCTTTCTGTTTTCCTCCAGGAAATTCCCAAAGCCCACCCAACATAGCATTTTCTGGCCTCAGAGCAATTAATAGCTTCCCCTCTTTGCTTTCAATGATTCCGACTCCAATGGTGTGATGAGGTTTTTTCTTGGCTGGTGATTTATATGGAATAATATCCGTTTTGGCCATTTTTGATGCCACACAGCCTGTCTGTATAGGGCAATTTTCACAATCAGGATTCGACGGGGTGCAGACTTCAGAACCAAGCTCCATCAGTGCCTGATTGAAATCACCGGGCCGATCGTAGTCAATAAGTTTATTGGCAAATTCCTGAACTTTGTTTCGGGTTTTAGTGCTTCGGGTATCATCCTCAATACCAAAATAGCGGGTGAGTACGCGTATCACATTTCCGTCAACTACAGCATTGGGTTTGTTGAAAGCGATACTGGTTACAGCAGCCGCAGTATAAGGCCCTATGCCTTTCAGCTTAATGATCTCGGTATAGGATTCCGGCAGTTTTCCATCATATTCCTGAACTACCATCTTGGCAGCTGCGTGTAAATTCCGGGCTCTGCTATAATATCCAAGCCCTTCCCAGGCTTTCAATACCTGCTGTTGATCAGCATTAGCCAATTCAAAAACAGTAGGAAAAAGGGAAATGAAATTTCTGAAGTAAGGGGTGGCTTGATCAACCCTTGTTTGCTGAAGCATGATCTCAGATATCCAGATCTTGTAAGGATCGGGTTCATCCCGCCAGGGCATTGGTCGTTTGTGATATTGATACCATTTTAAAAGATGGGAAGAAAAATCAGAATTTTGCAAGATGGGTCTTAATATTTAGAATAGATATTATTCTTCACTGTCACGGGCAATGTCTAAAACTTTAAGAGTTACATCAATGGAGGAAGCGGCACCAAGCCTGTCGGTTGCTATGATCTTAAAAGTGGTCTCCCCAACCTGTCGTTCAGTTGGAGTCCAGGTAAATTCTCCTGTTTTCTCATTGATGGAAGCTCCGTCTGGCATATCAACTCCGATATATCTGACCAGTGAGTTACGTGGACTGTCAGGGTCAGTAGCTGAAAACTGAACCTCATATTCTTCATTCACTGCAATACTTGCTGAGCGTACGGGACTGAATCGAGGTGGTGAATTAAAGGATCGAACATCCACCACAAATCGGGTACTGTCAGATTCCCCTTCAGCATTGGTGGCTACAATATTGAACCAGTGATTGCCGACCTGATTTACATTAGGCTGCCAGTAAAATCCTTGTTTTCTGATCTTTGCATTGTCAACATTGGATCTGTAGGAAAACTCAACTTCATCAGACGGATAATTTGCTACCATCTCAAGACTCAATATCAATGGGCTGGGGTAGGTAATGATCTGGTTTGGTATCTCTTTGATCTTGAAATCAGCAGCTGTGACCTGATCTGTATTCAAAGAATCGACTCTCAGAAGAGCAGTAGAGATGTTATTATTTTCCGAGATCCATAGTTTATGAGTACTGTTAGCTATAAAGTTGCCTGCATTCCGGTCATTCTTCCAGATGCCTAAAGACCCGTTACTATCAGTTGCCCAAACCCGGCCGGAACTTGTTCTGGCAAAAATGCGGCCATTCCACCTGACAATATTTTGAACTTCTTCATTGGTAACACCAATACGTTTCCCGGTACCGGTTGATCGTATTTCAAAGATCTCTCCATTTGGAGTACTTCCCCAAACCTCATCTTCATCAATAAAAATATGGGAAAGTGAAGTTCGGAGATCGATCTCGCGTGACAATGATAAAGTCGAATCCTCCTGATCAAAAATAAGCAGAGAGGGTTCGTCCGTAAGTACGAAAAGCTGATTGCTGAATTCTGTAGAACGAATATCATATACAGATGCCCCTGAAATTTCATCTACAGCTACAAAAACCGGATCAGTGTCAACGGTCTCAGGAGTATCAAGTGAAACCATCCCAAGTCCGCGTTCACCCAAAGCAATATATAAACTGTTATTAATTCGAGCTGCTGCTTTGGGAGAATCGGGAAGATAGGTTGAGGAATAGACACCGAGTGGTGAAGTAGGTTCAAGCACAGTCAAGCGGTTTGAATCGCCAAATAAATAAGCAAAACGAATATCACTCATGATCTTATTACCACGGCGTTGCATGCCGGAAGATGTGTAAAGCCATTGCAGTGAATCGGGGTAGGCGCGAAAAACAGCCATACCTTCTTGATCCGATAGGATATATAGATGAGTGGGGGAACTTTCCATTGCCACAACGTCAGGGATCTCCATGAGGCGGCTATAATCCTGAATGATTCTTTCCTGAGCATGAATACTGAACTCAAATAGAAAGAAGGAGATTAAAAAGAGCGTGATCTTAGCAGTCATATTAATCATACTATAACCAATTATGCATTTTATACCAATGGATCGTTCTTGAAATACCTTCGGCCAAAGATACTTTCGGACGGTAATCTAATTCTTTTTCAGCTTTTTCGGAGGTGCAAGTCCATTCCAAAATTAGTTCATTAGCTTTTTCCTTGTTTACAACGGGATATACTCCAAATAATGTCGCAACATTTTCAATAATACCGGCTACTTTTTTGACGATACTCGGTTTTATTTTAAGCGGGATCAATTTTTTACCCAATACTCTGGAGGTAATTCCCTTGATCTCATTCCAGGAATGTGTGCCCTCACCAGAAATATAGTACGTATAAACTCCGGTGTCTTTTTTGTTGGCGGCCAGTAATATTCCATCAACGAGATCACTTACATAGACCATAGATACTCTCGGATTGTTCCCATCTCCTACAATTGGGCAAATACCTCTGGTACAGGATTTAAAAAAAGAATAGATCTGGTCTTCTCTTGGCCCATACACTGCAGGGGGGCGTATGATCTTTATGCTGTCATTTTTAGATGCTGCAGTTCTGACTCTTGCTTCCATCTCCATTTTTGATTTCCCGTACATACTCACAGGCTCCATGGGTTCATCTTCTTTTTTTGGTGAGCCGTTACTTGGTCCTGCTGCCGCCAAAGACGATAGAATAACAATATTGTTAACACCTTTCTTCTGAGCAAGACGAACGAGGTTTTCGGTAGCATCCACATTTGCTAGAGTAAACTCTTTTTTTGAAGGAGCTTTGACAATAGCGGCTACATGGAAAAGTACATCAACTCCTTCCAAACCCTTTCCTAATGCTTTGAGGTCGTTGAGGTCTCCCTTAATAGTTTTGAACGATAATCCGGAAAGCCATTTTGGTTCACTTCTAACCAAACATTGCACCTCACTGTATTCGGGTGAATTGATGATAGCTTCTACTAAGTGACTCCCAATAAAACCTGTTCCTCCGGTTACAAAGGCTTTCATTAATTTCCTTATATTTAAAGATTATTTGGACTGAATAGATATAATTGTAAGAATCATCGCAGGGCTCCTAAGATACAAATATGCCGTCTGCTTTTAAATATTTATGAAAGAATTACGAGTCGCCCTTTTTACAGGTAATTATAATCACATTAAAGATGGTGTTTCCCTCACTTTAAATCGGTTGGTAAAGTTTTTGGAGGAGCAGGATATACCTGTATTGGTATTTGGGCCTACCATCGAGGAGCCGGAACTGGAACACAACGGAAGATTAGTCACGCTACCCTCCATGAGAATGCCCGTCTCAGGTCGGGGGGAATACAGAGTTACAACCGGAATGTCTGTTCAGGCTGAAAAAGAATTGGAAGCGTTCAGTCCAACGCTCATTCATATAGCAACTCCGGATCTTGGTGGTTTAAGAGCATTGAAATGGGCACAGAAAAATAATGTTCAGGTGGTAGGATCCTATCACACCCATTTCACCAGTTACTTTAAATATTACGGGCTCACCCCCATTGAATTCATTGCCTGGAGATATTTAAGCTGGTTTTACAACTCATGCACGCACGTGTATGTGCCCTCAAGGTCTATGATCGAGGAGCTGATCCCTGAGGGTTTTGATACGGATATGAGGATCTGGGCGCGGGGGGTGAATACGAATTTATTCTCCCCGGAAAAAAGAGATGAGTCGTGGCGTAATTCTCTGGGGTTCTCTGAAGATGACATTGTGGTTACCTTTGTATCGCGGCTAGTGTGGGAAAAAGAGTTGGATACCTTTAGGTATAGCGTTCAACAAATGGCAGCTACTAATAAACATGTAAAAGCATTAGTAGTGGGAGATGGCCCTGCTAAAGAAGAATTGCAAAAACTGATGCCGGAGGCAACATTTACCGGATTCCTGGAGGGTGAAGATCTTGCCAAAGCTTATGCAAGCAGTGATATTTTCCTTTTCCCCTCACACACTGAAACCTTCGGAAATGTAACTTTGGAAGCCATGAGCAGTGGCTTGCCATGTTTGGTTGCAGATGCTACCGGAAGTAAATCACTTGTTGAGCATGGTATTAATGGATGCCTTGCTGAATCTGAAAATAAAGGTGACTTTGCGAAAAAACTTTCCCTGATAGTTTCTGATAAAGAGCTTCGGGATAAGATGAGAAAAGCCTCTCGCAATAAAGCTTTGAGCTATGAATGGGATGAAATTAATAGTCGTCTCGTTGATAATTATAAAGAAGCGTTGAGTGAGCCAGCACCCAGAAATTATTTTTAAAAAGACAGTATTTAGTAGATGAAGATCGTTGACGTAGCAGAATTTTATACAGACCAGGGTGGTGGAGTTAAAACCTACATCAACCAAAAGCTGAAATTTGGCTCCGAATTGGGGCATGAAGTGGTGATTGTAGCACCCGGAAAGGATTGGGGAGAAGAAGAGAGGCATGGCGGACGTGTAATATGGGTGAAAGGCCCAAGACTCCCGGTCGATTGGCGGTATTATATCTTATGGAGAGAGAAAGCTGTTCATAAGATCCTGGATCAGGAGCAACCCGATATTGTAGAGGGGTCTTCGCCGTGGACGGGAGGTTGGTTTGCAGGTCGCTGGAAGGGGGATGCTGTGAAAACATTTATATTTCATCAAGACCCCGTTGCAGCCTATCCACATACATTTTTTGGGAGCACCTTTGGATTTGATCGGGTTGATAAGTTCTTTGGCTTTTACTGGAAATATCTTCAAAATCTAAGCAATCGTTTTGATGCTACGGTGGTGAGTGGGGAGTGGCTAGCTGATCGAATTGACAACTATGGGGTCCATAATCCAATTCCTGTTCCATTCGGGATTGATAAGGATTTCTTCTCACCCCAAAGAAGAGATGAAAAATTAAGAACGAAATTACTGGCTGACTTTGGACTTCCCGAAACAGCCCATTTGATGATAGCTATCAGCAGGCATCATCCGGAAAAGAGATTAGGTACCATTATCGACGGTTTCAAAGCGGCATCAAAAAAGGCGCCAATGGCACTTATGATATTTGGCGATGGACCGATCCGCGCATATGTGAACCGAAAAGCAAGTACTTCTGATCATGTCAAGGTGATGGGGTTTACCGATAATCGGGATCAGCTGGCAGATATTTTAGCATCCTCAGATTATTTTGTTCATGGTTCTGCTGCAGAAACCTATGGTATTGTCGTCGCTGAAGCTGTGTGCAGTGGGCTGCCGGTTTTAGTACCCAGAAGAGGAGGGGCCGCTGATATCTCAAATCCTGATATTGGTGAGACCTATGAAACTGGGAATGCAAGCTCTTTCACTGAAAACCTCCTCAGCTTAATTCAAAAAGACAGAAAAAAATTGGTCGAAGCCACAAAATTGGCGGCAGAAAAAGATATCGTAACCATGCGAGGACACTTTGAGTTGTTATTTAAAAGATATCAGGAATTATTGGATAAGGACCGAAGTTCTGTATAAAATATTTACTAAAAGTACATGGATAAGAAAATTGAGATGTAATTCAGTAGCAGACCAATAATTTTCTTATCTTTTACACGATAATTTTAAACCTATGTCAGCAGCCGGTAGTTAACAGTATCTTTTCTAAAATTTGATTGAGATTTAATACCGGCTTAATTTTGATATTTATCTAGAATCTTTGTTAAGGAATTAGCGAATGGCCGATCAAAAATCCAGCGCCACAAAATCAGATATTTTTTCCAAAGCCTTTAATTTTACGAAGGCCGATGAAGTTAAAGAAATGGGGCTCTATCCCTATTTCAAACCACTTGAAGCTACAGACGGTACTGTTGTAGAAATCGAAGGAAGAAAAGTGATCATGGCAGGCTCCAATAATTATCTGGGGCTCACCAACGATCAGCGTACCATTAAAGCGGCACAAGAGGCTCTTACCAAATATGGAACGGGTTGTACCGGTTCCAGGTATCTTAATGGTACACTTGATAGCCACCTTGAGTTGGAAGAGAAACTCGCAGACTTCATGGGTAAAGAAGGGTGTGTACTATTTAGCACCGGATATCAAACCAATGAAGGTGCTATACAGACCATAGCTGACCGTAAGGATATTATTTTCTCTGATAAGGATAACCATGCATGTATTGTGATGGGAACACTTGCTGCAAATGCAAAGACAGTCCGGTATCAACACAATGATATGGATCACTTGAGAAAATTACTGGAACGAGCTGATCCTGATGCCGGAAAGATCATTGTAACAGATGGCGTTTTCTCTATGTCCGGGACACTGGCTAAAGTACCGGAATTAGTGAAGCTGGCGAAAGAGTTTAACGCCCGGCTTTATCTGGATGATGCTCATGCTGTTGGAGTTATTGGAAAAGGCGGTCGCGGTTCTGCTTCAGTATTTGATCTCACAGATGAAGTGGATTTGATTAGTGGGACCTTTTCAAAGTCATTTGCTTCATTGGGTGGTTTTTTAGTGGGTGACCGACCTGTAATTGAATATATTCGTCACAAGTCTCCTGCTCATATTTTTAGTGCATCTATGCCTCCCGCTAATGTTGCGACTGTTCTTAAAGCGCTTGAAATTTTACAGGAAGAACCATGGAGACTTGAGCGTTTGGAAGAAATTGCTAATTACATGCGCAAAGAACTTCGTGGATTAGGTTTTAACGTATGGAGTAGCCAGAGCCCGATCATCCCGGTAGTTATCGGAGAGATGATGGATTGCTTTAAATTCTGGAAAGATCTCTTTGAAGAAGGGGTTTATACCAATGCTGTGGTTCCTCCGGCTGTACCTCAGGGACAATCACTATTGAGAACCAGCTATATGGCAAGCCACACCGATGAACACCTGGATCAGATCCTTGAAGGATTTCGTAAGGTTGGTTTAAAGCATGGTATTATTGACAGAAACGGCCACTCCAACATCTCAGAATAAATATCAAAAGGCTATATGAATAGTTCCGGGGTCACCTTCGTTTCTAGCGATGATGAAAAGAAGAGATTTATAAATTTCATATATCCTTTCTATAAAAATGAAAAGCATTGGGTACCACCCCTTCGTATAGATCAGAAAAAGCTAATCAACACTGAAAAGAATCCTTTTTTCAACAACGCAGAGATCGCACTGTTTTTGGCAGAAAAAGATGGAAAGGACGTAGGCAGAATTGCTGCCATAATTGATCACAGGTATAATGATTACCATAGTACCAAAATGGGTCATTTTGGTTTTTTTGAGTGTATTGATGATCAGCATACTGCCAACTTATTATTTCGGGTAGCATCAGATTGGTTGCGTGACAGGGGAAGGAATAAGGTAATGGGTCCGGCAAATCCAGGCATGATGGACACCATCGGTGTTTTGATAGATGGCTTTGATAAGGATCCCTATGTGATGATGCCATATAACCTCCCTTACTATGATGAACTTATAAAAAACGCCGGCTTTGAAAAGGCCATGGACCTGTTTGCTTATCTTATAGATACAGAGACGGTATCTGTTGACAGAATGAGGCGCTCAGAAAAAGTTGTAAAGCATCGTCTTCCCAACGTAGATATAAGACCGGTGAATCTTAAAAAGATGGACCAAGAGATCAAGATGGTTCAGCGAATTTTCAATGCCACCTGGAAGAATAATTGGGGATTTATTCCTCTTAGTGAAGAGGAAATTACAGCCCTTGGAAAAGATCTTAAACTAATTATTGATACAGACTACGCACATGTTGCCGAGATTGAAGGCGAGCCTGTGGCATTTTCAATTGGAATTCCCAATATCAATAAGATCCTGAAATCTATGAATGGACGGCTATTTCCATTTGGAATATTTAAACTGCTTTGGAAAAAACGCAAACTGAATGAGCTCAGAACAGCTCTTATGGGGGTTCTTCCGGAATATCAGGGTAAAGGCATTGATGCATTACTGCATTTAAGATCCATAAACAATGGAATAGAAAGCGGTAATAAAACAACTTCTGAAATGAGTTGGATCTTAGAGACGAATACTGAAATGATTCGGGTAGCAGAACGTATAGGAGGCAGGCTCGACAAAACCTACCGGATGTACTCAAAAGAGCTTTGATCTGCTATTCAGGTTTAACATCCACTTCACAATATCTACATAGTTTTTCCTTATTTTTTTAAGGCTGTGAATAAAATCATTTACCAGTAATTAGATTGAATTTTACAGCTGCAATTTTCAACTAAAGATCATATAGAACGATGAGCGAATATCGCATTGAGAAAGATTCCATGGGTGAAGTTAAAGTTCCAAAAAAAGCTTTATATGGAGCACAAACCCAACGGGCACATGATAACTTCCCAATCAGTGGCATTAAGTTCAGCCGCGAATTCATTGAGGCTTTGGGATATGTTAAGAAATCGGCCGCCGCTGTTAATGCCGATCTTGGTCTTCTGGATAAAGAAGTTACAAAAGCGATTGAAGCTGCTGCTCAGGAAGTCATCGAAGGACTCCATGATAAAGAATTTGTGATCGATATTTTTCAAACCGGTTCAGGGACTTCCACCAACATGAATTCAAATGAGGTAATCGCTCATCGGGCTAATGAACTGAAGAAGAATCTGGACGTGGATATTCATCCCAACGACCACATCAATTATGGGCAGAGTTCAAATGATGTGATTCCGACTACTATTCGCGTTGCTGCGGTTAAAGCGGTCAATAATAACTTAATACCGGCGCTGGAGCACCTTCAAAAAACTTTTCTGGAAAAAGGGAAAGAGTATGCTGAAGTTGTAAAAACAGGCCGTACACATTTAATGGATGCCATGCCGGTAACTATCGAGCAGGAGTTCGGTGGATATGCCCGTCAGGTAGAGTTGGGTGTCAAACGCGTTAAATCTGCACTTGAAAGAATTTCAGAACTGCCACAAGGTGGAACTGCGGTAGGAACCGGGATCAACACCCACAAAGATTTTGGTAAGAAATTTGCGACTAAGATCTCAGAACTGACCGGTGAAAAATTCACCGAAGCCGAAAACCATTTTGAAGCACAGGCAACAGTAGATGCTCCCGTTGAACTCAGCGGACAGCTAAAAACTATTGCGGTTGGTTTAATGAAGATCGGCAATGATCTGCGCTGGATGAATTCAGGCCCGAATAGTGGTATTGGTGAAGTTGAGCTGGCAGCCCTTCAGCCCGGCTCATCCATTATGCCGGGGAAAGTGAACCCGGTAATTGAAGAATCACTCACTATGGTGTGTGCACAAGTAATTGGGAATGATTCGGCTATCACTATTGGCGGACAGGCAGGAAATTTTGAGCTAAATGTAATGTTGCCTGTAGTGGCTCATAACCTTCTTGAATCTATTCAGATACTGGCTAATGCGGCAAGGAATCTGGCTGACCGTTCAGTTTCAAGATTGAAGGTGAAGAAAGAGGCTATTGCAGATATGGTTGGACGTAATCCAATTTTGGTAACAGCACTCAACCCGATCATCGGATATGATCTGGCCGCGAAGATAGCAAAGAAGGCATTCGCAGAAAGCCGGCCTTTGAAAGAAGTGGCTAAGGAAATGACCGACCTTACGGATGAGGAGCTTGATAAAGCACTTGATCCGATCAAGATGACGAAAGGCGGATTTACTGAGTAATTTATTAAAGGGTTGCCGTGTGATTATCAGTTTGTACTGGTAATTCTAAACTCAAAATTAACTCAGATTTAACGTGAAAAGAACGATAGAGGCAGTGGGGACTGTTTCATAAAAAAGCGCTTTTCCGTATACTATCGCCCCTTTTGGAAGGGCGCTTTCCTAAACCAGAACAAAAATTTTACAATGGCTCAAGCAAAAGAAAAGACGACAAAGAAGAAGTTTACCGCTGCTCAGAAGAAAGAGATCTTAGCTGATTTTAAATTGGGCTGGGTCAGCCGGCATATGTCGTTGATCGGAAGAAAGGAAGTGCTTACCGGTAAAGCCAAATTCGGAATTTTCGGTGATGGTAAAGAGATACCTCAGATCGCATTAGCCAAACAATTTCAGGATGGTGATTTTCGTTCCGGTTATTATCGTGATCAAACCATAATGTTAGCTATTGATCATGTGACTCCTCAGCAGTTATTTGCACAGCTTTATGCTCATGCTGATGTTGAAGCCGATCCCAGTTCCGCAGGCCGTCAAATGAATTCACATTTTGCCAGCCGTCTTATTGACGAGGAAGGAAATTGGGTCGATCAGACCAAAACGAAGAATACCTCTTCAGATATTTCCCCCACAGCAGGACAAATGGCTCGTCTTTTAGGATTAGCGCAAGCCTCCAAGGTCTATAGAAATGAGAAAGCGCTAAAGGGTAAAGAGTGGAAAAAGTTTTCCAACAAAGGAAATGAGATCGCTTTTGGTACTATAGGTGATGCAAGTACATCGGAAGGTATATTTTGGGAAGCTATCAATGCCGGAGGCGTGCTTCAAATTCCTATGGTCGTTTCAGTATGGGATGATGGTTTTGGTATATCTGTTGCCAAAAAATACCAAACTACCAAGGAAAGTATCTCTGAAGTACTAAGTGGATTTCAGCGAACTGAAGATAAGGATGGATATGAGATCCTGACTGTAAAGGCCTGGGATTATGAGGCCTTGATAGATACATACGAAAAAGCAGCTAAGATCGCCCGGGAAGAACATGTGCCTGTACTTGTTCATGTTCAGGAAGTTACACAGCCACAAGGGCATTCCACTTCCGGTTCTCACGAGCGTTATAAGGATGAAGAAAGATTAAAATTTGAAGAAGAATATTGCTGTCTTGATCGATTTAGAAAATGGATCCTTGATAACAAGATTGCGACTAAGAAGAAACTGGACGAGCTGGAACAAGAAGCTCAGGACGAGGTGAATGAGGCTAAAACTGCGGCATGGAAAGCTTTCATGGATCCGATCAAGGAAGAAAAAGCAAAAGTAATTGAGCTCATCAATAAGTTGAAAGAAGAGTCCGGAGTTGAGAAGTTAGGCGAGTACGCCAAAAATTTAAAGAATTATCCTACAGCGATACGTAAAGATATTCTATCTGCAGCACGAAAATCATTAGTGGCTACTGCAGGTAAGAAAAGTTCAGCCAGGGATGAATTAACAGAATGGGTCAGTAAATCGCGTGAGGAGAATGCAGAACGGTATAATTCTCATTTATACAGTGAGACCCCTAAGTCGCCATTAAACGTTGAGGAAGTAAAACCTGAGTACGAGGATAAGCCAAAGCGCGTAGATGGCCGTATGGTGATCCGGGAAAACTTTGATAAACTATTTGAGAAGCACCCTAATGTCCTTGTTTTTGGGGAAGATTCAGGAAAACTGGGTGATGTGAATAAAGGCCTTGAAGGCATGCAGGATAAATACGGTGAGATCCGTGTAAGCGATGCCGGCATCCGTGAAGCAACTATTTTGGGTCAGGGAATTGGAATGTCCATCCGTGGATTGCGCCCGATTGCAGAGATCCAATACCTGGATTATCTGCTGTATTGCTTCCAGGGAATTTCGGATGATCTGGCTACGATTCGATACCGAACAAAAGGGGGGCAAGCTGCACCGCTTATAATTCGAACTCGTGGTCACAGGCTGGAAGGGATCTGGCACTCAGGATCACCAATGGGTATGATCATTAACGGAGCGCGTGGAGTACATTTGTGTGTACCGAGAAACCTCACAGAAGCTGCCGGTTTTTATAACACACTGATGCAGGGAGATGATCCTGCAATCATTGTAGAACCGCTTAATGGCTATCGCCTCAAAGAAAATATGCCATCCAACATCGGAGAATTTACGACTCCGCTTGGAAAGCCGGAAGTTGTGAATGAAGGAACTGATATTACAGTCGTTTCATACGGTTCCACTTTTAATATTGTTGAAAGTCTAATCCCTCAGTTGGAGGAAGTTGGAATTTCTGTAGAACTGATCGACGTCAGGACGTTATTGCCCTTCGATCTTGATCATGTGATCGGGAAGTCGCTCAGAAAGACCAACCGATTATTGGTTGTAGATGAAGATGTTCCGGGCGGAGCCTCTGCATATATAATGCAGAAAGTGCTGGAAGAGCAGGATGGTTATTTCAATCTCGACTCTGAGCCAAAATGTTTAGCCGCTCACGACCATCGCCCTGCTTATGCTTCCGATGGAGATTATTTCAGCAAGCCCAATGCGGAAGATATTTTCGAGAGTATATATGGAATTATGAGGGAAGCCGATCCTGAGAATTATCCGGCTATTTATTGAAAGGGGGCTAGTAGCTTTCAGTTTGGGGATCTCTTAAGTCTTTAGCGAGACTAAAAATTCTTATTGAGTAATACAGCTTGACGAGCGGTGACTTAAGAGCTGCGGAAGCTGTAACCTTTTCTTAAAAAAGCTTAGTTGCCCTTTATGGAAGTCGGAGACTTCCTGAGCATTGACTTGTCAGTCTCCGCATCCGCTAAAGACTGACAAGATCATTGGTGGCTTTTTATTTTCGGGAGTTTTTTTGAAGGTGCAGTGCAATTTCTCCATTTGATTCCTTCATTCAAATCCTGCATACTTAGCCGGAATAAAACTATGGAGGTTACAAAAGATGTCAGAACGAGATCTAAAAGGTTACTGGAAGAGAAACCTTAAATACCTGGGGATACTTCTCAGTATCTGGTTCACTGTTTCCTATGGGTTTGGGATCTTACTCGCACCTGCACTCAACGAGATACAAATGGGTGGGTTTAAGCTCGGTTTTTGGTTTGCCCAACAAGGATCTATTTATACTTTTGTCGTTCTGATCTTCGTATATGTCTATCTGATGAACAAGCTGGATCAGGAATTTAAAGTGCAGGAGGACTGATCATGGATGTTCAAGTCTGGACCTATATTTTAGTCGGGATCACCTTCACACTTTATATCGGGATCGCGATATGGGCGAAAGCCGCTTCCACCAGCGATTTTTATATAGCCGGCGCTCATGTTAATCCGATCACAAACGGTATGGCTACGGCGGCCGACTGGATGTCAGCTGCATCTTTTCTATCCATGGCCGGTCTTATTTCATTCATGGGATATGACGGTTCGGTTTACCTCATGGGCTGGACCGGAGGCTATGTATTACTCGCACTTCTGCTTGCTCCATATCTTCGAAAATTTGGAAAATTTACCATTCCTGATTTTATCGGTGACCGTTACTATTCCAACTTTGCACGGACCATAGCGGTTATCTGTGCGCTGATCGTTTCATTTACGTATGTGGCGGGGCAAATGCGTGGAGTGGGACTGGTATTCTCCAAATTCCTTGAAGTGAATATAGATATTGGTGTTCTTATCGGAATGGCGATTGTATTTTTCTATGCAGTATTGGGAGGAATGAAAGGAATTACTTACACCCAGGTTGCACAGTATTGTGTATTGATCTTTGCCTTTATGGTGCCTGCTTTTTTTATTTCTTTTCAGCTTACTGGCAACCCGATCCCTCAGCTTGGCTTTGGGTCAACTCTGACGGATGGTTCCGGACAATACCTTCTGGAAAAGCTGGATGAGCTACATACCGAACTTGGTTTTGCAGCTTACACAAGCGGAACCAAGAGTATGCAGGATGTCTTTTTTATCACAGCGGCATTAATGATCGGAACGGCAGGTCTTCCCCATGTTATCGTCCGATTCTTTACAGTTCCCAAAGTAAAGGATGCTCGAATTTCGGTAGGTTATGCGCTGATATTTATTGCGATCCTTTACACAACTGCGCCTTCCATCGCTGCCTTCGCTAAATACAATCTCATGGAAACAGTGAACGAGGAAGAGTACACTGAAATGCCTGAGTGGTTCAGTGTATGGGAGGAAACGGGATTGCTTACCTGGGTGGATAAAAACGGAGATGGTATTATTACATATGCTCCGGGAGAGGCCATAACCGGGCTTCCTGATATTCAGCGAAATGATGCCGGTGAGATCGTTCGTGGTAACTTTGGCGAAGTAAAAGTTAATAATGCACCAGTTGAAGGTCCTAACGAGCTCTATGTGGACAGGGATATCATGGTTTTGGCAAACCCTGAGATCGCAAATCTACCTGCATGGGTTGCAGGTTTAGTAGCTGCAGGAGGATTGGCCGCAGCCCTTTCAACAGCTGCAGGATTGCTATTGGTAATTTCAACAGCTGTATCTCATGACCTCATTAAAAAGCAGATCAAAACAGATATTTCAGATAAAAGTGAGTTGATGTGGGCGCGTATCTCCGCCGGTGGAGCTGTTATAGTAGCGGGATATTTTGGAATTAATCCGCCGGGCTTTGTAGCAGAGGTAGTGGCCATCGCATTTGGACTTGCCGCGGCTTCCTTCTTTCCGGCCATTATTTTAGGGATCTTCTACAAGAAAATGAACCGACAAGGAGCCATAGCTGGAATGATCGCCGGCCTGTTGTTCACACTCGGTTATGTGGTCTTTTTCAAGATCGCCTTCCCTGAGGTAAATTCTCCGGAGTATTGGTGGTTTGGAATTTCACCGGAGGGAATAGGAACGCTGGGGATGATCCTCAATCTACTGGTTTCTTTTGCAGTAGGAATGATCTTCCCGGAACCGCCGGAAGATGTGCAGGAAATGGTGGAGAGCATAAGATATCCACAATAAAAAAGGACGTATTTTTTTAGATACGTCCTCTCTGATACTCTTTTATATGTTCAATTTACTAAAACCAGCCGGTCCCCAAACCGCGAAAAGGCCATGGTATGGAAGCAAGGATCAGCAACAGACCGATTCCGTAGGTAATTGTAATTCTCTTATGCTTTTCAATAGAGGCTTCCATGCGTTTTGCCGTACTGAAACCAACAGTGATAAGAGCGATAGCAATGATCATCATTGTGATATGCTCTACAGTATAGAATCTGAGGACTGAACTTTCCATCACTCCGGATTCAAAGGATACTTTAGGGCTGATGAAATAAAGAACCAATCCGATCAATAATTGAATATGCGTAAAGATCAGTGCCAGAAGTGCTGATAGCCGATCTGATTTTTGATATTCCTTTTGCCCGCTCCAGCCTGAAATAGCTTTGAACAAAGCCCAGACAATTAAAACCAAAACGATCCATCGAAGTCCTGAGTGCGCGTGAAGTAAACCGGTGTACATAATCTTATCTTTTTATTTTTAAATTTCGTTTAGAATATAGCGAAATTTAATCGCTAATCTTTGAATTTAGCTTCCGGAATATTCGTTTGACTCTTCGTTTGTTTACGCCAAGATCATAAGCCCCAAGTCTGCTTGCACTCCGAATGTGTACGGTAGTTACTCCCTCAGCTTCTTCCATTATCACATCTACATCATCCTTAAAACCAAATACAGGTATGCGATATACGGCATGAAGCTCTATGCGTTTGGGATCAATGACTTCAAATTCATGGGCTTCCTCTTCAAAAAGAAGCATTAGTCTTTCGCAGACTTGTTCCAACCCGGCTTCAAGATCCCTGGAAACTCTTATACAATTTGGGGTGGTAGGGCAGGGAGGAAGCGGATTGTTTTTTTTCTTTGAAGCCATAGAATATCACTTAGGGATTTTGATGATGCTGTGGCAAATAAAATCAACTCAGCTCAAAAAATCGTTCCAGCTGTTGTAAAAAGGAATCCAGGTCTTCACAGACATGGAACAGGGAAAGGCTTTCTTTATGGATGAAATCATGCTTCACAGCATTATTGGTAAATTTCAAAAGCCCGTCAAAGTACCCATCCACATTAATAATAAATATGGGTTTATTATGGATACCAAGCTGTCGCCATGTTAAGATCTCAAAAAATTCATCCAGGGTTCCGAATCCACCGGGCAGAACAAGAAAGGCATCCGATAACGATTCCATGAGTGCTTTTCGGGTGTGCATATCCTGTGTTTCGTGGAGGTCGGTCAGTCCTTTATGAGCTACTTCACGATCTTTTAGCTGGGTTGGGATCACTCCAATAACATCTCCGCCCTCGGTAAGGGCCGCATTTGCAATTTCCCCCATGATCCCGATTTTTCCCCCGCCGTAGACAATGCCCCAGTTCCTCTGAGCAATTTCCCGTCCGGCTTGTTTAGCTAATTCAGGGAATTTAGGATAGTTGCCTTTTCGTGAGCCGCAATACACACAGATATGCTTCTTCATGCCAAAGAAAACATTCGGTTCAGGACAGCATCCAGTTTTTCTACGAAGTATTTGACATCTTCTTCCGTATTCTGCTTGCCAAAGCTGATTCGGATACTTGACTTAGCGAGGCCTTCTTCCATTCCAATGCCATTTAAAACATGAGAAGGTTCAACTGCGCCTGATGTACAAGCTGAGCCATTGGAGACACAAATGCCTTCAATATCCAGGTTCAGCAACAGCATTTCCCCATCAATATGATGGTCTTCCTGATCACTGAAAGAAAGGTTGAGGATATGCGGTACTCCTTTGTCTTTAGGGCCATTGACCGTATAATTGAAATTCAGTTTTTCATCCATTAACTCGAGAAGGAGAGAGCGTAACTTTTTGAAATGTTTTTGACGCTCATCCATTTCTTCGACGGCCAATTCAAGAGCTTTTGCAAAACCGACAATGCCGGGAACGTTTAAGGTACCGCCACGTCGGCGTCTTTCCTGTGAGCCACCGTTCATCCATGGGATCCATCGTGAGCCATTTTTCACATACATAATGCCGGTTCCCTTAGGTCCATAGATCTTGTGGGCACTTCCGCTCAGGAAATCAACTCCCAAGTCTTTGACGTTGATAGGCAGTTTTCCCAGGCTTTGAACGGTATCAGAATGAAATGGAACCCCGTGTTCTTTACAGACTTCTGCAATTTCTTTCAGTGGACTGATAGTCCCGATCTCATTATTCACATGCATGATAGTAACCAATGCAGTTTTGTCAGTGATCACTTCTTTGACCGCATCTGCCGTTATAGTTCCGCAATTTTGTGCTTCGGCAAAAACCGGTTTTACCCCCTGCATCTTGGCAAGCTCAACGGTATGCAGCACGGCATGGTGTTCAAGCTCAGAAGTAATCACTTCATTTTTGTCTCCGGAAACAGCCAAAACCCCTTTAATAACAGCATTATCGCTTTCGGTACCCCCACTTGTAAAGATGATCTCAGATGGCTCGGCACCTATTAAAGCGGCTACTTTTTCACGGGCATCTTCTACGATCACTTTTGATTTTTGACCAAGGTGATGAGGTGAATTGGCGTTCCCATAATTATCTTTAAGGAAGGGAAGCATGGTTTCAAGTACACGCTCGTCTAATGGAGTGGTTGCTGCATGATCTAAATAAACCGTTCGCATGAATAGGATAAATTGGGTTAATTTTTCAGTGTTAGAAAATATCCAAATTATGGGTTAAAAGCAGGGCTGAAAAAGTGGTTTGTCAAAACTTCATTTCATGATTAGATCTTGGTACCTTCAAGCCGAATTTAAAACAAATTTAATTACTCGATCATGGCTAAACTCACTCTGAACGATATCGAAGTAAAAGTAAAAAAGGTGTTGATGCGTGTTGATTTCAACGTGCCGATCGAAAATGGAAGAATAACAGATGACAATCGTATTGTGCAGGCATTGCCATCCATTAATCATGTGGTGGAGAATGGTGGGTTACTGGTCTTAACAAGTCACCTAGGCCGGCCGGCCGGGGAATACGACCCTGAATTTTCTCTAAAACCCGCGGCTGATCATTTGGCTACTTTGGTAGATGCAAAGGTTCACTTTGCAGAAGATTGTATTGGAGAAAAAGCTGAATCTGTGATAGCTGCAGCTGAATTTGGAGAAATTGTAGTATTGGAGAATGTCCGTTTTCATGCCGAAGAGAAGCAAAATGATGAGGAATTCAGTAAAAAACTGGCAGCTCACGGAGATCTGTTTGTTAATGATGCCTTTGGAAGTTCACACCGTGCTCACGCGTCTGTGGCAGGAGTCACAAGATACCTGCAACCGGCGGTTTCCGGTTTTTTACTGGAAAAAGAGATCAAATACCTGGAAGAAAGTATCAACGATCCTGACCGACCGTTTGTGGCTATTTTGGGCGGGGCAAAAGTTTCAGATAAGATAGGAGTTATTGAGAATCTTCTTACCAAAGTGGACTCTATCATCATAGGCGGGGGCATGACCTATACCTTCTATAAAGCCAAGGGATGGCCCATAGGAAATTCATTGGTGGAAGAAGACAAGGTCGAACTGGCCAAAGAACTGTTGCAAAAAGCAGAGAAAGCTGGCGTGAAATTTATGTTACCGTTAGATTCTGTAGTTGCCAAAGAATTTAATAATGATGCGGAACATAAAGTGGTAGATGAAGATGGCATCGAGGAAGGATGGATGGCCCTCGACATTGGTCCACAATCGGCCCTTTCCTTTGGAAATGTGATAAAATCAGCAAAAACCGTGGTTTGGAATGGTCCGATGGGGGTTTTCGAAATGGAGAATTTTGCAGATGGGACATTTGCCGTTGCTGAAGCATTGGCAGAAGCAACAAAATTCGGGGGAACAACCATTATTGGCGGAGGAGATTCAGCTGCCGCAATCAAAAAAGCAGGATTGAGTGACAAAGTATCTCACGTTTCAACCGGAGGGGGAGCCAGCCTCGAATATCTGGAAGGAAAAGAACTTCCGGGGGTATCGGCACTTACGAATAAGTAAAAGACTTACCCAAATTAACAGTTGAGACTTAATAAGGCCGGGTACTAAGCCCGGCTTTTTCGTTCTTGACCATTTCTCTTCGAAAGTGTAACGTCTATAAACACAAATAAACAATGACTTATGAGATCATTACTGATAGTTTTGATTGTATTTCTATTTCCACTTGAGGCGAGCGGACAACATACATCGGTATCGGTTCCGATTTTAGATGAGCCCTTGAATTCAAGAAATTTTGCTTTGGGTAATTCACTTGTATCCTTCACTCATAATTCATTGGGAAGTTTTATAAACCCAGCTTCTATAGATCATGAAGGTTTACCGACTCTTGGCTATTTCTTGTATGAAAACGATTTTAATTTAGGATATTTCAAAACTCGGACCCAAAATATTTACGCAGGTTTTTCAGCAGGAAAGTTTGACATCGCTTTAAGCTATCTGGATTTCAGAAGTAACTTTGATGATGATGCTCCAATCCTCAATGAACCTTTCAGAGATAATGTTCTCAAACTTTCAACAGCATATAGATTTGAAAATGGCCTTAGGGCAGGGATTGGGTTAAACTATTTAAAAAGTGATATTGGAGAAAATCAAATTTATGCGAATAGGGAATACAGTCCCGCAACTTCTTTCTTTGTAGACCTGGGTTTACAGTATCAAAGGGTTATGAGAAAGGAGGAGATTGGCAACTTACACCATCCTTTGGGGCAGCATTAACTAATTTCGGTCAGTCGGTTTCCTATTATGATGAGGATACAGATCCATTGCCTGCAAGGTTAAAAATAGGTGCCGGGTTGACAGCAGATTATGGAGAAGAAATATTTGGTATGAAGTCGGTACGTGTTTTGGGTTCAGTGGCGGTATCTAAATTTATGATACGTCAGGAAAAGAAAGCCATCGAGAATAATGGGCAGTCAGATACAATCTATGTTGCTATGAATGCATTTGAAGCGTTATATAGATCGTGGGGAACCTATACCTGGTATGATGGAATGAATTATCAGGAGGCTTCCCTGGCTCAGCAACTATTTTTTCATTCCGGGATAGAGGTGGTATTTCTGGAGACTTTAGCCCTTCGTGTCGGATATCAAAAAGCGTCAGAAGTGAACTTACCCTATACAATTCAAACCGGTGGATTTGGAATTGATTTAGGCTATTTGGTTTTTGATTATACAAGGTATTACTATCCTGAAGGAAGGCTAAGTGAAAAGGGGTATACATGGAACATCACTGCCCGAATACCACTTGGAGGAAATGAACCTAGGTCAATATTGAATCAATTCTTTAAATAATTACTTTAAGAGTTGAGTACATATTCATATAATTTTTTATGAACGAATACCCACTTTTACTACGAGCTACTATCCGGCTAGCATTTCTATTCTTAGCAATTGCTGCCTTGATATTAACCCAGCAACTGTTAGTACCGCTCTTTCTAAGTATTATGTTGGCCTATCTCTTATTTCCCTATGCTGAATGGCTTGAATCCCATAAAGTACCCAGAATTATCACAAATTTGATCGTAGTGATCGGTTTCATAGCCTTTATAGCAGGGATTATATTCGCCATAAGCACGCTGTCTGCGAATTTTACAGAAGATCTTCCGGAAATTAAGAAGCAGTTTGAGGAAAACCTTCAGGCCATCTTGGGTTCGATCTCAGCTTTCACCGGAATTACAAGTGAGGGAATTGATGGCTTTATAAGTGATCTCGGTGAAACAGGAGAATATATTTCTCAGCTCTTCACAGCTACAACAAATACCTTACTAAGTATCGGTCTTTTGCCGGTCTATACTTTTTTATTGCTTTTTTATAGAGATAAATTCCGGGATTTCATCTCCATGCTCATTGTGAGTGATCAGGAAGAAGTAGTTCAAAATATTATTGATCAAGCTTCTGAAGTGGTTCCAAGGTATTTGAAAGGACTGCTGATCGTCTGCTTTATCTTAGTAGGCTTAAATTCCTTTGGGTTCTATTTGATCGGAATTGAATATGCTTTGTTATTTGGCATCATTGCGGCTCTATTCAATTTGATTCCATACCTGGGAACTGTCCTGGGCTATGGAGTAGTGCTTCTATTTGTATTGGGGACCCAGAGTCCCTCTTTGGCATTTGCAGTCATCATTCAGTTTGTGATCGTACAGTTTATCGAGAATAATATTTTAACTCCGAATATTACCGGTTCCTATGTAGAGATAAACCCGTTGGTGATCATCTTTTCACTAATAGCTGCAGGAATGGTATGGGGACTTCCGGGAATGCTGATCATTATTCCATATTTGGGCTTATTCAAGATCGTCTGCGAGAATGTGGACAGTTTAAAACCCATTGGTTTTCTGTTAGGTACAAAGGGCACAGAACGTCATTCTATCACTATAAAATCTCTTCAAAGGAGATTTGGTTGGCTGGAAGAAGAATAAAAAAGGTTCAATCACAGCCGTTGTGTCTTTTCCACATTTCAGGATCGTGTCCTGCAGGGATATTTTCGCAAGGATCTTCAGAAGTGTAGCCCCTCATTCTGTTGTAAGCTTGCACTTGTTGTTGTGTTAAGATATCGACCATTTGAAGATGTGTATTCAGATGTACGAATCTTAATTCAGCATATAGATCGGTACTTTTTGAGATCATTTCTCGGAGCATCCCAGAACTTATATCCTTAATTTTGAAGGCATTATCCATCTTTTTTTCAATGGCAATGATCTGCTCACCTAATGGGATAGCCTTTTCCTGCATATTTTTAAATAATTGCCGGATCTGCACGATTTGATCTTTATTGAGGTCAAAGCTTCCGGCTTCATACGCATCCAGTACATGACGTGGCCCGGGATATCCATTTAACTCTGCCGGCTTTGCCATTCCGTTGAAAGGAGTACCCGCACCGGATTTTAACCCTTCAATTTCAGTTTCACTCAAAGATGCAATTTCACGATCTTGCTGACCCGAATATTGAGATTTGACATCATTAGTATGTTCATGCTGTGCAAACAGGTTGCCTGAAAAGCCAGCTACAATTATGATCGTTAAAACAAAATGGTTGAAGTTAATTTTCATAATAGCATGATTTAAGTTTTTGAAAGTTAAAAGGTAGTGGTAATTTTATTTTCAGCCAATCTCAAAATGTTTAGATCTGAACGGTGAAATTCACCGTAATTTTTAGAAGATGATGTTGGTACTATAAAGAATTTATCCTTTAAAAAGGTTATACATTTACTACTTTCCACCACTCACTCAAATGAATATGGTAAGTATGGCAGATAATTTAGATTCCATCCGTAAGAAACTGGATGATATTGACCGTACCATCTTAAAGGCCTTAGCCCAGCGACAAGGATTGGTAAAAGAAGTTTCTGAGCTGAAGCTTAAAAAAGCGAAAGGGATTCGTGACCTTGAAAGGGAAGAACAGTTACTGAATCGCATCAGGGATCTTGCCCATGAGGTAGGTTTAGATCGTTACTATGCAGAGCATTTATTCAGGGAGATCATTACCAATTCAGTGCGGTTTCAAACCCATTCTCTTGTTGATCATCAAAATGAAAAAGCCGACGGTGATCTGATCCGTGTTTCATATCAGGGAACGGATGGTGCTTACAGTCATCTTGCTGCCTCACGGCATTTCAGTGAGCGGTATGCAAAAGTGGATGCCATAGGGTACGATACTTTTCAACAGGCAGCTCAGGCTTTGATGGAGAAGAAAGTGGATTATGCGATCTTACCGATCGAGAACACAACGGGCGGATCTATCAACGATACCTATGATATTGTAGGAAATGAAAATGTGCATATTGTGGGGGAGGAGATCCTGAAAGTAGTGCATTGCCTGATGTCGGTAGAGCCCGTAGAACTTTCAAAAATCCGAAGGATCTTATCTCATCCTCAGGCCATTGCACAATGCACGTCTTTTCTGTCCAGGTTGCCACGCTGTAAAGTTGAATCTTATCTGGATACGGCCATGTCAGCCAAAAAGATCCTGGAAGATGGTGATATCAGTCAAGCAGCTATAGCGGGCGCCCATGCAGCTGACCTTTATGGCTTGCACGTGATCGAAAGTGATATTGCAAATCAGCGTGAAAATTATACCCGCTTTGTGGTGCCTGCCAGAGAGCCGGTGAAAGTAGATACCCAGATTCCTGCAAAAACATCGTTAATGATGGTCACTTCTAATGAAGAAGGTTCGTTGATCGAGTGTCTGAATATTCTACATGATCATAAGATAAATATGGCAAAGCTGGAATCGCGGCCAAGAATGAATGAGCCGTTCAGATACTCATTCTATCTCGATATTCACGGGAACATTGAAGACGAAGAAGTCGCAAATGGACTTAAAGAACTTGGCGCTAAGGCAGAAGAATTAAAGATATTGGGTTCTTATCCAAAACAGGAAAGTTAATGCCTTTTGATTTTTTTCTTCCCGTCGTTCCATTCCATATCAAAATCTTTATTATCTGCAAAAGAGGCTGAGGTACGGATCCATTTATCCTCTTGCCAGATACGGGCAAATCCTTTTTCAAGCGGTCCGTTCGGATTTTTCTTATCCAACACATGTTGATAGCCGGTCAGCTTCTCTTTGTGGTTTCTGAGTAAGGTGTCAGTTCGGTGTTTCAGGTTTTGGTCGAGAGTGAGAATGCGAGCTCGGGCTGATTCCATCTTTTGTTTCACAGCCAACAACGCATGTGATTTTGCTATGTTCGCTACTTTTTCTTTATAGAGCTGTATGGCTCCGACCGTGTTCATTTCCAGGCGTTTGGAATAATCCTCCACTAAAAATCTAATTTCATTGATGTCAGGAACTGCGACTACGGCAGCTTGAGTGGGAGTGGCAGCACGAGCATCGGCTACAAAATCAGAGATCGAAAAATCTACTTCATGTCCAACGGCACTTATAATGGGGATCTCACTTGTAAATACGGCCCGGGCTACTGCTTCTTCATTGAAGGGCCAAAGGTCTTCCAGAGAACCACCACCACGCCCAATAATGACCACATCCACATTTCTTTGGGAATTGAAATACTCGATCCCTTTTACTATCTCAGGTGCAGCATTTACTCCCTGTACGCTGGCATGATACAGTTTAACGGTAGCAAGAGGCCATCGTTTCTCAAGGGTAGAGCGAATATCCTGAAAGGCAGCTCCTGTAGCTGAAGTTACCACACCAATACGCTCCGGGAATTTTGGCAATGATTTTTTGTGATGGTCCTCAAAAAGTCCTTCTGCCTTTAGCTTGGCTTTCAATTTCTCAAACGCCTGCTGTAGTTTCCCGATTCCGGCTTGCTGAACCAAACTCACGATCATTTGATATCGGCCATGTGGAGCATATACCTGAATATCTCCACCTACTACGATTTGCTGCCCGTCGGTTAGATTGATATCAAGTCGTTGTGCTGTACTTCGCCAGATCACACAAGGCAGAGAAGCACCGGAATCTTTTAGCGTAAAATAATAATGTCCGTTTCTGCTTTGATTCACATTACTGGTTTCGCCTTCCACCAGGATATCAATAAAATTCTGCTCCAGTATATTTTTGATCTTATCCGTAAGCTGTGAAACGGTTGGGATATCGAATAGAAACGGGATCTGATTATCGGACATTATAGAATTTGAAATCGATTTAGAATTTGGTGTAAAGGTAAGAAGAATACCATGAGTGATGAAGCACTATTGCAGATTGCATTCGTGTTTGATTAGTGTGTATATTTATACACACTAAAATTCACACTTTTTTATATAAAGAAATGACTGAGAAAAAAAATTCAATTTCTGCTGTTTGGGATAAACTCGGGTTGAGTTTATCCTCACTTTGTGCCATTCACTGTTTGTTTGTCCCGGTTGTGATCGCATTGTTGCCATTAAGTCCGGTTGCATTGACCATAGAACATTGGCTGCACCCGGTATTTGCAGTTTTGATCGCCCCAACGATCTTTTATGCGGTCAGGCGGAGTCATTTTAACAGACATATTGTATTACTTTTATCCATAGGATTTATATTAATTATAGCGGGATGGTTGATAGGTGATTATTGGCTTGGGCATGAATTTGAAACCGCATCTACTTTGATCGGAAGCATCTTTTTGATCGCAGGTCATTGGAAAAATTATCGCCATCACCAAACCTGCAATAACGATTTACATCACCATCATCCATTGGAAGAATCGCTATTTAATAGGGAGGAGTTGAATGAAACGACTTAATTTCACCTTAGATAATGCTACTGTACAATTGCTGAATAAACTTGCAGGAAAATTCTATGAAGGCAATAAATCTCAAACCGTACGTGCTGCACTCGAAAGTCTGGCTGCTCATCAAGGCCATGATGGCTGGGTGATCACTGGGTATACCATGGCCAAAACCGACCACAATGTGAATTGTCATACTTGCGGGACGGAGCATCAGGAGGGTAATATTGTATTTAAACCGGTGTTTGAAAAGGGCAACAGTCCGGTAGCCATTAGTCATATTCCAAAAGAAGAATGGGTGGAGTGTTCAGATTGTGTGGAAAGCCGATAGCATCTATTTACCATGAATAAATACGAGATAGAACAATATCTATATGAGCACATTCCAATAACGAAAACACTTGGAGTGAAAACCATAGATTTTTCTCAAGAAGCAGTGAAGTTTTGGGCGCCATTGTCCAACAATATCAACCATCGCTCTACGGCTTTTGGGGGAAGCATAATCAGCTTGTTGATAACCACAGGTTGGTCGTATTTACGCTTGCTGTTCGATGAAATCGAGCCCGTTCCCAGGATCGTGATCGGTCGCAGTTCTACGAATTACCAAAAGCCCGTCAACGAAGATTTTATTTCCGAGCTCATCATCCCCAAAAAAGAAACACTGGATAAGTTTTTGGGAATGTATGATCGGTTTGGAAAAGCCAGGATCACATTAAAGGCACAGATAAAAAATGGCAATAATACATTAGCCACATTTGATGGAGATTATGTAGTAATGCAGCATTAAGATAAATAGCTATGACCTCACAGGAATTCATTCCTTCTATCTTTGTGGTTTAGGGCAGAAACACGGTATATTTGCGGTCGAACTTTTAAGCCAAAATCACACCTATGCTCCTCAAAAATGTAAAGCCTGTTAGCAACACCCATAAAGGTAAAGATACCGTTGATATCCGTATTGAGGAGGGAATGATCAAGGAGATCGGCTCCGGATTGAAAGCAGTAAAAGGTGAAGAATCGCATGATCTAAAGGGAGCGTATGTCTCTCCGGGATGGATGGATATGCATGTTCACCTGCGCGAACCAGGATTTGAGCATAAAGAAACAACAAAAACAGGGTGCGATGCCGCAGCTTTTGGAGGTTTTACTGCTGTAGCTTGTATGCCCAACACAAAACCAGCTACACATACCCGTGATGTGGTGGAATACATCATAAAAAAAGCTGAAAAATTACCGGTTGATGTGCACCCCATTGCCTGTGTTACCAAAGAACGAAAAGGGGAATCTATTGCTGAAATGGCCGATATGAAAGAAGGCGGGGCCGTGGCTTTCAGTGATGACGGTGATCCCGTTTATGATTCTCAGGTTATGCGTGTAGCCCTCGAATATTCTTCAATGTTGGGGATGCCGATCATTAATCACGAAGAAGATCTGGCCCTTTCCCGTCCCGGACATATGAACGAAGGTAAGGTTTCAACCCGGCTTGGTTTGGATGGGACACCCGGTATTGCCGAAGAAGTGATGATAGCACGGGATATCCTGCTGGCAGAATATACCGGTGGCCATATTCATGTGGCCCACATTAGTACAAAAGAAGGAGTGGATCTGGTAAGGCAGGCCAAGAAAAAAGGGATCAAGGTGACCACTGAGGTTTGTGCACATCATTTCGATCTGACCGATGAAGAAATTGACCGAACGAACTTCAATACGAATTTTAAGATGCATCCGCCACTTCGTACACAGGAAGATGTAGATGCTATGGTGGAAGGTTTGGTTGACGGAACCATTGATGCGATCTGTACCGATCATGCCCCACACGCCATAGAAGAGAAAGAAGTTGAGTTTATGTATGCACCCAACGGGATCATTGGTCTTGAAACAGCCTGGCCAATTTCGAATAAGAGACTTTTCCAAACAAAGAAACTGGATCTCCAACAGCTGATGGATAAATTAGTTTATAAACCTCGTGAGATTCTAAAACTGGAGATCCCAGAGATCAAAAAAGGTGCTACAGCTAACCTGACTTTCTTCAATACAGATGAAGAATGGACTTTTACTCCAAATAATGTGCGCTCAAAATCTAAAAATTCGCCGTACCTGAATGAGAAACTCACCGGACGGGCAGTTGGGATCTTCAATAAAGGCCAGTTGGTACTGAATGAACTTCGATAAAGTTATAAGTTGATCCCGGGATTCGCATGATACTTGCCGTTGAAACTGCTACCAATATTTGTTCTATAGCCTTCCAAAATGCAAAAGGGGAGGTATTCGAAAAGCGAACCGAACGAAAAGGGTCCCATTCCGAATTGCTCTTTCTTTTTATCCGGGAATTAATGAACGAACATGGGTTTCAACTTAAAAATCTGGATGCTATTCTGGTAAGCTCAGGTCCCGGTTCTTATACAGGACTCCGAATTGCGGCAAGTGCCGTAAAGGGAATGTTTTTTGGCTTGGATGTAAAAATATACGCAGGCAATACACTCGCGGGCTTTGCATTTGCTGCTGAGGAAGGAACGGTGCACGCTGTGATCAACGCCAGAAGAAAACACTTGTATCATCAAAAGTTTAAAAAAGGAGATCAACTAGAAGTACTGACAATATCCAGGATCCGGGAACTCGATGAAATAAACAAATCGATCAAACCTGGTGATCAGATCATTGGTACCGGAGTAGACAGATTGGATGCCGAAAAATTAGAGGAACTTACCATCCTTGAAGAATCCAAAATATCAGCCAGACAGCTGATCCAGCTTTTCAATAGTTCGTCAAATGAAGATCATTTCAAAGAAACAACAGCAGAAGAACTTGAATCCGATTATTTGACAAGCAGTCAGATTAACAATTCGAACATGTAGTATTCATCCGTCTTTTTATTTTATATCGAAAGATATCCCCATCAGAAACCGGCGGCCCTGAATAGGTCCAAAAACATAATCTGTTGCAAATTCGTCACTGAAAGGATCTTGAGGAGCTACTAAAGGGTTTTTCTGGGTGTAATCAAAAAGGTTCATTCCTGCCATAAAAAACTGTACACCGTTTTTAAAACTCTTAGTGAGCTTAAGATTTTGTTCTGTAAACGTATTGGAAAGATCACTTCTGTCCGGGTATTCCGGGAGTTTCATTTTGCCGTTGATCCTTCCGGTATAATCCATGGTCAGTCCAATATCAGAGATACTGTATGTTAGATTGAAAACAGCTGTAAAGTTTGGAGAGAAAAGCAGGTCTTTTTTTGTGCCGTTTTCAAAGCGATACACATCTTGAACTGTAAAGCCTACCATATAGGTAAGTGGTATTACAAAATTATGGGCAAGATTTACAGACACGCCCCGTGATACTGAATGCCCACTCAGGTTGGAGTATATAATTTGATTAGGAGTGTCATAGTTCGGGATGATTTGGTTTGAAAACCTTGTATAGAAAACATCTACATCTGTATTTATAATGGAATATTCTCCAACGTCAATGATCCGGTTTAAATTAAATGCCAAATTAATTGACCGTTCAGGATCAAGTGATTCTTCGATGACAACCCTGCGTGATCCTGTTAAAGCTTCATGTTCTTCAGTGAATAAATTCACGATCCTGAAACCGGTTCCCGCATTCAGCCGCACAGTGGTATGGCTGTCAGGGGATATCTTCAAATTCAGACGGGGCGAATAGATGAGCTTATGATCATTGTGATGATCTACTCTGATACCCGATAACGTTCGTATCCAGGGAGAGAATGTTTTATCATATTGAAGAAAGACTCCCGGAACAAATCGGCGATCTTCTGAGCCTCCCGGTAATTCTTGCTGATTGAAAGTTTGATCAAGTATATCGTATTGAAATGAAAAGCCGGCCAGGACATCACTATTTCCAGACACTGGCTTATCCCAGATGAGGTTTGCAAAGGCGGTCTGTTGGCTGGCTACATAATGATAATCTCCATAGTAGCTGTCCTGGTCGTGGTAGGCAAAGGAGGCATTTACGCTTAATTTTTCACTTTCAAATGGGAGATCATGTGTGCCAAAAACCTCCAGACGATCGGTAATAACAGATTCTCCGTATACCTGACCACTTCCGCGAAGCTGTTGTGAATATTCTTTTACTCCACCCAATCGGTCTTCATGGTAAAATTTCACTGCGAGAGATGTTTTCTCAAAAGTGCCCCGATCCCATCTCCATTTATTATAAAAAGTGAATCGACTATCCTGGGTTAAGTCAGAAAATCCATCCTTATTCTCATCAATAAAAGCATTTGAGTTATAAAAGCTGCTACTGAATAATGTTTCTGCATTGTCAATTTTCGGGCTGTAAGAGAGATTTATATTATGCTCAGAATGAGTGTTTGTACTTATCTGAGTTGAAAACAACGGTGCTGTTTTGGGATTCTTTGTAATAATATTGACCACTCCACCCATAGCCTGACTCCCATATAATGTTGAGTTCGGCCCTTTGATGATTTCCAGACTCTCAATAATGTTCGGATTAATGCCATTCAGTCCATATACCGATGCCAGTGCTCCCATCACAGGCATACCATCGATCAAAACGGAAGTGTAGGGGCCTTCCATCCCGTTAATTCTGATATTACTGGTTCCACATACCGCACAATCAACTTGCTTGTATAATCCATTGATGTATTTAATAGCATCCATGAGGTTATCTGAGCCCGATTTTTTCAAGGCCTCATTAGAGATCCAACTCACTTTGACTGGAGATTCTTTGATGGAGGTTTCTTTCAATGTTCCGGTTACTACTACCTGATCTAGCTCTGTCACTGAGATCCTTAGGTCAAATTCTAAGTAGGTTTCTTTGCCCTGTTCAACGGATATATTCTTTTTGTGCGGCTTGAAACCTACTGCACTTACAGAAAGCACATACTCTCCCGGGGGAATATCTAACAAGGAGAACTCTCCTTCACTGTTGGTAAATGTACCCTTATTTAATGATTGAATACCGACTGTAGCAGAGGGGACCGGTTTATCACCGGATATAACTTTACCGTTAATGTTTCCGGTATTCTGAGCACTCAATTGCATAGGAATATGAAATAATAAGAGAAACAAGACCGCAAATTTCATGTAATAATCCATAATAATAGCTTTTCTTAATTCATATTTAATATAAAGCTAATATAAAAGTTAGCCAAGACTAAATATAGAAATTGTTAAAAACTCTCGTTCATGAAATAATAATCTACAGTTGAAGAGCTGGGCTTGAAATTCAAAGCAAAAACAGATTCAGAATTAAGCATCAGAATCTTTATTTTAGAGTCTTGAAAAAATCACAAATAGCAGCATATGTCCTGGTTTAAAAGAAAAGACGAAAATATTCAGACCAACACCCGTAAAGAAATGCCGGAAGGGGTTTGGGTCAAAGTTCCTACTACCGGTGAAACCATCCATAAGCGCGAACTGGAGGATAATCTTTGGGTTGACCCACTAAGCGGGTATCACTTTAGGATTGGAAGTGAAAAGTATTTCGAGCTCATATTTGATAACGGAAAATTCAAAGAGCTGGGGCAGGAAATAAAGCCTACTGATCCACTAGAGTTTGAAGACCGCAAGAAATACAAAGATCGACTGGAAGAATATCAGGATAAAACAGGTCTTTCTGATGCAGCCCGGGTTGGAGTTGGAAAAATGAACAAACTCGATCTGGTGGTGGCATGCATGGATTTTTCTTTTATAGGAGGGAGTATGGGATCTGTTGTGGGAGAGCGTCTTGGAATTGCCATTGATCACGCTCGTGAGAATAAGATCCCTCTTATTATTATTTCACAAACAGGCGGTGCCCGCATGATGGAAAGTGTCCTCAGTTTAATGCAGATGGCGAAAACATCAGCAAAACTGGCCCAGCTCGAGGAAGCAAAGGTTCCGTACATTTCTTATATGACGGACCCTACCACCGGTGGGGTAACAGCAAGTTATGCCATGCTTGGTGACTTTAACATCGCCGAACCGGGTGCCCTGATCGGATTTGCAGGTCCTCGTGTGATCAGACAAACTATCGGAAGAGATCTTCCGGAAGGGTTTCAGACGTCTGAATATTTACTAGAACATGGCTTTCTTGATTTTATAGTACCGAGGACCAAGATGAAAACCAAGCTAACCAAACTACTCAAATTGGTTCTTCACAAAAACTAATTTCCTTCCAAATACTTAATACCGAAAAGAATGCAAATAGCGTTCTTTTCTTTTTTTAAATACAAAAATACATATGAAAATACTGAAACTGTCGATTCTATTGTTGGCAATATGCTCTGTAACGGCTATAGCACAGGATAAAAAGCCTATCGAATTTGAGCATGTTTTTGATGGTACCTTCTCTTCAAATAACGTGCAAAATGTACGATGGATGAATGACGGTGAGTTTTATTCAGCCACCAATGATAATAAGATCATCAGGTTCAATATTGTTGAGGGAACCGAGCAGGTTCTTTTTGATGGGGATGAATATGAAGGAAGCAATGGAGAAAAACCCTTCAATATCCAGGGATATCAATTCTCAGCGGATGAATCAAAATTGTTAATACGTACAGATGTTGAGCAAATTTGGAGGCGCAGTACCCGTGAGAATTATTATGTATTTGATATAGCCTCAGAAAATCTTTCAAAACTGACCGGATCAGATGAAAAACAGCAATATGCCGAACTTTCTCCACAGGGTGATCGGGCTGCTTTTGTACGCGATAATGATCTGTTTTGGGTTGATCTCGAGACCGGTACCGAAACACAGATCACTTATGATGGCGAGTTCAATAAGGTCATAAACGGCGCGGCAGATTGGGTATATGAGGAAGAATTTGGCTTTGCAAAAGCATGGTTCTGGTCACCGGACGGTGATCGCATTGCTTTCTACAGGTTTGATGAAGAGCGGGTAAATGAATTTTTTATGACTGAATGGGGTGGTTTGTACCCTGAAGCAGTGAAGTTTAAGTATCCTAAGGCAGGGGAAGAGAATTCTATTGTTTCCATTCATGTGTACGATATTGATTCCGGTGAAACGATAGGTGTGGATGTTGGAGAAGAAACGGACCAATATATTCCGAGAATAAACTGGACAAAAGAAAATGACCTTTTGGCGATCAGAAGAATGAACCGGCTTCAGAATAAGCAGGATCTGCTTTTTGCAAATGCAGAAACCGGGAGTTCAAATGTCATTCTATCCGAAGAAAGTGAAACCTGGATCGATGTGCATGATGATCTTTATTTCCTTGAAAATGGGGAACAGTTTATTACTACCAGCGATAAGGATGGCTATAACCACATTTACCTTTATGATATGCAGGGGCAGCAGCTTCAGCAGGTTACCGAAGGAGACTGGGATGTCACTAATTTCATTGGTCATAATGAGCGAAATTATCGTCTCTTTTACATGAGTGCGGAAGAGTCACCACTTGAAAGACATCTATACAGTGTTCGTGTGGATGGCAAGAGGAAACAAAAGCTTACGGAAGGCGAAGGATGGCATAGCATCAATATGAGCCGTGATTTTAAATATTACATTGACAGCTGGTCAGATTATAACAAACCGACTGAAGTATCTCTTCATCGCCAAAATGGAAATGAAGTAAGAATGCTGGAGTCCAATGCAGAACTAGCTGAAAAGTTGAATGAATATGAATTTGTTCAAAAAGAGTTCATGACCTTGGATGTGAATGATGCAGAGTTGAATGCTTATATGATGAAACCTGTAGATTTCGATTCAACAAAAAAATACCCGGTGCTGATGTATGTGTATGGAGGACCGGGAAGCCAAACGGTAACCCGAAATTTTGAAAGTGCCCAACGCCCCATGTGGCATCAATATCTTGTTAGTGAGGGATATATTGTTGTTTCTGTAGATAATCGGGGAACAGGTGCCCGCGGAAGGGATTTCAAAAAACAGACCTATAAAAAATTGGGCCAGCTTGAGACTGCTGATCAGGTTGAGGCAGCCAGAATACTATCTCAACTGCCATATATAGATGAAACCCGAATCGGAATTTGGGGATGGAGTTATGGCGGATATATGTCTTCATTGGCTCTGGCAGAGGGTTCGGATATTTTCAGTACAGCTATTGCCGTAGCCCCGGTAACGGATTGGAGGTATTACGATACAATCTATACAGAACGTTTTATGCAAACTCCACAGCTTAATCCGGAGGGATATAATGAGGGTGCTCCCATCACCAAAGCAGGGCAGATAGAAGGCTCATATTTACTGATTCACGGCACTGGAGATGATAACGTACATTATCAGAATACCATTGAGATGATTGATGCTCTTATAGCTGCTGATGTGCAGTTTGAAACGATGCTCTATCCAAATAAAGCTCATAGTATTTATGGCGGAAATGCCAGAAGGCATCTTTACCGTTTAATGACAGAATTCATTTTAGAGAATCTTTAATTAAAGTTACTTACTGAAGTGAAATCACCTTCGGTATCAATCAACTAGAGAAATATCATGCGCTTTGCTGATTACGCCAAAATTTATGTTACAGCCGGACAAGGTGGGGATGGTTCTCGTCACTTTAGAAGAGAGAAGTATGTTCCTAAAGGAGGTCCGGATGGTGGAGACGGTGGAAACGGCGGAGATGTGATCCTGATCGGAAATGAACAGTTAAACACCATTCTTGATTTAAGGTATCGAAAATATATCAAGGCAAAGCCGGGCGAGCATGGATCCAAGCAACGGCGGACCGGAGCGGATGGGGAATCTCAGAAACTGGAAGTTCCATTGGGAACAGTAGTTTTTGATGCTGAAAGCAAAGAGCGATTAGGTGAGATCACCGATCATGAACAAGAGCTTGTGATAGCTAAAGGAGGTAAGGGCGGATTGGGTAATTGGCATTTCAAAAGTTCAACCAATCAAACTCCACAGCATGCACAGGAGGGAAAGCCCGGTGAAGAACGAGTTGTCGAATTAGAGCTTAAACTTATTGCAGATGTTGGTTTGGTAGGATTCCCAAATGCAGGAAAAAGTACCTTACTTTCAGCCTTGTCTCACGCAAAACCAAAAATTGCAGATTATCCGTTTACCACACTTGAACCTAATTTGGGAGTGGTTAAATTCGAGGATTACCGAAGTTTTGTGATGGCTGATATTCCCGGAATCATTGAGGAAGCTCATGAAGGAAAAGGCCTGGGGATACAGTTTTTAAGGCATATTGAGCGAAATAATGTACTTCTGTTCATGGTAAGTGCCATGACAGACATTGAGTATGAATATAACGCTTTGCTCAACGAGCTCAGATCCTACCGAAAAGACTTATTAGATAAACCCCGTGTGCTTGCCATAACAAAGATGGATTTAAAACAAGGGTTTGAGCTTGAAGAAGAACTTCACTTTGATGATGAAATTCCCGTTATTACTATTTCTTCGGCAACCGGTCACGGTGTCGATGAACTGAGAGAGAAACTTTGGGAATTGATTCAACATGCAAAAGAGGAACAAGAAACTTAGGGTACTTACTGCACTTAGTATAATTCCGGGCTTCGGTTGCCGACGGGTATTTAATCTGCTTAAACATATTGAAGACCCGGAAGAGATCTTTAGTCTAAGCAAACGGAAACTTCGAACTGTTGAGGGAATAGGTGAAGCCTCAGCTTTATCCTTGCTTGCTTTTGATGATTGGGATAAAGTAGATCAGATACTTGATAATACAGAGAAAAGCGGTTCTAAGATCATTACCATGGCAGATTCTGATTACCCGCCTTTACTGAAGCAAATTTATGATCCCCCCGTACTATTTTGGCTCAAGGGAAATCCTGAAGCACTTTCAAAACCCGGAATCGCTGTGGTTGGAACGAGGAATACATCTGCTTACGGTAGGAATATGGCTAAAAAGTTAACCGGTGAACTGGCTGATAAGGGCATGTGCATCTTTAGCGGGTTGGCCTATGGCATCGACTCCATTGCTCATAAAACCGCTCTGGAGCATAAAGCTTCTACTGTAGCCGTATTGGGATCAGGTATCGATAATTTGTATCCGAAGAAAAATACAGCCCTCGCTAATGAAATTGTAAAAAGTGGAGGGGCAGTGATCACAGAATATCCATTAGGCACTAATCCTGATGCAGTGAATTTCCCGGTCAGAAATAGGATCGTAAGTGGTATGAGTCTGGGAGTATTGGTAGTGGAATCCGGTATAAAAGGTGGAAGTATGATCACAGCAGATCTCGGGCTTGATCAAAACAGGGAGGTATTTGCCGTTCCCCATCCTTTGGGAAATCCCTCAGGAACAGGTTGTAATTATTTGATCAAAAGAGGAGCCGCGAAGCTCGTACAAACAATAGATGATGTTTTAGAAGAGTTACCCGTAGAATATTCCGGGGAAGAACAGTCCGAAATTGAAAATGAACCTTCAAAACCGAACTGGAGAGATCAGGATCTGGATAAAGATTCAGAAAAGATCTGTGAATTATTGGAAAAGCAGGCCTTTCAGATCGATGAACTCAGTGAAGAATTGGGTATAAATACGAGCCAACTTTTGGTTACTTTATTGCAGCTTGAAATGGAGGGCCTGGTTCAACAAAGGGCCGGCAAGATCTTTGAATTAAAATAGATCCGGCTGAACGTTACGTTCGTATAGATTATCATAACAGTAAAAATATAGTATTCATCATGAGAAACAGATTTTCGTTTACAGTACTTTTTATATTTTCGATTTTCGGAAATGACCTGCTCGCTCAGGAAACCACCCCGGTTGTCTCCGGAAAAAATGTAACGGATGGCATTCAGATCTATGAATAGTAAGAGAAATGGATGGGAATGAATCTGTGGCAGGTACGATCACTGAAAAAGTAGAAAGGCGTGAAAACAGATTATTGATCACTTATACACAGGATCTTCCCCAATTTAGGATGAGTGACAGCCTGCTTTTGGATTACGAAAGCTATACACCCATTGCTTACCGCTCTATAATTCAGGATCGCCAGAATATTGCTGTTAATTATACTGGAAGCGAAAAAGTTGATGTCTGGGTACGCAGAAAAGGTTTTGGCATGAATCAGGATACCAGCTATTCTGTGCCCTTCACAGAGTTGAGATACGATTCTCATTGGCTTCCAACTTTGGTATATGGTATTGATAAAGAAGAGGGAAGCAAGTGGAGTATCCCGGTTTATTCTTCAAATAATAAAAAGGATATAGTTACCATCGAGGAGCGTGGTGAAGAACAAATAACACTTCATGGCAATGTGTATGAAGCCTTAAGGTATGTGATATCAAGAGAGAACTCAGAGAGTAAATATTACTATTGGATCGATAAAAATTCCGGACGCATGCTACAAACCAGAGGGGATGAATCGGAAGATATGATCATCTGGTTAAGAATAAAGCCTGAAGTATAAAAACAATAAATATGGCTTCGGACAGTATTATCCGAAGCCGAATATGGTTCAAGATCAGGATTTATATCGATAGATAGCAGCCAATCCTGAATTGTTGGGCACATCAGATTGCTGAAGTCCATACAATGTACTTCCATTGCGGATCGCTGATATGGCTGCATAGTTGATCAGATCCACGGTCTCACCATTTAATTTGTCTGATATTTGAACCTGATTTTTTTCAGTATCAAAAATACCATATTGATGAAATCCCATAGGAACAAATAGCGTGTCAACTTTACCGAAGTAAGCTCCTTTCACAATATCGCTTACATCCGTGGAGATCAGCTCGCTTCCTCTCAAATTATTGAAGCGATCAATATCACTGTGTATTTCTTCTCTGAAATAGGATTCTACGATACTCCAGGATTCATCTTCAATTTCCTGAATGCTCTTTGAGTCACAGTTTCCTGAAATAGATTCATCAAGGACATTGAAGTATTTATTCGCCTTTTTGTAATAGGAAACCATTTTATCTGGACCGGCAAGTACCAATGGTCCATTCACTTTCTTCAGATATTTGGTGACCTTATTTTCAATATGCTTCAGAAACAGTTCAAGTTCTTTATTGTTCTCGTCCATTTCACCACCCTGACCATGGAATACGGCTCCACCACCGGTGGCGCCTGAATGATGCTGTACAGATCGCTCATGGACATGATATTTAAGGTGTTCTTCCATGCTTATTGGAACACTTTCAAAGGTAACCTGAGCAGTTTCATCCGGCGCTATTTTGAACATTTTCGTTTCATTCTGGCTCAGTAGCAACACGTGATAATCATTGTGATGATTCTGAAGCTCAAGCAACGGTGTGATCAAAAAGTTATTAGAGATGTAATAGTTCTCTTTAGGACTAACGGGGATCTTGAACACGTCGAAGTATTCTTCATTTACATAAATTGCCAACCCTTTTTCCTGATGAAGCCAAAATTGATTCTCTTCCGTTTTTGCGATGACAGGTTTAAATAATTCATCTACCCGGGCATCCTTCCATCCCTTTTCAACAAGATCATTTTTAGTTTTTTGAATAATATTCTTTAAACGGATCGCGTCTTGTTTTCCTTCTTCTCCTGTTTTATGGGTTGGGATAAATATGGTAACATTGGTGTCCTGAGTTTTGCCAATAAGCCTTTCAATAGTTTCTCTGTTTACGACACTCATGAATTCCTCCTGTTTAATAGATGTAACTGTTTCACTTATTAACAACATAATTAAATGCTCAGTGTTCCATCTGACTCTGTTAATTCTTTTCAATAATTAATGAGGTTTAGTTATTAAAGTAAAGTGAAATCCGGCAGCTTTACATATTTAGGAAAAGAGAATTTTCGTTTCCTTGGAGAACAAAATTGGATCAGTTTTGCAGTGCTTCAAAGATAACCTGAATCCTCTTATCAAGTGTAGAAATTGCCTGGCTGTAATCTTCAGGACTCATTAAGTTAGTGTTTACACTACAGTAAAACTTGATCTTGGGCTCCGTTCCGGAAGGGCGGACAGATATCATGGCTCCGTCTTCTGTAATAAATTGAAGCACGTTTGATTTGGGAAGCTCAATATCCGTGACTTTTCCGGTTGCTATATTTTTCTCTTTTGAGGTTTGATAATCTTTGATCGTTACAATCTGAGAGCCACCAAGTTTTTTGGGAGGATTCGAACGGAAATTCATCATCATTTTTTGAATTTCCTCAGCACCGGATTTTCCTTCCTTGTACACGGAAGTAAGATCTTCCCGGAACAAGCCATGCTCTACATACATATTAAGCATAGCTTCGTACATACTGGTTCCCTGATCTTTATAAAAAGCCGCCATTTCGGCAATGATGGCACATGAGATCACGGCATCTTTATCCCGGACATGTTCCCCGATCAGATATCCATAGCTTTCCTCTCCACCGGCAATAAACTGCTTTTTACCTTCCAGCCGGGTCATCAATTCCCCGATGTACTTAAATCCGGTAAGGGTATTATAACATTCTACTCCTTTTGATTCTGCAATACGATCAATGATATAGGAAGTAACCACCGTTTTTACGATGTATTCATTTCCGGTGATCTTTCCGGCCTGCTCCCATGCTGTCAGCATGTAATTGATCAGGAGTGACCCGGTTTGATTTCCGTTCAGTAGCACAAATTCATCATCAAGATTTTTGACAGCGATCCCCACACGGTCAGCATCCGGATCGGTAGCCATTACTAGATCGGCATCTACTTCTGTGGCTTTATTGAGAGCCATATCTAATGCTTCTTTTTCTTCCGGATTCGGATATACCACCGTTGGGAAATTTCCATCTGCTGACATTTGTTCCTCAACTGGGATCACATTGTCGAAGCCAAATCTTTTTAAAGCATCAGGTACTAATTTTCGAGAGGTTCCGTGGATAGGAGAGAATACGATCTTCATATCCTTTTGTCGTTCAATGGCATCTTTTGAAACGGATAACTTCACTAATTCATCCAGATATTTCTCATCCATTTCATCACCAATCACTTCAATGAGATCTTCGTTTCGTTCAAATTTGACCTCATCAACCGAAGCGATCTGTTGTACTTCTTCCATCACCATTTTATCGTGAGGAGCCACAAGTTGTCCGCCATCAGCACCATAGGCTTTGTAGCCATTGTATTCTTTGGGATTATGAGAAGCAGTCAACATTACACCACTTTTACAGCCAAGCTCCCGTATGGCAAAAGACAATTCAGGTGTAGGGCGGAGGGCATCAAAAAAGTATACTTTGATACCGTTTGCCGAAAATACATTTGCTACTACGTTGGCTAACTCCACTGAATTATTGCGGCAATCGTGAGCTATTACGACTTTTATATTCTCTTCTGGATATTGCTTTTTCAGGAAATTTGAAAGACCCTGAGTGGCCATTCCGAAGGTATATTTATTCACCTGGTTTGAACCGACCCCCATGATACCACGGAGTCCTCCAGTACCAAATTCCAGATCTTTGTAAAACGCATCTGTGAGTTCATCGAATCTTTCATCTTCAACTTTTTGTCGGATCTCAGCTTTGGTTTCTTCATCGTAACTACCGTTAAGCCATTGATCAATGCTGGATTTTATTGCCGGATCTAGTGCGTTCATTATCTGAAATACCTTTATTGATGAATTCTTTATTGAAGAGCAGGAATATAATTAATATAAAAAGGGGTTTCATGAAAAGATTGGGAAAGGGGGGGCTCGCCCAACCTGGGACCCATCCTTGTTCCTTCCCTAAGGTGCAAGCACGCCAGAGAAGGAAACACTTTGGTGTATTCGTAGGTTTATTCAGACTAAGTGCAAAAAAAACCATCCTTTCAAATCTGTTGTACCTTCCAGAATTCTTAAAAAGGCGCCCCTTTGCCCTGCGGCGAGCTAATGATATAAAAAATTTGATTCAAAGAGCCGTCGGGAAAGGGACAGGGTTAGGGCCTGTTGGGAGGGGCAGGGAGTTTTTTATGGAAAGCAGGTTCTATTTCTTTTCAGACTCAAGCTTCAGCCTATATTTCCTTATCCAATAGAAAATAAGAGGAGTACCGAAGATGGTAGGGGACAGCCAAGCGATAAGCGGTGTTGAGAAAAACTGATCATTTACAACCAGAAAAGCAGTGAAGGTACCAATGTATGCCCCAAGCATTCGGCCAATGTGTAAATACATCCAGATGAATTTGGAACCTGAACTTCTCCAATAGAATAATTTCAGATCTTCTCCCGCAAAAATTATTGTTCCCAATCCAAACACCAATAGCACGATGCTTAATGAAGAAATAGTTTCATTAACGTGAATGCCGGCCCAGCTGAGCAGAGCAAGCAAGACCATAATTATCCCGAACAGGACCATAAGGTGGGTTATGATGGCATCGAACCAATAAATAAAGGCAGGCAGTGTTTTATTTTTCCAGTGTATGTTCTTATAGCCGGTCCAGGTTAGATAGTAACTGAAAACAGCGATCAGAAATAGAAACGGAATGGTGTTTACTATTGAAAGGTATATTGCGGTTACAGCAACCAAGACCATAGACCAGAAATAAATGCGTCCGGTGGTTACATTAACTCCTTTTCCCTTTTTAGTAAAGATCGCAAAAGCACCACAAGCAAGTGCTAAAAAGCCTGAGATAACATGCAGGATCAACATGATCTGAGTCATGGCCTGTTAATTTTAAAGATTAAACATTGATGTGCACTAACGTGCATCAGCTATATAAAAAAATTACTTTTTACTCTTTACCGCTTCCAGATCTTTCAAAGAAAGTCCTTCCATTAAAGCCTCATAATTGGAAATATCTTTCGGAAGGATGACACTGTTTTCAGTTCGTCCCAATCCGGATAATACCTCAATATATTTCTCTGAGAGCTGCAGCTTCATCGCATCGGCTCCTTTAGGCTGAGAGAGGGCATCGGCCACTTCTTCAATGGATTTTGCCGTAGCTTCGGCAATGGATAGTATCTCCTGGGCATAACCCTCTGCTTCATTTATCCGGCGTTGCATTTCAGCTTCCGAGATATTTATGATCTCCGTTCTGACACCTTCCGCATCATTTATCTTAGAACCTTTCACACCCTCGGACTTGGCGATTATGGCACGACGATCCCGCTCGGCAGTCATTTGTCGTTCCATGGCTTTTTGTACAGTGCGGGGGGTCATGATATTCTTGATCTCATACCGGTGAACTTTGATTCCCCAGATCTGCTCAACTTCACTAAGCACTTTCACCACTTCACGACTCATAGATGCTCGTTCCTCAAACGTCTGATCCAGTTCCATGTTTCCGAGAACAGAACGGGTAGTAGTTTGCGCAAGCTGTACTGCGGCATATCTGTAGTTGGTGATACCATAGCTGGCATTGACCGGGTCTATCACACTCAGATATATCACGCCGTCAACCTCCACCTTTACGTTGTCTTTGGTGAAACATTCCTGTGGTTCCACCTCAATAGTTTCTTCACGCAGATCCTGCTTGTAAACTACTTTATCTATGAATGGGATAAGCGCGTGAAACCCGGGCCCAAGTGTTTTGTGATAATTACCGAGTCGCTCCACTATAAAAGCAAATTGATTTGGAACCAGGCGCAGTGAACGTACAAACTGGTACATCACATAGATTGAGAATAATCCTAATAATACCTTACTGATCGTTTCTAAAATTTCCATGATAATCCTTAATTAGTAACTTTGCTGGATGGGGTTGAACCTGAACCTTTGGTATGATCGCTTATGGTACTCACACCTTCAAAAAAGGTTTTGAGGTTGGCAGTTTCAGTTGGAAGCACAGATACATTGGATTTCTCAATGATATTTCCGAACTGCTTGATGTATTGCTCCACCAATTTAGTTTTAACGGCCAGTTCGCCACCGGGCCGTTCAATGGCTTCTGCTACTCTGCGAATTCCTTTAGCCGTTGCGGTTGCGACCAGCTCGATCTCTTTAGCTCGCCCTTTCGCTTCATTGATACGTTTCTGACGGTTAGCCTCGGAGATCAAAACCTGACTTTGCTGCTCACCTTCCGATTCAAAAATACGAGCCTGTCGGTGACCTTCGGAATTAGTGATCTCTGCACGTTTTTCCCGTTCGGCTTCCATCTGTCGCTCCATGGTATCAATGATCTCTCCGGAAGGACGTATATTCTTAAGCTCATACCGCATTACCTTGATCCCCCAGGGATCTGCAGCTTTGTCAATTTCGCGGACGATGTTCTCATTCATTTTCTCTCGCTCAGAAAAAGTATCATCCAATGTCATTTTACCAATTTCGCTACGCATGGTAGTTTGAGCAAGGTTAACTGCTGCTGCCTGATAATCAGAAATACCGTAACTGGCTTTGTGGGAGCTCATAACTTTCAGGTAGACAAGTCCATCCACCGCTACCTCAATGTTATCTTTGGTGATACAGGTTTGGCTTGGAACATCCAGTACTTGCTCCCGCATTTCCTGGCTGTAAGCCGGTCGATCTACAAAAGGGATCAAGAAATGAAAGCCGGGCTTGAGGGTCTTTTTGTATTTACCAAGACGCTCCTGAATAACTTCCTCCCGAAACTCCACGATCTGGAATAAACGTGTGAGCACGAAATACGATAAAACGATGACGACTAAAAATGTGGTCCACATATCAGTTTTTGTTTGATTCTTTAAGTTGATCTTTGGGTGAGTCAATGATATCAACCGGCTCTACGATCCAGGTTGTGTTATCACGGTACTTGATCCGCACTTGTACACCCTCAGGTATTTTACCTTCCATTGAACGGGCTTGCCATGAGATTCCCTGAAACCGAATGCGGCCTTCATTATCAAGGTCGTTGATAGGTTCGACCACTTCCGCGATCTGATCCATGGCTTCATAATCCTCATCGGCAAGCTTGTATGAGCTTTCACCTTTAAAATATTTATTGATAAAGGGGCGTATCGCTATGGTGAGGATAGTAGAGGTGAATAACCAGATGAAGGTTGCGGTCAGCGGATCTTCCAGAAAACCAAAATATCGCAAGACGCCAACGCCTATCCCGGTGAACCCCAAAAGGAAAGCGATGCCTCCCGGAAGTACCGCTTCAAGAAGCATCAGGAGGATACCCCCAATTAAAAATAACCAAGTTAAAATTTCCCCATCCATAAGCAGATAGCATTGTTTTTTGTTTGCATATAGATAATGAATTGACCGCAAAAAATCTGCTTCGTTTTATATTTATTTTGGTCGTTGTAGGAGTCATTTTTAAGTTTTGTAAAAGCTTGACGGCTTCTAGCTTACCTGGCCGATAGTTGAATTCGAGTAACAAAGATATAAGCCATCCATCAGACCGGTAATCGGTCAGATGGATATCGAGATAGTTTTAAGTAGATTCTCGATCTGACGGCTCTAAGTCCGTCTGATCGATCGAAAGATTCTGGTTCTTACGCTTTATGATTCCTCAGATAGATCTTTTGAAGCAGACTATATTTCAAACTCATATTAAATAATAATCAATCACTTTCAGCTGAACGCTTTTTAGGATTGAAGACTTATATTCCAACATGAGTAATAGCGAAAAAAAGGAAACCAAATCCATCAAATCTCTTTGGCTGACGCTAAAGGAGATCTTTGCCCTCAGTAAACCCTACCGCTTGCGGTTTTATACGGCAACGGTTGCTGCTATAATAGCATCAGCTGTCTGGCTAACAGTGCCACTTGGGCTGAGAGAATTATTGGATGCCGTGTTTGAATCCGGAAATAATGAGCTGTTGAATTGGCTTACGATCGGTTTGTTCGGACTGTTCGTTTTGCAAGCTGCTTTTTCCTTTTTTGGGAATTACCACCTTGAATGGGTGGGAGAGCGGGTGATCACGGATCTTCGAAAGAAAGTCTATGAGCATCTACACCGGCTTGGATTCAAATTTTTTGCGGAACGCAGATTGGGTGAGATCACATCCCGGCTCACCAACGATGTAGGCTCCATCCGAACGGCACTAACCGATTCCCTCCCTCAGTTACTCACGATTACATTTTCTTTAATCGGATCAGTATCACTCATGGTAGTATTAAACTGGCGATTAAGTATGGTGATCTTTGTGACGGTTCCATTTGTAACGCTGGCCACCCGTTATTTCGGTCAGAAGATCCGCCATCTTTCCAAAGATATTCAGGATGAATTAGCGGATTCCACAGCAGTTGCAGAAGATGCTTTGGGTGCCGTTCGTTTGGTAAAAGCTTTCGTGCGGGAAGATTATGAAGTAGGGCGCTATAAAGACGCTGTTGAAAAGCTTTTTACTACTGCAAGAAGGAAAGTTGTACTTACCCAACTATTTTGGGCAGGGGTGGGAATAATGTTTATGAGCACGCTTGTGATCATCTTCTGGTACGGCGGAAAAGAAGTGTTGGCCGATCGGCTTACAGCCGGTGATCTGGTCGCTTTTATTATTTATGCATTGAATATTTCACGTTCTATTAGCCAGACTTCCAGATTATATACCGCAGTGAATACAGCTGCGGGTGCTTCAGAGAGAATTTTCGAGCTGCTGGAAGAAACACCTGAGATCGAAAATAACCCAAATGCACAGGTTTTAAAGAGTGTCGACGGAAAAGTGGTTGTTGAGGACCTTTGGTTCAGTTATGAAGGAGAAAAAGATGTTTTAAAAGGAATTTCATTCAAAGCTGAAGCCGGGAAAACAGTGGCTCTTGTAGGTCCAAGTGGTGCGGGAAAGACCACTCTTCTTAATCTGATCCCGAGATTTTATGACCCCCAAAAGGGAGCTATTTATGTGGATGGGATAAACATTCAAGATGTGAAGTTTAAATCATTGAGGGAACAAATTTCTATCGTACCGCAGGAGGTGCATTTATTTGGGACTACTATTCGGGAGAACATCATTTATGGAAAACTGGATGCCTCAGAGGAAGAGATCATTCAGGCGGCTAAAGATGCAAATGCCCATAAATTTATATTACAAACAGATAAGGGATATGACTCGCTTATCGGGGAGAAAGGGGTAAAACTGAGCGGCGGTCAGCGACAGCGACTAGCCATTGCCCGGGCCATTCTTAAAAACCCGGCAATTCTGTTATTGGATGAGGCCACTTCTTCATTAGATTCCGAATCCGAAGCTCAGGTTCAGGAAGCTTTAACCAGACTGATGCAAAACCGAACCACTTTTGTGATCGCTCACCGACTTTCAACCGTACAACACGCCGATCATATATTGGTTTTGGATGAAGGAAAGATCGTAGAAGAGGGAACCCATCTGGAACTCATAGAGCAGAAGGGGTTATACAGTCATCTTTATGAACTACAGTTTCGTGACCTGGATGAACCAAAGTCTATTGTTTAATTATCCGTATTAAAAGCTGAAACCACTTCCGGATAACTCATATTCTCCAAGAGATTGTTGTCTCTTAATTGGTTGAGGAACTCTATTGTTATGTTATTATTGGAAAAGGCAATAACAGCAGGGTATGAAAGGTCTGCCAAATATCCAGCTTCATCTAAAGTTCTCAGATATTCTATAGTAACATTGTTGTAATAAGCTATGACTTCAGGATAAGAGAATTCAGGTAAAAATCCACTCTCGGAAAGTGTAGTGAGGTATTCTATAGAAACATCAGCATTGTAATAAGCAATCACCTCCGGGTAAGAAAACTCTGATAAGAATCCATATTCATTTAATGTATTCAGGTATTCCAAAGGGATTTCCGCATTGTAGAAAGCGATAATTTCCGGATAGGAAAATTCCTGATAACCCGCCTCCACCAACTCTGATAAATATGAGATCGGAACATCGGATTGATAAAAAGCTTGCAGGGCGGGGCTTGAGTAAACGTCACTAAGTCCGGCTTCATTGATCTCGATCAGGAAGTTAACGTAACCTGATTCGTTACCTATTCGAGGAAGTGCAGGTACTTCAGGTATATCGGGAATAGCCGGTATAGTGAAAGAAGGAGCTGTACTTGTTACTTCTGTGGCCGATTCTTCACTCCCAAAAATACTACCCCAGGCCTGGGTTGGGCTCCAGTCATTGGCCCACAGGAAAGCGGCTGCAAAAACCAAAAACATAAGTATTGCATTCTTGAACTGGGAAGTTTCCTCATCAACAGGAGCTTGCATTCCGGTGGACGTAGGATTGTCTATGCTTTGTTGATGGATGTACTCATCGAGATCAAAATCGGGATCATGATCATTGCCACGGTCAAGATCGTTCTCAAATTTGTATTGTTTGTACTTACCCTTGTTGCTCATAGTGAAAAGTGTTTTCTAAATAGACGAATAATGTCAGGGAATTGTTTCGATGCAGGGATAAATAATATCACAAAGAATAACATTATAACATGAAATCATAATATAGTTTTCCTACAAGGTTAGTTTCGGTCATTTGTTCCTGAATAGCTAATTTGGTATTTAGCATCAAATGGAATAACATCTCATATTTTCGCTAAGTACTTCAAATCTATCCCTCTAAATGGCTATAAATATTAACAATAAATTTCACAGAATGTCATTTCTTATCACATTATTTAAGCTTACAAAGTCGCTGCTGTCCGTTATAATTTTGTTATTGGTCTTTAGCAGTAATGCCTTTTCCCAAGATATAAAAGCTTTGGTGGGTGGGACTTTAATTGATGGATTTGGTAGCACCCCTATCCAGAATAGCGTTATTCTTATTGAAGGGGAGAGGATCAAGGAAGTTGGAATGATGGGTGCTGTTGATATTCCGGAAGGGGCGGAGATCATCTCAACAGAAGGCATGAGTGTTATGCCCGGTCTATGGGATATGCATGTGCACTTGATGCTAAACGGACATACGGATTATGCACATTGGGATTCAACATATATCGATCAATTTGAATCAGTGATCATGCCCTCTTCTGCCCATCAGCTTTTAATGGCAGGCGTAACCAGTGCCAGAGATCTCGGAGCACCTCTTGAGGCATCTATAAATGTAAGAGATGCCATAAATAACGGGGAGATTCCCGGTCCAACGATGTATATGTCAGGACCTTTTTTACAGCACCAGCCTTATCCGGGAACCGAGAAATTTCGCTGGGGAATTAACGGCACCAATGACGCCCGCCAGAAAGTGAGGGAATTAGCTAATGCAGGCGTAGATGTCATAAAGCTGATCGATCAGGATCAAATGACGAAAGAAGAAGTAATGGCTGTAGTTGATGAAAGCCATAAACAGGGGTTGAAGGTAGTAGGACATAGTCACCGCCCGGAAGAAATAAGACGAGGTCTGGAAGCCGGTGTAGATAATTTTGAACATACCGGATTGTCTTCTGCTCCTGAATATCCCGAAGATGTGATGAAGGCGCTTAAAGAAAGAACAGCAAAAATGAATTTAGGCCCGATGTATTGGACTCCGACCATTTCAGTCTTATACAACTATGAGTATATGAGAGATCATCCACTGTTTTTGGGAGATGACTCCTGGCATTTGGGCCTGCCGGATAATATTATAGCTGATATCGAAAACTCCCTGGACCATCCTGACCGATTTCCATATTTTCAGCTGACCCCGATCCGGAAGAAAACGCTTGACCGAAAATTCGAGCAATTACAGGAAGCCGGTGTAGTACTCATGGTTGGAACTGACAGCGGAGTGCCTATGATGTTTCATAGTCAGTCTACCTGGACCGAACTTGATGTCTGGGTAAACAAGCTGGGAGTAGATCCGATGAAAGCAATCCGTGGAGCCACTTATTGGCCAGCACTTTTCATGAATGTTGAAGATGATTACGGGACCGTAAGCGAGGGAAAATATGCTGATATTATTGCAGTAGAGGGAGATGTCATGCGATACATCAATCTCCTAAGTGATGTGGATATGGTTATAAAACATGGAGTAAGGGTAAAGTAGAAGAAAGAAACTGTTTTCTACTTAGCTTTTCAGGTGCACGTGAAGTCATCCTGAAGAAATGAAGGATCTTGCCTTTTGCGGAGCATATTAGCAGACATTCAAATCGTTAGTGTCACTACGTTGTGCATTCGCATGTTAAAAAAGCGAGACATAAATCGCTTAGATCCTTCGGGAGTACCCTCAGGAAGACCATTTTCGTTGAGAGCGGGACTTTCAGCCCTAACCCAAACCTCTGCACTTTCAGCGTAGTGTGGTTTATTTGAGCAAAAAAATATTACCAGGGTAAATTATCCAAATCCACATTTCCCCCGGTGATGATGATGCCGACCTTCTTTCCTTTTACATCCACTTTACCATCAAAAACAGCTGCTACGGGGACGGCACAGGAGGCCTCGATGATCATGTTCAATCGTTCCCAAACATAGCGCATAGCTTCAATTATAGATTCTTCGGGAACAGTTACGATATCATCCACATGCTCGGTGATAATGGAAAAGGGGAGCTTGCCCAAAGAGGTACGCAAACCGTCGGCAATGGTATCCGGGTTTTTGACAGGAATGAGTTCTCCTGACTTGAATGACCGATAAGCATCATCCGCATTGGCCGGTTCAGCACCGATCACAATAATACCCGGCTTGATAGATTTTGCAGCAAGAGCGGTTCCGCTTAGGAGTCCGCCGCCGCCCACGGGTGTAATGATGATATCGAGGTCTGGATGGTCTTCAAGCAGTTCCAAAGCACTGGTTCCCTGCCCGGCAATAATACGGGCATCATCGTAGGGGTGAATGAAGGTGGCCCCGGTCTTTTCAACCACTTGCTCGAGTGTAGATTCCCGAGCTTCTAAGGTAGATTTACAAAAGGTGATCTCAGCTCCGTAATTTTGGACAGCCTTCACTTTTACCTTTGGGGCATTTTCGGGCATAACAACATAAGCCGGAATGCCGCGCATTTTAGCAGCCAGAGCAACAGCCTGAGCATGATTTCCGGAGGAATGTGTAGCTACTCCGTTTTTGGCATCTTCCTCACTCAGCGAAAATATTGCATTGGAAGCCCCTCGAAATTTAAAAGCTCCTACCTTTTGAAAGTTTTCACACTTAAAGAAAATACGTCCGCCCGTTTTTTGATCTACTTGTTTGCTGTTTAGAACCGGGGTACGGTGTGCATGTTCGGATATACGTTTATGAGCTTGTTTAATATCATCAAATGTGGGAGTCGTTAGATAGGTATTCATGGTTTATTTAATGGTGTCTTGAATTCCGGATAAGAGTGATTTCCACCAATAGGCAAAAAGGGATTTTTCGACTTCACGCTCAAAATCAATGTCACCAATACTGGGGTCAGGTTCTATATTATCAGATTTGATAGAAAAAGTATTTGCTATAAGGTCTTTGAATTTTTCTCCAAATCCCTGTTCACCGGAATCTTCATCTAAGAAAGAGATTCTCAGATCCCGGTACAAGATCAAGGCTTCCCCTGAGGAAGATTGTGAGTTTAGTTCAAATTCTGCTTCCAGGCTTTCCACCAGCCCTTCTTCAACCCGTACAAATCCGGAGCGCTCGAGCATATTACCGGCTACTTTAGGATCAAAACTGTCCAGATTTGCTTTAACGGTATGGAAATCGGCATCATTGAAGACAGGATAACTGACATCCACAGTGAGCAGGGCGGTATCCATGAATAAGGTTTCAACATGTAATGTAAGGGTGTCTTCAAGAAACGACGGGTGGCTTGCGGATCTTATATTTGAAATGGTTGCATCAAGATCATTAAAAGAGATAGCAGCAGAAGAATCGGATGGACCTTTATGCTCTTCATAGATGATCGTAGCCTCAGAGATGATGGTTTCGTTGACCCCAATAGAAAAATCAACAGAATTTGCTAATTCGTTTAACAAAGGTTTCACATTCAATCCTTCTTTTCGATCTATCTGTTTATTTCGAAATACCTCCATCCAGGGTTTATCAATGCTAAGTTCCTCCACATTGATATGCTCATCAGCCAAAGAGTTAAGATTCATTCCGGATAGGGAAAGAGCTAGTATTTCAAGATTGATACGGTCCAGTTGGAATCCTTTGGCTTCAGAGAACTCATACTTAGTCAATAATGGAGTAAGGGCCATATTTGCAATAGAAAATGATTCTGCTTGTTTATCAAAATTAAAATTGGCGATCGTAAGATCATAGAATTCTTTCTCAACATTCCACTTGATCCCTGCTCCTTGAATTAGAAGATGATCCATAAACAATAGTTCAGAACCATCAAGCAACTTGTTGATATCAACATCCTCAGCTTCTAAAGAGATATCACTGATCGAGAACAACTCGTTGCCATCAGATGTACGTATGGTTCCGCTTCCATTGTTGATATAGAGGTTGAAGGTGTCAAGGTCTTCGAGTGCTTCATCCGATTCATTCCCCGAGAAGAGAGTAGAAGAAAGATCACGTTCCAGAATTTCAACATGAGGTTCGTTTACAGTAATGGCCTTGAAGTCAGGAAAAGAGCCACTGAATAAACTCCATATTCTGATCCCATTTACAGAAATAGAAGACGCTGATATCTGCTGAACATGGGGGGAGGTGCTGTCGGGAAGAACGGAGATCGAGTCAACAGAAATAGCACGCCTGAAAAGGCTGACGTGAATATCTGCAAAATCAAGTTGGTAATTTTGCTCCGTTTGCTGGTTGAACTCTTCAATGAAGGCTTCTTTGAGAGGTTCATTCAAATAGATAGGGATAATAAACGCTGCGGCTACTGCAATGATCAGAGTAGCTGCTAAAATGATGGATAATACTTTAATAACTTTTTTCATGCTTCAAAATTGATATAAATCCTGAAAAAGCAAAGAACTTATTAGAATGTAAGCAGAAACGAATGGTGGGCTCTTTTACAAAAAATCGACAGGTTTTTGGCTGAATTGATTTTCAGAGTTTAACAATCCCGATCACCTTTTTATACAAATCAATTCATTACATTTTTGGCATTCAAAAATACGCAAGACGATAATCACTTGATCGCCATATAATTATAGTAACTATGAGTCAGATAAATGGGGTTTAAAATTGTAAGTAGTTGTTTGTTGGCACTAGTTCTAATGAGCAATAGTTTTTCACAATCTGCTATTGAAATTCAAAGGTTATCCGAACCAATTACACTTGATGGGATAATAAATGAACCCGTTTGGGATACGATCGATCCTTATCCGATGGTTCAATATGAGCCGGTTTTTTTAGGAAATATGAGCGAAAGAACAGAGGTAAGGGTCGCTTATGACGATGAGTATTTATACGTATCGGCTAAAATGTTTACTAAAGACCCATCGACCATCATTTCCAATAGTTTGTATCGAGACAGATTCAGTGGGGACGATGTTTTTGCCGTGGTACTGGATCCTTTTAATGATGATCAAAATGGGATGAGGTTTTTTACAAATCCTGCAGGAACCAGGTTCGATCAATCTATTTCAAACGATGCGAATACTATTGGGGGTAACAGACCTATCAATGGAAGCTGGAATACGCACTGGGATGTAGAGACCACACAGACTGAAGAAGGGTGGTTTGCTGAAATGAGGATCCCCTTTTCAAGTATCGGGTTCCAGAGTAAAGATGGGGTTGCGGAAATGGGGATGATCGTGTACCGATGGTTGTCTTATCACAATGAAAGGCATATTTATCCTGAGATACCGCCAAATTGGGATGAGGGTAAAATTAAACCTTCTAAGGCAAAGGACATTGTACTCAATGATGTGGATGCTCCAAGGCCAATATACTTTACACCTTATGCCTTGTCCGGATTTCTTCATCAGAACACTAATACATTAAATGAATCGGGGAACTCCTTTTTATATGAGGATGATTTTAAAAATGAGTTGGGTTTCGACATTAAATATAATGTCACCAATAATCTTACAATGGACCTCACTGCCAATACGGATTTTGCTCAAGTGGAAAATGACGAACAGCAATTGAATTTAACACGGTTCTCTATTTCCTATCCTGAGAAAAGACAGTTTTTTCAGCAAAGATCCGGCCTTTTTGATTTTAATTATGGTGATACCCGGCTTTTTTATAGCCGGAAAATAGGCCTGGATAATAGTGGTAATCCGGTTAGAATATATGGGGGAGCTCGCCTGACAGGCAGGGTGGGTGATCTGGATGTAGGTTTTTTAAATCTTCAAACAGCTTCAAGTCAGTCTTTACCTTCGGAAAATTTTGGAGTATTAAGGTTGAAAAAGGGGGTGTTGAACCCAAGCTCGTATACAGGAGGTATCGTCACCAGCCGTATTGGAGCTGATGGGAACTCGAATGTGGTATTGGGATTGGATACCGACTTGAATTTATATGGTGATGATTACCTGACGTTCCGGGTAAGCCAATCCATAGACAGTGATGTTCCGGAAAGCAGAAGAAATAATTTTATTGACAATAGTATCTTCAGACTCACCTGGGAAAGAAGAGCAAGTACAGGTCTTTTATATCGGTTTTTTGTAAACCGAACCGGACAGGATTTTGATCCGGGAATAGGGTTTTATAAAACTATAAATACCTCAGATTATTTTTATCGTTTAGGGTATGGATGGCGACCGGGTGAGAATTCTGCCTTCAATCAGCATTCTTTCAATGTTGAAAGTTATAATATTTTGGAAAATGAGACTTATGACCTCAGAAGTCGTTTTATTGCATTCAATTGGAATAGCAGTTTTAAGAATAATGGGTTTTTAAGATCTTCGATTACGTACAATCAGGAACATCTGCTGGCAACAGAAGCCTTTGATCTGGCGGGTCAGATCTTTATTCCGGTATCAAATTATGATTTTTTTGAGGGATCTGTCAGCTACAGCTCACCGCGTACAAGAAGGCTCATGAGCCGAATTTCATTTGAATATGGCGAGTTCTTTGATGGAACCCGTACACAATATAAAATTGATCCAAGATGGGTTGCCAATCTTCATCTCGAAATTTCAGGTAGCTATCAATTAACAAGGTTGCGTTTCCCTGATACGAATATTCGTGAGAAAACGGAACTTGATGCCCATGTAGGTCGGTTAAAGACGGAATTCGCATTTAATAAAAAGATCTCAACAAGCATATTTGTTCAGTATAGCAACGTTGCTGATTTGGCAGGGGCCAACTTTAGGTTTCGATACAATTTCAGAGAAGGACAAGATCTTTGGATTGTTTTTGACCAAACGTTAAACACTGTGCTGGATGGTTCCCGATACGGTGTCACTGAATTACCAAGAAATGAAAACCGATCTATTCTGATTAAGTATACACATACTTTTAAAATGTGATTAATTACTAATAATTACCTTTATTTTAAATATCAATTTAAGCGAAATAGCTTTAACAAATATCTTCTCAATATGAAATATACAGTTTCTATTCTCACCTTTTTACTGGCATCAACGCTTGCTTTTGCGCAGCAGGATGCCTTTGAGCGTTTCCAATTTCATCCTGACCTGAATTATAACTCCGGGATTACATCACCGGCCGAGTATCTTGACTATGAACTTGGAGAGGAATTTACGTTCCACCATCAGGTAATGGACTACTTTAAAAATCTTGCTGAAGAATCTGACCGGATCTCCTTCCACAAGTATGCTACCACATACGAAGGTAGAGACCTCTATTATGCGGTTATCACTTCAGAAAATAACATGGCGAATATAGAGTCTATTCAGAATGCGAATGTAGAGTTTGCAAATAATCCGGAATCGGCCTCGGTTGAAGGAAAGCCTGTGGTTGTTTGGATGAGTTATAATGTTCATGGGAATGAAGCATCAAGCAGTGAAGCGGCCATGCAAACGGCTTATCGGTTGGTGGCAGCAGCGGATTCTGAAACCAGCAATTGGCTGGAAAATTCAGTGGTTATCATCGACCCTATGATGAATCCTGATGGGCGCGACCGTTACGTATACTGGTACAAATCATCTCAGGCAAATATCCTGAACACCGATGCCAATGATCTGGAACATGATGAGATCTGGCCGGGAGGGCGTACCAATCACTATTGGTTTGACCTGAACCGTGATTGGGTATGGCTGGTGCATCCTGAATCAGAAGGACGAATTGCTGCTTACCAGGAATGGATGCCGCAGGTACACATGGATTTCCACGAGCAGGGTTTCAATAATAACTATTTTGCGATGCCGGGTACCACACCAAGAAACCTGGAATTACCTGATGAGTATGACCAATGGGCAGACACTTTTGGCCGCGGTCTGATCGAAGAGTTTGACAAAGCGAATGTTAATTATGCCACTCGTGAATCATTTGACTTCTTCTATCCGGGATATGGCTCCTCTTACCCAAGTGTGATGGGCGGAATTGGGATGCTTGCAGAACAGGGCGGACACAGCAGAGGAGGACGTGCGGTTGAAACTGATGACGATTATATCCTTACTCTACGTCAGCGTGTTTTTGACCATTACACCAACGGTGTTTCCATCGTTAAAACTTCTGTTGAGAATAAGGAAGGCCTGCTTACTTACTTCAAGAATTCATTATCACAATCAGCCCAAAAGGGAAACACACAAGCTTATATTCTGAAGAATAATGAGAATGACTACACCTATCAGGTGATCAATATGCTGATGAAGCATAATGTGAGAATAGAGCGTGCTACCGAGGACTTCAATCAAAGAAATTCTTACAGCTATTGGGATGCAAGCTCTTCAACCCAAAGTTTTGAAGCCGGTGATTTCATAATCAAAACCGATCAGCCCAAGCATCTTTTCGTAAATACGCTGTTCCGTAATCAAATGCAGATTGAGGATTCGGTCATGTATGATATGGCTACCTGGTCTATTCCATTGGCTTACAACTTAGATGCAGCCTGGACGACCAATAATGTGGGGGTGTCCACTGAGCAGCTGACCGAAGAACTCAGCTATCCGTCTATGCTGGAAAATGGCGGGGCACAGTATGCATATGTGATCGACTGGAAACAACGTTATGCTCCCAAAGCACTGGCGAAACTGTGGGACATGGGATATAATGTTCGCAGTGCGGGAAGAACTTTTACTTACGAGGGAACCACCTACACAGAGGGAAGTTTAGTTGTATTGGTAGGTCGTAATTATGAGAAACGATCACGCATTCAAGCTGATATGAGACAACTTGCCGAAGAGGTAAGTGTAGTGGTTGAAGGCTTTGATACAGGTCGTATGGATGAGGGAATGGATCTTGCCTCAAGTGATAGTGAGCCGGTGAAAGAGCCTAAAGTAGCACTGATGGTCGATTCTCCGTTCAGTTCTTACACAGCCGGTCAGCTTTGGTTCCTATTTGATCAGTGGACAGAATTCGGTATCGATCGAATTAGATCAGGAAGCTTCAACAGTATTGACTTAGCCGAATATGATGTGATCTTAATGCCTGGAGCATGGGGTGGATTGAGTGGGGTTTTGAATAACTCTCAGATCGAAGACCTCAAATCATGGGTAAGGAATGGTGGCGTACTTATTGGAACCGAAGGCAGTGCATCGTGGCTTACTGCAGACCGATCAGGTTTTACTGATGTGGAACTGTTCGAAGAAGAAGAGGACGACAGCACTGAGGTGGAGGACAAAGCCTATACCAGATATGCTGATCGCACGGATGTATTTGGGCTGGAAAGAATCCCGGGTTCTGCTTTCAAAGGCATCATAGATAATACAAATCCGCTGGCCTTTGGGTTACCTGAGCAACTCTATTCACTGAAGTTTGGAGATGATGGGATCGTGCCAAATAACTCCCTTCAAACCGTAGGATACTATGTGAAAGAAGGAGAGGTAATGGCTTCCGGTTATGCCTCAGAAGAGAACAAAGAAAAAGCACGGGGGCAGGCATTTGCGGCAGTTCAAAATATGGGCAGTGGTAAAGTGGTATTTCTACTTGATAATACCCAATACCGAATGTTCTGGGTAGGACCAAGTCGTATGGTTCAAAATGCCGTTATGTTATTACCGGGATTTTAAATACCTGATCAAGTTGTTATCCAACAAAAAACCGGTTGAGTCAATCTCTCAACTGGTTTTTTTATATAGTAAAATAAATGAAAGCTTAGGTTCGAACGCCTCAGCATAAGTTTTTCTTAAGGGAAGACGATTTAGGAGCTGTCTTTATTAAAACTAAACAGTCTAAAAAAACAAATTGCAGGGAATTAATGCGCAATATTGCACTTGTACTAATAATGTGTGTGACCACGTATGGAAAAGAATGCTATTCACAATCAATTCAAGACATTTATAGACTCTCCGAAGAAATTACATTAGATGGAGTATTAGAAGAACAAGCCTGGCAGGAAATTTCGCCTTTTCCCATGACTCAATATGAACCGGTTTTTGAAGGGGGATTGAGTGAGCGGACCGAAATAATGGTAGCTTATGATGATGAATATTTTTACGTAGCCGGAAGAATGTTTACTGAGGATGTAACCATCATTGCAGCAAACAGTTTATACAGAGACAGCTATTCAGGAGATGATGTCTTTGCTGTGATACTTGACCCGTTTAATGATAATCAAAATGCACTTCGCTTTTTTACAACTCCTGCCGGAGTGAGATTTGATCAAACCATATCAAATGATGCGAATGACATAGCAGGGGCCAGTGCAGTAAATAGCAGCTGGAATACATTTTGGGATGTGGCAACCAGTCAGGATGAACAAGGGTGGTATGCTGAGATAAGAATTCCATTTTCAAGTATAGGATTTCAAAGTAATGAAGGAACTGCCGAAATGGGGTTGATCGTTTACCGATGGATAGCTCACCATAATGAAAGACACACGTACCCTGCAATCCCTCCAAACTGGGATAGGGGAGAAATAAAGCCATCTCAAGCTGCTGATATCAGATTAAAAAATGTAGATGCGCGAAGGCCGGTTTATTTTACCCCCTATGTATTGACCGGCTACCAGCAGCAAAATCAATTGAACAGCACAGGAGATTCTTACGAGTACGAGAATGATTTCGAAAGAAATGTTGGGTTTGATGTAAAGTATAACGTTACCAGTAATCTTACTTTAGATGTGACGGCTAATACTGACTTTGCACAGGTTGAAGCGGATGAGCAACAATTAAATCTAAGTCGTTTTTCGATCACATTTCCCGAGAAACGGCAATTCTTTCAGCAACGCTCGGGCTTGTTTACTTTCAACTTCGGAAATACCCGTCTCTTTTACAGCCGAAGGATAGGTTTGGATAATCAAGGAAATCAGGTCCCTATTTATGGTGGAGTTCGGTTAACAGGCCGTGTTGATGACTGGGATATCGGCGTATTGAATATGCAGACTGCTTCCAGCGAAATATTACCTTCTGAGAATTTTGGTGTTATTCGACTTAAAAAAAATGTACTTAACCCCGGTTCATATATTGGAAGTATTTTCACCAGCAGGGTAGGAGCCGATGGTAATTCCAACTATGTGTTCGGTTTGGATGGCGACTTTAACATTTCCGGAGATGACTTTATCGAGGTTAAAGTAAGTCAATCAATGGATAATCAGGTAGCAGAATCTGAACGGTATAACTTTACCGATAACAGTATTTTCCGCATCACATGGCAAAGAAGGGCCTCAGTTGGATTATTCTATCGGTTTTTTGTAAACCGTACCGGAAGTGAATTTGACCCAGGAATCGGCTTTTTTCGTACCATAAATACGTCTGATTATTTTTACCGGATTGGCTACGGTTGGTTTTCCGATGAGAATTCTATCTTCAAATCTCATTCCATAAATGTTGGGAGTTTTAATATTTTTGAGAACGAAACTTTTGACCTCCGAAGTCGATTCATCTCTCCTGAATGGAGATCAGACTTTAAAGATGGAAGTTCTTTTTCATTGAACGCCCGTTTTAATCAGGAGCATTTATTACCAAATGAAGACTTTGAACTTCTCGGGCAGATCTACATACCTGTCGATGACTATAACTTTTTTGATGCTTCCGTAAGCTATAATACAACTGATAATAAGAAATTAAGGAACCGGTTTACTCTTGAGTATGGTGAAATATTTGATGGGAGGAGATTCCTGGCGAAAATAAATCCGAGGTGGATAGCTAATATCCATTTTGAATTAGACGGTAGTTATCAGATTACAAAATTAGATTTTCCTGATCGGTTCAACAGAGCCACAACTGATTTCACCGTTCATTTAGCACAGTTAAGAGGACAATATGCGTTCAACAAGAAATTGTCAACAAGTGCATTTATTCAATACAGCAATGTAAATGAGTTGGCAGGTTTGAATATGAGACTGCGTTATTATTTCAGGGAAGGACAAGACCTTTGGGTTGTTTATAACGAAACTATCAATACCATTAGAGATCAGATGAATCTTGGATCTCCACGGCTTCCGTTTATGGAAAATCGTGCTATCTTGCTGAAATATACTCATACATTTGATATGTAGAGAGCCAAGGAAAGCAGTGTTTCTTACTTAATAAAACTATCAGGAGCGATCAGCTGCTGCTTTTTTATTTTCTAGCGTACGTCGGTTCTTTTTTTTTGCCACATAAGGCAGGAAAAAGAGATATATGCCTGTGATCCAAAGTATAGTTACAATGAGTCCTGATGGGAGGAAAACCCAGAGTTTAGCTGAATCATGAAACCATGAACCATCATGAAGTGATTCCAATAGCTCAGACCTGCGATATGCTACCTGTAGTACTTCTGCTGTCTGAGTATCGATCTGAATTTCCCACCGGTTAACTGCCCTCACTTTCACGATCCCTTTATCGGGACGAACATCTAACCGATCAATATCATCCCAGGATTTAATATCTGCTTCAGGTACGGTTTTAGAAACTGTTAAAATGTCCTCAAAACTGATAGAAGGTAAAGTGGATATACCTGTTTGTGAAGGAGGCTGAACCCAATCTACTTGTTTTTTTACCTGTAAAATTAATCCTGTAATTAAGACCAAAAGAAAAGGCAATGCTATTAAAGCACCGCCCCATCTGTGGATCTTTCTAAGATCACGACGTGTATGCCAACTCATTGTTAAAAACTCTCCTGATAAACTTTGCTATTTAATAGTCCAGACCGGGTTGGGTAATTTTATAGTTTTCTTCTGCTTTGGCGGCTTCAACCATTTCCGCTACATCTTCCAAGAGTTGCTTGGCATCAAATACAATCCCGTCTTTAATGGTATATCGAACACCGCCTTTTCGAACGGGTACGTTTTCATCATTCACGTAGATGGCTCCCGTACCGTACAGTACTTTTAGGTTTTCCATTGGATTGGCATCTACGATCACCATATCAGCAAGTTTTCCAACTTCAATAGTTCCCAGCTGATCGTCAACTCCCAAAACTTCCGCTCCTTTGAGTGAAGCTGACTGAAAGATCTCTAACGGATGGAACCCGGCTTCACGCATCATTTCCATTTCCTGAATGTAGCCGAAGCCATACAGTTTGTATATATAACCTGCATCAGAGCCAAGGGTAACACGTCCGCCCTTATTCTTGTATTCGTTGATGAACTGCATCCATATTCTGTAATTCTCTTTCCATTCGATCTCCTGTTCCGTTCCCCATTCAAGCCAGTATGAACCGTGTGATACTTTACTTGGCTGATAGAATTCCCACAGTGAAGGAAGTGTATACTTTTCATGCCATTCAGCCCGGCGCTGAGCACTTAGGTTTCGGTTGGCTTCGTATATGGTGAACGTTGGGTTCATGGTATAATCCAGTTCGATCATCTCATCCATTACCGCATTCCATTTTTCAGAACCCGGCGCAGCCGCTTGTTTCCAAAGTTTTCCTGCTTCCTCAAAACGATGTTGTTCGTTGTTGTAATTATAATCCAGGGGATAATCCTGAATGATACGATCTTCGAAAAGAGATTCAGGGAGCCCGTACCAGTGCGTAAGTGCGGTTGCACCCAAACGGGCAGATTTAAGTGCATTATTATAAACAACACGGGTTTGGGCATGGTGCGTCATAGTACCCAATCCTAATTTGTTTGCTTCTTCTATAGCAGCTTTGTAGATCTCCGGCGGTGCACCAAAAAACTTAATACCATCTGCACCTTCCTCATGGATCATCTGTACCCACTCTCGAGCTTGTTCAGGTGTGGTTATTTCTTCGTCTGCACCCATTCCAAATCCTATCCATGCAGATATTCTTGGGGCAGTGATCTCATTATTTGCACTTAGCTCTTTGTGACGCAGTGTCCAATCCATCCCGTTAAAAGAACCCGGCTCCCTTATCGAGGTTATACCATGTGCCAGCCAGAGTTTGTATACATATTCAGGAGTTGTTCCCTGTGCGCCTCCTCCGGTATGTGCGTGCATGTCAAAAAAACCGGGCAGGAGATACATTCCTTCTGCATCCAAAACTTTGGTGTTTTCATCAGCTTGTGGTCTGCGGTTTTCATTGATCGGGAGTCCCGGATAACCAACAGTTCGGATGGAAGCAATACGGTTACCTTCCACTACAATATCGGCCGGACCGGTGGCAGGTGAGCCCGTGCCGTCAATCAGATGTACTCCCCGGATGATAAGCCGTTCATGCGGGCCATCTCCATCAGTACGCTGAGGGGCATCCGGCATTTGGGCTTGGAGTGAAAAAGAACCTGATAAAAGAAAAATTAAAAGTAGCTTTATGAATTTCATAGAAGGATTGTTGAGTTTCTGTATGATCATGAATGTACTGCAATCAAAGCATTCACATCGTAAAATTTAGTTATAGCAGAAGAGCCCCTTCGTGTTTCAGGAGCCACTCCTTGCGTTCCAGACCGCCGGCATAACCGGTTAGTTTTTGATCCGAACCTACAACACGGTGGCATGGGATCACGATCGCGATCGGGTTCTTGCCATTAGTACGACCTACAGCCTGAGAAGCTTTTTCATCACCCACCTTTTTAGCGATGGCTCCATAAGAAGTGGTTGATCCCTGTGGGATTTCAAGCAGTTGTTTCCAAACCTGTTGCTCAAATTTGGTGCCATCGGGTAGAAGTTCTAACTGAAAAGCGGTTCTGTTTCCTTGAAAATATTCCCTGAGCTGTGTTTTGGCAGATTCAGTATGAACATCAGGATCTTCGGGGCCATCAAAATCCATAAATTTTATTTCCGTGATCCCGGAACCATTGGAAAGGATGCGAAGATAACCAATGGGGCTTTCTAAATAACTAACGTATGTCACAAATAAGTGGACTAATTACAGGTTCGGGTTGAGAATATTGATTGAATTGTATTAATCAAAAATAAAAGTGTAACAAATTACAATTCCCTTACTCTTTAAGATAGCTTAATAGGTGAGATTAATGTTTTACCCTAATAGTTAGTCTATTCTAACTCCTTAAAGCTGAAATCTAAAACCCCGGGACTGATAATGCCGGGGTTTTTTTTTGATAATGATCTTTCTAAAAATATACTATATACAAGAAACTCACATTAATTCCCGGTTCGGGGCGGAGATCTTTAATTCTGGAAAGATGATTATAATATTCTGTGTTCAACACATTGTTTACGTTCAGTGAAAATGTGTGAAGCAGGTTTCCTCCGTCCAAACGGTATTGGCTGAAAGCATCAAGCAAAGTATATCCATCGGTGGGAGATTCAAATTCACCGGTTCGGGTTTGCTCGCCGGCAATCCGCACCCGTGTACCCAGCTCAAATCCCGATTTAGTGTATTTGAAGGAAGCCTTTGCTTTCACAGGGGGAATTTGAGGAAGAGGACGGGTATCACTATCGTATCCTGAATTTTGCTGTTCACTTTCGGGTACCTTACGTTCGGCTATGGTGTAGCTGACAGAAGTATTAAGAACGAAATTGCTAAACACCTGAAATTCACCTGAAAATTCTCCCCCATATAACACAGCTTCAGCTCCTACAAATTGATAGTCATTGAGATCCGGTCGCCGGATATTAGGCCTTCCTGTGTTTTGTGCATACAGGTAATTACTGAAGCCATTATGGAAAACAGTTGCTTCTGCATTGGCTCGATCTGATTGATATCGAACAAATAATTCCTTGGCTAAACCACGTTCAGGGTCAAGTTCAGGATTCCCAATCTCGTAAGAGTAGGAAGCAAGATGAGGGCCCTCAGAATACAATTCCTCTAAAGATGGAGCACGGAATGAGTGAAGCAAGCTGGTACCTAAAGACACTTTACTGCTTAAAGAATAGATAATTGCTGCTGAACTGGATAATGCCGGAAAGGAACGTTCCCGAACCTCACCTATAAGGTTAGAGTTAAACTCCCGGTCGGGGCTGTTAAGGACCCAATCGAATCGAAGTCCACCTTCCACATGAAGTGGACCAAAGTCAGCTTCTTCAATGAGATATGCACCGAACTTATAGCTGTTGGCATCCGGAGTCGCAGCTCCAATTACGGCATAGTCTTCAATTTCACCCCAAAGCCCAAAGGAGCCCTTATCAAGGAATCCAAGTGAATTATGCTTGGCTTTGATATCAGCATTGGTGGTAACAAGTCCGAATTGAGTTCCCAAAGCACCACCGGATTCAATTTCTTTATGGGTATAATTCTTAATGGAAAGATCACCTTCAATAACTTTTAGAAATTTTCCATTAACAAGGATCTCAGATTTTAGATCATACTGAAATTTTTCCATTTCAATATCCACGCCTTCGGGATGACCCTGTGGATCCGGCGGGATTCCATATTTATTGAAATAAGTGCTGAAAGCTCCACCAATATATCCCCAATTACGTATCCAGCTTATCCCGGCAGCATTATTTGTAGACCGATAATAAGTATTCTTTGTTGTACCGATGGGAGTGGATGTATCATCAGCGAGCCGACCGTTCAGGTTTAGGCTAAGGGCAACGTCTTTATAAGGCAGGGTGACATCTAAAGCTGCAGATCCACCGGTATTTACTGACTCCCCGTTTAAGGTGAAATTACCTGTGGTTCGTGAAGGTACACTTGTTTCGACCTGATTTCTAACCACATTGATAACACCGCCAATGGCATTTGCGCCATAGGCAAGTGCCTGTGGGCCACGAGCGATCTCAATTTCCTGCGCAGATATGGGATCGATGGTTACGGCATGATCAGAAGATTGGGAAGAAACATCACCGGAACGAATTCCATCTTGAAGTATGAGCACCCGTTCTCCTCCTAAACCTCGTATTACAGGTCGGCCTGGGGCACTTCCCATTTTACGTTCGTCAAATCCCGGAAGATTAGAGAGGGTTTGAGAGAGTGTGTTTCCCAGATTCTGGCGAAGGTCAGAGCCGAATACTTTCTTGGATGCATGTTCTAAATTTGAACCTTCGAGATTTTCAGCTGCACCAACAACATCAACTGATTGGGAGCCCAATACGGTAGGCCGGAGTTCAATATCTATGACTTCATCCGCCTCTTTGATCGAAATTTCTTTGGTTTGGGTACGGTAACCTACCCGGTGGATAGAAAGCGTAAAATTACCGGCGGGAATATTTTTTAACTGATATTTCCCATCTGCATCAGCTACAGCCGTACGGTTCAGTTCTTCAATATGAACATAGGCAAATGAAACAGGTTCACCGGTCTCGGCATCCAGAACGGTACCTGACAATAAATATCTGTTGTCAGCAAAAGCATTCCCTGAAGAGAACGCTCCTGCCAATAACAGTAGTATGATGACTAAGTATTTCAATTGGTCTGAGCTGCCTCTACGTGAACGTGAATGTCCTGGGTCGAGAAATCAGAATGACCATTATGCATAAGCATCAGTCGAAGATCAGTAATGCCTTCAGCCTCTGCATGAATATGAAAACTCCACTTACCGTCTTCTGCATGTTGCTCAAACTCAGCTATTTCTGCATCTTCGAATTCATACCCAAGAGTATACTCATCTTCTTCCGGTTGGAATTCATCACCGTCGGCATCGTAAAACCAAAGGGTGATGAGGTCTGTTTCTTGTCCCGGTGCCAATTCAAATTCACCGGAAACGGAACCACCCGGAGTTTGGGTGACAATATCCTGACCGTTCATTTTGAGTACAAAACCTGCCGGCTCTGAATGTTCTTCTTCTTCGCCTGAAGTAGAATTTGAACAGGCAGCTGTGAAAGAAACTAAAACTAAAAGAGTGAATACGTACTTAATTGCGGATAATAATTTATAATTTTTCATGACTTAATAATCTTATTAAATGGTTGTTAAAATCAATAGAGATTCCTGCTTACATATCAGATGAACCTTGACAGTCTTCTAAAAGCCGGTCATTGATGAGTACAGGAAATTGGAATCGTAATTATTAAGCTATGAAAGGTGGCGCACGGCCGAGAAGAGGCACAAAAGGTTGTGCGGATAAATAAAGAGGGGTAAGCTGGGTAACAGTGTAATGAAACTTTAAGAGCCCGTCGAAAGAGGGCTGAGTCTCGCCACCTGTTACGGCAAAGATACCGGAAACAGGACAGAAAAGGTCATTTTCTGTGATATGCTGGTGTTCAGCATGACTTAAACATTCCAATCCATCGCTGTGATAGTGCATCATAGACAGCATGGTGCCTGCCATAGCGAGCAAAAGGAAGAATACCGATATGTTATTCTTTAATGATTTCACGTAATATCTATGAATTACACAACGTCAACTAATTAAACCAAGTATCGGTAATAATCAGTTCATTATTGTATAGTTATTTTAAATTATTACACTTTTTTAAAAAATTCGAAAAATTTATGGCTGAAATGATTGAAATATTTACTTCATGGTTTATGGGGCTCGGAGAGAAATATGGTGTAAATCCTATACTATTTGGAAGTATTTATGTGGGAGCTATTCCCTTTTTTACACTTAGTGTAGCTTGGCTGGTAAAGAATTACAGAAGCGGAAAGTCAATTATTATACCAGCTATGAGTGCTACCTTCTTTTTTATCTCAGCCTATGTTTACTTGATAATAGCCGGTAAAAATGTACCCTTATGGGTGTATGGAGTAGTGATCTTGATGGTAGTTTATGGCGCTTATTCTACATACCAGAAAGTAAGAGCAAAAATAAAAGATGAGGCACAGAAGTAAATTGCTGCCGCAGATTTCCAATCCGTGATGTTGAAATGAGATCTTCTCTTAGGGTTCATAGGCATAGTTTCTACTGCAATTCGGTAATCACGCTAAAGGGAAATTAACTTCTTTTACCCGTTGCATTTACGGCTTAGGTATATTAAAATCTATGTAATGCATTGTTCTAAATAGGCATCAGTAGTCAACAAAATATTTCAGCTAAGCTATGGAAAATGAAAAAGTAACTCTACGGCTTAAGAGTAAGTGGAAGTGGTTCATTTATATTACACAGTTCACGGCACTTTGCTTATTGGTTTATCTTTTAGTGAATTTATGGGCTGTAACCGGATTTAACTCACCTGAGAGTATATTTTTAAATATTTTCTTTGGCGTATCTATTTTTGGCAACATTTACTTTATGATCTATGCATCGAAACATAAGGTCCATTTTTATTCCGACAGGCTTACAAAAGCAGGTGTGTTCACCAAGAGAACACGCAAATACAAAGATCTGAGTGAAGTTTGGTTGTCTACCAAGCTTTGGGATATGAAGTCACCGGTTGCTATTATCAGCGATTTCGGTACCCTTGTATTTGATTACCGATATGAGAATCAGGAAGATGTAGCTGAATTTCTTACCAAGATGAAAAGTATACCATCACTTCCGAAACTTTATTTTGATTCCAAGAGTCTTAATGCACAAAAAGATAACACTTAAGAATAGCTTCACAGTAGTGTTATCCGGCTCAGAGATGCCATACAGGAATCAGTACCTGTACTAAATGAATGATACTGCTTTTTGTTATGTAAGATTCTTTGGTAACTGATCATCAACATTAGAAAAAGGAATATATGCCAAAGCATGAATTTGATATGATCGTGATCGGAGGTGGAGCTGCAGGACTTACCGCTTCCGGAATTGCAGCTAATTTTGGAGCTAAAACCTTAATGGTGGAGGCCGACCGTTTAGGCGGTGACTGTACATGGACGGGTTGTATTCCTTCCAAAACATTACTTAAAGCCGGAAAAGTAGCTCGTCAAATTGTGGATGCCGGCAAATATGGCCTGATAGAAGGAAAGCCTGAGATCGATTTCAAGAAAGTAATGGAACACGTGGACAACGTGCGAAGGGAAGTGTATGAAGATGCTGATCGTCCGGAGATCTTCGAGGAAATGGGGATTGAAGTAGTACACGGATTAGCTTCCTTTAAAGATCCACATACGATTGATATTGAAATGAAAAGCGGAGGTATTCGAACGGTATCTTCCAGGAAGTTTATTATTGCAACCGGAGCAAAAGCATTTGTTCCACCTATTCCGGGATTGGATGAAGTGGATTATCTGACCAATGAAAGTTTATTTGAAATTGAAAGCTTACCTGATGAACTGTTGATCATAGGCGGCGGGCCTATAGGGACGGAGATGTCGCAGGCTTTTGCAAATCTGGGCTCTAAGGTTACCGTTGTTGATATGGCTTCAACCATTATGACAAATGATGACCCCGAATTGGTTGAAATTTTGAAGTCAGAATTATTAAAGCAGGGTGTGAAGTACGAACTAAATGCTTCGATAAAAAAAATAGAGCAGGTGGAAGACCGGATTAAAGTCCATGCGGAAGTAGATGGGGCCGCGAAGATTATTGAGGGTGATGCATTGCTCATGGCAACCGGCCGGCGCGCGAACTCTTCTTCACTGAATCTGGAGGCTGCGGGAGTGCAAACCGAGAAAGGCAATATCACGGTAGATGAATCCTGCCGTACCAATCAGAAACATATTTATGCTGCCGGAGATGTAACCGGTCGCTATCAGTTCACTCATATGAGTGATCATATGGCTAAAATTGCAGCAACAAAAGCACTGCTTAGAGTAGTACCGATGAAGATCGAGAAGGACCAGGTAACCTGGGTTACTTTTACCAGTCCGGAATTGGCACATGTGGGTAAAACCGAAAGCCAACTGAAAGAAGAAGGAGTAAATTTTGAGGTTTATCGTTTTCCATACTCCAAAATTGACCGGGCGGTTTCAGAAGGGGAGGATATAGGATTGGTAAAGATCTTCGCCAAGAAGTTATCCGGGAAGATCCTGGGGGCTACCGTTGTCGGTGCCCATGCCGGAGAGTTTATCTCAGAATATGCTGTGGCAATAAAGAATGGGGTTTCGATGCGGGGAATTGCAGATACCATTCACCCTTATCCAAGCTGGGGATTGGGTGCCAGGCGTGCAGCCGACCAATGGTACATAAAGAACCAAAGTGCTTGGTCGGTCAAGCTTATTCAAACCATTTTTAGATACCGGGGTGAAATTCCGGATTACAGTGATAAGGATCGGGTGGTTTGACATGTATTTATAACCCATACGGTAGAGGCACGATGCATCGTGCCTCTACCGTATGGGTTGGTTTTATAAAAAAAAGGAAAGAGCGGGACCCTTTCCTTTTTTAATATTCTTTATGTGGATAGCCTTTACTGGCCTTGAGGCTGTGCCTGCTGCTGCATATTCTGCATCATCATTTGCTGAACACGCTGTTGCAGCTCCTGGTCTTGTTGTAAGGCCATATTGATCTCCATAAAGCGATCCATGGTCATGCCTTCTGCTTCAATAGATTCTGCCATTTCTCCTTCTACTTGCTGCTGAATTCCTTCAACTTTCTCAGAAGCGACATTAAATTTTTCCAGGTCCTCAGCACTAACATCAATTTCGTCATCAGATTGTTCGTTAAAACGTGCTTCAGCGATCACATTATAAGTTTGAACATCCAACCCTTCTTCTTCAACAATGGCAAGCATTTCCTGTTGAGATGACCTCTGAATTTCCTGTGCAACCATGGAAACTTCTGTGAATTTCTCTAATTCTTCATCTGATACTTCAATATCAGCTGCAGACTGACCCGGTTGAAACTGTTGCTGTGTTTGTTGCTCAGGTGCATTTTCTTCTGATTCCTGAGTTTCTTGGTCTGCCCCACAAGCCAACATAGTGAGTGCAAGTGCTATTGAAAAAATATATTTAAGCATTGTATTTTTATGTTTTGTGATTGTTTGTGTCATCCTAACGATTCTAAGGGAGATGTGTTCCCAATTGAGATAGTTTTTAAATGATTTAACCTCACTGGGTAGGCTTAACTATTTAGTAAACTCCCATACATCGTAGCTGTATGGGTAATTATCCGGCAATTAAATTATCTCGGAGGTCCGGACTGAATTTCCTTAAGCTTACTCATTGCACGGTCTTTGAAGTTGTTAAATTGATCCTCAGGGATATGTCCGGCAGTGAACTGATGATAAAGCCAAACGATATAGGTAGCCATTACATCCTCATAGCAGTAGTGTTCTATCAGGTCCAGCTCTTTACGCTTGTACATTGCATACACTTCGTTTCCCTCTCCGGTTTGTTTGAAAGGAATCCCGATAAGCTGTCCAAGATGTTTCAGCTTGGGCCACGAGCTTGCCCCGTAATTACTGAATTCATCTACAAGATCAATATTGTGCTTACTGTATCGGTAGCGGATGTCATAATCATTCATCCGAACAGGCATCTGTAATCCGTGTTTCATAGCTCGGTATGTGAGTACGGGAATATCAAATCCTTTACCGTTATGGTGGATCAAGCCGAAGTCTTTATAGGTTCCAATAGCATCGAAGATCTTGATCAGTCCTTCTTTCTCATTCTCTCCACTCCAGGCGATCTTTTGCTTAGGGCCACCTGTATTTTCGATCCAAAGCCCCACCCAGGAAACCATACGATGATACATAGGAGGTAGAAAACCGGAAGCATTACGTGCGAGCTCCTCACTTGCTTTTTCGAGCAATAGTTCTTCATCCGATTCCCGGTCATTTAAGACCCGGCGAATAAATTCAATATCCGGAATAGTCTCTAGATCAAAAATGAAAAACATCGTAATAGGTTTTAGGTGTTAGAAATGAGGTGGTAGGGTTTAAATGCAAGAACTTTCTAAAACCTTGCACCTAAAACCTAACACCTTTTATAATTCCCCGACAATAGACTTCTGGAACAACACTTCAATATCGGTTTTGGAATCGTAATGTGCCAATAAAAACATGAGTTTGGTGAGTGCAGCTTCCAATGTAAGGTCATTTCCGCTAATGGCTCCGTGCTTTAAAGCAGCCCTTCCTGCTGTGTACTGTGTAAGATCCACTGAATCGAAATCGGCTTGTGACACTATGGCTACGATCACACCGGCATCCCGGCACTTGTCCAAAAAAGGAAGGAGGCTTTTATCACCTTTCACGCAAAAATTACCACTTCCAAATGCCCTGAGGATGACGGCTTGGATCTTATCCAGGTTCAATCCATTCAGTAGATCAGGATTTAAATTAGGGTGAGCTGTAAGCACAAAAACTTCATCTGAGTATTTCGCCCTATTCTTAAGTTTCCCGGAACCAAATTGCTCGGAAACACGAGTTTCAATTTGGATCCCGATGTCAGCTAATGGAGAGAAATTTGGGGAGCCAAATGCGTCAAAATCCCCGATACTCATTTTGGTGGCACGATTTCCCCGATAGAGTGCATCATTGAAGCAAATTCCAACTTCTTTGAAATCCATGGTGGCAAGCTCGATGGCATTAACAAGGTTACGTCGGGCATCACTGCGAATGGTGCTCATGGGAAGCTGGCTGCCCGTAAATATGACCGGTTTCCCCAGATTCTGCAGTCCAAAGCTGAGTGCGGAAGCAGAATAGGCCATGGTATCGGTTCCATGCAGAATCACAAACCCGTCAAAGGTATCATATTTATCTTCTATACATCCTGAGAGCTTGATCCAGTGGGAGGCATTCAGGTCAGAACTGTCCTCAAAGAAAAGAGGAAGTGTGGTGATCTCAGCGATCTCACTCAGCTCAGGAATCTCATCATAAAGCACCTTTGACCATGAGTCCGGATCAAGTTCAACTCCGGCTCCTTTGGCGTTCATGGCAATGGTTCCCCCGGTTTGGATCAGCAGTATTTTTTTCATGTTGATTTATTCGTGCTTCCGATTATTTTAAATCTTCACATTCTATTCAAAGAGAATGAGTACTGTTCATTGAATTTATGGCGCGAGCAATTGGCGCGCTCAGAAGTTAAAATCTGTTTTCATTAAAACACACTTTAATATTACTGCTCATGATGTTGGTTCCGACGCAGAGCGATCGGAACAAGTTATTTAAAAACCTGAAACCCTGGTTCCTACGCTCCGCGTTGGAACCGATGAGGATGGGGAAGCAATGATATTAGTGCAAAAAGGAGTATCCTATGAAAGTTTATGATCCTACCCGTATCAGAAATGTTGTGCTGCTGGGCCATTCGGGCTCCGGAAAAACAACGTTGGCCGAAACGATGCTTTTCGAAGCCGGAGCCATTAACCGACGAGGTTCGGTTGAGGAAAAAAATACTGTGTCCGATTATCATCCCTTAGAAAAAGAGAAAGGGAAATCTATACATTCATCTTTTTTAAATCTGGATTGGCGCGGCCATAAGATAAACCTTATCGATACCCCGGGAACTTCGGATTATATAGGTGAAGTAGCAGGTGCTGTTCGGATCACCGATACAGCTATTTTTGTACTGAACAGTGAACAAGGGGTAGAGACGGCTACGAGCTCCTTATGGAAGTATGTGCAAAAGTATTCTGTGCCATCCATGTTTGTGGTGAATAAATTGGATACAGATCAGTCAGATTTCTGGAAAACAGTAGAGGAAGCCCGTGAACAATTCGGCCGGGAAGTGACGGTGGTACAATTCCCATACAGTGAAGGAGAAGATTTTCATGGGATCATCGATGTCCTCAGGATGACCATGTACGAATTCCCAGATAAAGGGGGAAAGCCGGATAAATTACCCATTCCGGATTCAATGAAACCACAGGCAGAAAAACTGCACAGGGAACTGGTGGAAACCATCGCAGAAAATGATGAAACGCTGATGGATATCTATTTTGATCAGGGTGAATTGGATGAAGAGCAGATGGAAAAAGGATTACACATCTCCTTGGTAAATGGGCAGATCTTCCCACTGTTTTGTTCAACGGCATCAAAAAATATGGGGACGGGTCGTGTTATGGGATTTCTTGATGATGTGGCTCCAAATCCATTGCAGGGGAATCCCCCAAAAACAGAAGAAGACAATGAATATGCCCTCGATCCGGATGGGAAACCGGTCATGTTTCTATTCAAGACCTATTCGGAGTCTCATGTTGGGGATTTGATCTACTTTAAAGTGTACGGCGGCAGCATTCGTCCCGGTATGGATCTGGTTAACAGCTCTAATGGTTCATCGGTTCGGCTGGGAAGTCTGTTTTTATCTGAGGGACATAAACGTATTGAGATCAATGAAATAAGAACGGGAGATATAGGGGCTGTAGTTAAATTAAAGGATGGAGAAGTGAATGATACCCTTCATGAAAAAGGCCATGATATAAAACTGCAGGGGATTGAGTTTCCTCCAACTACTATCCGGACTGCAGTGAAGCTGAAGAAAGAAGGAGATGAAGACAAACTTGGTCACGCACTCCATCAAATTCACAGGGAAGATCCCTCTGTCGTTATCGAACATAGTCAGGAATTACGTCAGGTGATCATTCACGGTCAGGGAGAAGAACATTTGGCTGTTATTGAAGATCAGCTGAAGAACAGATTTAAACTGGATGTGGAATTTGTAACGCCGAAAATTCCATATAGGGAAACCATAACTAAAGCAGTAAGAGCTCAATACAAACACAAAAAGCAATCAGGCGGGGCCGGTCAGTTTGCCGAAGTTCATCTTTTGATCGAGCCTTATGTAGAAGGAATGTCAACTCCGGACGACCTGAAAGTTCGGGATGTGCAAGAGCAGGACTTACCCTGGGGCGGAAAGCTGGTATTCCAGAATTGTATAGTGGGTGGGGTGATCGATAATCGCTTTATGCCGGCCATTTTAAAGGGAGTGATGGAGAAAATGGAAAATGGGCCGATGAGCGGATGCAGGGTAAGAGATATTCGGATTTCCGTTTATGATGGCTCCATGCATTCAGTTGATTCCAATGAAGCAGCTTTTAAAACGGCAGCTTTGATGGCTTTCAGAGATGGATTTATGAAAGCAAATCCCCAGCTCATGGAGCCGGTGTATGAAATTGAGGTGAATGTGCCGTCGAGCTATATGGGAGATGTTATGAGCGATCTCAGCAGCCGTCGTGGTCAAATTCAGGGCATGGAGGGAGAAGGTTCTATCCAAAAAATAAAAGCTCATGTTCCGCTGGAAGAACTGGACCATTATTCAACCCGTCTCAAATCGATGACTCAGGGAAGCGCCACATATACTCGTGAGTTTTCTCATTATGCGCAAGTTCCCCATGATGTTCAGGAACGAGTAGTGAAGGAGAATTTACAGGAAGCTTAATAGTGATCTATTATTCCTTACGACGGATAGATCATACAGATAACAAGATTTAACCACTGATATTCATTCAAGAGAATGCTGCAATTCTTATCTTCATGAATCATTAAATGTATTAATCAAGATATTTTTTTATACAATGAGCGCAACCGATCCAAAAGTGAAATCTAAGGTTGGAATATTAATAATGGCCCATGGTGGAGGCACTACCTGGAATTCTATGGTACAGGAAGCGGCTAAACCGCTGATGGAGAATTATCCAACGGAGTTTGCATGGGGAATGGCTAACTTCGTTTCCATTCAAAAGGCCATTCTGAAACTGGAAGCTGAAAAAGTGGATCGAATAATTGTGATCCCACTCTTTATATCTAAGCATAGCCCTATTCTAAGGCAGGCTGAGTTTTTGTTGGGTTTACGTGATGAACTTGCTGATGCGCCCATGCCGGTGATGCATTATACTAATGAGTTTGTAGAGATGTCTGGGGTTGAATTGGACGAATCTCATAAAATGCACAACATGCTGTTTCCTCCCACTCTTAACCAGGTTAAAATACATACACCTGGTCAATTTACCGATGCTCTGGATGACCATCCGATAGTGGCAGCTATTCTTAGAGACCGGATCCTGGCACTCAGTGAAGACCCTGACAGTGAAACAGTCGTGCTTGCAGCGCATGGTCCCAATGGCGAGGAAGATAACACGGAATGGGTGAAGAGTATGGAATCGCTTGCGGCTCAGATTCAGAAAGATCAAAACCAGAAGGGCTTAATGGCCTTTAGAAATATTCTATCGCTCACGGTCAGGGATGATGCTCCAAAGCCTGTTCATGATCAGGCCAAACAGCATCTCAGAGCACTGGTTCGGCAGGGGAATACCTCCGGCAATGTGATCGTAATTCCGGTATTCCTGTCACCGGGCGGAAGGGAGAAATCCATAGCAGAACGGTTGGAGGGATTGGAGTTTAAATGGAGTGGAGATACCCTTTTACCTGATGAACGACTTCGTGATTTTTTGATCGAGAGCGTCGAAGAGTTTTTATAGATCACTAAGAACTATTCAAAAAAAGCGCTGGGATATACTACTTCCCCACTAACTTCAGATAAACTCCCAGGTACCAATTCAATAGCCATACAATTTTCGGGAGGAGCTTCAAAAGGTAATTTGATCCCAAATGTATGGGCCGGTTTGTACCCAAATCTTGGATAATAATCCTGATGGCCAAGCAATACTATGGATGTAAACCCCATGTTTTTGGCTTTAAGATGTGCAGCTTCTATCAACTTTCCGCCTATACTTTTATTCTGGAATTCAGGTAATACGCTTACCGGGGCCAAAGCCAGTGAATTAAACTCCCTTTCTTTATTTCTGATCTTAATTTTGCTGAGCAGGATATGTCCGACAATTATGTCATTGAGTACAGCAATCATGGAAAGCTGAGGGACGAAAGCATCGGAATTTCGAAGGTTCTGAACGAGCCGGTGTTCATTCCCGTCACTGTATTCAGCTAAAGAAAAAGCCTGCTGAATGAGGCTTTCAACGGCTTCATAGTCAGCAGGCTTTTCTTCTCGTATGGTTAACGAAAACTTATCAGGCATACAGTATTACTGAGCCAGTTCAACTTCTTTGGTTGAGCTGAAAGGATTCCAGCTAATGGCTTTTGCTTTTTCAAGCAGAGTGTCTGCACTAACGTAAACTACCGGAATAAATATCAGGGTAACCAAAGTAGAAGCTGTAAGACCTCCGATTACAACACGAGCCAGTGAGGCCTGAATCTCAGCACCTGCACCCAATCCGAAGGAGAGGGGCAATAAGCCAAGTACCGTTGTTAAGGTGGTGATAAGGATAGGTCGCAATCTCAGTCGTCCAGCCTCAACCACCGCTTCAAATACCGGCATATTCTTTTCACGCCTCATAAGATTGATATAATCAACGAGTACAATGGCATTGTTAACTACGATACCGATAAGCATGATCATTCCCATCAGGCTTTGAATATTCAGTGTGGTTCCGGTCAATAACAATGCCGGTATCACCCCAACCATCGCTAATGGTACAGAGAACATTACAACCAGGGGATCCAGAAATCGTTCAAACTGTCCGGCCATTACCATATATATCAGAATAAGTGCCATGATGATGGACATGGAGAAATCAGCCGCCGCTTTTTGCTGTTCTTCCCATTCACCGCCAAAAACAATGTTGAAACCTGATGGAAGTGGGAAATCGGAAAGTTCAGCTTGAATGGCTTCCACAGCTTCACCCAAAGCAACTCCATTTTCAAGGTTTGCAGTAATGTTGGTTACACGTTGCCCATTGATTCGGTTGATGTCTTCCGGTCCGCGGGCACTTTCTTTTTTGATCACGGAAGAGATCGGCAGAACTCCACCTTCCGGGGTTCGGATCGAAATGTTGTCTAAATCAAGGGTTCCGAGTCGGTCTTCCGGCCGCAAGCGAACGGTAATAGGATATTCATCTCCGCCAATACGGTAAGAACCGGCGCGGCTTCCACCTATATTGGTTTGTATAACTTGTGCTACATCACGTACAGCAAGCCCGAGGTCGGCGATCTTATCACGGTCAAAGAGGATACGCTCCTCAGGAGTTCCTTCGCTTCTTCCGGATCTCACTTCCACTATGCCGGGAAGTTTTTCAACTCTAAGCTTTATCTGCTGAGCAAGTTCATAAGCTTTTTCAATATCGTAGCCACGAAGTTCAAACTGAACATCCTCACCACCGCCGCCACCAAATACTCGTCTGAGGATCCATAAACCTGAGCCGGCATTCACACGGATGTCAGCACCGGGTATCTTTCCTTCAAGATTGCTACGGATCTCATTAGCCAGGTCGGAAGTACTTTGACTTCTTTCTGACTGTGGAACCATCGCGATCTCAACTTCAGCACGTCCGTCTCTTACTTCGGTGGTGAAGTTTTTTACATTTTCCATAGGTAATGTTGCCCGAACGATCTGCTCAAGTTCTTTCAGATATAGATTCTGAACGGCAATGTTAGTTCCGTCAGCCATTTGAAGATCAATATCAATTTCATCGGCGTCGGTTTGAGGTGCGAGCTCTACCGGGATGATCGGAATCAGTAAGAAACTTCCTACAACAAGGATTCCGGTAATACTGAATACTGCCGGCTTGTGGTGTAAGGTCTTTTCAAGTAACTGAGAGTATTTAACCTCCATCTTCTGGAAGAATACCTGAAATCGGCTCTTCTTACTCTCACTGCCTTTCTTAATGGTAAGAAAGCGGCTGGAAAGCATTGGCACGAGAGTCAGAGCTACTAACAAAGAACAGATCAAGGCAAAAACTACCACAAGGGCCAATTCCTGAAAAAGAAGCCCGGATATCGTTTGCATGAAGACAACCGGCAAGAAGATAACACAGGTGGTGAGGGTAGAAGCGACAATAGCCCCTGCAACCTGTTTCGTACCGATAAGCGCACTTGTCTTTAATTCTTCTCCTTCCTCTTCACGGAGTCGAATAATATTTTCAAGTACAACCACTCCATTATCTACAATTAAACCGACCCCAAGGGCAAGTCCACCAAAGCTCATTTGGTTTAGAGTCAGGTCATTGAAGTAAAGCAGCGCAAAGGTTGCAATGATTGATATCGGTATGGCAACGGCAATTATAAAGGTGGAAGAACCATTCCTGAAAAATACATAGAGTACTAAAACGGCTAGTAAAGCCCCCCATATGGCAGCACTTTGTACGTTATCGATGGAGCTTTGTATGAATGTACTTTGGTCGGTAGTTATGAAAAGATTCAGATCGTTACGCTGACTGTTGATCCGTTCCACTTCATCATGGATCTGCTGAGCTACAGCCACGGTATTTGCTCCGGTTTGCTTACGGATACCAAATCGTACCATGGGTTGCCCATCAATGCTTACAACCCGATCCAGATCCTGATAGCCGAAAGTAACATTGGCTATATCTTTTACCCGAATTGGTTTTGAGGCGATAGTTGTAATAACAGTATTAGCGATCTGATCTATGGACTCATATTCTCCCAGGGTACGAACGTAGAGTCGCTGAATACCGGAATTTACGTTTCCACCGGGAAGGTTTGCATTTTCCCTGGCAATAGCCTGCTGAACATCAGCAGTAGACAAGCCACTTGCGATCAGGCGGTCTCGCTTTATATCTACTTTAACCTCACGGTCAATACCGCCCCAAATATCAATGGAGCCAACGCCGTTGATCTGCTCGAATCTTTTAGTGATCTCCCGGTCCAGCAAGACGGTTAATTCAGCCAGATTCATATCTGCATTTGCCCCAATAATTACGATAGGGAAATTATTTGGGTCGAATTTCCATATTCGGGGAGCATCAGCTTCAGGTGGAATAGATCGTCGTACACGATCTAAAGCTGCCCTTACATCATTAGCTGCAACATCAATGTCTACGCTTTGGGCAAATTCGAGGGTAACACGACTGCCACCTTCTTCTGAACTGGAACGAACACGCTCAACTCCGGGCACACCTGCAAGGGCGTTCTCTATAGGCTCCGTGATGATGGTTTCCATTTCCTCCGGCCCAACATTATCATAATCGGTAGCTACGGTAAGCTGTGGATACTCTATGGGAGGGAGGAGGTCAACAGGCAGAAATCGGAATCCGATTACACCCAGGGTAATGATGATCAGAAAGACCATCGATGTGGCAATAGGACGCTTAATTGAAGTTTCTGTAATGGGCATGATCGTAAATATTATAGATTTACATTAGATAAGTCGGTATCACGCTCTTGCATGATCTCATTCAACAGATCTTCTCGCTGAAGATTTTGAAGCTGATAAATACGATCCCAGCTCATCGCACGTACTCTTGCTTCTGTGCGGCCTTCCGACAACAGATCCTGGCCTACTGTTACTATCCACTGTCCGCTTTCCACACCTGAAACCCCAAGTTCCATTCTTCCTTCGGCCAATACAGTAATAGGCTTGAATTCAACTTGGGTAGGTTCTGTCATAGCACCCGGACCGCCGGAGCTGTCAGAAGTATCACTAACAGGTTCAATTTCTGAACCAAGTGAGGAAGCAATGAATACCCCTGCTTCACCGGAGGTTGGGTCTGTATAAAGTGCACTTACAGGAATAAGGGTGGCTTGTTCACTTTCTCCAAACAAAATATCTACCGGAACAAACATGCCGGGTCTTAAAAGTCTGCTGTCGTTATTTACATCAATTTCCGCTTCTGTACTACGTGTTACTTCATTCAAAAAAGGTGAAATTCGAGAAAGTTCTGCGCTCACAACTTGTTCATTTCCATTGCGATCTTCTACTAATATTCGGGCAGTTTGGCCAATCTGAATTTGATTCAGCATATTTTCTGTAAGAATGATCTCAACGGTAAGATTAGAAAGGTCTCCGATCAGGAAAAGCTGACTGTTTGTTGAAACCTGCATTCCAATTTCAGCATTACGCTGCCCAACGGTACCAGATATGGGAGCTCTGACTATCGCTTTATTTAATTCATCTCTGCGTTGGTCTACCAAGGATTCCGCCTGTTCAAGTCGTGCCTCGGCTAATTCAACATTTGCCTGTGCAGAAAGTAATTGTCCTTCAATTTGATCCACTTCAACCTGACTTGTCAGATTTTTCTCTTCTAACTGCTTCACCCGGCGATATTCATTCTCAATTTCTGTAAGTCCGGCTTTGGATTGCTTTAGTTGAGCATTTGCAATTTTATACCCTGCCTCTGCTTGCTGAAGTTGCTTTTCGAGTACGTTTGTATTCATCTGTACAAGTTTATCCCCTTTATTGACATAATCTCCATTTTGAACAAAGATCTGCTCTACAACTCCGGAAATTTCAGGGTAAAGAGCTACTTGATTTTTGGATCTGACATTTCCACTGAATCGTTCAACAAGCGGAAGGGATCCATAACGCGCTTGTACAGCCTCTACGGAAGGAACTACAAGATTTCCTTGCCTCTGGTTGGGGTCAGTTTCACTTTCCGAACAGGATCCGAGTGTGAGAACTAGTATTGCTGCAAGCATTAATTTTATAACGGACACAGGATTTCTCATTTCTTTATTTTTAGTTTGACTCTATTAACCCAAATTTTTTCTAAACTTCTCCCTTTCAATTGTTAAATACTATTAAAAGGGATTACAAATTGTGAACGGTTTTAATTCTATTATTCTGGTGAATTTAAGGCCAGTTTGGGTCATATCATTGGATAAGTCATCAGTCTTAATTTCTGATTCCGGATGTTTATTATGTTAAGCATTGATAAATGAAGGTTTGTTCTTCTGACTTAGCCTTTTTTTATCCACCTTCTCTCTGTATAGATCCTCTACATACCTGAGTGTATCCACATCATCCGGGGAGAGATCCCAGCGTATAGCTTTAAATCTGGGAAATCTAAGTGTGAAATTGGCTTTGGTTCTTTTATTGACCTGGATATCATCAAATTCGAGTTCGATCACAATTTCCGGCAAAAGCCCTAATGTCGGCCCATACTTTTCAACAGTGATCTCTTTGATCTTTGTATTGAGCTTTTTCAGTTCCTCATCCGTATAGCCTCCGTAAGCTTTCCCGATCGGGATAAATTCCTCTTCGTAGCGTTCATCATCACGGACAGAAATTCCCAGAGTGAAATCGGAATAGGTGCCACCGCGTTTACCGCTTCCTGCATGGGCATACATCATGATGGTATCGATAGAACCTCCCGGCTTTTTGACCTTCAGCCATGATTTTCTTCGCTGGCCATATTCATAGGTAGAATCTTTGTGTTTAAGCATCAACCCCTCATTTCCGTGAGCAAGTGCCAATTCGAAAAGTTCATCAATTTGATCTTTATCATAAACGGGCTTCTGGGTGGTAACCGGGAAGTTGAATGCCGATGACAATTCAGAAAGTAACTCTCGGCGTTCAGTTAATGTTCTTTCGAAAACAGGCTGACCATCATAAAAAAGAATGTCATACGAAATAAGCAGGGTGGGATACTTCTCCAATACTTTTTTTGAAGGCTTTTTGAGTCCCATTCGTTTTTGTAAAAGCTGGAAAGGCTGAATGGTATCCTCTTTGAATACGCAGATCTCTCCATCCAGTACAACCTCCGAAAGTTCCCTTTCAGTGAAATAATTCACGATCTCAGGAAAGGAGTGTGTGATATCGTTAAGGTCACGAGAGAAGATCTTTACGTTATTCCCTGAAACATGAATCTGACACCGCATCCCGTCAAACTTTTCTTCAGCGAGGTATTCAGTGTAATCCTCAACGGCACGACTTTCAATAGGAGAGGCCAGCATAAAAGACAGCGGATGAAAAAGCTTAAAACTGGCTTCATCCAGCCGGTCTTGCCTGGCTAAGATCGCGGTTCTGCCGATACTTCCGGTGATCATGTGCACATATCGTACATCTTTGACCTTTTGTTCAAAAGCTTTTGCGATGGCTGAAATAATACTCTTGGTCTCAAAACCGATCCGCAGCGAACCGCGCCCCATGATCCTCAGGAAATACTTTACCTCGAGAGGAGTCAATTGCGACCATGCTTCTTTCAGGATCACTTGCTTGTCTTTTCGGGAAGAAACTTCATAAAGCCTGTCATAGATCACTTCAACATCTTTGAGAGAAAATTCAGCGGATCTCCATTTCTTCTGTGCTTCGGGAATATTGGTAAACAATTTTTCTATGGTTTCAGAAGAGCTTCCCACCGCCGTTTTGCTGGGTTTGAAGACTTTCTCATAATCGATCTCACAGATCTCGGCCGCCAAGGTTGAATAGGTTCGGCTGCCCACTGAAGCCCGCTTTCCTGAGATATCTGAAAAAGCCCCTTCTCCCATAAACTGCGCTGCCATATGAAGGTCTTCCTTATTGGAAATAGATCTAAAATACTCCGCACAGATCCTGATCTTGGCATTGCTTCCGCGGGTTTCGTTTATGCGCTGAGCCGTTGTTGCTAGTTTTAGGAAGGTATTTGGAGCTTGTGTACTCATCAGTGTTTGTAGAATTTTAAATGCTAAATTTTAAATGTTAAATGTGCAATTGAGGTTGTTATAAAAAACGAGTCGTTAAAAAAATCTGGATTTTCCATAAGCTTGTTTATTGGTTGACCTAATATTTAACACTTAAAATTGAACATTAGTCATTCGGTCCCGCCGCCATATCTAAAAACTGAGAAGGAATTCCACGCTCATCCAGGTAATGCTTTACCACATTCGGATTGGGAGTATGCGTGATGTAGGTGATCTTGGGCTGAAGTTTTTCGCAAAGATCGATCAGCTCGAAAAAATCCAGGTGATCGGAAAGGGGGATGAGTTTATCTACGGTAAGCTGACTTCGGCGTGCTTCCATAGCCGCCCAGCCCGAACAATAGGCAATGCGCTTTTTCTTCACATTCGATGCAAAGCCGTTGTTGAGGGCAGAACCCGGGCAGATCAGGATCTTGCCTTCGCAGGTGTCCCGGTCGTAGCTCTCATAATTTCCGAGAGGGAATCCGTGTTCCTCATAAACCTCACAAAGTTTATATCCCGCTCCGTGAATCTGAATGGGATGGACCAGGTCTTTCAATAAAAACATGATCTCCTGTGCTTTTCCGAGGTTGTACGCTAAGAAGACCGGAGTGTATTCATTGTTCAGTGCTTCTTGGACAAAGCCAGTGACCTCAGCCTTCAGCTCCTCATACGATTTCCATTTGTACACGGGCAGACTGAAGGTCGCCTCCGTAATAAAGGTATCAATGGATTTATCGGGAAGTTCAAATCCCTCCGTGGCGGGAGAGGGCGGGGTGCGGTAATCACCGGTGTAAAGGAGGTTGCCGAAGTCGCTTTCCACGAAAGTCATAGCCGAGCCGAGAATGTGTCCGGCAGGGTAAAAAGTGATCCGGGCGTTTTCGGTTTCCAATGTCTTCTGAAACGGAAGCTCCTGAACCTCATATTTAACACCCCGCAATTTCATAAAAGAGGAAGTGGGAGGAGTGGCATATACCGTTCCTCTGTTTTTCCAGGGAATGTGATCGGCATGGCCATGAGAGACAAACACATGCTCTGCCTTGGAGCCGCTGTAATCAAGGCCAATGCTCAGCTGCGGCAGCAATATTCCATGATTTCCGGCTTTGGTGATCTTGAGCATGTGGTTATTTCTTTTTCCGATTCGTCGTCATCCTGAGTGCGTATCATTCAGAAAGATTGAAGGTGTCTGACACGAGGGATCTCAAACTTTGAACTATTCATCAGGTAAGAATTTGAGATCCTTCGCTATTAACATCCAGCACTATAATGCTACTTACCGCTCAGGATGACGACTTCGCGGAGTTGTTTATTTACTTCAATCACTAAACTAAGAAGAGAGGGTGACAGTTCGTGGCAGGTATATTTAGGATTAATTCTTATTTCAAATTAAACCAAAATCAGATATGAAGATGCTGTACTCTTGATTCAGGATATATTACCTCATCTAAATATCATCAATACCCAATGCGTATTGCTCTTGTTTTCTAAAATTCTTAGATAGGTAAAAATCCAAACAACAATAGAACCTATGAAGCGAACGATCTCTGTTGCACTTTTCATCGCCGGCGTACTCCTTCTTTATTTTGGATATCAGGAATATAACTCGTTTGGCTCAGAGCTTGATCAGGCCTTTGGCGGAGCGGGTTCTACCAATGCCATTATAATGCTTGTGGTTGGTGCTGTAGCCGCAATATTGGGTGGAGCTGGGCTGGTAAAGAAAAAATAGTTATTAACTCTTCAACATTGAATATTCAAAGTTCAATTTTGAATATTCAATGTTACCTGCCTCACTCAATAACCATCGCTTCTTCCTGGGATTCCAGTTCTTTGGGGATCGAGTCTGTGATAACCGTTGCAAAAGCATCGATCAGGTTTTGTTTGAGGAATTCACGGCTGTACACCAGACGGATCTTGCGGGAAGGGATGGGGTCTTCGAATTCCTTCACAATGCCGTTCGTGCAGCTGTTGTCCTGTTCGTTCATGGCTAGGTAGGGCATTAGGGTGACGCCGAAATCCTGCTCCACAAGTCGCTTCAGGGTTTCAAGGTTTCCGCTTTCAAAAATGATGGGTGCTTTGTTTCGCTTCTCGTTGTTCTTCTTGCACAGCTTCATGGTTTGATCCCGGAAGCAGTGTCCTTCATTCAGCAGCCACAGATCTTCTTTATACAGATCGTCAATGCAGATCTTGTCTTTCTTAGCTAACTCATGGTTGCTGCTCACATATGCCAGAAACGGCTCAAGGTATAGGTCGCGCTCGTACATATGCTGCTCGGTTGGTGTGGCGATAATGCCAACGTCAAAATAATCTTCATTCAATCCTTTCAGCACTTCAGCCGTGAGGGCTTCTTCAAAGATCAGCTCTACTTCCGGATATTTTTCAATAAAAGGCTTCAGAAAAAGCGGCACTAAGTATGGAGCAATTGTAGGGATAATTCCTACCCGGAAGGTTCCCCTCAGTGTTTCACCCTGAACAGCCACCATATCTTCAATATGTTTGGCTCCGCTCAGTATCAACTTGGCCTGTTCGATGATCTCCTCTCCCATAGCAGTAGGAACCACCGGCGACTTCGACCGGTCAAAAATGAGCACGCCGAGTTCATCCTCCAGCTTCTGTATCTGCATACTGAGTGTAGGCTGGGTGATATAGATCTTCTGAGCTGCGGTGGCAAAGTGTCGATGTTTGTCGACGGCAACGATGTAGGAAAGTTGAGTTAAGGTCATGGATGTAAGATAGTTGAACGAAACGCTGCGGAATCATTTTTTATAGTTGACGATAATGGTAAAATAGAGCTTTAAAAACAAAAAGGCAGAATATTGAAGAAGCATATTTTTATAACAGGACGAGTTCAGGGTGTGGGTTTCCGCCATTTCACCCGAAAGAACGCCGAAGCACTTGGGGTAACCGGTTGGGTAAAAAACTTATCGGATGGGAGAGTGGAAGCTGTTTTTCAGGGAGATGAGGAGCAGATCGAAGAACTTGTCGAACGATGCAAAAAAGGCCCTGTAGCAAGCTATGTGCAGAGTATTGAGGTTAGTAAAGAATCGGACGATGAGGACTTTGAGGATTTCTCAGTGGAGTTATGATAAGTGAAAAGGCAAAGGTGAAAAGTGAAAGGGTAGATTAATGAAACCTTTCACTTTTGCCTTTTGCCTTTTTACTTCTTCCAAAATGTGGATAAATAGTTAACAAATAGCTTCGAATAGAAAGCTTAGGAATAGTATATTCAAACTTTGAAGTTCTACTCCAACGAAGGGATTACATGTACCTGATTTTTGATACAGAAACCACCGGGTTACCTCAAGATTTTTCGGCCCCGATCACCGATCTAGACAACTGGCCGCGCCTGGTACAGCTTGCATGGCAGCTCCATGACCATACCGGTAAGCTCATTAACAGTGGGAACTATATTGTGAAACCGGAAGGGTTTACCATTCCTTTCAACTCGGAGAAAATTCATGGGATCTCAACCGAGCGTGCTCAGGAAGAAGGGGTAGAGCTGGATTTCGTGCTGAAAGAATTTTCAAAGGATATCAATAACGCTCATTTCCTCATCGGGCATAATGTCAGTTTTGATGAGAAAGTTATGGGAGCGGAGTATCTTCGAAAGAAGATCTCGTCTGCCATTCTTGATAAACCCAAGATCGATACCAAGCTCGACGGAACGGATGTTGCCAAGATCGAAGGAGGTCGTGGAGGAAATTATAAATGGCCTTCTTTAGGTGAGTTACATCACGCCCTTTTTGATCAGGGTTTTGAAGATGCCCACGATGCCGCAGCGGATGTGGAAGCAACAGCCCGTATTTTCCTGGAGATGGTTCGTACCGGTGCTACCAAGATCAACTTCCCGATGGATGCCAAATTGTATGAATCGGCACAGAGCTACATGAAGAGGGAAGAGTATATTGATCTCGTTTCTCCGTCCCGTTTCAAAACAAAGCAGTCGGAAGAGAAACTAGCGGCTCAAAAAAAAAGTGGAAACGAAGAAGAGACAACTGGTAGCGAGCTAATAGAGCAGGTTACCTTTACGCACCTCCATAATCATTCGAAGTTTTCGGTCCTTCAGGCTACTGCAGGTATCAAAGAACTGGTTAAAAAGGCCAAAGATGAAGGGATGAGCGCGGTCGGACTTACTGATCTGGGGAATATGTACGGGGCGTTTTCATTTGCAGCCACGGCTCATGCCGAAGGGATCAAGCCCATTATTGGCTGTGAGTTTTATGTGGTGGAGGATCGCACCATAAAGAAATTCACCAGGGATAATAAAGATCGGCGCTATCAGATCCCGATGTTTGCCAAGAATCAGAATGGGTATAAGAATCTATCCAAGCTAAGTTCCATAGGTTTTACGGAAGGCTACTATTATAAATATCCCCGAATTGATAAGGAAGTGATCGCTAAATATTCCGAAGATGTGATCTGCCTGAGCGGAGGGGTTCGGGGTTGGCTTGCAGATCTTATTCTGAATAAAGGACAGGAGTTTGCCGAAGAGGAACTGCAGTGGTGGATGGAAACCTTTGGCGATGATTTCTATCTGGAAGTGTTGAATCACGGGTTGGAAGAGGAGAAGCGCGTGAATGACGTTTTCAAATCCTTTTCAGAGAAATACGGGGTGAAACTGGTAGCCACGAACAATGTGTTTTATCTGGATGAGGAAGATGCCAAAGCCCACGATGCCCTGATCTGTATAGACGACGGCGAATTGATGAGCACTCCCAAGGGTAAGGGCCGCGATTACCGGTATGGCTTCCCGAACAATGAGTTCTACTTCAAATCGCAGGATGCGATGAAGGACCTCTTTCCGGATATGCCGGAGGCTATTGTAAGTACGCAGGAGATCGTCGAGAAAATAGAGCCCATCAAACTGGAACGTGAGATACAGCTTCCCCGATTTGAGCTTCCTGAAGGATTTGAGACAGAGGATGAGTATCTGAAACACCTGACGTATGAAGGAGCGAAGCCCCGCTACAAAGAAATTGATGAAGAGGTTACTGAGCGGATAGAACTGGAGCTTGGGATCATCAGGGAAATGGGTTTTGCGGGATATTTCCTCATCGTTCAGGATTTCATTGCAGCGGCCCGGGATATGGGCGTTTATGTGGGGCCGGGACGTGGTTCAGCGGCCGGCTCCGTAGTTGCTTATTGTACGGGGATCACCAATATAGATCCTCTGAAGTATGATCTGCTTTTTGAGCGGTTTCTGAATCCCGAGCGAGTGTCGATGCCCGATATTGATATTGATTTTGATGACGACGGCCGGCAGCGCGTGATCGAGTATGTGGTGAATAAATATGGTGTTGATCAGGTAGCGCATATCATCACTTTTGGTTCTATGGCTGCCCGTTCTTCCGTTCGTGACGTGGCGCGTGTGCTCGACCTTCCACTTTCCGATGCCGACCGAATTGCTAAACTTGTCCCGGAACGCCCAGGAACAACGCTGGATGATGCCTTCTCAGAAGTAAAGGAATTAAGGGATATCAGAGATGGGGAAGGCCTGGAAGCGGAGACACTCAGGATGGCACATGTGCTGGAAGGTTCAGTACGGAATACCGGTATTCACGCCGCCGGGGTGATCATTGCTCCTGATAAACTTACGGAGTATATCCCGGTAAGTACCGCCAAGGATGCGGATCTTTATGTGACCCAATTCGATGGTAATGTGATCGAGAATGCGGGGATGCTGAAGATGGATTTCCTGGGATTGAAAACCTTATCTATTCTGAAAACGGCCATCAGCTATGTAAAAGAGAACTTTGGCAAGGAATATAACCTGGATGATATTCCCCTGGATGACGACAAGACCTATAAACTCTATCAGCAGGGCGGTACGCTGGGTACGTTTCAGTTTGAGAGTGAAGGGATGCGCAAGCATCTCAAGAACCTGAAACCCACGGATATCAATGACCTTATCGCCATGAACGCCCTGTACCGTCCGGGTCCGATGCAGTTCATTCCGGATTATATTGAGCGTAAACACGGTCGCGAGAAAGTGGAGTACGACCATGAAGATCTGATCGAGATCCTGGAGCCGACCTACGGTATTATGATCTACCAGGAGCAGATCATGAAAGTGGCACAGCGAATGGGTGGCTACTCACTCGGTGAAGCGGATGTACTTCGACGTATCATGGGTAAGAAAAAGCCTGAGCTTCTCCCACCGGAAGAAGAGAAATTTGTGAAACAGGCGGTCGAGAAAGGGTACGATGAGAAAACGGCCAAGGAAGTCTTCGACAAGATGGCGTTGTTTGCCGGTTATGGATTTAATAAATCTCACTCGGCAGCTTATTCCGTAGTGGCCTATCACACCATGTATTTTAAAGCCAACTACCCGGCTGAATATATGGCTGCAGTGATGACCCACAACATGAGCGACATCAAGAAGGTGGCGTCATTCATTGAGGAATGTCAAAGGATGGGAATAGCCGTTGATCCGCCAAATATCAACACTGCCCGTGGAAAATTCCGAGCCAAAGACGGGCGGGTTCAATACGGAATGTCTGCGATAAAAGGGGTGGGATCGTCCGCTATTCAGCATATTGTGGAAGAGCGCGAAGAGAATGGAGATTTTACTTCCATCTTTGATTTTGCCACTCGTGTGGATCTCCGGGTATGCAATCGAAAAACACTGGAAAGCCTTACTATTGCCGGCGCATTTGATACGCTGAATGATAACAGGGCTCAGCTTCATGAATCGCTGGAGGATATCCTTTCCTATGCTGTTCGCAAGCAGGAGGAGATCAGGCTGAACCAAGGTAATTTATTCGGTGGAGACAGTGGCGGCCCGGGTTCTCAGGAGCCAAAACTGCGGGAAGTTCCTCGCTGGACACAGATCGAGCGACTCAACAAAGAAAGGGAGCTAATCGGATTTTATTTGAGCGGACATCCGTTAAGCCGGTTTAAAGAAGAGATCCGGTTGTTCGGGAAACAGAATTTAAGCGATGATGTATTTGGCAGAATGTCGGACCGTAATAATATTAAGTTCATTGCGATCATCACGGGCATTAAAAGAGTGACAGATAAAAAAGGCCGGCCGTTTGCGTTCCTTCAGGTTGAGGATCTGAATAACTCCACGGAAGTGATCGCGTTCAGCAAAACCTATGATCAGTATATGGGGCTGCTTCAAACCGATAATGTGCTTTTTATTGACGGTGTGGTAGATACGAGAGGCGGGCAACCCAAAGTGATCGCCAATAATTTTGAGCGGGTGGAAAATCTGCGTGAGAAGTTTCAGGAGCAGTTGAATCTGAAGATCGACTTGAAGACCTCTGAACTGGATAAGAATGATCTCAAACAGGTAGAAACCTTATTTTCCCTCAATAAAGGGACTACAACTGTTCGTTTTTGCATCCACAGTCAGGAAGCCAACGCTCCGATCAGAATGAATGTGCGAAATTTTGTAGTGGAGCCTAATGATGAACTGTTACGGGGGCTGCGAGAGGTTTTAGGGGAAGAGTCAGTGCAGCTTGTCCATGGGAATTAATAGCGCCACCTTACCGTATCACTGCATACTATAACCCCTATAACTCAAAAGAATATGTAATGTTGAATGAAATTTTCCGATATTTGTTCAAGATTAAAGAAATATCCAATAAATCTAACTGACAAGCATTATGGGAAAACCAATTGAATTTACTGACAGCAACTTTGACACTGAAGTACTTAAATCTGACAAACCGGTCTTAGTTGACTTTTGGGCAGAATGGTGTGGCCCTTGCCGAATGATCGGGCCGATCGTTGAAGAATTAGCCGGTGAATATGAAGGCAAAGCCAAGATCGGAAAAGTTGATGTGGACAGTAACCCCGAGGTTTCTGTGAAATATGGCATTCGCAGTATTCCTTCACTTCTTATTTTTAAAGATGGTGAAGTGGTAGATCAGATCGTGGGTGCCGTTCCTAAATCTCAGCTTACAAAACAATTGGAAGCACAAGTAGCCTGACAGCGACTTTCTCGAGACTTTTAAAAGCGATGCAGTTAACTGCATCGCTTTTTTTATGCAATTTTTTACAAGCCTTTTCAAGACTGAGAATGGTTAGTCCGCGTTTGTGGTTATCTTGTATAATTATTCAAAAACATAGTAAAAAGTAAATGAAGCGATTATTTATCATTATCGGAATCTTGGTTGTATTGGGTCTTTTAGCGATCCCAAAAATTCTTAGTTCTAACGGAGAATCAGCTGGTCAAAATCAATCCGGGTCCGGTAATTCTCCGCTATCAGTAAATGTACATTTGGTAGAACCTGAGGTTTTTGAGAATAAGATATTCACTACAGGGACATTGCTTGCCAATGAGTCTGTAGATCTGAGAAGTGAGATCTCAGGTAAGATCGTGGAGTTAAGCCTTGAAGAAGGAAGGGAAGTAAGAGAAGGCGAAGTACTGATAAAGATAAACGATCGTGAGCTTCAGGCTCAACTTCAGCAGGCTGAATTCAGGATCAACCTGGCGGAAGTACGGGAACAGCGCCAAAAGCAACTGCTTGAAAGAGGAGGGATCAGCCAGGAAGACTATGATGCTACCTTAAACGAATTGAATGTACTCAGATCGGAAGCTGATCTTATTGAAGCCCAGATCGAGAAAACAGAAATATTGGCTCCATTTGACGGGATAGTCGGGCTTAGGTATGTAAGTAACGGGAGCTATATATCCCCAACTTCTGAGATCGCTAATCTGCAATCCATCAACCCGATAAAGATAGAATTCTCAGTTCCTGAAAGGTATGCCGGGGTGGTTCAAAACGGAGATCGTGTGATCTTTAATGTTCAGGGGCAGGAGGATGATTTTGAAGCATCTATTTATGCTATTGAACCACGTATTGAAACTCAGACCAGAACTCTGCGCATCCGTGCTTTGGCTGATAATGTGGAAGGGAAATTATTGCCGGGAGCTTTTGCAAACCTGGAACTGATCTTTGAGGAAATTGAAGATGCTTTGATGATACCAACCATATCGGTAATTCCGGAACTGAACGGGCAAAAAGTATTTCTACTTAAAGATGGCAGGGTTGAAGAACAGCAAGTATCAACCGGAATACGAACAGCCAGTCATGTGCAGATCACTGAAGGAATAGCCCCGGGAGACACGGTACTCACCACCGGTTTACTTCAGGTAAGGGTAGGTTCAGAAGTGAAAGTTGATGAAGTTAATACCTATGAAGGAGAGGGATCATGAGTTTATCGTCACTGAGTATACGCCGCCCGGTTTTAGCAACTGTAATGTCGCTGGTCATTTTGATCCTCGGGATCGTGGCATTCACCTTCCTCGGCATTCGGGAATATCCGGCAACTGAACCACCTATTGTAACGGTAAGTACTTCTTATACAGGAGCCAATGCGGAGGTTATAGAATCACAGATCACCGAGCCGCTGGAAGAAGAGATCAATGGAATTGCCGGAATTCGTACTATGACTTCCACCAGCCGCGAAGGTCGAAGCACGATTACGGTAGAATTTGAGCTGGAAATTGATCTGAACGATGCAGCCAATGATGTTCAATCACGGGTCTCAAGAGCTGTACGGAATTTACCTCCCGATGCTGATCCGCCCGTAGTATCCAAAGCCGATGCCGATGCAAGTCCCATAGTTTTTTTAAATGTCCGAAGTGACAAAAGAAATCTACTGGATCTCTCTGATGTGGCTTTCAATGATTTTAAAGAACGTGTACAGACCATACCGGGTGTAAGTAGTGTACAGATCTGGGGTGAGAAGGAATATTCCATGCGTTTATGGATGGACCCGTTGCGTTTAGCGGCTTATCGTCTTACTCCGCTTGATGTTCAGCAAGCGCTGCAGCAAGAAAATGTGGAGCTTCCCTCAGGCCGTATTGAAGGAGATATGACTGAGCTTACAGTTCGGACCCAGGGGCGATTATATGAGCCTGAAGAATTTAATAACCTGATCATCAGTGAAGATAACGGAAACGTGATCCGCTTTCGGGATATCGGAAGGGCTGAGCTTGGTGCTGCAAATGAACGTACTATCCTTAAAAGGAATGGTGTACCCATGGTGGGGGTGGTAATTGTACCTCAGCCTGGTGCCAATCAGATCGAGATCGCCGATGAATTTTACAACCGTGTAGAACAGATCAAAAAAGATCTTCCCGAGGATATTCAAACGGCTGTCGGCTTCGATACCACGGAATACGTACGTGCTTCTATCAGCGAAGTGCAGCAAACTATCTTCCTGGCGCTTTCTTTAGTAGTGCTTATCATTTTCTTATTTCTGAGAGATATCCGTACAACTATTATTCCTATCATTGTAATACCAATTGCATTGATCGGGGCCTTCTTTGTGATGTATGTTGCCGGCTTCTCTATCAATGTGCTAACATTGCTTGCTATCGTACTTGCCATCGGGCTGGTGGTGGATGATGCGATTGTAGTGCTGGAGAACATCTATGCCAAGATAGAGTCTGGCATGAATGTGATAGAAGCAGGGATCTTAGGCTCACGGGAAATTTTCTTTGCCGTGGTAGCTACATCATTGGCATTGGTTTCTGTTTTTACCCCCATTTTATTCTTAGGCGGATTGACCGGAAGGTTGTTTCTCGAATTCGGTATTGTGATGGCTGGAGCTATTATTATCTCCTCCTTCGTAGCGCTCACACTTATACCGATGCTCTCTACAAAGATCTTAAAATCAGATTCCAAGCATAGCTGGTTCTATAAAAAAACGGAGCCTTTCTATGCCCTTCTTAATCAAAAATATAAGAACAGTCTGGAAACCTTTATGGCCAATAAATGGATGGCTTGGGTGGTTATCGTTGTTTGTTTGGGTGGCATATGGCTGCTATACTCAAATTTACAACAGGAACTGGCACCCCTCGAAGATAGGGGAAGACTCATCGTTAGTTCAACAGCACCGGAAGGAGCTACCTTCGAGTACATGGACCGGTACATGGATCAGCTTACCAATTTTATATTGGATGAAGTACCTGAAACAGAAGGATTGATCACGGTTACTTCTCCCGGATTTGGAGCGGCAAGTTCAGTGAACTCAGGCTTTGGACGAATTATTTTGACGGATGCTGAGGAAAGAGAGCGTAGCCAGCAAGAGATATATAACGATCTGTCCACCAAGGTTCAGGACCTAAGCGGAGCGCGAACATTTATTGCTCAGGAACAGAGTATTGGTGGAGGAAGAGGAGGCCAGCCGGTACAATATGTTCTTCAGGCCAACACGATCGATAAACTCAAAGAGGTGATACCCTCTTTTCTCGAACAAGCCAGGCAAGATCCCACCTTCGCCTTTGTGGATGTGGACCTGAAATTCAGTAAACCTGAGGTAGAGATCAAAATTGATCGTGACAGAGCACAAAACCTGGGTGTTTCAACACGTGATATAGCAGAGACTTTGCAGCTAGCCTATAGCGGACAGCGATTTGGTTTCTTTTTAAGAGAAGGAAAGCAGTATCAGGTAATAGGACAGATGTCTCGTGAAGATCGAGATGCACCTATAGATCTGAAAAGTTTATATGTCAGGAATAATGAGGGGGAGATCATACAGTTGGATAACCTGGTAACGCTGACCGAGCAGAGCAGCCCTCCGCAATTGTATCGTTTTAACCGTTATGCCTCAGCCACAGTCTCAGCAAGTTTGGCTCCGGGAAGAACCATTGGTGACGGGATTGAAGCAATGGATGCTATTGCAGCCGAAGTACTTGACGATTCTTATACTACCTCATTATCGGGGCCTTCGAGGGACTTTGTGGAAAGTTCTTCCAGTTTGATCTACGTATTTCTACTGGCACTGCTGCTGGTGTATTTGGTGCTTGCAGCTCAGTTCGAAAGTTTCAGGGACCCGCTTGTGATCATGTTTACCGTACCACTTGCCTTAACCGGAGCACTGCTGACGCTATGGTATTTCAATCAAACGCTTAACATATTTAGTCAGATCGGTATGGTGATGTTGATAGGTTTGGTAACCAAGAACGGGATTCTGATCGTAGAATTTGCAAACCAAAGACAGGTACAGGGACTTTCAAACCTGGAAGCTATAAAAGATGCAGCAGTTGCACGTTTTCGTCCGATACTGATGACCAGCTTTTCTACGGTCCTGGGAATCCTGCCGATCGCACTTGCACTTGGAGCAGGTGCCGAAAGCCGTAAGTCGATGGGAATTGCCATCATCGGCGGATTGATATTCGCTAGTGTCCTAACACTCTATGTGATTCCGGCACTGTATAACTATATATCGGCGGAACGTTCTGAGAAAGGAGCGATAGATGAAGAGACATTTAGAAAATACGAGAATTTAGAAACTACAGAAGTCAATGCTTAGATCACGCAAATATAGCTTGAGATACGTGCTAAAACCCTTTTTCACCGTAATTCTGTTTGGTGTTTTATGTGGGAATGTGTCGGCTCAGTCAACACTTCAGTTAGAAGAGGCTATCAGAATTGGGCTGGAGAAGAACTTTTCGATCCGGATCGCAGAAAATGAAATACGGATCTCCGAAAATAATAAGTCAGTGGGTAATGCAGGTTTTCTTCCTGTAATATCTGCAGACGGTTCTATCAATCAACGGATTCAGGATAATGTGACTGTATATGGAAATCCCAACATTGCAGACCGTAATGATCAAAATGCAAAAACCACGGTTTATGACTATGGTTTAAATGCTACCTGGACCATTTTTGATGGACTAACCATGTTTGCTACCCTTGATCGACTCAGTGCTGAACTGGATATCAGTGAAGCGGAGGCGAGAAATCAGATTGAACTGGTTTTGGCAGACATCATCAGCGGTTATTATGAGATCACAGGACAACAAAAGGCTGCCCAGGTTTTAGAAAATACCGTAGAGATCTCACAGGAGCGTATTCGGATAGCCGAGACCAAGGAGGAATTAGGTTCGGGATCACAATATGAACTCCTTCTGGCTCGTGCAGATTTAAATACTGACCGAGCTGCTTTGATTCGGTCTAAAAGCTCTTTAAAACAGCTTAAGGTATTGTTAACTTCTGTTTTGGGTGAAGATCGATCCATAGATTTTTCAGTACAACCGGAGATAGTCCTGGCGGATAGTTTGGTTCTTGAAGATCTTATTGAGGATGCGGTTGATCAAAACCAGGAGCTTAATATTGCCCGATTGAATGAGCAAGTGGCACGTTCAGAAATACGTGAGATCAGGGGAGAATGGATGCCTCAGATAGATGTTTCCGGTGGTTACGGATACTCCAGAACAGAAGCCAGTGTTGGGTTTTCCGAATTTTCAGAAACGGATGGGTTTCAATATGGGATCACAGCCCGTATTAATCTGTTTGATGGATTTAATAAAAGCCGGCGCACCGAGAATGCTCAAATTGCCTTGAAGAATGAGGAACTGCGAAGACAGGATCTTCAACTCCGTGTTATAGCCCAGATAAGTCAGATCTACGCGCAGTATTCTGATGCTCTTTCCCTCATCGAACTGGAAGAAGAAAACCTGGAGATCAATAAAGAAACTGTTGATATAGCTTTAGAACGGTTTGAGTTGGGAACCATAAGTTCCATTGAGCTTCGGGAGGCACAACAAAGTTTACTGAATGCCGAAAACCGTTTGATAGAAGCACAGATCGTAGCCAAAACTGCCGAAACTGAGTTACTAAGATTAAGTGGCAGGTTGTTTTCAAGAGTGGAGTAAAAAGAAGAAATTTTCTGAACCCGGTTTAAATTATCCGACCAGATTGAACTTTAAACTGAGCGTGGTCCCACCATCTGAAAACTCTACTGCATCAGCATATTCTTCCATGAGAAAGACACCTCGACCGCTTGTTTTCAAAAGGTTTTCATCGGCGAGAGGATCGGGCAGCTTTTCAGGGTCAAAGCCATCTCCTTCATCACTGGTCTCGAAGATCAGAAGATCCCCATCCTGAAACGCAGAGATCTTTACCGATTTGGTTTCATCCAGTTGATTACCGTGAACGATACCATTGGTAGCAGCTTCAGAAACAGCAAGCATAAGGCGGGCATAGAATTCATCACTGAACCCAAGCTCACTTTGCAGATCGTTTAGGAGTCCTTCTACTTTTTCAACTTCCTCATAGGAAGATTTCAGGGTAAGTGTCTGTAATAATTTCATTCTTTAAGCATATATACCACGCAATTTCAGCGTTGTGGCCACACGATCGATAGCATACACATAAGCTGCCTGACGAAGGGTAATACTATACTTTTCACTTACCATAAACAAGTTATCGAAAGACTCTCTCATCATGCGGTTAAGACGCCGGTTCACGCGTTCTTCTGTCCAGAAATACCCGTGTCGATCCTGCACCCATTCAAAATAGGAAACGGTAACACCACCGGCGTTAGCCAGAATATCAGGGATCACCATGATACCCTTTTCTTCAAGGATCTTATCGGCATTGGCTGTCACAGGTCCATTAGCTCCTTCAGCAATGATCTTTGCATTGATCTTAGGAGCGTTGTCTTTGTTGATCTGATCTTCCTTGGCGGCGGGGATAAGGACATCACATTCCAGTTCGAGAAGTTCATTGTTGGATATCTTTTCAGCTCCCTCAAAACCCTCAAGGGTATTATCATGGGTTTGCGTGTAGTGAATAGCTTCCGAAATATCGATTCCTTCCTTATTATAATATCCGCCGCTGATATCACTTATAGCAATGACCTTAGCACCTTGCTCGTACATCAACTGTGCAGAAACGGACCCTACATTACCAAATCCCTGAACTACTACAGAAGTATTACTCGGAGAAATTCTCAGCTTACCAAGTGCTGCAAGAGTTGTAGTTACAACACCTCGCCCGGTTGCTTCTTTCCGTCCTTTTGAACCTCCCAATATGATCGGTTTTCCGGTTACCACAGCTGTTTCAGTTTTCTTCTGCTTCATGCTGTAGGTATCCATGATCCAAGCCATGGTCTGCTCATTGGTGTTCATATCAGGTGCAGGTATATCACGGTCGGGGCCGAAAACATCAAGCATATTAGCTGTGTAACGTCGAGTCAATCGCTCTAATTCTGATTGCGAAAGGAGTTTTGGGTTGACCCTGACACCGCCTTTTGCCCCACCGAAAGGAACATTGACGACCGCACATTTCCAGGTCATCCATGCCGCCAGTGCCTTCACTTCGTCAATAGTCACATCATCGGAATAACGAATTCCACCTTTGGAAGGACCTAAAATACTGTTGTGGATCACGCGATATCCGTCAAAAACTTCGATCCGCCCATCGTCCATGGTTACAGGTATAGAAACCATAACAACTTTTTCGGGGCTGGAAAGATATTTGAATACACCTTCGTCCAGATCAAGGATTTCGGCTGCAAACCGAAAACGCTCCATCATAGAAGCAAAAGGAGAATCGTGTGCAATATGTGGAACTGGCTCTTTATAATAGCCACTGGAAATAGAGTCTTTTTTTGACATCGTCTGTATTTGGATGAAACATTTGCTTTGTCGCTCTAAAAAAGCGGTTACAAAGTTAAAAAAGAATATGGAAAACTATTGCAGTTTTTATTTGAATTGGGTTAAAATTTGTAGAACAGAAGCTGATATTTAACCCACGTATTGCAAATCTGTATTATCTAATTGTTAAGTATCTGAATCTTTGGCATCTCATAACACTGTCTTAACATATGATCTTTACCCTTGGCTGTAAATCAGCACACATACTAGATTAATGTCAGATCAACAATCAAATCAAAACAGTCCGAGTCCGATAGAAAATTTTATTCCAACCGGTTTTTATGATGTCATAAGACAGGAACGAGTTTTTATCGGTTTGATCGGTCTTTTCTTTTTCATTGCCGGAGTTGTATTTCCTTATGCAGAACTTGCCATGTGGGTAGGTTTTGTGTTTGCAGGATATTCCGCCATTGCTAACGACAGTATCCAAACAATTGGTACATTCCTTGCCTCCAATATGGATAAAAAGTGGTGGGTGTTATGGCTCTGGATAGGCGGGATCTTCCTGATTACGGTATCAGCCAGTTTCTATATTTATGATGGAGATGTAACCTATCAGCGCTTAACATCAAAAGGCTTCGCTGAAGCACCTACTGATTTTTCATTCCTGCAAGTGGCGGCTCCGGTCTTTCTTTTGATATTGACCCGAATGAGGATGCCGGTTTCAACTACCTTCCTGTTGTTGAGCTGTTTTGCTACTTCTGCAGAGGGGATCACTTCCGTACTTGGTAAGAGTTTACAGGGATATGGCTTGGCTTTGATCGCCGGATTGGTAGTTTGGCTGATCGTTACCAATACACTTGAAAAGAGATTCAAAGGAGAACCGCATAAACTTTGGTTGCCAACTCAGTGGATCATATCCGGAACCTTATGGGCAGTATGGGTTATGCAGGATGCAGCGAATATTGCCGTTTATCTTCCCAGATCCCTTGATTTTACCCAATTCCTCGGTTTTGCACTGTTTATCTTCTTTGGCTTAGGCCTTCTATTCTATTTAAGGGGAGATAAGATACAAGAGATCGTAACGGAGAAATCAAGAGTAACAGATGTGCGGTCGGCTACCATTATTGATTTTGTTTATGCCATACTCTTGGTTTACAAGCTTACGGTAAGTACGGTACCTATGAGTACCACCTGGGTATTTCTCGGATTATTGGCGGGACGTGAGATCGGGATGAGCATTATGGATGGCAAAGAAAAGGGCCGGCCTATGGGTAAGGTATTCTCAATGGTCTTTAAAGATCTGAGTTATGCCCTTATCGGATTGGTGGTATCCATAATATTGGCGATCTCAATAAATGAAGATGTCCGAAATGAATTGTTACAAATGGTGGGAATAGGATAGCAATAGCATTGGCTGTTGATATTTAAAAGTAAATACCCCATACTAAGGCGTTCCACACATAGCTTGTTCATGTGTGGAACGCCTTTTTTATTTTCATGAACTGCATTCTTAGTTAAGAAGAACTTTGAGATATCATCAACAGAAATTAATTTAGGTACATTATGAATGCGAACGTTTTAGTACTTAATCAAGACTACCAGCCACTGAGTATTTGCTCTGTGCAGCGCTCTATGAAGCTGATATTTCTGGAAAAGGCTGAACTGCTTCATGATGATCCTGAGAAAGAATTACGCACTACAAGGAGATCTTTTCAATTTCCATCGGTGATCCGTCTTAGGAGTTATATTCGGGTACCCTATGCTAAAATTGTTCTTTCCCGCCGGAATGTAATGCGGCGTGATGATTTCACTTGCCAATATTGTGGTAAGAGATCAGATCTGACCATCGACCATATCATCCCCAAAAGCCGTGGCGGAAAGGATACCTGGGAGAACCTTACCACAGCCTGTGATAAGTGCAATGTTCATAAAGGGAACCGCACGCCAAAGGAAGCAAATATGAAGCTTCATAGTAAACCCTATCGTCCGGTCCCCATTACCTTTTTCAGGGATTCAAATGGCGGGGTTCAAGAGCCCTGGAAGCCTTATTTGTATATGACATAGATCGGCGGAATTTTACGATCAGTCAAACACCAGTGGCTTATATCCCTTATTCATGTAGGTTGTGAAGACCGTAAGCATGGAAAGTCCTTTCGTGATCTGTGGGTTGATCTCATCAAAACCATAGTCTCTGGCAATTAGAGACTGCCCGCAAACAAAGATCTCTACTCCGGCTTCTTTAAGTGTATCGATCAATTCAAGATTGGGATTGTCCAGTTCATATCTTTTTTGATAGGCTGCGTTGTCGATCACCAGGTCTGTTGCTCCACCGTGTATGACAACAGCTACATTCAGGTCTTCGGCTTTCACTCCGCCTAATCCGTGAAGATTCATCATTCTTGCTACATTGTTCAGTCCCGGGTTTAGGCTGGCTTTATCGCGTTGTAAGGTTTTAAGGTCAATAACAATATTGTATTCCATATCCGGTTCAGGATCTACGGAATCAGGGATCTCATAAATTCCTCCAAAATTCTTAATGATCGGAAATTGAGCTTCCTGAGCAAGAACATCAGTTGAGGATAATAATAGCAGCAGAATGAAAAGTGCAGATCGCATCTGGTATAAGATTTATTTTTTTAATTCAGAACAGGATAGTGAATTCAGTCTATGATATCCATAGTCAGGAACAATTATCGGTCATCGTCCTTGACATAAAAAAACCTTATCTTAGAGCTTCATTACGTCAAGAAGCAGTAAGTATTCAATTCTATGAGTAAAAAAGGCAGAGTATTAGTAGCTATGAGTGGCGGTGTAGATTCATCGGTAGCAGCTGTGATGTTACAAGAGCAGGGCTATGAGGTGATCGGTATCACCATGAAAACATGGGATTACCACCGCAGCGGAGGTAATTCGGGGAAGGAGACCGGCTGTTGTACGGTAGAATCCATGAATGATGCCCGTCATATTGCCGTGAATCACGGTTTTAAACATTTCATTGTGGACATCCGTGAGGAATTTGGAGACTGGGTGATCGACCGTTTTGTGGATGATTATATAGGTGGAAGGACACCAAATCCATGTGTGCTTTGTAACACACACATAAAATGGGCTGCTTTACTTAAGAGGGCAGATAATCTTGGTTGTGATTTCATTGCTACAGGTCACTATGCAAAAGTTAGAGAAGAAAACGGGCGCTATGTGATCTCCCGAGGACATGATCCCAAGAAAGATCAGTCTTATGCACTTTGGGGGGTTGCTCAAAAACATTTAGCCAGAACTATTTTCCCGCTTGGAACCTATCCCAAAACCGAAATCCGCCAAATAGCTGAGGATCATGGGTTACTGAATGTGGCCAATAAACCGGATTCATACGAGATCTGCTTTGTACCCGATGACGATTATCGAAGATTTTTGCGTGATCGCGTGGACGGACTTGAAGAAAGAGTATCCGGCGGAAAATTTGTGGACAAGAACGGAAAGGTGGTTGGAGAGCATGAAGGTTATCCATTCTACACAATCGGCCAACGAAGAGGGCTTGATCTAGCTATGGGTAAACCGGTATATGTTACACACATTGATCCGGATACCAATACGATCACTATCGGTGAGAAAGAAGACCTGGTAAGTTCTACATTGATAGCAGGTGAAATGAATCTCATTAAATATGATAAGATCCCACAAAAAGAGATGGAGGTCACAGGGGCCATCCGCTATAATGATGATGGAGCCGTTGGCTACCTCACACAATTGGATGAAGACCGAATGAAAGTACATTTTCCTGCAGGACGTGAAGCGATAACGCCCGGGCAAGCCATCGTTTGTTACGAAGGGAATGATGTTGTAGCCGGCGGGTGGATCAAAAAAGTAAGTGTGGGCATGGAAGATTTAATTACGGCCTGATATTTTATTAGCGAAACAACTCATACTTTTAGACGTTACAATTCCATCAATTAATTCAAACCAATTTACGACTATGAATAAAGGGCGATTATTTATTTCCACTCTCATTCTATTTTGTTCTGTTTTCTCAATCTCAGCTTTCGCACAATTTGAAGGACAGATCTCTATGAATTTGTATAGTGAAGAAAATGGGGTAACCGAGGTAAGTGAACTTAACCTATATGCTACTTCTGACAGAATCATGATCAAAGGAGAAGAAGATTTCGACCTGATGAGTCAGATGAGTACCGATGGACTCCTCATCCGTAATGATCGAAAAGATTTTGTGATAATGACAGGGAACAATCAGGCCTTGCAGGTAACCAAAGAAGAGATCGAAGGCCTGGTAGATATGATGGCGGGTTGGAGCGAAAATGGGAATGGATCTGATGACAAACCAAAGCGTAAAACTACCTACAGCTTCTCTGATCGCACCCAAAATATCATAGGTTTTGACGCTGCAGAATTGATTGTAGAGGATGCTGAAAACCCTAATAAACACTTGTCTATTTGGCTGACTAATGATATTGACGTTAACTGGGGAATGCTTGGAGAGAGATGGAATAAATTACCTGCAGATATTGATGCGGAAGTTAACGGAATGGCTCAGGAAATTATCTTTAAAGGAAAGAACTTCCCGCTGAAGATCGAAGCTGTTGAGAATGGAAAGAGGGTTACATTAATGGATGTAAGTAATGTAAACCGTTCAAGCATTGCCAAGGGAATGGTTGAAGTCCCATCAGGAGTTACTTTGATGAGCTTCAAAGATTTCGTCTTCCAGATGATGATGCAGCAATAACCTTATTTACAGAAAAAGATTTACAAAAGCCCCGCAAAGAAATTTGATCGGGGCTTTTTTATGGTCACATATTGCCTAACAAATACATATCGCCGGTAGGTTGTGGCATTCCGCCTTTTGGTTCCATGGTAATGGCAAAAGCACCATCCGTAGCTGAACTTTGGAGCTGCTCTATCTTAAAGAAGTTATCTCTTCCGGGGTCATCCACTGCAAAAACACCTGCGCTAATAGGCTGGCCGTTCACAATAAACCAAAGCTGGTAATCTTTATCGATAGGTACGCTCGGGATGTTGGCAACCTGAAGCAGTGCATTGCCGCCTTCCTTATCCCAGACCACTTTCCCGTACCCGTTGGGACTCATGTCAGCCAATCCGTCCATCATCACAAGATCAACATCGCGGGCCTCTAAAATGGTGAGTAGTTCCTCTTTACGTTCAACTTCAGACTCGAGACATTCAATGGTGGTTTGCTGTTGAGAGATCATGGCTTCTTTGGTCTGTACCTCTTCCCAAAGGTTGCTGGAATACATTACCAAACCGATACTTGTAAGTATAAAAAGGACAGATGCTGCAACAGCTAAACGATACCATTTCATTTTATGAATGGTTGCGTTCTCTGATCCCCGGGAAGAAGACGCATCTGCAACTTCCATGATCTAATTCTTAACGGAAGGAGAAGGTGTTTCACCTGGATGCTGTGTTGCTAATTCTGATGCAGCAGCCTTTAATTCATAATAAAGAAGGAGTTGCTCCTCATTAGCTTGAGCTAATAACTGCTGAAATTCCCTTTCTTCATTTTCACTCAGCGCCTTGAGTACATGACCGGTACAAAGCTCTGTAAATTTGTTATTCTTATTATTCATAATTCTATATCCTTCGCTAAAAGCTCTCTTAGTTTTAACATCCCATCACGCATCCGTTTTTTTACCGTTCCCAAAGGAATATCAAATTCCTCGGAGATCTCACTTTGGCTCATTCCACTGAAATAAGCTACTTACAATACTTTTCGTTGTTTTTCTGAGATCTCATTTAAAGCCTTATGAACTCTTTCAGCCCGTTCAGATAATATCGTGTTCTCCAAAGGGTCTGATTCATTAGAATACAATGGATGAAAAACATCATCATCATTAAGGCTGGTTGACTGCTTTTTTTGTTCTTTGTAAACCTTGGATCGAAGCCGGTCTATGGATTTATTACGTGCCAGGGTTACGATCCAGGTATAAACGGTTCCTTTCTCAAGGTCAAACTTCTCAGCATTTTCCCAAATCTTGGTAAAGACCTCCTGCAATATGTCTTCGGCCTCTTCTCTCTTCTTAAGAACAGAAAGAATGAGTCCAAAAAGCAATCGGTTATAATTATCATAAAGTTCAGAAAGGGCGGAGGAATCTCTCGCTTTAATACGAGCCATAAGCTCACGATCCCTTTCCTCATCTTTAGTGAGGAACTTACCAATGGTTGTAAGTATGAAAAAAAGCATAGATTACTTTGATATTATGATATACGCAGCAAGTCCCAAACCGGATTGACTAACTGGATAAATTAATAATGTTAATAAAAGGAATTCAAATTCATTTAACGAACTCTTTCTTCATTTCGTTGAGGGCCGTTATTGGGCTCTCACACGTAAATTGCTCACATACATAGAGTGTAGGTTTGCCGTCAGTTTTGTTTTGAGCTGAAGTATATGGAGCAACTTCATTTAATAAGCTTTTGGTTGAATCAGTTCTTATATGATGCACGGAGAAAGGGGAGAAGCTCTTTTTAATCGTGTTTAGTACTTCTTTGATCTCACTTTCGTCTTTTGAAGCTAAAGTGATCTCCCTGGTTTTTGCATTCAGGAACTGAATAGCTTGCATACTGTGGCAAATACTGGCTCCTGAGCGGATCAGATCAGCTGAAAAAGCCTTGCCGATCTTATCTGCATAATTTTCAAGTTCTGTATTTCCTGTAAGCCTGCTTAAACGGATCAAATTCAACATAGCTGTTGAATTGGAAGAGGGAATGGCTCCGTCAAAGATCTGGCGCTGGCGACCGTAAACCTGGTCTTCATCAGAAATGCTAAAAAAGAACCCCCCATTCTTTTCATCCCAGAAAAGATCAATAAACTCCTTATTAAAATCGATCGCTTTCTGTAAGTACTGTGGCTTGAAAGTTGCCTCATACAATTCGATATAGGCCCAGATAAGAAAAGCATGATCATCAGCCATTGCTATGATCCCGGCTTCATCATCTTTAAAACGGTGGAGGAGCTGGCCATCAATAACAAGATGTTGTTCCACAAACTCAGCAGCTTTTCCAGCCATATCAATAAATCTTTGTTCATTGAAGGCAAATCCTGCTTTTGCCAGGGCAGCGATCATGAGGCCATTCCAGTCGGTAAGAACTTTATCATCAAGAAGTGGGTGAATACGTTTCTCTCTTTTCTGAAAAAGGGTGTTTCGGATACTGCTGAACCACTCAAGTTCCTCTGTATCCAGTTCATTTGAAAGGTGAGGAATATTCTTACCTGTTCTTTTCTTAGAAGCTTCATCCTCAAAATTCCCCTCTGATACAACTCCAAACAATTCATTGAATGATGAGGCATCATCTTTGGAAAGAACCGAACCGATCTCTGACTTTTCCCAAACATAAAATTTTCCTTCTTCACCTTCGCTGTCTGCATCCTCCGCAGAATAAAATCCACCATCGGGGTGGCTTAGGTTTCTCTCAATGTAATCGGCTATTTCATAGACCGTCTGTTTAAAAAGTGGTTTTTGCGTGGCCTGCCAGCATTCAGTGTATGCCATCATGAGCAAGGCTTGATCGTACAGCATTTTCTCAAAATGTGGGAGTAACCACTCACTGTCTGTAGAATAACGGTGAAACCCAAAACCAATATGATCCCAGATACCTCCCAATCGCATTTGAGTAAGTGTTTCGGTAACCATCTCAAGAAAACGATCTTCCTTTTTCAATTTCCATTGACGGAGTAGGAACATCAGGTTATGGGGGCTTGGGAATTTAGGTGCTTCACCAAAGCCACCATGTTTGGGATCGAACCGTTGGGCCAGTTGCTCGGCTGCAAAATCTACAGCTTCCATACCGGGAAATTTTCCGCTTTCAAACTCCTGTGATTTCGTAAACCCTTCGCGAATTTTAGTCGTGGCTTTTTCAACACGTTTGGGTTCATTTTTCCACATTCCCACTACTCCGGGAATCAATTGCCTGAGTCCGATCCGATTAAAACGAGCTTCTTTTGGGATATATGTGCCGGCGAAAAAGGGTTCCTTGTCAGGAGTCATAATGATGGTAAGAGGCCAGCCACCTTGTCCGGTCAACATTTGGCAGACCGTCATATAGGTACTATCGATATCAGGTCGTTCTTCCCGATCTACTTTCACATTCACGAAAGCTTCATTCATCAACTTGGCAATGTCGGGATCTTCAAAACTTTCATGGGCCATTACATGGCACCAATGACAGGTTGCATAGCCAATAGAAAGAAAGACCGGTTTGTTTTCTGCTTTAGCTTTTTTGAAGGCTTCTTCACCCCATGGATACCAATCCACCGGATTTTCGGCGTGTTGCTGTAAATAAGGACTTTTTTCTGAAGCGAGTTTATTTGGCATCAAAATCTTTGTTGAATCGTTTACTGTAATCTACGATGAAGCGGTCATACTTGGATTCCATTAACGGGGAAGTAATAAGGAAATCAGCCGATGACCGGTTACAGGCCATTGGAATATTATAGACAATGCTTATTCGCTGAAGAGCTTTTACATCTACATCATGAGGCTGAGCTTGTAATGGATCCCAGAAAAAGATCATCACATCTATTTCATTCTGGACGATCGCAGTACCGATCTGAAGATCCCCTCCCAGTGGACCACTTTTAAATCTGAAAACAGGTAATCCTGTTTTTTCTGAAACCAGTTTTCCGGTAGTTCCGGTACCAAAGAGGTTATGGTTTGAGAGATGCTCACTGTTGTATTCCGCCCAATCCAATAGATCCATTTTACGATGATCGTGGGCGATAAGGGCGATGTTCTTTTTGGGTTTCATAGGCTGAACGGAATCAGCAATGGATGGGTGCATTTTCTTAGCGGACATAGGGTGATCTTTTGAGTGAGTAATGATCTGCTAAAGATGCGAAGTGACCGGCAATTATAAAAACGAACTGGGGGATTTTCCCATTAAAATGGTTTTGATCAGCTCATTTTAAATTTAATAGCTATATTTATAATATTATGTATTGGAAACAACCTATAGGCAATTTATGAAATATGTAGCTATTGCTTGCGGAATACTATTTTTACAACTAAACAAGAAGAGACAGTAACTTTAGATCTTACAAGCGATTCTCATGCGGTTATGGTTGCAAAAGCTGTTAATGATTCTATGATTGAATAGCTGAATCTTTTAGATCTAAATAACCAATAGCATTGGAGGGCGTTCAAGTCGGATCTGCTTGACCTTGAACTCTTCATCATCAAATCCTTTCAGCTCTTTCAGGTTTTCTTTGATAAAGAACGTTTCCGAGTTTTTGTCGAGATACAATTGTACATCCGGATGATTGAATACAGCTTCAGAAACCATGATCTCTTTCTCTGAGGCAGAATCAACAAGTCTTGAAGCGATATTCACGGTAGTTCCAAAATAATCGATCCGTCCATTCAGGTTAACAGCAGTACAATCTCCATAATGAATACCGGCTTTTATCTTGAAAGCTTCCCCAACGGAAGAGGAGGTTGTAAATATCTGCTGAATTCGTTGTACGGCTTTAAGAGCAGATACCGGCTCCCAGAAAACGGCCATCACCGAATCGCCGATCGTCTTTACGATTCCTCCACGTTCTTCTGCCACGATCTGCTGGATGATCTTAAAATGCCCCATAACACGACCAATGGCTGATTCGTCGCCTTCCTTAACATAGAGTTCAGTGGAATTCATCAGGTCGGTGAAGAGCATGGTAACTTCAGAAGCTTTCACCTTACTTGTTTCCTTTAATGTTTCCCGGGAAAAAAGCTGCGTGAAATCAACCGAGGAGCTCACCTCACTGGCATAAATAGCCTCTTCTTTCCAATTCAGCTTGTCTATAAAACAAACCATATTGCTTGAAGAGTGATTACTGATACTGAGGTTGGGTTCGCTTGAGATCGTTATCTCCTGACCGTCCAGCTCTTTGTCTGTTATAAAAATATTTACGTTTTCAGTCCCTTCGTCACGAACATGCAATACCAAATGTCCGTCGTGATTATGCGTTCTGAACAAATAGGTTCCAACTTCTAACTTGAGTTGCGGATACCGTTCATCTCCAATACCAAGTGATTGTTGTATAACCCGGTGAGGCTTAGTGCCCGGTCCGCCAAGACAATAATTTTTATCAGGAATTTTACGAATGAGGGGATGAGGTCTGAAAACAAGCTGCATATTTCGGTTGAAGTCCATGGTATAATCCGACTCACAATCCTCACAATAAAGGTGTACCCTTGCTTCCTTCATCTTGCGAAAGTTATTCTTCGGGGATTTGCATTTTGGGCAACATACATCCCAGCTGAAGTCAAGTATGTCAAGTTTTGCCGCATGGAGGAAGACGTTCAATACCGAGTATTTCTTTTCTCCCCAGTACTCAGCCAACGAGTAGGGGTGAATACGTTCCAGATCTTCATCTTCAGCACATCTGATCAACTCGATCAGACGGTTTACGATCCGTCGTCGTTTACTTACCTCGATGAGGTCTTCAGTAAGCTTTTTAAGTTTTCGGTCTGCTCCTCTAATTAATTTTTTTGGAGCTGCAACTTCGTATGGCATTAGGCCTCGCGAAGCCGCTTCCTGAACGAGGTCCAGATATCCAGATAAGCGTCGCTTTAAGATGTACTTGGTATATAATTTAATAAAGTAGGAGAAAGTGAAATTGGAAGGGGTAAGCCAGATCCTGGTAATCAGTTTGGTACCAAAATCAGTGGGGATGCATTCAAAAGATATTCTCAATTCTTTAAGAAGGCCCAGCTTATACTCTCTTCTTACCCGGTACCGATACGGTGTTTCCCATGAGTAAGGCTCTTCCAACCAGGTTGCATAAGATTTCAACTTGTTATGGCCAAGTTCCAAATACCCTTTTGGGGTATTACGAGAGAGCGAAGTCAACTGTACAGGTGTAGCACCAAGCTTCTTGAAAATCCTGTTAGTATCTGAGAGATACGGCCAAAGCCTTGCAGGGGATGCCGCCAGATTAAACTCCCAGTTATATAATTGTTGCTGTCCTTCCTTCATACTATTGATCTAACCAAATAACTCTAAGTAAAAAACAAAAGGTTCGAAACTTGATGAATGAACCCGTATCTTTACTGAACACTAAATAGAGTTACTGTAACGCCAAATGTTACAAAATTTTAACAGACAATAATAATGGCAAAAGAAAGAACACTGACTATTCTCAAACCCGATTGTGTACGTAAAGGACTGATCGGTGAAGTAACAAAACGAATTCAGGAAGCCGGTTTTAAGATCCTGGCAATGAAAATGACCCGCCTGACAAAAGATACCGCCGGCGGATTTTATGCAGTTCACAAAGAACGACCTTTTTATGATGAGCTTTGTGAGTTTATGAGCAGCGGTGCCTGTGTACCAATGATCCTCGAAAAAGAAAATGCAATTGCTGACTTAAGAACTTTTATTGGTGCTACCAATCCTGCCGAAGCTGATGAAGGGACTATTCGTGCCGATTTTGCGGATAGCCTTGGTGAGAACATTATCCATGGATCTGATTCTGTAGAAAACGGAAAGATTGAAGCAGCTTACTTTTTTCCTGAATCTGAAGTTGTGGCAAATCAGGCTTAATTAATTTGTCGCAATCATACTACATTAGAGCCCTGTACTTTTAATTTAGTACAGGGTTTTTTTATGAAATCAAATCAGGCTAAAATGAGGAACCATTTATTGTTCATTCTCACGGTATTTATACTATTTACCGGGTGTAACCTTCAGTATGCCGAAGAACAGCCGAAAGTGAAACTTGGAATAGAAGTGTTGCTTGAGGATCACCTTCAGGGATTAGAGGGAAAAAGAGTTGGGTTACTTATGAATCCAACTTCGCGTGTTAACGGAGTTCATATGGTTGACACACTGATGAATTCAGGAGTGAATGTTACGGCACTTTTCGCAGCTGAACATGGTTTCAGAGGACAATCCGGCGCAGGGGAAGTCATAGAGGATGGTATAGATCAGGAAACAGGCTTACCTGTTTTTTCTTTGTATGGTTCTTCCAAAAAGCCAACTGCCGAGATGCTTGAATATGTAGATGTAATTCTGTTTGACCTCCCGGATATGGGTGTTCGGTTTTATACTTACAGTGCTACTATGGGACTGGTAATGGAAGCCCTGGCAGAAAATGATAAAGAACTTTGGATCCTGGATCGTCCAAATCCATTGGGAGGGGAGTATGTGGCGGGGTGGATCTTACAAGAAGAATACAAATCCTTTGTCGGGTTTTACCCCACACCCGTCATTTATGGAATGACAATGGGGGAATTGGCTCAGATGGCAGTTGGAGAGGGGTGGCTTGAATTAGAACAGATTCCGAATTATCGGATCATTAAGACAGCGGGCTGGCAACGTGATATGATTTGGCCTGAAACCGGGCTGGAGTGGATCGCCCCGTCTCCCAATCTTCCAACTTTTGAGCACGCTTTTGCCTACGCCGGGACAGTCATCTTTGAAGGAACAAATCTTTCTGAAGGAAGAGGAACCGAGAACCCATTTTTGATGATAGGTTCTCCTGATCTGAATTTTTCAGGCTCCGAGCTGGACTCTATTCAGGAAAAGCATTCTGTCAGGATAGATTCTGTTACTTTTGAACCAAGGTCAATACCCGGTAAGGCATTGTCACCAAAATTAGAAGGTGAATTATGTTATGGATTTCACCTGTCGTTTCCTGAAGGGTATTCAAAAACGGATCCGCTTAAACTCGGGCTGGCATTGCTGGAATTTAATCGAGACCATACCGATGATTTTGAGATAAAACCATTTGCCAATAATTTATTCGGCATTGATCTGAAAACTATTATTGAAAACAAAGCAGGGCTTCCATCATGGGAAGATGAGGTCGCTTCCTTTAAGAAAAAAAGAGCGGACTACTTACTATACTGACAGAAAGCTATTGTTTTTTCCTTCTCATCCATTCGTAACTTACAAGAGCTGCACTAACAGAAGCATTAAGTGATTCCACATTATTTAACATGGGTATGTTAAGGACGGTATCGCAGCGTTTTAGATTTTCAGAATGAATACCCTCGCCTTCACTTCCTATCATAAATGCAATGGGACGATCCAGGTCTGCTTCCCATAATGTTTGTTTTGCCTCACCATCTAATCCAACGATAGTGAATCCCGTAGCTTTAAGGTCTTTAAGTCCTTGATTTATATCATGAACACGAATAATTGGGATTTTGCCAGCTGTACCTGCTGAAGTTTTAAAAACCGTAGCATTTACAGGGGCCTGATTTTGCATAGGTATGATCACAGCCTCTATTCCCGCTGCAGCAGCCGAGCGCAGGATGGCCCCAAAATTGTGAGGGTCTTCAATTCCATGTAATAATAATACAGCTGGATTTTTAGAAAGGATCAAAGTCTCAACCCAATCAAAGAAGTTCGTGTACTGCGCGGCACTTAACTGTGCAACAAAACCCTGGTCAGCTACTTTACCAACCAGACTATAAATTTTTGCCCCGGGAACCTTTACTAAAGGGACTCCGTTTTTTTGTGAAAGTTCACTGATATTCTGGTATGAACTGGGCTTTATACTATTTTTTACAAATACCTTATCAACTTCGTTAGGTCGATCTTGAAGGATTTCTTCTACTGGATTGCGTCCGTAGATCAAAAAGTTATCTGGTTTTGGCATAATTTATTTTAAAATAGTTTTACTTTAGTTATAATAAGGTAAAGAAGGTTGGTACTCAGGTTAGCTAAAAATAAAGGACATGTTTGAAGAAGAGAAATATAAAAACTCTGCTGTTAGTAATGACCTAAAAAACGTAAATAAATCAGGTCATAAGGATTCAGGAATTTCTGCATTCATAGATCAGGTGCATTCCATTGACGGTTTGCACTTTATTGCTGCATCTATGCAGATCTTTTTAGGTACTTCTGTGGTGGCACTTTCATTGCTTAATAGCATTAACCCACTTTGGCTAGCTACCATTATGACAGTGTTTGGAAGCATCACCACCATGATAGGTCTATATTTTATGTACCGGACCGTAACCAATTCCGGAGCTTTCGATTCCTTATTGCATAAAGCCATTAAGAGGGTGATTAGTTCTCAGAATTAATTCTTTGTTAACGGTTAGTTTATACATACTGTCTATTTTAATGGCATGAATCTGAGAGAATTATTAAACATTGGAAAATTGAATATTCATGTATTTTTGGTTGTATTTATGTGGATCTGTAGTCCCACCATACATGCTCAGGAACAAATGATGGACCTTCCTGTCTCCCTCTATTCCGATAACCGTGATGGCTTTGTGATCATAGGGCATCGCGGAGCAAGTGCTTATCATCCCGAGAATACAATGAGTGCTTTTAGAGCTGCTTATGAGATGGGTGCTGAAATGATCGAGTTAGATGTTACTCTCAGTAAAGATGGAATTCCTGTTGTGATCCATGATGAAACTTTAGACCGGACCACAACAGGTCAGGGGTCAGTTTCTGATCACACCCTCGAAGAACTTAAAACCCTGGATGCAGGCTCATGGTTCAGTGCTGAACACGCTGGGGAACCAATACCAACCCTTGAAGAAGTATTGGAATTTGCCAAAGGAAAGATCTCCGTTAATATCGAGATCAAGACGGAAGCAGTGACAGATGAAGCATGGAGAGGTATAGAGCAAAAAGCCTGGGAATTGGTTAAAAAGTACGAAATGGAGGATTATATACTGTTCTCCAGCTTTGATTACCGGGCAATCGCTCATCTAAAGAAAATAAATGTGGACATTGCAGCAGCTTTGTTGTACGAGAAGCAACAATCAGGGAACCGAACACCATCAGAATTAGTGGAAGGGTATAATGCAGATGCTTTTAACTGCAGTTACAGGCAGTTTTCTAAAAGATGGGCTAAGGAAGCATCAGAGGCAGGTTTCCCGGTTTTTGTATATACCGTAAATAGTGAACGGCTCATGCGAAAAATGATAAAACGGGGAGCAAGCGGCATTTTTTCTGATAAACCTGATGTATTAAAAAAGATTGTGGAAAACTTGTGGAAAAGTAACGAAAGTTAATTCCGGTTTTGGATTGAATGCGGAGGGGGAACCTCCTATATTTTACATCCATCAACTACACTCACATCCCGCATGTCCACTAAATATATTTTTGTAACCGGAGGGGTTACGTCATCACTTGGTAAAGGTATAATATGTGCATCTCTTGGGCGATTGCTCGTTGCGCAAGGCCTTAAAGTTACCATCCAAAAACTGGATCCATATATCAATGTTGATCCGGGAACCATGAATCCATATGAACATGGTGAAGTATATGTGACCGATGATGGCGCCGAAACTGATCTGGATCTGGGACACTACGAGCGATTCCTGGATATCAAAACCTCTCAAAGCAATAACGTTACAACCGGTCGGGTCTATTATGATGTGATCATGAAGGAGCGGCAGGGAGCGTATCTTGGGAAAACAGTACAGGTAATTCCTCACATCACGGATGAAATTCAATCCCATGTACTCAAACTTGGTCAGTCCGGAAATTATGATGTAGTATTAGTTGAGATCGGAGGTACTGTTGGTGATATCGAAAGTTTACCATATATAGAAGCGGTACGTCAATTACGATATAATGTAGGGCGTAAGGACACTCTTTCTATTCACTTAACTCTGGTTCCATATCTGGCCGCAGCCGGTGAATTAAAGACCAAACCCACACAGCATTCCGTAAAAACACTTTCTGAAAGCGGTCTTCAGCCGGACATTCTTGTTTGTCGTACAGAGCATCATCTGGACGAGACAATACGTCGTAAAGTAGCTCAGTTCTGTAATGTTGAAATTGAGGACGTGATAGAATCGGCAGATGCAAAAAGCATTTATGAAGTTCCGCTTCTGATGCAGAAGGAGGGGCTTGACAAAAGGGTGATCGATAAGCTGAATCTCAAAACTTCGAAACCCAAGCTGGATAACTGGATCGGTTTTGTTGAAGCTGTTTGCAATCCTTCAGGGGAGATCAACATTGCGTTGGTGGGTAAGTATGTAGAACATCACGATTCCTATAAATCAATAGTTGAAGCTTTTATACATGCCGGCGCGGTAAACGATTGTAAAGTCAATATTAAATGGATCCAATCGGATAACCTGACCAAAGACAATGTTTCGGATGTATTAAAAGATGTATCCGGAGTTTTAGTTGCCCCCGGTTTTGGTGGAAGAGGCATTGAAGGTAAATTGTCTGCAGTTAATTTTGCTCGTACGAACAATATCCCATTCTTTGGAATTTGCCTTGGCATGCAATGTTCTGTTATTGAGTATGCCCGAAATGTTTGCGGGTGGGAAGATGCCAATAGTGCAGAGTTTGATGAAAATTCTGAATACCCCATTATAGATATTATGCAAGATCAGAAAGATCTTAAGAATATGGGGGGAACCATGCGCCTTGGTAAATATGATTGTAAGCTGAAGAAGGGGTCAAGATCGTTTGAAGCCTACGGTACAGAGAATATTGATGAGCGACATCGCCACCGCTATGAAGTGAATAACAATTTGAGATACAAACTTACAGAGCATGGAATGAGTTTGGCAGGGATGAATCCCGAGAGAGACTTAGTGGAGATCGTTGAGATCGAAGATCATCCATGGTTTGTCGGTGTTCAGTTTCACCCTGAGTTAAAGAGTACCGTAAATAATCCACATCCATTATTTGTTGACTTTGTTAAAGCCAGTCTTAAGAATGCAAAATCAACGAATTCTTATAAAAGCCTGAAAAAAGCCAAAGCCGCAACCGGACAGTCATGACCGAAGGCCAATACTCCGGCAAGCTGAGGGTGCGTTCTTGTGGACTTCTATTTGAAAAGGATAAGATACTTCTTGTCGAATTGAAGTCGCCCATAACCAATCAATGGACCTGGATGCCTCCCGGAGGTGGTGTTGAGTTTGGGGAATCCTTAGAAGAGGCATTGACCCGTGAATTTCTAGAAGAGACAGGGCTCAAGGTCGATGTTCAGAAACAGGTTCAAATTCACGAGCTGATCGAGCCTCCCATTCATGCAATCGAATTTTATTATTTGGTTGAAAGGATGAGCGGAGATATTCAACTTGGTGCAGATCCGGAAATGTTGAAACAACATCAGATATTGAGAGATATAGGCTTTTTCTCAAAAGATGAAATAGAGGATCTGAATATAAAGCCTGATTTTCTCAGAAGAATATCCTGGGAATCTTTCTGCTGATAATTGTTTTAGGGCCTTATCGGATGCAAAATTGATTATTATAAAGTTTGAAACTAATCTGCTTAATTAGTTATCAAAACGTAGTCGTTTCCTTATATTCAAAAATAACTCTAATTAATAACAGAACATGAAAAAGCTACTTACTACTATTCTTGTATTCGCAGTTGTCATTTCTGCATGTACTGATACCAATAATAGAAAGACATTCATAAATGCAAACGGATATACTTTCTCAGGAGATGAGGTGATCTCTTTTGAAACAATGATCATCGAAAATGGAAAGATCGTTGATGTTGGGGGAAGTGAGCTTTCGGAAAATCCTTCAGGAGAAATAATAGATCTGGAAGGTAAGACTGTTTTACCGGGACTTATTGATGCTCACGGCCATGTAATGGGGCTGGGATATCAGGAGTTAAACGTTAACTTGTCGGGTATTGAAACTCTGGAGGCTACGCTCGATACTATTAAAGCATACGCTGAAGCTAACCCCGAACTGGAATGGATCCAAGGGCGTGGATGGAATCAAACCCTCTGGGAAGAAAATGAATTTCCTACAGCAGCTGACTTAGATGAAGTTGTGGATGATCGTCCCGTATGGCTTACCCGAGTGGACGGGCACGCAGCCTGGGCTAACACTAAAGCCATGGAACTTGCAGGAATCAGTAGAGAGACACCTGACCCTCAGGGAGGCAAAGTGATAAGAGATCGAGCCGGAAATGCTACGGGGGTTTTTATAGACGCAGCTGAGAATTATATCAACCAAATAGTACCCGAGCCTACTGAAGTGGAGATGGAACTGGCCCTTGAAAAGGCACTTGAGCAAATGGCCCGAATGGGACTTACTTCCGTTCATGATGCAGGTATGGGGGTAGAAACCTGGAATTTATACAAAGATTTTGCTGATGCAGGTAAAATGACTACCCGTATTTACGCAATGATAAGAGGAACAGGTTCTGCATTTGATGAGCTTTCAGAAAATGGCCCGATCAATTCTTATGCAAATGATCGCCTGGCTTTACGAAGTGTCAAGATCTCTGCTGACGGTGCTTTAGGAAGTCGTGGTGCAGCGATGAAAGAACCGTATTCCGATGATCCCGGGAATCGTGGATTACTGTTTTATGATCAGGAAGAACTTAATGAGATGGTGATGAAGTCGGTAGGAAATGGATATCAAACCAATATTCACGCTATCGGAGACAGGGCTAATGATGTAGTGCTCAACGCATTTGAAAATGCCAAAGAAGAATATGGTGACCAGGGCCTGCGCCACAGAGTTGAACATGCCCAGATCGTATCTCTTCAGGATATTCCCAGGTTCGTAGAATTAGATCTGATTGCTTCTATGCAAGCCACTCATGCCACAAGTGATAAGAATATGGCAGAAGACCGAGTTGGCCCGGATAGAATAAAAGGCGGCTATGCCTGGCAGAAGTTTTTAGATCAGGGAACCATCATCGCTAATGGTTCTGATTTCCCGGTAGAGCATTCCAATCCCTTTTATGGATTGTATTCCTCGGTCACACGTCAGGATCATGAAGGGAACCCACCGGGAGGATGGTATCCTGAAGAAGCACTAAGCCGGGAAGAAACACTTCGGTCTTTTACTATTGACGCTGCTTATGCTGCGCATCAGGAGGATATTCTCGGGACACTAGAAGCCGGTAAATGGGCTGATTTTGTTGTCATAGACAGAGACTTTTTTGAAGTTCCTGCAATAGAAATATGGCAAACCAATGTACTTGAAACCTGGGTGGCAGGAGAGAAAGTATATAGCGAATAAAAATTTAGAAATACCTTTTACCATGAAAGCCCCGTCAGAAATGAACGGGGCTTTTTTTGTTTTCTTTGGCTTAGTGAATTCTTACATTATATGTACAATATATGTAAATAAGAAAACAACATGACAAAAAATCAAAATCCGTTGAGAGGAAGAGGGGCATCAGATAACCCTGTAAATCGTTTTGAGGGGAACTACATTGATTACGATCTGGATGAAGAAACAGGAGAAAAACCTTCTCCGAAAACCCAGCTTATCAAAGATTCCACCAAATCAGTGATAACATATAATAAAAGCGAAGATATTGGTTTTAATGCCAGCATCAATCCCTATCGCGGATGCGAGCATGGGTGTATTTATTGTTACGCTCGGCCTTATCACGAATATCTGGGATACTCTTCAGGGCTCGATTTCGAATCAAAGATCGTAGTGAAATATGATGCTCCGGAGTTATTAAGGAAAGAACTGAGTAACAAGAAATGGAAGCCACAAGTTATAGCAATGAGTGGCGTTACCGACATCTATCAACCTATTGAACGGAAACTTAAGATTACCCGCGGTTGCCTGGAAGTGTTGGCAGAATTCAGGAATCCTGTTGGGCTTATCACAAAGAATCATCTTATCACTCGCGATATTGATCTGCTTTGTGAGCTAAATGACTATCACTGTGTGGGTGTAACAATCTCAGTAACTACACTGGACAAAGATTTGACAGCAGTTATGGAGCCTAGAACGTCACGACCAAACCGAAGAATTGAAGCTATTCGAAAATTAGCGGATGCGGGAATACCGGTAGGGGTGAACGTTGCACCTATCATTCCGGGACTTACTGACCATGAATGCGTAAATATTTTAGAAGAAGCTGCAGCAGCAGGGGCTATGTATGCCGGATATACCATTATTCGGCTTCCTTATAAAGTCAAAGATCTATTCCTGGACTGGCTGGAGCAACATTATCCCGAACGGAAAAAGAAAGTACTTCGAAAGATCCTGGATATCAGAGACGGCAAATTGAATAATTCGGAGTGGGGAACAAGGATGAAGGGGGAAGGAAATTTTGCAAAACAGATATCAGATCTATTTAAAGTTCATACCAGAAGGCTGGGTCTAAACGAAAACTCCCGCAATATGACAACAGACCATTTTATTCGAAGTACAGGTTCTCAACTTAAATTATTTGAGTAAATAAAGTTTTTACATCTGAAGAGAAACTATTTATAGATTCATTCGTCTTATATACAGTAGCTTTTACCCGGTATCTAGAGAACGAGAATCAAACAGAAGTAGCTTTCTAAACATAACCTCTTTAAAATTAGATATCGGGTTTTTTAATTCCCCTCTGTTTCTGAATTCATCCAATCTTCAAAATAGAACTGTATTTCTAATTTGACATTTGAGAAGGTGAAAATTAAAATACAAGTGCCAATCTTAAAATTCTCAGCAGGAGGATACATTATGAACGAAGAAACATTTCTTGAAGCCGCAGAAACCGGCGATATGGAAACCATCTTAGGGTTACTCAATGATGGGATAGATGTTAATACAAAGGACACACATGACCGAACAGCATTGCTAAAAGCAGCAAAGCACGGTCACAAAGAAATAGTGGAGCTTTTGATAGAGCACGGTGCTGAAGTAGATCACCGAGATAATAGAGGAACCTCGGCATTGTACTGGGCATCTACGAACGGGTATTATGATATTGTTCAATTTTTAATAGAGCATAGCAGTGATGTGGATGTACACGATAACAGGGGTTGGTCGGCTAAAGATCAGGCTATCACCCATCACCATGATAATGTAGTTGAATTGTTAAATTCAGCAGGGGCACATTAGATACCATAAATCTAAGATAAAAAAAAGCAGTGATAGATACCTATCACTGCTTTTTCTGTTTAAAGAATAGAGAAAAACTTAGTTCTCTATAGGGATGGATCTTTGTTCGATCTCCTGTATGAGATCTGGAAGTTCTCCATTAAAAATAGGTTCAAGACGTTCGAATTGTGCGTCTATTCTGTTCTCAAGATCAACATAAACTTCATATTGCTGTTGTGTTGGGCGACCGTCTCCGGTAGCAACTGTACTGGCAAGAGAAGCTAATTTGTTATTCAGCTTGATAGGGAAGTTTAACACATCCTGATAAGACTCTGCTTTGGTTTGCATTAGCTCACCTTCCACTTCTTCAAGAACTTTCAGCATTGCGTCTGCTCGTTCCTGTATCTCCGTGTTTCCGGAGTAATCAGATTTCACATCATTGATCTGTGTTCGTACTTCTCTGATTCGATTGATCGCTTTGTGAGTAGTATCAAGTTTGGCAATGATGGTTTGGTGAAGATCGAACTGAGCCTGGAAATCTTCTTGTGTAGTTTCAATCCGTGGATCTTTGACCAACTCAAAATTTTGAGAGCCAACAACTTCGTCATCTACAAGTAGCTGAACCTGGTAGGTTCCGGGTATAGCTCTTGGGCCGGTGGTATTTCCGGACCATAAGATCTGACGACCATTCAGATTGGCAGCCCCTGGATAACGCATATTCCATTCAAAAGTATTGTTTCCTTGTTTAGTTGAAACAACATCTGAAGGGACATTATTAGGCTCTTCATAGAATTCTTCGGATTCTTTTACCTGACGTCCTTCCAGGGTTTCTTTACTGGAAAAAGTTCTGATAACGGTTCCGTCAGATTCGAGAAACTGAAGTTTTACTTCGGCATCCGGAACATTGTTGAGGTTATAATAGACCACAACACCATCTTTTGGGTTCTCTCCAACTGTTTCTCCGGGTGCAGGTTCACTGTGTCGTCCGAATAGGTAAGTTGTTTCAGGTTTGAACAGATAATTGTCTGAATTTTTAACTTCATCACTTAACTGATGAAGTACAGAAAGATCGTCCAGGATCCAGAAAGAACGTCCCTGGGTTGCTATTACAAGATCTTTATCTCTTTTATGAACGGTAAGGTCTGTAATTGGTACAGCCGGTAAATTCAATTGAAGCGGCTGCCATTTTTCACCGTCATTAAATGAAACATAAACTCCGGTTTCGGTACCGGCATAAAGCAACCCTTTTTTATTAGGGTCTTCACGTATCACTCTTGTGAAATCTCCTTCAGGAATTCCATTTGTGATCTTAGTCCAGCTGCGTCCATAATTTGTGGTCTTGTACAGCATAGGAGTGAAGTCATTAAATTTATACCTGTTGGCAGCCAGATACGCTGTTCCCGGATCATGTGGAGATGGATCAATGATACTTGCCATTGCTTCAGGCATTCCGTCAGGTGTAACTTCAGTCCACGTTTCGCCATTGTCGCGACTTATATGAATGAGACCATCATCAGCTCCTGTCCATAATACTCCGGGTTGAACCGTTGATTCTGCAAAAGTGAAGATGGTATTATAATACTCAACACTTGTATCATCTTTGGTAAGTGGCCCGCCTGATTCACCTTGTTTCGACTTATCATTACGGGTGAGATCATCACTGATAGTTTCCCAGCTCATCCCTTCATCATCTGATCTGTGAACGTACTGAGAAGTGGAATACAGAATATCAGAATTATGTGGTGAGATATAGATCGGGAAAGTCCACTGGAATCTATATTTCAGGTCTTCAGCACCTGCTCCCATCGGATTGTCCGGCCACACATCTATACGATCACTTTGGTTGGTGAAGTCATTAAATTTGTTAAAATAACCACCATAGCTACCTCCGTAAGTAACATTTGGGTTATCCGGATCAGGTGCAATGTATCCACTTTCACCACCGGCAACAGGGGCCCAGTCTCGTTCGGTAATTCCTCCACCTGCCGTTCTGCTTAAAATACCTACAGTACTGTTATCCTGCTGTGCACCATATATTCTGTATGGGAATTGATTATCAGTGATCACCTGATAAAATTGAGCAGTTGCGGATGTATAATAAGATGACCAACTCTTACCACCGTTGTAACTCACTTGCCCACCGCCATCATCGGCAACGATCATGCGATTTCCATCATTTGGAGAGATCCAGAGATCGTGATGATCACCGTGAGGAGTTCCAATTCGTTCAAATGTACTTCCACCATCCGTAGATTTATGGAAACCTACATTCAATACATAAACTTCATCTTCGTGGTTAGTTCCTGCTACAACATGAGTGTAATACCACGCGCGTTGGCGAAGATTACGATCTGCCGTAGTGCGATCCCAAGTTACACCACCATCGTCAGAACGGAAAAGTCCTCCGTTATTATTTTCAATAATAGCCCAGACCCGATCTGAATTAAGTGGTGAAATTGCAACACCAATCTTACCAGACATTCCCTTAGGAAGTCCCGGGCGCTGGGATATATTTTCCCAGTTTTCGCCACCGTCTGTACTTTTATAAAGGCCACTGCCTTCTCCACCACTAGACATTTCCCAGGCATTACGATAGGCTTCCCATAAAGAGGCATATAAAATACGAGGGTTGTTAGGATCGATCTCAATATCTACAGCACCTGTCTTTTCATTGTGATAAAGTACACGTTCCCAATTTTCACCACCGTCAGTGGTTTTAAAAACACCGCGTTCTGAATTTCCTTCATTCCCGAAAGCATGACCTAATACGGCTACCCAAAGAACGTCTTCGTTATCCGGGTGTACAACGATCTCTCCAATAAAGTGAGAATCTCCCAATCCTATATGCTGCCAGGTTTTTCCTCCATCTACAGAACGGTACATTCCATCTCCGGCCGACATGTTTCCTCGAATACAAGTCTCACCCATTCCGGCATAAATTACATTTGGGTTTGAAGGTGCAACTGATATTGCTCCTACAGATCCTGTTTTGAAAAATCCGTCCGAAACGTTGTACCAGTTTATTCCACCATCAGTGGTTTTATAAACACCTCCACCTGTGAATCCGGTATAGTAGGTGTGGGGCTGATCGGCATGGCCGGAAACAGCTACAGAACGGCCGCCACGGAAGGGGCCAATATTCCTGTATTCTAATTCCTGAAATAATGTTTGTTCATAGTCAGGGTTGCTAATATCCTCGCCATGTCCGAATGTTTGCGCATTGGCTGGAATAGAAAAGCCAATAACCAGCAAAACACCCAAGAACAAACCGAGCATAGGGTAGTTCGTAAGTTTAAGGTATCGATGTGTCATAAAATATTAATTTTATTGTATTTGAATTTTAGAAAAGTACCGTAATTGAATGTATCAAAAATTAAACGGATTCCGCGTAAAAAAATGTGAAGCAACGAGGTATTCATTAAAGAATAGATGAAAAAAACACCCCGATTATTAGTCGGGGTGTAATCATCTTTTTTAAGGATCAACGCCTATCTATTGATAAGCCTCATTCTGTTGCCCTTGAAGGTTTACATTAGAATCTATATCCCTGGATGGAATAGGGAAAACCTGACGTCCTGCATTAGTCAGTGACACAGGGTCTCCGTTCAGCCGGTCAATATTCGTGAGAACATTTAAGGCACTTCCGGTTCTTATAAGGTTATACCATCTGTGGCCTTCCATGATGAACTCGAGTCCTCTTTCAAGTTCAATAGCTTCGAGTATCTCAGTAGCTTCATCTACACCTGTACCTGTAGTATCAGCCATTCCGGCACGATTGCGGATCTCATTCAGGTCAGATAATGCTCCAGGCAGATCAGGAGAATTCTTACGAACCCTTGCTTCTGCTCGGTTAAGATACATTTCAGCTAAACGTAGTATCTGAATGTTATCATCACCACCAGCTTTGGCATATTTGGTTGGATAGTAAGCGCCAACGTTAGCATCAAATCCGATTAGATCACCGCGTTCGTCATCTGCACGAGATGTCGCAAGTGCTACCATCTCATCGTGTAAGGCAATATCACCACGGCCACCCTCACTAGAAGGGAAATACCAACCACGAATACCGTTACCATCGGTTGTAGTGTAGGTAAGTTCAAAAATAGCTTCTGCTGTATTTTCATCTCTGAATATACTCTGGAATTCAGGAACTAGTTGAAAGTCGTAATTTTCTATTACCTCCGTAGCATAGGTTTCGGCCATTTCGAAATCTTCGATATAAAGGCCCAATCTAGACTGAAGAGCTTTAACGGCTGGTTCAGATGCCCTATTAGGTGAACTGAAACCGGATAGTAAGCTTTCAGCCATATTTAGATCATCCTGAACCTGCTGATACGAATCAGCAATAGAGGCTCTGCTTGGAAAGCTGTTTTCGTTGATCTCGCGTGACGGAGTTGTGACGATCGGAACACCGAGCTCACCATAAACACCATCAACGCCACCAAAGGTTCTATTAAGATCGAAAAAGGCAAGCGCTCTTATAAAATAAGCTTCACCCAAAATACGATCCTGCACAGCCTGAGGGATATCATCAATAGCAGGTACGTCAGCAATAAGATTATTGGCGTGATTAACAGTTGAATAAGCTTGAGACCAAAGATTTCTGCTCTCAAGGTTACCGGCAGAGGTTACGTAGGTATCCATCTCGCGATAGAAATCCCACGTACCAACACTTTGAGACACATCAGACGTTACATCTGAAATTATCTGCAGATTGTCGCCATAGTAGTTTCCTGATTGTAATTGGCTATAGAGTCCGTTAAGTGCTGCTTCAGCACTCTTGAGATCCCTGATAGCAATTTCTTCTGATATTGCCGTTTGCGGTTGTTGATCCAGTACATCACAACCTACCGCTGCCAGCAACGTAATAAGTATATATGTTTTTATATTTTTCATGGTCCGTAATATTTTCAATTAAAATGAGATGTCTATACCACCGATAATAGATCGGGCCTGTGGCATGGTGTAAAATTCAATACCACGGGTTAAAGCCGTACTGGCTGTTGCCGTTACTTCAGGATCTAATCCTGAGTAATTGGTAAATGTGAGTAGGTTTTGGCCAGTCACATAGATACGAGCCCTAGAAATTCTTGCACCTAATTTATTCAGGAATTCAATAGGTATTGTGTATCCAAGGGTGGCATTTTTAAGTCTCATGTATGAGCCATCTTCTACAAAACGAGAAGGGCGCAGGTTACCGGCATAGTTGGCACTTGTCATACGAGGAACCATAGTCTGGTCGCCCGGTTGTTGCCAGCGATCTAGCTGTGTACTTAGGTATCCTGTATTACGTGTTCCGCCATGCTCCTGGAAAAATCGGTTCCAATTAAGCTGATCATTTCCATAGCTATATTGGAAGAAAATGGAAAAATCGAAAGCTTTGTAATTGATATTGTTGGTTATTCCTCCAAAGAAATCAGGATTCGCATCACCAACTATCTTTCTGTCAACATTAGGATTGAATGTTCCGTCACCGTCAACATCGGTCCAGATTGGATCACCTGTATCAGGATCTACACCAATTTGCTCATGGAAATAGAATGAATACATTGGTATTCCTTCTTCATACCGATAGATGTCACGGTTGTAAACATTAAACGGAGCTGCAAGTTTCAGGATCTTGTTACGGTTACCTGCAATATTGAACATCAGATTCCAATTCATATCAGTGTTCTGGATGATATCTGCAGCAATTCCGAATTCCATCCCTTTGTTTTCCAATTCACCGAAGTTTTGAACTAATTCACTAAATCCGGTAGAAAGAGGAACAGGAACAGCTAAGAGAAGATCCTCTGTTTTTTTGTAATAGTAGTCATATACAAAATTCAGACGGTCGTCAAAGAGTCCAATATCAATACCGATATCGAGCTGACGAGTTGTTTCCCATTTTAAATCAGGGTTTGCAAGCTGAGTAGGACTTGTTCCGGGACTGTCGCCATAACTTTCGCCACCCCATAATCCACGAGCCTGGAAGTTTCCGATACCACCTTGATTTCCTGTGATACCATAACTGGCACGTAGTTTAAGTTCTGAGATGTCTTCAATCTGGAAGAAGTTCTCTTCAGAAACTACCCAACCTAAAGCTAATGATGGGAATGTACCCCACTGATTGTTCTCACCGAAACGGGAAGAACCGTCACGACGAACAGTGAAAGTAGCCAGATACTTGCTGCCATACTCATATTTCAAACGTCCGAAAAATGAGGTTATTCCTGAGCTTGTTCCAGTTGAAGAAGCGGATTGAACAGCCGCATCCTGAACTCTTCTGAAATCATTACTTGGAAATTGCTCACCTTCAGCGGTTGTTCTTTCAAAGGTTGTTTCCTCTACACTGGTACCGGCAAGGGCACTGAAGTCATGATTCTCTCCAACATTGAACAGGTAGCTTAGCGTGTTTTCAGCGGTCCATGTTCGAGCAATGGCAACAGTTGATAATGCACTACCATTTACGGAAGAACCAGTATTAAGGAAAGTATTGTCATATCGGTCTTCCTTGATCTGGTTATAATCCAGACTCCAGCTTGTTCTGAAAGTTAAGCCGGGCATGAATTCGTAATCAGCAAAAACATTACCTATCAGACGATTAACATCCATGTTGAAGTCAACTTCATTCGCACCTGCAACAGGGTTTTCAAAAATACTGAATTTAGTATAGTCACCGTTTGAGTCATAAACAGGGAGATTTGTAGGTATAAAATACACACCGCCAAGTACTCCATAAATATTATCATTATTACGTGCTCTGTTACGATTAGAGAATGAATAAGTAGTACTTGTACCAAAAGTCAGTTTTTCAGAGGCAAGTATATCCAAATTCAATCTGGCACTGTTCCTGGTAAATGTAGCAGGTTTTACAACACCATCCTGATCAAAGGCAGAACCTGAGACAGCATATTTCACTATCTCGTTTCCTCCGCTTACAGTAAGATCATAACTTTGAACAACACCTGTACGAAATACCTGATCTGCCCAACTGGTATTGATAGCACCAGAGGGGTTCGCATAAGGTTCCGGCTCACCGTTGTTACTGGCGGCTTCGTTCATAAGCATCTCAAATTGAGGTCCTGTAACAAGATCAGGTCTATTAACTGGTTCTTCTACTCCTCTATACATAGAAACATTTACCCGGGGTGCAGAAAAACTACCGCGTTTGGTAGTTATCAAAACAACACCGTTAGCAGCACGAGCACCATAAATAGCTGTTGCTGAAGCATCTTTCAGTATTTCTATGGATTCAATATCTGAAGGGGCAATATCAGCAAGCGCACTTGTTGTCTCACCACCTAATCCCAGTCCATAGTTACCTGTTTGGATAGGAATACCGTCAACAACGTAGAGCGGGTCACTGCCTCCTGAAATAGAAGAGGTACCACGTATTTTTACGAATATTCCTCCACCCGGAGTACCTGAGTTGGCACTAACCTGAACACCGGCTGCACGACCTTGCATAAGTTGATCTGTGCTGGCAGACGGAGTATTTGCTATATCTTCAGCACTAATTGAAGAAACAGCACTTGTCAGGGTTTTCCTGTCTTGCTCACCATATCCAACTACAACAACATCTTCTAGTAGCTGGAGGTCTTCTGATAGTTGAATATCAATTGTTTCTCGATCTCCAACCACAGTTTCCTGAGTTTGAAAACTTATGGAGCTGAATACAAGCACAGCTTCAGTATTTGATACTGTAAGCTCATACTCTCCATCAACATTGGTACTTGTACCATTTGATGTGCCCTTTTCCAGTACAGTAACACCCGGAAGAGGTTGTCCATCTTCAGAAGATGTAACCGTTCCGTTAACTGTTACCTGTGCATATGAAATGCTGGTAAAAGCGAACAAAAATAAAAAAAGGCATGACAATTGCCAGGCCCTGCTCGCTGCTTTTAATAATTTATTTTTCGAATTGGATACAGGTATTCCTGTATCAGGTTTGTATCTGTTGATCATATTATCCTTCTTATGTTTTGTTGAATAGTAGCTTAGCTATTGTCGAAATAATATTTATTGATTTGTAAATCTTGATGATTTTAGATTGACACAATAAAAGATTTCGATTTCCAAGGTAGGCTAATTAATCGAAGGCATAACTGCAAAAAATGAATAGCAAAGTAAACTTACAATAAACTTGTTGTTAAGTGATTGTTTAACAGATTTTTAAGCAAATTATAATTCCTTTTAAAAAATGTAATAATATGTAAAAATATGGTTGCACGGCCGTTCAATACCACAAGTGAGTGAATTTAATCACTGCCCATAAAGAATAAAGATGGTTGGGCGTTTATGGAGGTCAGGGAGTTTCGACGATTTCCATTCTGATATGTACTTAGAGATGATCCGCTCTGTAGGAAGAGTAATATCAGTAGCAGTACAGAGGCGGGTAGCTTCAGAACAAGTAGAGAGGATGTCCTTTAACATTTCATTATTCCTGTAGGGAGCTTCCATAAAGATCTGAGTTTTTCCATGGCGTCGGGATTCGCCTTCCAGCTGAGTGATCATGGATCTTCGCTTGTTTTGATCCATAGGCAGGTATCCATGGAAAGCGAACTCCTGCCCGTTAAAGCCGGATGCCATCAAAGCCAAAAGAATAGAGGATGGACCAACCAGCGGAACCACATTGATCTGATATTGATGGGCCAGTTTTACCATTTTTGCACCCGGGTCTGCAACTCCCGGTGCACCGGCTTCAGAAAGGATTCCGGCATCACGCCCATCTAAAAGGGGCTTTAAAAAGGAATGGATCTCCTGTTCAGGGGTATTTTTGTTCAAATGATAGAAATCGATCTCATACTCCGGAACTGTATCACCAACCCATTGAAGAAGTGAGGTGGCACTTTTGAGGTTTTCAACCATCATCACATCCAGTTTTCTCAGTATATTAAGCGTGTATTCAGGAATGGAATTATTTTCTCCTGTCTTCCCAAGAGTGGTGGGTATAAGGTATAGCGTTCCGTTATTCATTCATCAACCCGTTCTATGTCAAATTTTTCATCGTTCTCATCTGTTACTTTTCTTCGTATGTAGCGGTTTACAAAAAAACCAGTTATCACCGTAACCACCAAACCTAGAAAGGCAACACTCATATTTACAAGGGAAGTACTTTTCTGGATCTCAAAAGTGGGGTACAAAACAATTTCCTGAAAAGCACCGGGCTGGTATCGTATCGGAATATTTGAACTTTCCATAAGCTCTTGTGCCATTTGTACAGACAGTGATAGTTTTCGTTCAATGAGCTCTCCATCAACTTCAAACCGAATATCAACATAACCGTTACTCTGAGCAGCGATCTGTTTGATATCGAAATCGGTAACTTCAGCTAAATATGTTGTTCCATTTTCATAGGTATCGATCGATCCCTTATAAACCATACCCTGCTGAAATACCAAAAAAAGCAGGTAAGCAGGTACGATCCAATAAAAATGCAGAAGCCGGTAATTATTCATTGTTTTGAGCAATTTCGTTGAGGGTAGTTTCATACAAGGCAGGATCCCATATCAGTCGCTGCTGATAGTCTTCCTGCATATGGTTTGCTGACATGTGAACCCAGAAACCCACCGGGAGTTGATCAAAAAAGACGGCCTGAACAGAAGTGTGACCATCATAGATTGAAGTCCCAAAATCAATTCCGCCCAGCAGTCCCATTCTATTGTCGTAGATGGCACCGTAATCTTCAAAACTTCGTGCGATCGGCTCAGATCCCATCGGCCATCTTAGCTTCTGCTTTATTTGATGTGATATCTGATCCGTCAAAACCTCATCTCTCAACAAAGCAGCCATAAGGTCAGTCAACTGTCGGGTAGAGGCTTTGGGGAAATAGGAAAGGGCATCGCGTTCCTGCATAAAAGTTAGAGATATTCGACCTTCTTCAAATTGTTCTTTTACCTTATGGTTGAAGGCAGGGTCATCTTTAATCTTGGTCGCTTCAGAAATCGCTTCCTCTGCAAAAGTATCGAAATCCATTTCTTTTAGTACTGAAGTATCATTCAGGCTCGGGTTGATACGCATATACATGCCACTGAAAGGGAGGGGTAATGCTGATCCGGGTAAACCCAGGGTATCCACTAACGCCCGGATGTTTTCTTCTCCTAATTTAAACCAAAGGTAATCTGCTGCAACAAGGTCACTGTTTTGAAGCATGGCTTTCACTACATCATCAAGGGTAGCGGTTCGTTCTTCAAATTCATCCACGAGTTTTTGATGATTATTCTGACTGATCTCCGGCAAGGCAAATACTTTGATCTCTTCAAGGGTAATAGTTTCCGAAGGATCTAAAAGCCCTTCTGCAACCTGACGTTCATATTCCATAAGCAGAAACAGGTTTGATGTAGCGCCCAAAGCCCTGGGTACTTTCTCCTGATAATAGATCCCGGAATCAGGATCATTCACATTATAGGAAGTGATGGAAACCCACTCAGGATGTTTACCTACAAAGCCGGCAAGCCCTTTAAGTGAGTAGGTGCTTTCTATAAACTGACTACCCTCAGCCATTCCTTCTTGGTTTTCGAAAAGGGTTTTGAATCCGGAATAGTTTAGGCCTATGACCATCGCAAAAACAGCCGCCGCAACGACCAAAAAGATGAGTAAAAACTTAAGTGCTCTCTTCAAGAAATGTGAATTTTATCAGGATTGAAAGTTATCAATCAAAGATACGAATAAGAATAGAGCTTATCCTGTGTTTGTTGATGGTTATTAACTATTAATGTCAGTGATCAATGCTTAATAATAACCATCAAATTGATTTATTAAAAACCGGATACGATTCTCATCATTTCTGCACTTAGCCATGCGCCATAAGTCCCAAGTGCATATCCCAATACCGCAAGGAGTACACCAACAGGAGCCAGGGCAGGATGGAATGCAGAGGCTACAATGGGAGCAGAAGCCGCACCCCCAACATTAGCCTGACTTCCAACTGCTACAAAGAAGAACGGGGCTTTAATGAATTTCCCAACCAGCAGTAAAATGGTAACGTGAATTAGGATCCATACGGCTCCGATCACAAAATACCCGGGAGCGTCCAGCATTGATGCAATGTTCATTTTCATCCCTATAGTCATGACCAAAATGTAGAGAAACAAGCTCCCGATCTTGGAGGCTCCGGCTCCTTCTAAATCACGGACTTTGGTGAATGAAAGTATTAGTCCACCTGTAGTAGCTACCACAATGATCCAGAAGAAACTGGAATTCAGACTGAGGTCTGCCAAAGCAGGGGCATTGGCATCGATCCAGGGAGCGATAGAATCACCGGCAAGGTGGCCTAAAGCAGTAAGTACAAAAGCAACGGCCGCGATCTTCGAAAAATCAACAAGAGTAGGAACACGAGCTATATTGGACTGATAATCAGCGATCTTATTTTTTAACTCAGTGATAGCAGAGGCATCGGCCTTGAACCAGGTATCTACTTTATCAGATATGCCGGCTCCATAAAGTAAAAAGGCCATCCAGATATTCGCGACAATGATATCTACCGTAACCATCGCTCCAAACAGGTCAGTACTCGGTTCATAGATCTCAAGCATGGCAGTTTGATTCGCTCCTCCACCGATCCAGCTTCCCGCTACGGTAGCAAGGCCTCTCCAAACTTCATCAGGTCCTGTTGCTCCAATGATCTCGGGACTGATAGTTCCAACGATCAAAATGGCAATGGGGCCTCCCAACATAATGCTAAACGTTCCGGCCAGGAACATGATCACAGCTTTTGGCCCTAGGTTCAGTATACCCTTCAGATCAATACTTAAGGTTAACAATACCAAACTCGCAGGGAGTAAATATCTGGATGCGATGTAATACAAATTTGAATCTGCCTCCGATACAACACCGAAAGTGGTCAATAAAGAAGGAAGGAAATAGCACAACAGCAGAGAAGGTACAAACTTATAGAACTTCTGCCATTTGGCATTATCACTGTGTGAAGTAATAAAGATCCCCGCCAAAATGGCCATCAAAAGTCCAAAGGTTACCGCATCGCTTGTGATCAGTGCTGAGTCCATGAAGTAAAATGATTTCAAATTTCAGGTCGAGTGAGAATACAAAATTCTGAGGAATGAGGCAGTGTCGATTTTTTTGATAGGGTCTGTTAAGGTTTATAGATTCAAACTGTAAATCATAAAGGATGTGAAAAATCATCTGATAAAGTATTTAAATAAGGTATTGGGTCGATTAGTCTTTATTTTTGGGCTCATTCATTTGACTTAACAAATTAATCTGTAGCAGTACATGATCGTATCAAAATTTGGAGGCACCAGTGTGGGCACATTGGAAGCCATGCAGCGCAGTGCCAACATTGTAGCGGCCGATGAAAACCGCCGGCTTATCGTAATTAGCGCTACGTCGGGAACTACAAATGATCTCGTAGCTCTTTCTGCGGCAACCCTTGACTCTACCATGAGGGAAGAATTACTTGCAAATATTGAAAAAAGGCACCTTGAGATCATTGAACAATGTAAAAACAAGGAAAAACTTAAAGATGGTTTTTATACTCAGTTTTCTGAATTACGTGAGCATCTGGATTTTGTAGGGCGTGATAAACGATGGAAAGACCGCCTGTATTCATTTGGAGAATTGATGTCCACTAAAATATTTGTGGAGGTACTGAAAGAGAACGGAGTAGATGCCGAATGGCTGGATGCCCGGGAGGTAATGAAAACAGATTCTACCTTCGGAAACGCCGAGCCGATATGGAAATCAATACAAAAAAAAGCCAGAAAACATATTCAGTCGGGTAAAACGTATCTGACTCAGGGATTCATTGGTTCGGATATCTTTGGAAACACAACCACCTTAGGTCGTGGCGGGAGTGATTTCTCAGCCTCATTATTTGCGGAAGCTGTTGGCGCCGATACCCTTGAGATCTGGACAGATGTTGCCGGAGTTTATACCACCGACCCAAGAATTGTACCGGATGCCTTTCCCATCCATGAGATCTCTTTTGATGAAGCTGCCGAGCTTTCTGTTTTTGGAGGAAAGGTTCTGCATCCTGCAACGTTAAAGCCTGCGATACGAGGCGGAGTTAATGTTCGGGTGGCATCAAGCAGTGACCCTGAAAAGGCAGGCACATTTATAGTAAAAGAAGCTGAGAAAAAGCCTGCGATCAGAGCTATTTCATTACGCAAAGACCAAACGCTTCTCACTGTAAATAGCCTTGAGATGCTTCATCAACATGGTTTTTTGGCTCATTTATTTAAGGTATTGGCAGAGAACAAGATCTCGGTTGACCTGGTAAGTACCAGTGAAGTAAGTGTAGCGCTTACTTTGGATACTGCCGTAAATGCTGCCAATAAAGTGGAACTTACTGATAAAGTGCTCGAGGAATTAAGACGGTTTGCGGAAGTAGTAGTGGAAGAAGAACTAGCATTGGTTGCACTGATCGGTAATAACATGCAGAAAACATCAGGGTTGGGTGGACCACTTTTTACTGCACTCGAGAACTACAATGTGCGTTTGATCTGTCACGGAGCAAGTCCGAATAACCTGTGTTTTCTGATAGATCATGATCAGGCTGAAGAAGTAGTGCGAATGCTACACAAGAAATTTATTACAGAATAGAATAAGGAGACTATGAAAATTTCAGTAATAGGAACGGGAAAGACAGGTGGTAAAGTGGTGGAGCTTTTGGGAGATGATCTCGCCGAAGCATTCGACGGAAGCAACCCACCTACCGTTGAGAAATTACAACAAGCAGATGCCGTCATCATATTTGTACACGGTGATGCTGTACCCGATATACTTGATGAGGTTATTGAATCGGGAACTCCGGCTGCATGGGGAACTACTGGATATGATTGGCCGCAGGATCTCGAAGATCGAGTGAAAGCCAAAAATGCAAAATGGGTGTTGGCCTCAAACTTTAGTTTGGGGATGAACATCATCAGAAAAAGCATTGAAGCTATCTCAGCAGGATCATCAATTTTAGATGATCCAAAGTTTCATATTCATGAAGTTCATCACGTTCACAAAAAAGATGCCCCCAGCGGAACAGCACTCTCATGGAAAGAATGGCTGAATAAAGAAGCCGAAGTCACCTCAGCCCGGGAAGGTGATGTAAAAGGAATTCATGAATTGACCATGAGAACGGGAACGGAAGAGATCACCCTGAAACATAAAGCCTTAGACCGGGCGCTGTTTGCCGAAGGTGCGATCTGGGCTGCGGAGCAACTCATCAATAATTCGAAGATAGAAGCAGGAATTTGTACCTTTGGTCAGTTATTTGATCAAGTAATGGAGGAAAAAGAATAATGGAAAAATTTCCACTTTGGACAGCAATGGTAACCCCGATGAATACTGACGGGAGCGTTGATTATGATGGTTTTGAACAACTTTTGAGAAAACAGGAGGAGGCCGGAAATGGGGTCTTGGTTTTGGGAAGTACCGGTGAGGGACTAAATTTAAATGAAGAAGAAAAACGGGAAGTTGTTGAGTTTACCAGCGGACTGGATCTTGTGGTGCCAATGATAGTTGGTATCGGAGGGTTTGACCTCCCGGCTCAGGCCGATTTTATCCACTTTTGCAATGAAATTAAACCTGATGCTTTGCTATTGGTAACTCCATTGTATGCCAAACCCGGTGCTGAAGGTCAATTTGAATGGTTTAGCGAATTGATGGGAGAGACAGAACTTCCATGTATGTTGTACAACGTACCTTCAAGGACCGGCGTAAAAATGCATCCAAGTATACCCGCACGATTAAGCAAGGAATTCGATCACCTGATGGGAGTAAAGGAAGCAAGCGTAAGCGTTGAAGAGTTTAAAGAATTTCGGAGGCAAGCTCCCAATGTTAACTTTTACAGTGGTGATGATGGGCTTACCCCGGCTTTTGCTAAAGAGGGTGCAGTCGGATTGGTTTCCGTGGCTTCAAATGTATGGCCAAAAGCGACACATAAATATACTGAAATGTGTATTGAAGGGAATACGGATAACCTGTTTCCCCTTTGGAAAAATGCTACGGACGCGTTATTCAAGGCCCCGAATCCGGTTCCAGCCAAAGTATTGTTAAACCGAAAAGAGTGGATCGCTAATGATACCGTTCGGTTGCCGCTTTCACTTGGAGATATTTCTGATGAAGTAGAGCAGGAACTCCTCAAAATGGATAAAGAGATCAGCAGTTGGCTGGAAGATCAGCAGTAAAGACGAATTAAATTAAATATACAACCAAAGTTAAAGAATGAATTACGAAGAAGTTTTAGATCAGTTAGAAGAAGGAACCCTAAGAGCCGCAAATAAGACAGAAAAAGGATGGGAAGCGAATGTAGAAGTGAAAGAAGCGATCCTTGCTTCCTTCAAGGATGGTGAAAACACATCCTATGAAGGTATTTACGAGGGATTTGTAGATAAACATAACTTGCCTCCACGATTCTTTGCTCCTGAAGATGGTGTGCGATTGGTACCCGGTGGTTCCTCCGTTCGAAGAGGAGCTTATGTCTCTGAAGGTGTGATCATAATGCCTCCGGCTTATATAAATGTAGGAGCTTATGTGGACGAAGGGTCTATGGTAGATAGTCACGCATTGGTTGGATCATGTGCACAGATCGGAAAAAATGTACACTTGTCAGCAGGTGTTCAGATCGGAGGAGTTCTGGAGCCGGTTGGTATGAATCCTGTGATCATTGAAGATGATTGCTTTATAGGTGCCGGTGCAGTCATCGTTGAGGGAATCCTTGTGAAGAAAGGAGCAGTTATCGCTCCGGGTGTAACACTTTCTAAAGCTGTCCCTGTATATGACATCGTAAATGAGAAAATGCTGGATCGGGGCGCAGATATTCCTGAAAATGCTGTAGTAATTCCCGGAACCCGGCCGGTAAATAACGATTGGGCTAAAGAAAAAGGATTGAGTATGGCATGTCCTATTATTGTGAAGTACAGAGACGAAGGGAGTAATGCTTCACTAGAGTTGGAGAATGCACTCAGATAAGCAGACGAACCTCAAAATAGATGATTTAAAAAAGCTACCGGATCAAATCTGGTAGCTTTTTTTATGATAAATTTTGCCAGGTATTTATTAGTCCCAGCTTAAAATTACCTTTCCACAATTTTTAGCTTCCATAATGTCGAAAGCTTTTTGGAAATCATCGATATGGAAACGATGTGTTATGATCGGAGAGACATCCAGTCCGGAGATCAGCATTTGCTCCATTTTGTACCAGGTCTCATACATCTCCCGGCCATAGATGCCTTTTATAGTCAATCCCCGGAAAATAATTTTATTCCAGTCTACCTCTGTTTTAGTGGGTAGTATTCCAAGCAAGGCAATTTTTCCGGAGTTATACATCTGCGAGACCATTTGATTGAATGCCACAGGTACTCCTGAGCATTCCAGCCCTATATCAAATCCACGCATGTCAAGATCATTCATTACATCCTCCAGGTTTTCCTTCATCGGATTTATGATCCTGGTGGGCTCAAATTTTTTGGCTAGCTCCACGCGATACTCACTTGTTTCGGTGGCGATTACATTTCTAGCCCCGGCAAATTTCGCAATGGCTATACACATGCTGCCAATCAGTCCGGAGCCGGTGATCAACACATCTTCACCTATTACCGGGAAGGAAAGTGTGGTATGGGTTGCGTTACCCAAAGGATCCATGATGGAAACAATTTCATCAGGTATTTTTTCATTGATCTTTAGAACATTGGAGGAAGGGATCTTAAGATATTCAGCAAAGGCTCCATTGATGTTTACACCAACTCCCAGCGTTTTCTCACAGATATGCTGGCGTCCTCTACGGCAATTTCGGCAATGACCGCAGGCTATGTGTCCTTCACAGGTTACACGCTCTCCCTCTTTGAACTCGGTAACCTCACTTCCCACTTTTGCGATATGTCCAACGTATTCATGGCCAATCGTAAGTCCGGGAGGAATGGTGTTTTGTGCCCAATCGTCCCAAAGGTATATATGTAAATCGGTTCCACAAATTGCTGTTTTAGAGATCTTGATAAGTACTTCATTAGGCCCAATTTCAGGTATAGGAATGTCTTCCATCCATATTCCTTTTTCAGCCTTTTTCTTAACTAGTGCTTTCATTTTATATGCTTTCAAATTGATCCAATTGCGCCCTGCAAAAGTATTTCTTGAGGATTATAAAAGCAACATATCTTGCATTTAGTTTATGAACTGTTCATCTTCAAATCCTTAAAAATTCTAACCAAAGATAAAGACCCCATGTATACCCGGTTCAAAAAACATTTGATCAACGAGCTTTCAGAAATTACAAACGATGGTTTATATAAAGATGAGCGAATTATTGTATCTCCTCAGGACGCGGAAGTAACGCTCGATACCGGACAGAAGGTGATCAATTTCTGCGCAAATAATTATCTGGGACTTTCAAATGATGACAAATTGGTAGAATCGGCGAAAGAGTCTCTCGACTCTCACGGATATGGGATGTCGTCAGTTCGTTTTATATGTGGTACTACGGATGTCCATAAAGCCCTGGAGCAGAAAATTGCTCAATTTTTTGGAACAGAGGATACCATTCTATATGCAGCTTGTTTCGATGCCAATGGGGGAGCATTTGAGCCACTGCTTACAGCCGAAGATGCAATTATATCAGATGAATTGAACCATGCTTCTATCATTGATGGTGTAAGGTTATGCAAAGCTGCGCGATACCGCTATAAATCTGCGGATATGGCTGATCTGGAAGAACAATTGAAGAAAGCCCAGGATCAGCGTTTCCGTATTATTGTGACCGATGGAGTATTTTCAATGGATGGTAATGTGGCTCCTATGGATAAGATCGTGGATCTTGCCAATAAATATGATGCAATGGTAATGGTGGATGAATGCCATTCAGCCGGTGTAGTCGGAAAAACCGGAAAGGGGGTAACCGAACTGTTTGATATCATGGGGGATGTGGAAATGATAACAGGAACGCTCGGAAAAGCTTTTGGAGGAGCCATTGGTGGATTTACCACCGGTAAGAAAGAGATCATTGAAATGTTGCGCCAGAGAAGCCGCCCTTACCTGTTTTCCAATTCCATACCTCCGCTCATTGCTGCTGCCGGTTTGAAGATGTTTGAAATGATGACCGAGACCAACGAACTGCAAGATAAATTGCAGTCAAACATTGAATATTTCAATTCCGAAATTAAAAAAGCAGGATTTGATATCAAGCCGACTGAATCGGCTATCGTAGCGGTGATGTTGTATGATGCCAAATTATCCAAAGAGTTTGCTGCTCGTTTACTGGATGAAGGAATATATGTCATTGGCTTCAGCTATCCTGTGGTACCAAAGGAACAAGCCCGTATTCGTGTCCAGTTATCTGCGGCACATCAGAAGGAGCATATTGATAAAGCTGTAGCTGCATTTACAAAGATTGGCAAGGAACTAAAGGTGATTGACTAATTGAGATGATGGTAAAAGCAGGGCTGTCCGCATCCCCACAAAAAAGTGGGGATAAGGCCAAATTAATTTAGTGGCATACAGTCTTACTGCACTTCAATTGTCATGGTGAGTAAGAACTCATCATTTTGAATGATTAAACCGTCAGCGCTTTATTGGCTACTGCCAGACCCTTCAAAAATGCCTGTATCAGAGCTTCCAGGGTATCAGGAGAGGCTCCTTTGGAAGTAAAGGTATGTCCTTCTTTTTCCAGAGTTACAGTAACGATCACCAGAGAATCTGTATCCGGACTCAGGATCTCGACTTCGTGATCAATGACCTCCAATGGCAGGAATGAATCGGTTTCGGCTTTAATTGCCGTTAAGATAGCATCCATTGGTCCCACTCCCTGATCCAGGGAGATAACCTCTTCGCCACCATTGATGCGTAATTTGACGGCTGCACTTACCAGGCCATGCTTGCGCATGGTCAGTTTATAATCTAATACTTCAACGGGATAATCCAGATCTGCATCTTCATTGTAAACCAGAGAGCGTAACACCCTGATTTCTTCTTCTTTTAAAGTCTTTCCTTTACGATTGATATTATTCACGTATTCATTGTAGAGCTTCATATGCCCTTCATCCATGTTTACGTTTTCGAAGCCGGTGTTGCGGGTTTGTCCCCAGCTTTCTTTTTGCATATCAATAAATCCGGACTCAATGTATTGCTGTATTCTTTCCAGGTTAGCTGGTAGCACAGGAGAGGAGAGCGAATACTTGGCAACAATATGGGCACTCTTTAAACCGGTACCGGTGAGTACAAACAGACATTTTTTTCCTTTAAAGGTATCCAGGTTGTTCTTAAAAGTGGCCAAAGGGATGGCACATGCAGGTTCAGTGAAATGGCCTTCTTCCATTGTCATCTCTTTCATGGAATCCAGTAATTCATTTTCGGTAGCGGTAAAAGCTAATCCATCCGTTTCTTCAATTCCTCGCAATACTTTGTAGAAATCAAGCGGATCTCCAACCGCCACGGCATCGGCCATAGTATTTACATGTTCCTTGACCATCTTATCTTTTTTGAAGATACCCTCAACTACCGGAGAATGTTGTTCAGGTTGAACCGCAACAAAATGAGGGATCTTGTCAATTTGTCCGGCTGCCTTTAACTCTTTATACCCTTTGTAAATAGCAGCAAAATTAGTCCCGGCACCAATAGGAACAAAGATATAATCGAAGTCTGTCATACCTTGGTCATAAAGTTCGTAGCAGAACGATTTCTGTCCTTCCTGGCGAAATACATAATCTCCGGCGAGATAATAATTCCCTGATTTTGCAAACTCACGGCAGAGCTTTTCACACTCCATGAAATCACCTTTGATCTTGATGATGGTAGCATCAAAGATGGTAGCCTGTGCCAGTTTGACCTCGGGTGCTTTTTCCGGCACAAAAACAAAGCAAGGGATCTTAAAATAGCAGGCATAGGCTGCTACAGAAGCTGCCATATTTCCTGTTGAAGCAAGGCAAATAGCGTCAGTACCTAATTCGAGAGCCTTTTGTACTTCAATATAACTTCCACGGTCTTTAAAGCACCCGGTTGGATTTTCAAATTCTAGCTTTCCATATAATTCTGCGCCATATTTCTCTGAAAGCCTTTTGAGTTTTTTCAGTGAGGTAAAATGATTTTTAAGCGGGTCCGGTTTGATTTCTTCAAGTGGATATTGAATTTCTTTTCGGGCTTCGTTGTATTCTATATCAAGAACACCTCCACACTCAGTACAGTAAGTACTCGTTTTTCTCTCATCATTAACCTTGCCGCACATAATGCAGCTCAAAGTATATCCGGAATTGGTTGCTTTCATTAGGAAATAGGATTGGTATTCACTCAGATTATAATAATCTGAAGGTATCAAAAAATTAAGAAAAAAGCGCTTTTTTAGCTCGTCTGATTACAATGGAAGAATAATGATCTCTTCAAAATCCAGATCTAATTCTGATAATATGGGAGCCGCAATTTCTTCGATCTCATCTTCGCTGTAGTCATTCAGACCTTCCAGTTTTACATAAAAGATCTCATTTTGCTCATCGATAAAGAACTGGGCATCATTTGATTCAAAAGATTCTTTCAATGTGTTAACCAAAAATTCCACATCTTCGATAAACGCCTTAATTTCGTCTTCGGTAGGTTCACTCATTTTGTGTAGGTTCTTACTTAAATGTTAAGCTTGAAACTATGAATAAAAACATAGCAAAACTCCGGGAAATTTCTGAAAAACCGGAACGAATTATTTTAGGTCTGATGTCCGGAACATCGCTGGATGGATTAGATATTGTGCTCTCGAAAGTAAAAGGAACAGGGAAGATTTCTACCATCGAAGTACTTCATTTTATCACCATTGGGTACGATTCGGTATTGAGAAGCAGGCTTGAAGCTATTCAATCAAAGGAAAAGGTTGACATGCGGGTACTTACTTATCTTCATACTGAATTAGGTGATTTGTACGGAGCCTGGATAATGGATGCATTGGATGAGTGGGGATTTGAGATTGAAGATGTTGATTTGATCGCAAGCCATGGGCAGACTGTTTATCATGCTCCCGCGGAAACTGAAGGAAAGCTGAACGCGACTTTTCAAATGACAGATGCGGATCATATTGCCCAAAGAACGGGGATTATTACCATATCAGATTTTCGTCAAAAGCATACCGCAGTTGGAGGAGAAGGTGCTCCGCTGGCCGGAATATTTGATGAGGTCATGTTTCGGGCGGAGTCCCAAAACCGGATGCTGTTGAACCTGGGGGGAATTGCAAACTTCACCTGGCTGCCGTCGGTTGAAAGTGGAGATCAGGTTATCTCAGCAGATACCGGTCCGGCTAATACACTCGTTAACGAAGCAATGCAGAAGTATTTTGAGCAGTCTTATGATGAGGATGGAAATACGGCATCCAAAGGGACTGTTCACTCTGAACTGGTTCGATATGTTTTGCTTGAGCCTTACTTCCGTAAACCCTTCCCAAAAACTACAGGACAAGAAGATTTCAGGCTGACATATGTTGAAGAATTAATGGAAGGACATCAAATTGAGCTATCTCCTGAAGATCTGGTAGCTACTTTGACAGCCATAACTTCACAAAGCATTTGCAGGTCAGTGGATGAAGTTGCAGGGGATCAGGAATTTGAATGCTATGTCAGTGGTGGCGGAGTCCACAATAGAACTCTGATGGATGATCTGCGAAGAAGAATACCTCAAGCCGATTTTAAACCTTTTGACGAACTTGGTATTCCTTCGGATGCGAAAGAAGCAGCTATGATGGCTTTTTTCGCCAATGAATTGGTAGCCGGGGAGGGATTTTCAATTCCAGGGATTACTAAAGAAAAGGTGCATTTAGGGAAGATCAGCTTGCCGGGCTAGGGAATTCAAAATGTAGGATTCAAAATTAAAAATGGGATGCACCTTTAATCACATTATATCCCGTAAATCCCAAAAACCAGAGTCTATTTAGGATGTTTGCTCCAGGGCCATAACCAGCACATCCACGATCTTTTCGATCTGTTTCTCGGTGATTACCAACGGGGGTAAGAAGCGAACTACCGTACCGTGAGCAGCATTGCCAAGTACATTGTATTCAAACATTTTGTCTATAACGGGCCGGGCAGGGCGATTTAACTCCACACCGATCATCAATCCTTTACCTCTGATATCTTTGACATCAGGATAATCCTTTAGCTTTTCTTCCAGAAGTTCCATCATAAATAGTCCTTTTTCGGCGGCTTGTTGAACGATATCTTCTTCTTCAATTACATCCAGTGCAGCATTTGCTACATGCATAGTAAAAGGGTTTCCGCCAAAAGTGGTTCCATGATCTCCAAAACCTAAAGCCGAGGCCACTTCCTCCTTCGCCATAACAGCACCGACGGGAATCCCCCCGGCCAGTGCTTTGGCAGAAGCTACAATATCAGGCATTACGTCAAAATGCTGATAGGCATAAAATTTTCCGGAGCGGCCAACCCCGCACTGCACTTCATCTATGATCAGTAGAATGTTTAGATTATCACAAAGCTGACGGGTTTTTTTCATGAATTCCGCATCGATCACATTTACCCCACCTGAACCTTGAATGGTCTCAAAAGCAATGGCGATGGTGTCTTCATTTGCGGCTGCTTTCAGGGCTTCAAAATCGTTGAAAGGAACTTGTTCAAATCCAGTTGGGAGAGGGTCGAATCCTTCGGCATAACTAGGCATCCCCATAGTAATAGTAGTTACCGACCGACCGTGAAATCCTTCACTTAACGTAATTAGGTTCCCGGACTTCCCGTGCTTTTTACCCCACTTACGTGCAAGCTTCACACAGGCTTCCATTGCTTCCACACCGCTGTTACAAAAGAATACACGATCTAATCCGGATAACTTAGCCAGTTTTTCAGCGAGCAAACTCTGTGGCTCATTATAAAAGAAGTTGGATGCATGTAGCAGTTTCTCAGATTGCTCCTTGATAGCGGCCACGATCTTGGGATGAAAGTGTCCCAGGTTATTGACAGCCAGTCCGCCAAAAGCATCCAGGTATTCATTGCCTTCGGTATCCCAAACTACAGCCCCTTTTCCGTGGGAAAGTGTAACCGGAAGACGGTTGTACACCTGAAAGTGATATTTTTTTTCGAGTTGCTGTGCTTTATCCATTTTATAGATTCGTTATTAGTTTTTCGTTAATGGTTATTAGTATTTATGCGTTTTACGAATAACGATTAACCATTAACGAGTTTCAACCCAATTCTTCCCCTTTCCAGATCCAAGGTAATAATTTCAATACTAATGATATCACCCACACTAACAACATCATGCGGATCTTCGATCTTTCGGTTTTCTGCCATGTTGGAAATATGAAGTAATCCATCCTGCTTCACGCCAATATCCACAAAAGCACCGAAATCAACCACGTTCCGAACGGTTCCTTCCAGCTGTTGACCTTCTTTAAGGTCTTCCATTTTCATCACATCGGTACGCAAAAGTGGTTTTGTTAGTGATTCACGGGGATCACGGCCCGGCTTCTGCAGGTTCTCGATAATCAATTCTAAGGTCGGAACACCCACACCGATCTGCTCTGCGGTCTTTTTCAAATTCACATTTTTGAACTTACCGGCGATCTTGTCTTTTTCCTGAGATAGGTTGTCGAGGTTGATACCAAACAGATTACAAAGCTTTTCAGCTGCTTCATAGCTTTCGGGGTGAATGGCCGTGTTATCCAGTGGATTTTTGGATTCGGGGATGCGCATGAATCCGGCAGCCTGCTGAAAACGGAAATCACCCACGCCATCGATATCACGAATTTGTTCGCGGTCCATAAAAATACCTTTCTCTTCTCGTTGCTTCACAATGTTTTGAGCAACTTTTTTGCTTAATCCGGAGATATGAGCAAGCAGGGGAGCACTGGCGGTATTCAAGTTTACTCCAACTTCATTTACGCAGCTTTCCACCACATCATCCAGCTTACCGGATAGTTGGTTTTGGTTCACATCATGCTGATATAATCCAACACCAATCGACTTAGAGTCGATCTTCACTAATTCAGCAAGTGGATCTTGCACGCGACGAGCGATGGAAATGTTGCCACGCTGTGCAGCATCCAGTTCAGGAAATTCCTCGCGAGCTATGGTTGAAGCGGAATACACAGAAGCACCTGCTTCGTTCACAATCAAATAATGGAGTTCTTCATCAGGATGGTTTTCTTTTCTTTTTTGAAGAAATTCAGCCACAATTTGTTCGGTCTCCCTACTTGCCGTCCCATTACCTATTGCGATCAGCTTCACACCGTATTTGTCAATGAATTGACCAAAAACAGCTTCTGCTTCCGCTACTTTCTTTTGTGGAGGAGTTGGATAGGTTGTCGTTCCTTCCAGATACTTACCGTGTTGATCCACGACAGCCACTTTACAGCCACTTCGGAATGCAGGATCAATACCCATAACCACTTTTTTGTCCAATGGGGGCTGCATAAGAAGATTACCCAGATTGGTGGCAAAGGTCTCGATGGCATGAGCATCGGCTTTATCAGTGAGTTCACTGCGAAGCTCACGTTCCAGTGAAGGGAAAAGGAGACGTTTATAAGCATCCTCTACAGCATCTTGTAAGTATTCGGTAAAAATGCTCAGATCGTTTGAGATCACGATATCATCTATATTTTCAAGGGTACGCTCTTCCCAGAGATCTACATTGACAAATAGAATATTCTCCCTTTCACCTCTATTAATAGCCAGAATTTGATAGGGCTTGAGCTTGCTGACTTTCGCAGAAAACTCATAATAATCCTCAAAATTAGTACGCTCTTTTACGGTTGGATTTTTCTTGGTTACGATATTGGAGTGTTCAGTAAATACCTTCCGAAGCATCTCCCGAACTTCAAGATTTTCATTGATCCATTCTGCTACGATGTCGGTTGCGCCGTCAAATGCATCCTCCACGGATTCTACTTCTTTTTCCGGGTTGATGTATTCTTTGGCGTATTCCAACGGATCACCTGAAGTGGTTTCCTGCTCCCATATCAATTTTGCGAGCGGTTCAAGACCTTTCTCCTTAGCTTTGTCGCCCCGTGTTTTGCGCTTTTGCTTGTAGGGGAGGTAAATATCTTCCAGCGTTTTCAGGTCGGTGCAGGCCTTGATCTGTTCTTCCAGTTCAGGAGTAAGCTTCTCTTGCTCCTTGATGGACTTCAGTATGGTTTCCTTGCGGGCTTCCAGAGCACGCTGGGTTTCGAGTCCGTCGCGGATAGCACGGATCTGTTCTTCATCCAGACCGTCGGTTGCTTCTTGCCGGTATCGGGCCAGGAAGGGTACCGTTGCTCCTTCGTCCAGAAACTTGGCTACGGTACTTATCTGTTTGCCACTAAAATTAAATTGAGATGCTAAAAAGTTAAATATCTTGGTATCGCTCATTGATGAAATTAGTTTCAAAATTTGGAAACTGAAAATAAGAAGGGTAGATGGAAATGTTGAATATTAAATGAGGAAATTTTGAATGTTGTCAGGTAAACAACAAAACGAATTCAAAAAACTCTGTAACCTTTTACTTATTCATCAGTGTATAAGGGTGAAAACACAAAACCCGGGATATATAGGTGAATTCAACATCGGATAAGGCTTTAATGATGAAGGTTAAAAAAGGAGATCTCGATAAGTTGGGACTTCTTTTTGAACGCTATAACCGCCCGTTGTTTAGTTTCTTTTACCGGATGTGTAAAGACTGTGATCTGAGTGAAGATCTGGTTCAATCTGTTTTTGAGCGGATCCTGAAATATCGTGAAACTTATACCGGTAACGGAAAATTCACCACCTGGATGTTCAGTATTGCCAGAAATGCACATATTGATCATTACAGGAAAGAAAAGCGAAGTGAGATTCCGGTTGAGATAGATGAAGACAGACTGGAAGCAGAAGAAAATGAATCGGTTATCATTGATCAGAAAGAGCAGAAGAAGAATTTGCTTGAAATTGCACTCGATCGTTTAGATGAAGATAAAAGAGAGGTCATCATTTTGAGTCGCTACGAAGGGTTAAAATATAAGGAGATCGCCGATATCCTTCATACAACGGAAGGCGCGATAAAAGTAAAAATGTTTAGGGCAATGAAAGAGTTGAAAGACCTGGTAACAATGCTAAGTGAGGAATGCAGCTATGAATGAAAAATATGAAGAATTGATCGCGGAGTATTTGTCCGGCGAGTTAGATGTCGAGGGCAAGTCAAAAGTTGAAGAACTTATTGCCAACGGTGAGATCGATTTTATGGAGCTTAGAGTGATTGAGACCATGTATGAAGATCTTGGTTCCATTCCAGTTCCAAAGCCGACCCCGAAAGGGCATGAGAGGTTCTACACTATGCTGGACGAAGCCAAACAAGCAAAGGGAAAAAGCTCCGTTGAATTCATGAAAGAGTTTTTCCAAAGCTTGCGATCAGAATTTACCGTGCCGCGATTGGCATATGCTGTTCTTTTTTTGATGATGGGTGGTTTTATAGGTTCACAGATCAATAATGACCGTACTGATATTGAGCAGCTAAGCCAGGAAATGCAGACGATGAAGGAACTGATGATGGTGAGCATGCTGGAGGGTTCATCTGCTGCAGATCGATTGAAAGCAGTTAACATCAGTACAGAACTGCCAAGTGCAGATACAGAAGCCATTCACGCCTTACTATTCACCCTTAATAATGATCCAAGCGTAAATGTTCGTGTTCAGTCCATAGAAGCTCTTAAACGCTGGGGAGAAAATGAACGGGTTCGGGAAGGATTGGTTCAGGCCATAGCCATACAAGAATCTCCGATCGTGATCATTGAATTGGCAGATGCCATGGTAGAGCTGGAACTCAGAAACGGAGCGGCAGAATTTGAACGTCTCTTACAGGAAAGAGAACTGGATTATTCGGTTCAACAAAAATTACAAAGCAGCATTGCTGTATTAATGTAAGGTTAGCTATGAAAAAGATCGTACTATTGATAATGATGTACTTATTTGTACAGGAAATTACAGCACAAATCCCAGTGGTATCACAGCGAAAGACTGAGGATGTTAAAATCCGTATTCCCGCTTCTGAATTCAATGCCCAAACTGTTTTTCATCTTAAAAATATAAACGGGGATCTGAATGCAGTTGGTTACGAAGGAGATGAGATCCTAATTACCGGGACCAAGATCGTAACGGGTAAACCGGCAACAATAGATAACTTCGATCCTGATGAGATCTATCTGGATCGTCTGGATGGCCCAAGTACTATATTTATATTTGTACAGCACCCGGGTGTTAAAGTTGAGTTAAGAGGAGATGAATTGCATTACACCTCAACCCGTAATTATAAAAAGCGAAAATGGAATAAGAATACGCTGGAGTTTGAGTTCAATTTACAAGTGAAGATACCGCACTATCTAATGGCGGATATTTCAACCATTAATGGAGGCGAGGTTATAGTCGAGGATTTTAAGAACGGAGTTAAAGCCTCTAATATTAATGGCAGCGTATATTTGAATAGGGTAGAAGGAGCCGTAACTGCTGAAACGGTTAATGGAAATATTCGGGTGGAATATGATGAAGCACCATCCGGTAAAGCCGTGTTTCATACGGTGAATGGGAACATTGAAGTAATAGCACCGGAAAATTTATCAGCTGTTGTAACCTTTAAGAGTTTGCACGGTGACCTATATACCGACTTCGAACAGATCGAGTATCTGCAAAATCGAGTGAAAAATAATTCGGATGGGAATCACCGATGGAAGATCGAACGATCTTCTCCTATACAATTTGGCGAAGGCGGCCCCGAAATGCGTTTACAGTTATTAAATGGAAACGCTTACATCAAACAAAGAAAATCTTAAAATAATACCATGAAAAAACGAACACACCATTTGCTATTAGGAATCTTGATCAGCGCTTTAACCATCCCTGCGTTTGCACAGAATAATATCGAAGTACCGTTATCAAAGCCCGGAGAACCCGGTAAATTGATCATCAGTGCAATGTTCTCAGATGAAATTGAGGTAAGGATGCACGATCAGCAAAACGTCATTGTGAATTATGATGGCGACAACGTAAGAGAGGATGATGAAAATGCCATGAAAAATGGGATGCGCCGAATTTCAGGAGGTGGACTTGGTCTGGAGGTTACTGAAGAGAATAATGAAGTTCGTATTACTTCCGGTCCTATGCCAAATGGTGACCTTGAAATGTTGATCTATGTGCCTCGTAATTTTTCCCTGAAACTGAATACCGTTCAGGGGGATGTAATTATATCAGGACTTGATGGAGAAATGGAGATCAGTGCTGTAAATGGAGATATCGAAATGTCTGATATTTCTGGAACTGTATTGGCTAACAGTGTTAATGGAGATATGGACATTGACTTTAATCGTGTCCCTCAAAATTCACCGATGTCATTTACAGGAGTAAATGGAGATATCGAAGTGTCATTTCCAGCAAATGCCAAATTTACAGCTAAAATGAAGACAGAATGGGGTGATGTCTACACAAATTTCGATATGGAGATTAACCGGGACGGTGGAAGAACACAGTCAGGTTCAGAAGACGGAACATTTAAAGTAGCCGTGAACAGGTGGATAATTGGTCAGGTAAACGGTGGTGGTCCCGAGTTTCTCTTTAAAACTCTGCATGGAGATATTTCAATTCGTAAAAAATAATATATCGGGTAACTTTTTCTTTTGCTCTTCGTGTAATCTGAAACAATAAAAGGAGCTGTAACACAAAGCTACATAGGTGATTACAGGGATAGGACTCCTTTAATAAAAAAATACTATGAGAAAAATTTTACTTCCCTTGCTATACGTATGTTTTGTAACGAGTGCCTTTGCTCAAAATTCCTATCAAAAGAAAGGTGATACCATATCGGTCAAATCAGCTGAGATCAGATCGGGATTGGAAGAAAATCCGATAATGGAAGCGGTTAGGATCTCTTCAGAAGAGAGTGTGGATTTAGACGGGATACTGTCAGAATCAATTTGGTACAATGCCCCGGTAGCCACACAATTTACCCAACGGTTTCCGAATGATGGGAGGGATCCATCTCAGAGAACTGAGGTTAGACTGTTATACACGGATTCCTATATCTATGTAGGTGTGATAGCTCATGAATCGAATGCGGATTCTATAAAAGCTCCCTTATTTCGGCGGGATGGAAATGAAGCCAGTGATTGGGTATATGTCAGTTTTGACAGTTATAACGACATGCGAACTGCATTCACTTTTGCAGTTAACCCAAAGGGTGTTCAGAAGGATGTGCTCTATTATGATGATACAGGTGAAGATATTCTTTGGGACGCCGTATGGGAAGCTAAGACAAATATCAATGAAAACGGGTGGACAGCAGAGCTCAAGATCCCACTGTCTCAACTCAGGTACAGTTCTCAAAGTGACGTGCAGGAGTGGGGTATAAATTTCCAGCGTAGGTTATCAAGAAATGGGGAAGTATCTATATGGGCTCCTGTTTCACAGAATGACAATGCGATGGTATCAAAGTATGGCAGATTGAATGGGATCAGGAATCTTAAAGAACCAAGAAGACTTGAGATAACTCCTTATGTGTCTGGTGATGTAACTCGTGCACCGGAATTGTCTGCAGATAACCCTTATTATGATCGAAATCAGCTTGGTGGTGGTATAGGCGGTGATATTAAATACGGTGTCACTTCAGATCTTACCCTTACCGCAACCATAAATCCCGATTTTGGCCAGGTAGAAGCAGACCCGGCGGTGATCAATCTTAGCGCAAACGAAAACTTCTTTTCTGAACGTCGACCTTTCTTTCTGGAAGGAAATGATATTTTCCAGTTTGGAAATACCAAGACATTCAGCCGTTTTGGTAATCCGGTCACGTTTTATTCGAGAAGGATAGGGCGCTCTCCACAGGGTAATGCAAATCGTGCAGGGGTAAATGCTGAGTTTGTTGACAGGCCTGATTTTACCACTATTGCAACTGCAGCTAAATTAAGCGGAAAAACAAAAAATGGCTGGTCCATTGGATTTTTAGATGCTTACACTTTAAAGGAAGAGGCGGACTTCGTTACCCCTTCCGGTGATGAGAATACATTTGCTGTAGAGCCGGCAACCAATTACATGGTGGCACGGACCAAGAAGGATTTCAATGCCGGAAATACTTATGTAGGCGGGTTCGCAAGTGCGGTAAATCGCAGTATTGAAGACACTTATTTTAAAGACTTCTTAAGGACTTCGGCTTATTTAGGCGGAGTAGATTTCGAGCATAGTTTTAATGATCGAAACTGGATCGCAAGCGGAGCGCTTTCATTCAGCAGTATTAACGGAAGCACAGAAGCCATAGAGATGGCACAGCGTTCTCCGGTGCGTTATTACAATCGGGTAGATTCTGAAAACCTTTCTGTAGATTCTGATAAAACGAACCTTTCCGGTTTTGCTACTGAAGTTAGTATTCAGAAGCGTGGGGGAGATGATAATTGGATGACCTCTCTAACCTATTCCGAAGTGAGCCCCGGTTATGAGACTAACGACCTTGGTTTTCAAAACAGAGCAGACTACCGATCAATTAATGGTGGTTTGATATACAGGGAAACTGATCCAAAATGGCTGCAATACTATGAGTTTTATGCTTTTCATTCCCATGCCTGGAACTATGATGGAATTTGATCAATGACGGATATACGCAAGGCGGCTTTATTCGCTTCGAGAACCTATGGAATATTAATTATAACTTAAATTACGGCAGTGGAAACCAGTATTCTGATCGTATTACCAGAGGTGGGCCGATTTTAAAGATGCCCCAAAGTGGAAGTTTTAATATGAATATAAATTCAAATCAGAATAATAAAGTTTCGTTCAATATCGGAACGTATCAGCGTAAAGATGCTTCCGGTGAATTTGATAACAATATTTGGGTGGGTTTGAATTTCATGCCTGTGCCTTCGGTTCAGATCAGTGTTTCTCCTCAATATAATTACCAGAAAGACACTGATCAGTATGTGACTACTGCTGTGGATCCCAACGCTACTCAAACTTTTGGGCGTCGTTATGTATTTGCCGACATTAAACAACACACTCTTATGACAAGCATCCGTCTGAACTGGACCTTTTCGCCGACAATGAGTCTTCAGACATATGTAAGGCCTTTTATCTCTACCGGTGAATACTCAAGATTCAAAGAATTTGCAGAACCGGGAACGTATAATTTTGATGTGTACGGCACTGACAAAGGAAGTATTACAAGATCAAATGGAATGTACACGGTAAGTCCTGATGATAATGGAAACTCACCTGATATCAACTTCTCCGATCCGAATTTTAATTTCCGTTCCGTACAGGGTAATGCTGTGTTTAGATGGGAATATATGCCGGGTTCAACCCTCTACTTTGTATGGCAGCAACAGCGGAGTGATTTCGCAGGCGTAGGTAATTTCGATATTGGTCGTGACCTTGACGGATTATTCAGTGCAAAACCGACCAATGTATTTTTAGTGAAAGTGAGTTATTGGTTTGGTAGCTGATCAAAAAAAATTAAGGACACTATTTAGTGCCCTTAATTACAGTTATGATACGATGTTTAAAAAGCTCTGTGTGGTCTGTCGCAGAGCTTTTTTTATTCCACATTCGTTTTACAAGTGCTCAACCTAAATGGAGCATAAAGGGGACAAAAACTAACCATACTGGTCAGTACAAAAACGCCTGCCAGAACTAAGAGAACTATACCCCAGGTACCGGTTACTGTTCCGGTGAAGTACAGACCTACAAAAATTGCAGCTAAAATAAAGCGAATGATCTTGTCAGAAGAACCCATATTTTTTTTCATAGTAACCTCATTATTTTATTATTAGAATATCCATTCAAAAAGAAAAACTAATCCTGTAATAATCAGTATACAAACTATACATACGGCTATTAGTTTTAGTATTTTCACTGTACAATAAACTTTATTTTTGAAGGTTTCGTGAACTTAATACATGATCACGAATTTTAACTAATTATTTATTAAAAGGAAGCAATGAATACACAGCATTTAACAGCAGAGCAGGTAAAGTCGATCCAGGTAGGGTTTATAAATAAGGTGTATGGCTGGATGGCACTTGCATTAGCTATTACAGGATTTGTGGCACTCCGAACAGCGAATTCCGGACTGATCGATGTGATCGCCGGAAATCAGATCCTGTTTTTTGGAATTATTATTGCAGAGTTGGGGCTTGTTGTCTGGCTCTCCAGCAGAATCGATCATATGAATGCTACTAAAGCCATTTCATTATTCTTGTTGTATTCGGCGCTTAATGGACTCACATTTTCGATCCTTTTTTTAGTATATACTTCAGGTTCAATAGCTTCAACCTTCTTTATTACGGCCGGTACGTTTGGGGTGATGAGTGCCTATGGGTATTTCACTAAAACTGATTTAACCAGTATTGGTAACATAGCCTTTATGGGGTTAATAGGTATCATAATTGCCAGTGTAGTTAACATGTTTTGGCATAATGAGACATTGTATTGGGGAATTACATACATCGGCGTTTTGATCTTTGTAGGACTTACAGCTTACGACACGCAAAAGATCAAAAAAATGAGCCTGGAGTTGGATATCAACTCAGAAGAGGGAAGTAAAGGTGCTATTATGGGAGCATTGGCACTCTACCTTGATTTTATCAACCTCTTTATTATGCTTCTGAGAATATTCGGGCAGCGTAAGTAAGTTTTTCGGGATTGAAATTAATACAACTTTTGTCTTTCATGGGAAAAGATAACCCATGGATCATTCAAAAGACTTTTCGAAATCAGAAAAAAGCAGGATCATAGAAATGGCGTGGGAAGATCGCACGCCATTTGATGCCATTGAATTTCAGTTCGGACTCAGTGAAGAAGAAACCATTGAGCTCATGCGATCAGAAATGAAAACCTCCAGCTTCAGGATGTGGAGAAAAAGAGTATCCGGTCGAAAAACCAAGCACCGTAAGAAGCGTAATGATGAGGTAAACAGGTTTGTTAGTCCCAATCAATATTAAGCAAGAAGGTTTTTGATTCATTAAAATCTCATAGCTAATATGATTTTTTTTTACCTTTAGGGCTCTGAAAAATTCACCACCAAAAACAGTTTTCAAAGTTTAGATCGGCACTGCTAACGAACAAGACAAAAAAGGGTTCTGGGATCGACTGGGGATAGGTTTATCCGGGTTATGTGCCATTCATTGTTTATTGGTTCCGGTCTTTGTGTCATTGATCCCTCTTTGGCCGGCTTTGGAAGAATTTCATGAGTATACACATCTTGTCTTTTTTCTGGCGATAGCACCTGCTGTGATCTTATCCGTAAAAAATCGAAAAGACCTTAAAGCCGTTTCAGGATATTTATTCATTGGGCTGGCGATCATCTTTTTTGCCTGGCTATTCAATAATCAGCTTGGTGAATATGGAGAAGCAGGTGTTACTCTGGTAGGGAGTTTGCTATTAATTCGTGGTCATTGGCTAAACTACAAAACCAAAATGGGGATGGCTTAAACCCGGGCTTCTAACAACTCAGCTACTTTTAAGGCACAGCCCCAACTCAATGTTACTCCCGCTCCCCCGTGTCCATAATTGTGGATGATCAGTTTATTACCTAATTCTTCTGCTTCCAGTCGTAATCCATTATCCTTTTTTCTGATATACCTGTAACCAATCTTTGCTTTTGGTGGGGAGAGGTTGCTAATGTCGATCCCAAAAGAGTGATGAATGATCTTTGAGTGCAGCTCTAAAATTTGAGCCGGAACCTTGAGCCCGTCTATTTTCATAAAGGGCTCATGAACAGTTTCACCTTCCCAGTTTCCGGACTCATTGATTCTTCCTTCCTGCCTACTTCCACCAAGCACCCAACCGTCATTCCGAGGATAGCAGTATACATCCTGAAGAGTACCCGAAGTACTTTGATAAGTCGTGAGATCGGGAGAAAAATTATAGGACACCGGATTACCCTGCAGATTGAAAAGTGGAGGAGCATCTTTGATATGAAGAATGTGTCCGCGATAAATAAGATCATACTTATCATCAAAAAGCTTAACGGAACCGATCTCAGAACAATTAATGATGTGGTCATAAGGTAAATCAGAAAGGTCTCCGGGCTGAAGATCTTTTTTTTGAAAATGGACTCCCTGATTTAATGTTCTATCGATCAGTTCAGGAAAGTATATACCCCAGTCTGCAAAGAAACCACGAAATTTCCATCCGGACTTGACCGCATGTTCCGGGTGTTCAGGGTGAAATTCATGATTAAATTTATCCCACGTTTCCAGATTAGTCAGCAATTCTGCATAATTTGGCAAAGGCTGGTTATAAGCAAATAGTTCAAAATGTTCATTCACTTTCACGCCGGGGAACTTTCCTTCCCACAAAGAGTGAAAATAGTTGTTACTAACCCTGAATAGATCAAGCAGTTCATCTGAATATACGGAATGAGGAATGATAGAGGCTGCCGGATATAAGCTCGAAAACTCAGGATTCATGAAGGAGGTACGCGGATCATCCTTAGAAATTACGGTCACATCCCATCCCTTATTGTTAAATATAAAGGCGGTGGTTAGTCCGCTTATACCCGCACCAATAATGGCGATCTTATCTTTTTTAATCATGGTAAAATATACCGGCTTTCAATGAAGAATAAAGATGATGGTATGTACTTATTGAAGTTGTATCAAGTAACTTATTTTGGTAATTTTACTTTTAAACAGATTGGCTAAGACGTGCAAAAATTTACTCTTCTTGTTGTAATAGCTCTTATTACTTTGGGCAGCATTTCGTGTAATTTACTCACCGCGGAAGATGGGCCTTCGGAATATCCTACCGTTTATCCACGCTTAGAAATGGTGGAATTGCAGGAGCTCAACAACGAATATCACCAAGCCAATGATGGGCGTTTGTGCTCAACACTGAACGAGTATGGCTTAACTGGTTTCAGTAAGGTCCTTTTCGAAGATGAAGAAGAAAACCCTTGCGACAGAGCTAACCGTTCGGTTGTGCGTATTGAAATGAATAATTCTGACACCTTGGTTGCTGCTGCAAAGCGTTCATTGCTAAAGAACAGTGTCTATACAGGGGTAAGGGACACTTCAAAATTGGTCTTAAATGAAATGTCACCACAACCGGGCTGTATAAATTGTAGGAGCCCCGACGAATACAGTGCTAATATTGAGTGGAGCCTTACTTTTGAAAATCAGGTTATAGATTCTGTCGAAATACCAAATACAGAAATCATCGTTTTCTTGGATGCATTAGGAGTTAACAGGATCTGGGGAAATTGGTATTCAGAATTCAAAGTACCTGAATTTGTAAACTTTGGATATTTGGATGTACAGGAAGGTATGGTCGGGTGGCAAATTGATATGAGAAATTATACAGAAGAGGAGACGATCTATACCGTTCAGGAAGAAGATGTGACTGAACAACCTTATAAAGTATACCTGCCGGTTGAAAATGAAGAAGGCCTTCAGATACGTACTTGCTGGGCAGTGCCTATTTCAAATAGTGCAAACGAAAATTTTGAAGGATGGCTGGCTTATGTAGATATCAAAGAAGGTTTTTTGGTAGATTTAGTCGCTAAATGAGAACCTTTTTATTTTAATTTCAAAGTCACAACAAATATTTGTAACATTTTTTGTCGTTAATACTCTTAATAGTCGGGTAACACATTAATCTCAAGCTGAATAGGATACAAGTTGGCAGAACTAATACATAAGATACTAATAGTAGAAGATGACATGATAATCTCATTGGTCGTAGAGAATATGATCAAAAAGTTAGGTCATGAACTGGTAGGTAAAGCTGCGTCTGGAGAAGATGCCATTAAACTGGCAAAAGAGCATAAGCCAAATATAATTCTTATGGATATTCGTTTGAAGGGAGATATGGATGGTATTGAAGCCATAAATCAGATCAAACAGCACATAGATACAAATGTGATCTACCTAACAGGGAATTCAGACAAAGCCAATTATGACCGGGCTAAAGCAACTGAATGCATCGATCTTATTTCTAAGCCATTCACTATTGGTGAGCTTACTCGTTCTTTAGACTTGGTCCCGGAATAATTTCGTATCTTTTTCAGTATTTTAACGTAGGAGAGTCCATATAAAAATGGGCATTTATTATGGATACAAAATTTAAAAACCTGCGAAACGATCTAGAAGATCTTGAAGATGACGGACAGTTGGACTTTGATGGAGGAATGACTTCATCAGGCGGTAGGTCTGGTACTAAACTTGCCAACTATATTTTACTGTTCGCTTTTATTGCTACTCTTACCTTTTATGCCGGTTCAAAGATCAATTTTTCAGGCATTCAGCTAAACCCGATCGAAAACTTTGTTCAGGAACTCAATCAACCCAGTGAAGAGCTCTTGAATGGAATGGGAACATGGCTGGAAGAAATGGGATATGGTGTCTTAACGCATGAAGAGCTTATAGGTTTACGGAATGAGGGGGTAACTGCAACTTTTACTTCTCAAGTTAGGGAGGCCGGTTTTACAGATGTTACCCTTGAAGAAATGGTAGAATTAGGTAACGCCGGTGTAAGTGCATCGTATATAATTGGAATTCAGGATGCGGGTTATCCTGACATCACCCTCGATGAAATTATCGAATTAGAAAACGCAGGCGTTAGTACTACATTTACACAAATGATGCGTGAATTAGGGTATGAGCTTACCGTTCAGGATTTACTGGACCTTGAGAGGGCCGACGTAACGGCTTATTTTACGAGTAATATGATGGATCTGGGATATACGATGGAAGAATTGACCAAGGAAAATCTTATCAGGATGGGAAATATTGGGGTTACGCATCAACAGGCTGAACGTTTAATGAATGAGAGGGGTGAAAGGCTCTCCGTTGATGAACTAATACGGAATCGCATCAGTAATCAATAAAGATTAGTATTTGGAACAATAAAAGTTCTATTCATTACAAGTAGTGAATACAAATAAAACACTGCTTAAAATGAAGAAATTAGTTACACTTATATCTTTAATAGCGATAACGGCACTTTTCTCACAAGCTTTCGCTCAACAATACTTGATAGAAAGTGCCTCCGGAATAGGACCAAAACTCGGATTCTATAAAGCCCCTGATGCCGAAGATGGTACCATGTTCATTGGTATACAATCCCGATCCAAAGGGAAATATTTTGGCGGGGAATTCACGCTTGAGTACAGAGGTGAACAAAGTTACACTACCACCAACGGAGAGTTGACCATTCGCCAGATACCGGTCACCGGCTCGTTGATGCTATTCGCTCCTTTATCTGAGAATTTTGCTCCTTATGGACTTGCAGGTCTCGGTGCTTATTACACCTTTTATGATTACGACGGTGGTTTTATCAATCCCGGTGATGATGCGGAGGTGAATGTTGGATACCATTTAGGGTTTGGGGCTGATCTGGCTGTCTCAGAATCGGCTGCTTTTAATCTCGATTACAGATATCTTTTCTTAGACGGTAATGATAGCATTCCTGAAAAAGAATTCAGTGGAAACGTACTTTCAGTCGGACTCACATTTTATTTCTAAGCTGAAAAAACCTTATTTTAGAAATCCCGCTTCTAAATAGTTGCGGGATTTTTTTTTGAATTAAATCACCTATAGAGATACAATGGCGGAAATCACGCTCCCAGAAGTTGAATTGAATATATACTCCCCCAAAGATCCGACCGAGATCACGGTTGTTGAAAATTATGTTTGCACAAAGGAAAGCAGCCCGAACTTTGTCCGTCATGTTACTTTTGATGTTTCAGGGACCGATCTTGAGGGGAGGGTAAGAATCGGTCAATCCATTGGTATTCTGCCCCCGGGTAATGATGAAAGAGGGAAACCTCACAAACTAAGACTGTATTCTGTTTCTTCGCCAACAGTGGGGGAAGGGGGAGAGTCACACCTGATATCCACAACAGTTAAAAGAACTATTGAGGAGCTGGACGGGAAACTATACACCGGTGTTTGTTCAAATTATCTTGCTGATCTGAAACCGGGTGATAAAGTTAAAGCTACCGGACCAAGCGGGAAACGATTTCTGCTTCCTGAAAATGAAAAGGATTTCAACTATGTATTCTTTGCTACAGGGACAGGGATCGCACCCTTTCGAGGTATGATCATGGAACTGCTGGAATCCGATTATAAGGGGAAGATCGCACTGGTCTTTGGTGCAGCATATAGAACAGACCTCATTTATCCGGATTATTTTATGGAGATGGAAAAGAAGTACGATAACTTCAGATATATCGCAAAAATATCCCGTGAAGATCGTCGACCTGATGGCTCAAAATACTATGTTCAAACAGCAATTGAGGATGAGGAAGAAATATTAGACCCGATATTCAGTCAGGAAAATACCTTGGTCTATATTTGCGGGATCAAAGGAATGGAAGCAGGGATCTATAAAAGCCTGGCAAAAAAGGGGTTTTCAGAATACTTGCTGCTCAAAGGCGATTATGTGGATATGGATCCTGATGAATGGGATTGGGAAGAAATGCGCCGCAATGTAAAACCCGGCGCACGCTGCTTCGAAGAAGTATATTAGCACAATTCATGTCTTTCATTATTAGACATGAATTTTAGTTACCCCACCGGAAACGACAAAGCGCATAAAATCAGTAGAGTCTGTTTTGATTGGGGTCACCTTATCTTTGGGCACGATATATAAATTTCCTGAAAAGTTGTAAGAATGAGGGCAGTAAACGGCAACCTCATCATTCAACCCAAAATGTTTTAGTGATTCTTCGGTGATATATCCAAAACGTTTCATTCCTGCAGGTTCACTGAACTCCACATAAACCGGTTTTTTGAATTTTTTCTTGTCACCAACAAATGCTTCGGTCAGGTCTTTGAGAGAAGAATACACAATGTTGACCAGCGGGGTTTTGGTGATCAGCTTTTCAAACAAATAGACAACAGGTCTGGTGAATGTCTGGGTCATGATAAAACCAAAGACAGTGATAAGCAGAAAACCTGTTACAATTCCAAGACCCGGGACCTCGTACTCAAACCAGCTGAACAACAAATTGTTGAATAGGTCATTCATCCAGATAAGTGTTGCATACACAACATATCCGGTTACAAAAAGAGGTAGAATGATCAGCATTCCACGGAAGAAATAGTTCAGGATCGTTTTCATAATAGCACAGATGATTTTGATTTTCCCTGAATCTACTATTTAAACGTAAAAGATGTGAATCCTATAGAGATGTTAACGATTAGCCGATCTGCAAATACCACAGACCGGCAAATGATATTCGAAAATCGATCTATTCTTTCTCCTGGTCTTGTTCTTCTGCAGCATAACGAAACAACATGGCAGCAACTACAAAAAGGGTGATAAAAAATCCATTTACAGCAAGAATCTCATAAACTGAGCTTCCCGGAACTGCAGCCATTCCTGTTAAAAGTGCAGCTATAGTAATCATTGCTTGAGTTGCAGCCATGGCAAATAAGGTAAACATCAAACCAATGGCTTTAAAACGAGCAATGAAAGCGCCCATGACTCCAATACCTATCACAAGAAAATAAAGTAAGTTGAACTCGTTATTCTCGGAGCCGATGAGCCCAACTACCAGGTTGCTCCAGATGAGGAAAAGACCGGTGAAAAGCGCAAAACCAATAGCTGCTCGGTAAGCAGCATTTTTGGATTTTCTTGTGACTAATGTATAGGTAATTCCGGTTCCAAAGATCATGACCCCTGCGAAAATAAAATCAGTAAGTGTCCATACAACATCTTCTGTAAACTGCATGGCGATCAAAGGAATGAGCAATAGCAATCCGGTTACAACAGCCGGATAGGTGAATGCTTTGGATAAATTTTGTTCTGTATTCATAATGGTAACCTGTGTTATGATTATTGTTGAAAACTGAGTTTTTAAAAGGTTGTTATAGCATCATTCAAATCCGAATAAGAGTGGGAAGATGACCACAACGGTAGCAGCCCAGACCGCATAAACCGGTAAGTAATCGGTTTGCCATTTTTCAAGAGTTGAGAAATTTGTTTTACTACTGATAAAACGGAGGTAGAGTATAGCCGACCAGCTCAGATTTACCAGAAGTATCAAATTCATTCCAAGAGCAGCTACTCTGTTTGGGGTAAAACCAAACTCAGCAATTCGTTGGGAGATACCCCAGAGTGCGACGGTATCTGCCAGTAAGGCACTTACCACCAACACCACCTGGATCATATCGAATACACCGGGAGAGGCTTCAGTGTCCCGTGCAGAAATGGAGTAGATAAGAAGGCATAGAACTACAACCAGGAGGAGATCAAAAGCGATGAGCACATCGCGATCCACAATCAGCTCATTTTCAGTAAAGAGTAAAGTTCCCAGGAAGGCGATGATCACAAAGGCGAAGAGTGGGGAGAACAGTTTAGCCAGGACCGGGGCAAAATTCCCAGCCAGTTCATTTCGAATCTCAGCAAGCCATGCTGCAATAATAACGGCTCCGGCTACACAAGAAAGAATCCACGATTCAAATATGGGTTCGATATCAATACCGATGGTTTCGAATATAAGGGCCATGAACCCAACAAGAACCACACCACCGAGAGCGATCAACACATAATAGATAAACATCTCACCTGAAAAGCGGATGAACTCCATGCGGCTACTCCCCTGAAACCACCTTCCTCCTGTAAATGCTATCCCAACGATCAACCATAGTGCTATGGGCAGGTGTAAAGCCAAAAGTGCTTCTGTATCGCCACCTTGTTCAAAGGGATAGATGTTGGCAAAGATCAGAGCTGCAATGAATGCAAAGGCAAGCAGGACAAGCTTGCCGGATTCCATCTTCCGTTTCCACACAAAATAGCCGGTTAAAAGTGGCAACATGAAGAGACTTATGTTTCGGATGTAGAAACTCTCATTCTGATCCAGATCAACTCCAAATAAAACAGGCAGTTTTATGAGTATGGCTGCAACTATTGCCATTGCAAAAGCGATCACGGCCTCTTTGAGGGCATTTTTATCTTGAGATTCTAGGATTGGAGTCGTCATTTTGTTCAGGGCGATTTTTATTTTAAAAGAACTTTGAATTACAAAGTTAATAGGTAAATTTTTTTGAATGGTTATGTCTTCTGAGAACTAAGCTTGGTTCGGGTAATGAAATACCATCCGGTTCCAGCTAAGATCAGGGCCAGAGGTAGTGCACCCAGTTCATCTTCAACTACGACCATGAAGGTTACCAAAACAAAGCCGATGAAGATGGTCAGAAGTGAAAATAGTTTGTGTATTCTTAGTTTCTTTAAGGGATTTTTTTCCATGGCTATTGTTGAGATTTGATGATTTGTTCCAATACAGCAAGATGTTCTTCAAATGCTTTTTTCCCGGTTTGTGTCATCGAGTAACTGGTATTGGGTTTATTGTCTATGAAGGATTTCTCTACTTCCACAAATCCTTCCTGCTCAAGCTTTTTAATGTGAGTGGCCAGGTTACCGTCGGTCACTTCCAAAAATTCCTTCAGAGATGTAAAGTCCAGGGAGTCATTGACAGCCAGGGCCGACATGATTCCCAGCCTTACCCGGTTTTCAAATGCTTTATGTAGATCTTCGAATGATACGTTCACTGTGGGTCACCGCTCGAACCTGAAGTACATATAAATTCCGTACACGATATGAACCAATCCAAATCCGATGGCCCAGAATAGGAGTCCATAGCTGATAAAGGCTACATTCAATAGACCAAGGGTCATCTGCACAAAACCCATGATCCGTACCTCATCAATGGAATAAGATCCGGCGTTGTATAATGCGAATCCATAAAATAGCAGGGTAAGAGGGGCGATCAATCCAAGCAGGCCATAGGAAATGAGGAGCATGATCAAAATCCCTCCTGTTAATAATGGGACAGCCATGCTGGTCAATAATCTTCGAGAGGTGGCATTCCAGGCTTTCTTATCATTCTTAAGTGCTTTTCTACGAGAATCGGGAAGGGCACTTACCAGGGAGAGAAAAAGAATACCAGTGGCGGTCAAAATGATGTCAGTCAGATCAGGGTAGATATAGAAGATCTTATCCGGGTGGAATTCCAGAACGTTGTAAGCGATCCATGCACCGGCTAGTGCATAAATTCCGGCTAATATTCCCGCCCAATCGGAAAGCGATAAAAACTTGGACGACCGCTCCATCATGGAACGTATCTCTGCGATATCCTTAATGTAATCCTGTTCTTCTTTCATACAAAGTACTTTTTATTTCAAAGTATGTATGAATTTTTTGTTTTGCAATAGAAGCTTGAAAATAATTTTGAAATGGAACGCGGATGACACGGATCGGGCGGGTCATCACAGATTATATTAATACAAGGCTAACAGTTGCTCATCTACTACCAAATGAGTTCAAAATTTTGAACCTCGAATCCATGTATCTGATCGGGCCCAGCTTTTATCAAATGCTTTTTGGGTTGATTCATTTTGGATATCCATTGCTTTTTCAGCTTCAAGGAGTCCATAAAGTGACCAGCCATTATTGGGGTGGTTCTCGAGTTCTTTATTGAACGTCCTGGCGGCTTCTTCGAATTTCTCCATTTCTAAATAATGAGCGCCTAACCAGTGTCGGGGAGAAAAAGGAAGGGGTTCCGGTTCGTCGTAATCAAGCTGATCATAAAAACGTACACCTTCCTGAAAGGCTTTGAGCGCAGCCTCTTTATCGCCTTCCATACGGTAGATCTCTCCCACCAATATTCCCTGAACAGTTCCCAGTAAATTCTCTGCACTGTGGAATCTGAATCTTCCATCTGAATTAGCAGCAAGTTCTTGCAGCTCTTCTAAATGATCATAGGCTGTATCCATGTTATCTAATTTTACAGCAGCGTATCCTTGTGAAAAATGCCACATACCGAGTGCCACATCTCCTTCAGGTTTTTCATTTATGGCAGGTATTTCATCAAAGCGACCGAACCGTACCAGAGTCAAAACGTGGTACATATTATTGCCGGTCAGTTTAGCGTAATCTTTCCCGGCCTGGATAGCTAAAGCACCTTGTCCATCCATGCTTGCTGCAAAAAGGAGCATATGCAGATTATGGGAAGGATAAATGGCAAAGCCTTTTCCCACAGCTGCTTTCTGGTCAGAGTGCCATGCCTGAATATTGGCCCGAACCGCATCATTCCAGCGGCCTACTTCATTCCAGGTATGGGAAGGCATGTGATTGATATGGCTGGCTCCGGGAATGGAGTTACCTATGAATTCTGCACAAGGTTCTGCCAGTTCCGGTTTTTGGGTAGACTCGGTGGCATGAATATACAAGTGGCAAGCTCCGGGGTGCTTGATATCCTTTTCCAGGATGCCCTCCAAGACTCCATGAAGAAACTGAACATCGGGATCATTTACATCCCGCGTGCCACGCCGTGGTTCCAGCAAAAATAAAGCTTCAGCATAGAGGGTCCCGATGTCAGAATCGTCGGGATACCTTTCATAAACTTCCCTCATGGCATCGGCATAAGCGGAATCCAAAGCAGCACGATTGGAATTCTCAAAGTCTTCTACATACCGCACAGCAGTGGCTTCAATAATGGCCCGTTCTTTGTCGGTGGCATGGTCTTTGGATAATCTCAAAGCTTCCTGAATAGTGGCGTATGCTTTTGGAGCTTCCCAGTCGCGCATTCCGCCATTAAGATATGGTCCCCAGGTCCAGGCTTCACCCCACCAGCAGATGGCACAGCTGGGGTCTTTCTGTCGCGACTCATAAAATGAACGAGCAGCATCACCTTTGGCAAAGGCATACATCATCTGATACCCCTGATCGAAATAAGCCTGAGCTTCTTTATTATCTGAGGATATCTCACGGGTAAAGTCACCCAAAGCTTCCTCATATAAAGGCATGGGTTCTAAAAACTCATCATTGTACTCAAGTTGAGCGAAAATGTTATCTGAAAAGATCAGGAGGGAAAAGAGGATTATAAAGGATGCTTTCATTTTATTGTTATATAGTTTTTCGAGGAATGTAGGTATGTAAAAAGAAGGTAGGGAATGAATATTGAATATTGAACTACGAAATATTGAATTGTGAAGTGGGCCTTGGCTGCATACGGACCGGGTGGTCCGGATTGGCAGTCCCAATGGGGTCGTTGGGAACGAGATTCATTTCTGATTAACCAATCGACGAATAACGGTTAACGAATTTCAATCCACGGATGAGTTCAAACCATATTTTTCCTATCTTCAAGGCTCTGTAAAATTCAACCACTCACACATCAAATTAATGTCGAACAAGACTTCTGCTCAGATCCGTCAGGAATTTTTTGATTTCTTTGCCGAAAAAGATCACGCCATTGTTGACAGCGCTCCTGTAGTTCCCAAAAACGATCCAACGCTGCTTTTCACCAATGCAGGAATGAATCAGTTTAAAGCTATTTTTCTGGGCGAAGAGGAAGCCCTCAAGCATGAAGGGAAAAACTGGAAACGTGCGGCCGACACCCAAAAATGTATTCGTGTGAGCGGTAAACACAACGACCTGGAAGAAGTTGGTCATGATACCTACCATCATACCTTGTTTGAGATGCTGGGCAACTGGTCATTTGGCGACTACTTCAAAAAAGAAGCCATCGGCTGGGCATGGGAGCTTTTGGTAGATAAGTGGGGCCTTGACCCTGATCGGTTGTATGCCACCGTGTTTGAAGGTGACGAAGCGGATGGTTTGCCCGTGGATGACGAAGCCATAGAGCTTTGGAAAAGTGAGACGAGCATTGCTCATGACCATATTCTAAAGTGCAGTAAGAAGGATAACTTTTGGGAGATGGGCGAAACCGGTCCGTGCGGACCGTGTTCGGAAGTACATATCGATCTCCGTTCAGATGAAGATCGTAAAAAGAAGCCCGGTCGTGATCTGGTTAATATGGACGATCCCCGCGTGATGGAGATCTGGAATCTGGTCTTTATCCAATTCAACCGAAAGCCGGATACTTCCCTTGAAAAGCTTCCTGCACAGCATGTGGATACCGGAATGGGTTTTGAACGCGTATGTGCCGTACTTCAGGAAAAGACTTCTAATTATGATACCGATGTCTTTACCCCGCTCTTAGATGAAATTGCTGATATGGCCGGATTGACATACGGCAAGGATGAAGAAAAAGACATCGCTATGCGGGTGATCGCTGATCATATTCGTGCGGTGACCTTCTCTATTGCAGATGGAGCTTCTCCCGGAAATGACGGTCGCGGTTATGTGATTCGTCGGATCTTGCGTCGCGCCATTCGTTACGGCTGGGACGTATTGGATTTCAAAGAGCCGTTCTTTTACAAATTGGTAGATGTATTGGCCGAACAGTTCAAAGATGTATTTCCGGAGATCAAAGCGCAGAAAGAATATATCGTGAATGTGATCCGCTCGGAAGAAAAGAGCTTTCTGAAGACCCTTGGACAAGGAATTGAACTGTTCAACGAAATGGTGGAAGGGAAGAAAAAGCTTTCAGGCGAAGATGCATTCAAATTACACGATACCTACGGCTTTCCGATAGACCTGACCGAGCTGATGGCCCGCGAGCGTGAGGTGGAAGTGGACGTTGAGGAATTTAACAAGCACATGAAAGCGCAGAAAGATCGCGCCCGTGCTGCCGGTAAGTTTTCGGTGGATCAGAGTGATACCAAGTCCTGGAATGTGATCAAGGAATCTGATGAATTTGAGTTTGTGGGCTATGATGATGCCGAAGCTGAAGTAGAAATTCTGGCCTATAGAAAAGAAGGGAATCGATTTGCACTTCAGCTTTCCAAAACACCTTTTTATGCTGAAAGCGGTGGTCAAGTGGCCGACACCGGACTCATTACAAACGGTGATGAATACATCAAAGTAATGGACGTTCAAAAGAATAACGGACAATTCATTCACTATGTAGACAAATTACCCGAAGATCTTTCAGGTACCTGGAAAGCTTCCATTGATCTGGATCGACGCATTGAAATTCAAAAACATCACTCTGCCACACATTTGGTCCATGCAGCATTACGTGGAATTTTAGGAGACCATGTAGCTCAGAAAGGTTCACTGGTGGATGAACACCATCTTCGGTTTGACTTCTCTCATTTTGAAGCCATGACGGATGAGCAGTTGGATGAAGTGGAACAGTTGGTAAACGAGAAGATCCAGGAAAATATACCGCTGCAGGAAGAACGGAACGTGCCCATCGACGAAGCTAAAGACCGCGGAGCGATGATGTTGTTTGGAGAGAAGTACGGCGAAACGGTTCGTGTGATCACTTTTGATGAAGAGTATTCGGTAGAATTATGCGGTGGAACCCATGTAGGGGCTACCGGTGAGATCGGTTATTTCCGGTTCACACAGGAAACGTCGGTGGCAGCAGGAATTCGCCGAATTGAAGCCGTTTGCGGAACTCAGGCCGACAAGCTCCTTCGTAATGAAAAACGACTGTTACAGCAGGTGAAAGGTGCTATTGGTCAAACACAAGATCTTGCTGCGGACGTCATGAAGCTGATTGAGGAGAAGAAAGCCCTTGAGAAAGAACTCGATAAAGTGCAGATGCAGAACACCGGTGCCAAACTGGATGAATTGATCCAAAATTCCGGCTCACTTGATTCAGGCATTAAATTGGTAAAAGGGGAGATCCCCGGTGCCGATATGGATGCACTGAAGCAACTTGGCTACGACGGTCTTCAGAAAACCAAGGAAAATACCGCTATCGTGTTGGGCAGCAAAGATGAGGAAGAAGGAAAAGTATATCTGATGGTTGCTCTTTCTGACGACCTTATCAAAGAAAAAGGATTGAAGGCCGGCGCACTGGTTGGTCAGCTTGGAAGGCTTGTTGGCGGGGGAGGAGGTGGTCAGCCAAATCTGGCAACGGCAGGTGGTCGTCAGCCTGAGAAACTGACCGAAGCTCTCGAAAAAGTGAATGAATTGATCGAGGAATCAATTCAGTAATTGAGTATGGAGCAACCCAAACAGTTGTCATCCTGAGCGCTAAAAAGGCTGAATTAAATTAGATCGTATTACGCGAAGGATCTCAAATTAGACATCTCAATTGTAGTAGAATTTGAGATCCCTCGTGTTAAACATTATTGTCCTTTTTGTGTTATGAAGCACTCGGGATGACAACCTTATGGTCAGCAATTGTAATGATCGGAATCAAATCAAAAAATCTTCATAAAAATTGGATATATTTGCGTCCCTTTTGACGCAAGAATGACTTGAAAACAGAATTATGGCTAAAAAGAAGAACAACGAAATTAATTTTGCCCCCCGTGGGATCGGAGATGAAAAAGACGGTGCCGTCCAGAAAGGCGTGGACATGCCGGCTCCCACAAAAAAGAAACATAAATCCCTAGGCTTGAGTGAAGATAATCTCAAAGCCATGTATGAGCAAATGTATCTTCAGCGACGGTTTGAAGAACGTGCCATGCAGCAATATCAAAAAGGAAAATTCGGTGGTTTTTTGCACCTTTATATAGGTCAGGAAGCTATTTCAACCGGCACCGTGTTTGCGCTGAATGATGACGATGATATCATCACTGCATACCGCGACCACGGATGGGGATTGTGTCGAGGTATCTCCCCGGATGAAGGAATGGCCGAATTATTCGGGAAGAAAACCGGATGCTCTAAAGGAAAGGGAGGTTCCATGCACTTTGCTAAAACCGAAAATCATTTTTGGGGTGGCTATGGAATTGTAGGTGGTCATATCCCAATTGGGGGCGGGCTCGCATTCGCAAACAAGTATAACCAAAACGGAAGAATATCAGCGACCTTCTTTGGTGATGGGGCTGTAGATCAAGGCGCCTTGCATGAGACCTTTAATATTGCTCAGCTTTGGGGGTTACCCGCTATATTTGTGGTAGAGAATAATGGATATTCTATGGGAACCGCTGCTCGTCGTCACACCGTCGCTGAGATCGTGGATCGGGCAAAAGGCTATGGAATGAAGAGCAAGGTAGTGAATGGAATGGACGTGTTTTCCGTATATGAAGCTATGAAGGAAGTTGCTGAAGACGTCCGAGAAAATTCTGAGCCATATTTCTTAGAGATTAGAACGTATCGCTATCGGGGCCACTCCATGTCAGATCCTCAGAAATACAGAACAAAAGAGGAACTGGAAGAATACCAGAAGAATGATCCTATCGAGCGACTGAAATCTTATCTGAAAGATGAGAAGATTCTTAAGGACAAAGAAATTGAGGAAATTGAAGAGAAGGTGGAACAGGAAGTATTGGATGCCGTGGATTTTGCGGACAACTCAGACTTCCCGGATGAGTCGGCGCTTTACGATGATATGTTTGCCGAAGATGAACCTTATTTCCATAACTAATTTTTAAACTGACTATATAAAGTAATGGCTGAATTACAATTTAGAGAAGCAATACGAGAGGCAATTGATGAGGAAATGGACCGTGAAGAGAAAGTCTTCATTATGGGTGAAGAAGTTGCCGAATATAACGGTGCGTACAAAGCTACCGAGGGACTTTTAGACAAATACGGCTACAGGCGCGTGATCGATACACCGATCTCAGAACTTGGTTTTTCGGGAATTGGCGTGGGAGCTGCAATGAATGGACTTCGTCCCATTGTGGAATTCATGACCTTCAACTTTGCGGTTTTGGCTGCCGATCAGATCATTAACCATGCTTCTAAAGCGGGTTACATGACCGGCGGACAAATTTCGATGCCCATAGTTTTTCGTGGCCCGAATGCCTCTGCAGGTCAGTTGGGCGCAACGCACTCCGTAGCTTACGATTCTATGTATGCTCATTTCCCAGGACTGAAAGTGATCTATACTTCTGAGCCGGATGATGCCAAAGGTCTTTTGAAATCTGCCATCCGCGATGATAATCCCGTAATATTTATGGAATCGGAGCAGATGTACGGAATGAAAGGCGAAGTTTCCGAAGAGGAAGACTACATCATCCCGATCGGAAAAGGAAAAGTGAAGCGGGAAGGAAGTGATGTGACTATTGTGGCTCACGGAAAGATGTATCACGTGGTGAAACAAGCAGCTGCTCAGCTTGAGAAAGACGGAGTGGATGTAGAGATCATTGACCCAAGAACGGTGAAACCACTGGATCTTCCATTGATCGTGGAATCCATCAAAAAAACAAACCGTTGTGTGGTGGTAGATGAAGCGCATCCGTTTGCAGGATTTGCGGCCGAGATCGGATTTTTGATCCAGCGGGAAGCGTTCGATTATCTGGACGCTCCCGTTCAGCGTGTGACCCTTCCGGATGTAAACGCACCATTCGCTAAAAATTTATTTGATGCCTGGTTACCGGATGCAAAGAATGTGATCGAGGCAGTTAACCAAGTTACCTATAGGAATTAGGCAAAAGTGAAAGGGCAAAAGTGAAAAGTTTTATTGTACTTTTCACTTTTGCGTTTTGCCTTTTTACTTTTACACCCATTACATTGAATTAAGCACAAATACGAATAACAACTCACTCAACAGTTTAGACAAAAGATTATGGCCATAAAGATTGAAATGCCGAAGCTCAGCGATACCATGGAAGAAGGGGTTATCGCATCGTGGAATGTAGAAGAAGGAGATAAGGTAGAAGCCGGTGATATTATTGCAGAAGTGGAAACTGACAAGGCTACGATGGAAGTGGAGGCCTTTGACGAAGGAACCGTACTCAAAATTTTAGTAGAAGCAGGTGATGCCGTCCCTCTTGGTGGATTAATGGCCGTGTTGGGTGAAGAAGGGGAAGATATCTCCGGGATCCTTGAAAATGCCGGTTCTTCTGATTCCGGAAAATCTGATACTGTAGAATCAACATCAGAGAATAAAGAAGAATCGAAAAGCAGTGAAGGTTCAGCTACATTGACTTCACCAAAATCTGAAAGCAGTTCAAGCACTGCTGAGGATTCAGCTGCTTCAACCGGTGAACACGGACGTATACTGGCATCCCCACTAGCTCGTAAAATGGCTGAGGATAAAGGCATTGATATTTCCAGAGTGAGCGGATCAGGTCCAAATGGACGAATCGTTAAAGCAGATATTGAAGATTATAAAGAAACAGCTCCTGCAGCTGCCCCATCCCAGAGTTTTGATAGCCTTGAAAGTCGTGAGGTGAAAGTTTCCCAAATGAGGAAAACTATTGCCCGACGTTTATCAGAGAGCAAGTTTAGCAATCCGCATTTCTATGAGACCATCGACATTGATATGAAAGCAGCTATGGCTGCTCGTTCTTCAATGAACGAAGCCAATGACGTGAAGATCAGCTTCAATGATATTGTGGTTAAAGCATGCTCTATTGCACTCACCCGCCACCAGGCTGTTAACAGCTCATGGCATGGCGATGTGATCAAAGAGCACGGAGATGTAAACGTGGCCGTTGCTGTGGCAATTGATGAAGGATTAATGACTCCTGTCATTCGTCATTCTGACAAGAAAGGATTATTACAGATCTCTTCTGAAACCAGAGAACTTGCAGGACTTGCACGCGACCGTAAACTTCAGCCCGAGCAGATGGAAGGAAGTACCTTCACCATCAGTAATCTGGGGATGTTTGGTATTGAAGAATTTACCGCTATAATCAATCCGCCGAACGCCTGTATTTTAGCAGTCGGAGCTATTCGCGACGTACCTGTTGTAGAAAACGAAGAAGTTGTTCCCGGTAAGCGGATGAAAGTGACACTGTCTTCTGATCACCGCATCGTAGATGGAGCGAAAGCAGCAGAATTCCTGAATACTGTTAAGAACCTGTTGGAAAACCCACTTTCGATGCTGTTATAAAATAGCACGATCAAAGTAATTGGAAGCCTCGTACTTGAATAAAGTGCGGGGCTTTTTTTGTACCGCAATAGCATAGAACGCGGATGACGCTGATTGGCCGAAAAATCGCGGAAGGATGATGTGGTATTGAAATAGACAAGGTTGGTCCAAGCAGACGCTTGAACCGGCTCGTGATTTACACCATTTTTATCAGTGACCATCCGCAAGATCAATCTCATCCGCGTTCCATTCACAAGTTTAATTCCAAAATACCTAGTTACATTTTCTAACAAACTTCTCAGAATTATTGAAATCATGAAATCTATTCTTTTTGCCACAACCATTTTTGTAATGACCTTGTCTGCAACGACGCACGCTCAAAATTCACCTAAAAAGGAAGTACAAACCACTATTGAAGTGCTATTTGAAGGAATGCTTGAAGCAGATGGACAAAAAGTAGCTGATTCTTTTACATCGGACGCCATTATGCAAACCATTGTTAAAAATGAACAGGGAGAGGTTTCTATAAGGAGTGGTGATCTGCAAGCATTTGTAAATAGTATTGGCTCTGCTGAACCCGGTAGATTAAACGAAAAGATCGGTGGATATGAGATCAAGGTTGATGGTGAGCTTGCTTCAGCATGGACACCCTATGAGTTTTATGTGGGGGAAGATTTTTCACATTGCGGAGTAAATTCTTTTCAGCTTATGAAAACTTCAGATGGCTGGAAGATCTTCCATATTGTGGATACACGTCGCAGAGACAATTGTGTAGATTAGCTATAAGCGGAGCATAACAGGATGGATCAAATGAAAAAACTGTCTTTAATACTATTGATAATGCTTCTTGGGGCAGAAGTTACCACAGCTCAGGTCAGTGAAGAACAAAGGACTAAAGATGTTCAAACCATTGACAACCTGATAGAGGCATTGTATGCATCAATTTCAGGAGATAAGGGAGAGCCGCGAGATTGGGAGCGATTCAGGAATTTGGTGATACCAGAAGCCAGATTAATTCCTACCGGTCGGAATGAGGATGGTGAAAATGTTTACAGGGTTTATAGTCCCGAAGAATATATCGGGATGAGTGATAACTATTTTCTTGAAAATGGTTTCTACGAATATGAGATAAATAGAGAAGAACATCACTATGGGAGAGTGGTTCATTTATTCAGCACCTATGGATCTAAGAACAGTAAGACGGATGCCGAGCCTTTTAATAAAGGAATAAACAGCATTCAGCTATTTAATGATGGAGAACGCTGGTGGTCAGTAACGATCTATTGGGCTCATGAATCGGAGTATAACCCCATACCTGAAGAATACAGCGGATCTAATTAATCCTGAGCTTTTAACAACCGGTCGATAAGTTTTGCTTTATCCGGATCAACATACATTCCGTAAGACATAATGAGGGTGCCCTTTACCCCATTATCAGATTTTATGGCATAAACCGAAGATTCACTGCCCGGGTCCGTTCCTTGGTCAAAGGAATGGGTTTCTACAATTGTGAGGTTATCGGTACTGTATTCCACGTCCAGTTCTTTACAGGTAATACAGTTGTCGCCCAACTCGTAAGTATGGTCGAATCCTTTATCCTTCAGAGACTCTACTGCGTCAGCTAAATCGTTGTACATAAATGTTTTACCTATTTTAGATTCATTATATAATACAAATAAAAAAAGCCGCTCGTTCAAGCGGCTTTTTAGAAAAAAAATAGAGCTGTAGAATTAGCCGTTATTTTTAATGTCTTGGATCTCAAGGCGAATTTCTTGGGCCAATTTCTTTAGTTCTTGAAGGCCTTTGCGAGCACGTGTACCGGCTGCTTTGTTACCCTTGTCGTAGAATTTAGTCATTTCTTCTGTTGCTTCTTCTACGAGATTTTTGATTTCGTCAACTCTACTCATTGTAGCTCCGTTAAATTATATGTTAGTTTAATTTTCTGTTTTCAGAAACTGCGTTGAAGCTATTCAATCGGGGCTATTGAGTCAAATAAAAAAAGCGTTTTTTATGGATAAAATGATCTTTTTTTACTTTTTATCTAATAAAAGTCACTTTTTTGAGATCAGGCCAGTTGGTAAAGTCGTTAGCAGTGGTGATTTTTACGGAATGCCCGAAATTATGAAACTCATCAGGAATGGATTCTTCTGCAAATGATTTCGGAATATCATCCCATGTAAATTCATGTTGAGATTCAGAAATTAGAATTTCATCCTTTTCATTTTTCGAAAATAGAAGGATCTCCGACTCGCTCATACTCTGTTCGATCGATTTGGTAAATTGTGGGAGGGGAAGATGAACCGTTTTTCCGTCTTGTTCCACAAGATTTGAGATGAGTAAATTTGGTGTAGAGTGAAGAGCATTAAGGGCTTTGGTATCGACATAAATACTATCCTCTTTTTTGGTTACGAGCCCTTTTTGAAAACCATGTATCCCAATAGTGGCGATTCCCTGATCGGCAAATAACCCTATAAGCCTTTTGTTCAAGTCTTTAATAGCCCTGAGGCGGGCATCTTCCCGCATCATTCCGGTCTGTATTAATCGGTCGGTGTAAGGGCTGTCTCCGTGAATGATGATTCCCTTTCTATCCCCGAGCTGTGCCAGTGACTTGGCAAAAGAAGTGAGAAATATGGAATTTTCTAAATGTTCGTGATCAAGGACCGCAATAAAAGACTTAGGCATTTATTTTTTTAGGGATGAAGACTTAAAATTAAAGGGGAGAAGATCTAAAGTGAGATGTTCAGAACTCGTTCCGTCAGCATGATGTAAGATGATATCGTTATAAGGTAAAAACTCCGTTATAACTTGTCGACACGCTCCACAAGGACTGCTTATCTCACCTTTCTTGGTATGAATTTCTAAACGGGTGAATTCACGGACACCGGCGGCGATCGCTTTTGATAGAGCAACTCGTTCTGCACAGAGTCCTTTGGTCCAGTCACTGACTTCAATATTAACTCCTTCAAGATATCCATCAGAAGTAAATAATAACGCAGAAACAGGGAAGTCTGAGTTAGGAATGACGGCCTGATCCAGAAGTTCCTTCAAACGTGCAGTGATATCAAGGTCAGCATTCCATTTTTTGTGAGGGTCTTCAAGTGGTGATTCCGGTAAAGAATCCGTTTTGATGATCTCGAGCTGAAATTCCTTTTTCCAAAAATGGAGCTGATCGAGTTCATCACCTTCAAGATAAAGTTTTGCCGGGATTTCTTTTTCACTCAAACAAATAGCGCATGCAGCCTGAACAGCGGGAATAGTGATCGGGTAAGAAATATTCTCTGTGCGAACACCTGCAAAAAGCTTTCCCGATCTGCTTTCAACTACACAGGCTTTACTCTTTCCTGAATAGGGGGCATAAGCACGATCATTTAGGGAACTCCAGTTCATTATGTTATTCGTTGATTGCGGAGTAAGCTGCATTAGCTACTCTGGCTCTTATTTGGCTGATGGTCTTACCATATGATCTGTTAGGAAAGGTTCGGTTTGTTAATAATATCACAACCATGTTTTTCTCGCGGTCAATCCAAAAGCTGGTGCCGGTAAAGCCAAGGTGACCAAAAGTATCGTCACTGGCAAGACTTCCGGCAGTTGAAAATCCTTCTTTACTCTTACGGTCAAAACCCAATCCTCGTCCGCTGTGTTCCGACTGTTCGCTGGTAAATAATCGTATAGTTTCAGGTTTCAGGTAATGACGGCCTGAATACACACCGTCATTCAATAACATGGTACTGAATTTTGCGATGTCTATACTTGATGAAAAAAGACCTGCATGTCCGGCAACACCGTCCATGAAATAGGCTCGTTCGTCATGAACCTGAGCCTGAACGAGTCCACGCCCGAATACAGTGTCTATTTCGGTAGGTGCGATCCGGCGTGAAAGCCAGCTGCTTTTAACAGCAGGATTGAAAAATGAACTATACATATTCATAGGAAAGAAAAGTTCTTTTCTTGAGTATGTGTCTAAAGGAAGACCTGACACTTTATGAATGATCTCCGCAAGTAAGATCATACCCAGGTCGCTATACACATATTTAGTTCCCGGTTCATAGGTAAGGGGCTCATTTTTAATAGCTTCAATAATGCCATCCCTGTTTTTGATGGAATCAACATATACTCTGAAAGGAGGCAGTCCGGTTTGATGAAGTAAGATGTCACGAATAGTGATCTCTCGTTTCTCATCCGTATCAAACTCAGGAAAGAAATCTGAGATCCGGTCGTCTAGACTAAGTTTCTCCTCATCTATAAGCTTCATGGTAGAAGCGGTGGTAGCCATAACTTTTGTCATGGAGGCCACGTCATATACATCGGTGTCTCTTACAGCTTCTGTTTTGTTGTAGTCCTGATATCCATATCCTCTGTTGTAAGCCAGCACACCATCTTTGACAACACCGACAACGGCACCGGGGAATACGGAATCACGAATGGCTTCGTTGATGATATCATCAATTTCAAAAAGTTTGTTATGGTCGAGCCCAACTTCTTCTGGCTGCCCAAATCGGAGAGTGGTATGATCCATGTGGATACCGGAACCAAGTTCATATAGGCCCGGGATCTCAATTGGAAGATTTGACGTAACCGTGGATGCTCCAAACAAAGCAGGTACAAGTCCACTGACTTGCTGACTAGAGTTATACCATCCGAGTACGTGAGCGTCTGCATTCTTCAGGTCTGATAGCACATAGGGGTTTCCAAAAGAAACAAGTATAGAGGGTTTATTCATTTTTAATACTTGTTGCAAGAATGACAATTGGTCCGGAGCAAGGTGAATGGATTGTCCGAATCTCAAATAAATGAAAGACCCTATAAGAACAAGATCCACTTCTTTAGCTTTACGAAGCATTTCCCGTTTATCTTCCTCACTGGTACGATTATCATAAATATGAAATGATACATTCGGGTGATAATCACGCAGCTGGCGTACAAAAGAACTTCCCGTATCTCCTGATCGGTCATCAGCTACGGAAATAACCATCATGCTTGGATATTCAGATGGCAAAATGGGCAGAAGATCCTTTTCATTCTTAAGAATAGTTACAGATTCCCTGGCTATACGATCCGATACTGCCCGGTGATGAGCCGTATTGATCTTTGTGTCCAGAGAAGAAATATCAACCTGATTTTGACTTTCAAAAAGACCGTACTGTTGTTTCCATAACATCAGTTTAAGAAAGGATTTGTTGATCCTTTCCTCTGTTATTTCACCCTGTGCAACAGCATCTTCAACTTCATTTATGGCTGTGTATACATCCGGGCTAATAAGCATTATATCAGCACCGGCATTCAACGCCCGAACTACTGCTCTTCCCGGTGAATACTTAGAAGTTATCCCGTTCATCTCAAGGCCGTCAGTGACTACCATTCCTTTAAATCCAAGGGAATCGGTAAGTATATGATTCAGTATAGTGGGATCGAGGGTGGCGGGTAAAAATTCATCGGTGTTTAAATAAGGAAAGGCAATGTGTGCACTCATTATACTGGAGATACCGCCATCTATTGCTGCCCTGAAGGGAATCAGTTCCAAAGAATCGAGACGGTTATAATCATAATTTACTACCGGTAAGTCACTGTGAGAATCTACATCCGTGTCACCATGCCCCGGAAAATGTTTTGCTGTCGAAACCAAACCTTCACTTTGTACACCCTGCATGAATGCCGTTCCAAACTCTGCTACCATATCAGGATTACCTGAAAATGAGCGGACATTGATAACAGGGTTGTCCGGGTTATTATTTACATCCAATACGGGAGCATATACCTGATGAACACCAAGAGCTTTTGCTTCAATGGCTGTGATCTTTCCCATCATAAAAGCATTTCGCTTATTACCAGTTGCTGCCACCCCCATTGCAGGAGTGAAGCGGGTTGTTCCTGAGATCCGCATGGCCGCACCAAATTCCATATCCTGAGAGATCCATAAAGGGAATTTTGCCATTTGCTGGAGTTTATTGGTCATCACAGCCTGGCCATAAATATCACCCCGCATAAAAATGATCCCACCTATATGATGTTTTTCCACCATTTCTTTTAGCTCGGTGTAAGATCGTGAATCACGGTTGGTGAATCTGCCTTCAGCGGGCACAAAGAATAATTGCCCGATCTTTTCCTTCAGTGGAGTATTGGTGACCAATGAATCCAGGTATTCATCCGACTGTATATCGAGTCGCTTTTCAGAAACATTCTTATTTACCCGTTGACCAAATAAGAACTCAGAAAGACTTTGAGCCTGAGCAAAGGTCCCGGTAGATAAAAAAATACTTATCAGAAGTAATAAAACTGCTTTAAAATGGCGTATCATAAATGTGACGATAAACTGTAAATGATATAACGATTGTAGCTCCCTAAATGTACGTGATAGTAACTGTGAACGCCAATGGTTTATTTTAAAACAAAGGCTTTAAGTTTTCCTGTACTGAGAATTGGGATCATTTTTTTTGAGAAGGAATACATATTCTGAAAAGCTTTCGGTAATAATCCTGATGAATTCATAATTTTACTTTATTTCCAGTCAGTAAATGCTCATTATTAACTATGATAAGTGACGAAAAAAAGGAAGAAGTACGCGCCGCCGCAGATATTGTGGAAGTAGTTCAGGACTATGTAAAGCTGAAGCGCTCCGGCAGTGGGTTTGTAGGGCTTTGTCCTTATCATGATGAAAAAACACCTTCCTTCAACGTTACCCCTCGGCTACAGATATTTAAATGCTTTGGCTGTGGAGAATCAGGCGATGTTTTCAAGTTTGTCATGGATCAGGAGGGCGTTGGTTTTACTGAGGCTATTCGTCAGCTTGCCGAACGATACGGTGTTTTTATTCCGGAGGAGGACGATCAGGAACCCAGTGAGAGTACACAACTGCGTGAAGGAATTTTACATGCGCTCAAATTCGCCGGTGTATTCTATTACAGAAATTTGATTGAAAATCCGGAGGCGGAAAAAGCACGGAAGTATTTGGAGGAGCGTGGTTATGGCCGTGAAGTTTTTAAAAAATATGGACTCGGATATGCACCTTCAGGTGGAGAAGAACTCTGTAAGGCAGCAAAAAATGCAGGTGTGGATGAAGAGTATCTTGTTGAAGCCGACCTGATCAAGCCAAGTAACCGCGGCAGCGGGTATTACGATACGTTTAGGGGACGACTGATGTTCCCGATCTTCAATCCAACCGGTAAAGTGATTGCTTTCGCAGGGCGTGTTCTTGGGAACGAGAAAACCGCGAAATACATTAATTCATCCCAAACCAAAGTGTACAATAAAAGTGAAGTAGTGTATGGGGTGAATTTCGCAAGGAATGATATACGCAAGAATAAGGAAGTGATCCTTGTTGAAGGCTATACGGATGTGATCACTCTGATGGAGCACGGCATTGGGAATGTAGTGGCCAGCAGTGGTACATCACTTACTCCGGGGCAAATGAAGATCCTTCACCGTTATGGAGATAAGATCATAATGATATATGATTCGGACAGTGCAGGACAAACAGCCATGAAGCGCGGGATCAATATTGCACTTGCGGAAGGGATGGAAGTGGAGTTGCTTGAACTTCCCGAAGATCAGGATCCGGATTCATTTGTGAAGCAGTTTGGGAAGGAGTCCTTTGAGGACCTAAAGAAAGAAGAAGCCGGCGATTTCGTAGACTTCCTTTTGCTTAAAGCCGGTGAAGAGGGACGATTAGATAAACCGACTGAGATTCCTAAAGTAATCACTGAGATACTTGAAGCGATCGCTAATATCAAAGATTCCATTCAGCGTCAGGTATATGTTCAGTATCTGCATCATAAAATGCAGAAGTTTCAGAAAGTGAAGGAAAGTGATCTTTACGAACAGCTGGAACGTGTGATGAATGATAAACGCTGGGAAGAAAAACGTTCTGAACGAAGAGAAGAGGTAAGGCAGCGTGTTCAGCAACAAAATGAAGGTTTGGGAAATGCTTCTGAAGAAGAACCTCCGCACCCGGGACAACGTACCGTTCAGGCTCAATCCTCAAAAAAGAAACCTCATTTTGAAAAAGAATTGATCCGTCTGATGATTACCTATGGGCGAGGTATGGTGGAATATATCTGTTCATTTACCAACTCCAAGCTATTTGAAGATGACGAGTTGCGTATATTCTATGAAGATATCATTGAGCGCTATAAAGAAGAGAAAGATTTCTCCATTAAGACTTATACCGGTGAAAATGATCCCTTTCCGCGACTTGTTGGTGATGTTTCCCTTGAACAACATTCTGCCAGCGACCGTCATGAGGAAAAGATTGGTTTAAAGTACGAAAAGGATAAAAACCCTTACAAAACCGCCAAAAGTTCGATCCGGGCTTCTGAGATAAGCTTTTATCGGCGCAAATTAAATGAACTAGCTGATAAGATCGGTAAAGTTTCCGGAGATGAACGCCTTGAGCTTATGCAAAGACAAAAGGATGTAAAGTCTAAACTGACAAGGAGAGAAACCACGGATCCCGATGACCTTTATCCCGATCCTGAGAAAGGAGTCAGCGATGAGGTGAATGAGAAAGTGTTTGAATATAAGATGAAGAGTGAGAAATGAGAATTGAGAGTTGATAGTTGAAAAAGTGATAGAAGTTGGGAACATCTCCAAACCTGACCAGTCTGAAATGGTTAACATGGAATACAAGTCAGACATGCCACCATCAACTCTCAACTTTCAGTCATCTATCTCACAATTGAGCATCCAGCGGATACCGAATTTGTCTTTTAACATTCCGTAACGGGCACCCCAAAATGTTTTTTCTAATGGCATGGTGATCTCCCCGCCTTCAGCGAGTGCTTCAAAGATACGGTCTTGTTCATCAGTAGCATCAAGAGTGATACTGAGCTGGACATTATTCTCTTCTTTAATATCCTTATGCGGAGCACCGTCCGAGAACATAATATGGATCTGCTCAGCTTTTAGTTCTCCGTGCATGATCTTTTCTCTATAATCGTCGTCAACGGGCATTTCGGTATCTTTGAAACGTTGCAGGGTTATGATCTCCCCATGCAAACAATCTTTATAAAAATTCATTGCCTGCTCACAATTACCCCGAAAAAATATATATGGTACGATCGTTTTCATAACTTAAGTAAGGTTAGTTACGGGTGAGTGCATATACTAAAATATTTGTACCCATTTGCAAAGCTTTTTGTCGTAGAGATTCTGGAGTGTTATGTACTTCAGGATCGGCCCAGCCGTCGCCAAGATTTGATTCATAGCTATAATAAGCAACAAAACGTCCTTCGTGGAAAATTCCAAACCCACGGGGCGGTTCACCGTCATGTTCATGGATCTTGGGAAGTCCGTTGTCAAAATTAAAAACCTGGTTGTAGATAGGGTGATCAAAGGGAACTTCAACAAATTCCTCTTCCGGAAAAACCTGTTTCATAACGGGACGAATATACTCATCCAGTCCATAGTCATCATCGATATATAAAAAGCCGCCATTTTGGAGATATTCCCTGAGGTTTCTCGCTTCCGAAGAATTGAGTATGATATTACCGTGTCCGGTTAGGAAAATAAAAGGGTATAGATGCAGGTCAGCGCTGCCAATAGAGACATCTTCATAATTCTCAGAGATCCGGATGGGAATATTTGACTTGGTGTATTGAATAAGGTTTTGCAGGGCTGAGGGATCGTTGTACCAATCACCGCCGCCTCGATATTTTGCACGGGCGATCTCAAATTCTCCTGATGTCTGAGCGGGGGCATGATCAGCAAAAAGAAAGGCTGAAATAAGTATAAGCGTGATGCGTATGATCATATCAAAGTGTGGGTCGTTTTACAAAAGTTTCAACGGTATCAGAAGCTACGGAACCAAAAACACCGATACCACCGTTTATATTGGTTATTACATTCTGGATCTCACCGGGAGAAAGGGTAGAGCCCCCAAGCTGAACTTGTTGAGACCTGACGAAATCGTAAATGTTATCATCTAATGTATTTGCCACGATTTTATTTTCTTCAAAAAACGCAATTCCTATCCATGGATATTTTACAGTGATCGATCCATCTCCATTGACCTCAAAATTTCCTTCATTGATAATTCCAGAACTGTTATTGGCGAATTGCTCAAGGTCTTCTTCCTTTTGATCACTGCTTTCATAACGATCGGCATAAAATGGAGTTAGTTTATCGGGAACAGGGTCCTGACTAATGGCATTAAATACAAAAATATTCTGGCGTCCGGGGTAGGAGCTTTCACTCAATCTGATCTCAAGTTGTTCAGAAGATTGATATACGATACTGTCTTGTACTCCACCAAGTACACTGAAAGTATCAGGGACCACGGTATGTGCAGTTATGATATCCTGAGAATCAGGAAAGTTAATTTGGATCTGGTATGTTCTATTTGGAAGCACGGTGTGTTCCTGATTGGATATGTAGATGCCTTGCTGAGAATTTATATAGGTGAATATCTGGTCTATATCACTTTCAGGTCCGGTTTCCAGCAGATGGACCTCAATAAGTGCATTACTTACTGCGGTCTCCTCAAAATCATAAAAGTCTAAAGCAGGTATAGTAGTGGATAGGCGTACAAAAGGAAGTTGCCGGTTGGCTACCAGGTATGATTCCAAGACATAAAATTCTTCATAATCATCCTGTTCATAGACTTCGCATGAAGTGATAGCAGTGATAGCCAATAGTATGGGGATCAAAATATTTTTCATGACTAGAATTTTACGGTGTATGAAATTGAAGGAAGGATAGGTAACATACTAATTTCGTCTACTCCCACCGGATTTTCAGAGAAATCGTAATTTAAGAACCAGGTGTTCCGGCGAGAATATACATTGATGATCTGAAACTGCAGTTCAGAATCCCCAAGGTCAAAGAATCTGCCGGATCTTGAGAAAGAGACATCCATCCTGTGATAATTCGGAAGTCGAGAGGCATTTACTTTTCCTACTGTAAATGCATTCCTGTTGTTGTTATCCCAGGGAAGGTCAAATTGTACATAGCGCCCTAAAACTTTAGTGTACGATTGTCCGGTCGCAAAATTAAAGGAGAGGGTAGCTTTCCATTTATCATTGAACTTATAATTTCCTACTACATTCATATCGTGTCGCCGATCGTATTTTGGAGGGTAGAAACGTGCAACCTGATTTCCCTCTGTAACTTCTGCATTATATCCGGGAAATTTTCTCCAGGTATAGCCCAGTGTGTAACCAATAAAGCCTGTAAAATTCCCTCTTCGTTTTTCAAAAAAGACCTCCATTCCATAAGCGTATCCCTCGCCAACCCGGAACAGATCTTCATATAATAACCCAGAGACGTCAGGAATGAACGGGTCGAGTTCAAAAAGATCGTTCATGTTTCTATAGTAGAATTCAATATCTAACCCATAGTCGGTAAAAGGAATGGTTTTAGTGCCTATTACAAATTGGTCACCGAAAGCAGGAGAAACTCCTTCTGCGGAGGTAAGCCATACGTCAAAGCCTGAGAAAGCTTCGTTTGTAATAAGAGTAAGGAATTGATTGTAGCGTCCATATGCTGCCTGTAAACGAACACGATCCACCGGGCGGAATTCCATGGAAAACCGAGGTTCAATACGCATATAATCTCCATCCGAAAAATAATTAAATCTGACCCCGGGGGTGAAGATCCAGCGCTCGGAAGGGCGGTATTCATCCTGAATATAAAAGGAGGCGTATTGATTCTGTATACGACTTTGAAAAGTATTTTCGTTGTCAAAACTATCCTGAAGCCTTAAAGTAAAACTCCCTGCCCAAACTCCGGTTTTAATTTGATGGTTATTTCCCGGTAAATACTCAAGGTCAGCCTTCAGCGAAAAATCATAAATGTTATTTTCTCTTGTAAATGGGGTTCCGGCAATGTTGAATTTTGGGAAATTGAAATATCGAGAACCGGTAAGGACGAAATTCGAGAATAAGTTTTCGGAAAAGATATGTGTCCAGTTGCCACTTAAGGTTTGGTTTCCATAGTCGAGATTGAATTCAGAGTCATCTCCAAATGGGAAGCTGACCCGATCCTGACCTGCATAGAACGCCAAAGAAAGTTTGTCATTTTCTGTCGCATCCAGGTTAACTTTTCCGTTGAAGTCATAGAAATAGAATTTACTGGGGATATTATCAATAGATTGGCGAAGCCCTGCTAGCAACGGTTCCAGGGTAGAGCGACGTGAAGCCAGCATCCAGGAGCCTTTGCTATATGGTCCTTCCACAGATAGCCTGGAAGCTAATAAGCCAACAGTAGCTGAGCCGGTGGTTTCATTTCGATTTCCATCTTTATTATAAATGGTAAGCACCGACCCAAGCCTTCCACCGTATTCAGCCGGATACCCTCCTTTATATAGCCGCACATCTTTAATGGCATCAGGGTTGAAGGTTGAAAAGAACCCGAAAAAGTGACTGGGGTTATAAACTGTAGTTCGGTCTAATAAGATCAGTGTTTGATCGGGACTGCCACCACGGATATACAACCCGCTTGAAAAATCAGAAGCGGCTTTTACACCGGGTAATAGCTGTACGGAACGGAATACATCAGCTTCAAAAACAGAAGGTAATTCTTTAATGAGTTCGGTATTGATCTGTGCTGTTCCGATGTTTTTTTTCTCTTCTTCTTCAACCCGGGAGCGAACGATGATCTCATCAAGCTCGATACTCTCGGGAACCAACTCAATATCAAGTCGAAGACTTTCGCCTGGCTCCAGTGTAATCTCTTTCCGGTAAGGACGATATCCAATGTAGCTGCAAAACAGGATATAGGTTCCCGGTTCAATATTTGGAAGAGTAAAGTACCCAAGTGTATTACTGGAGGCTCCTTTATTGATCTCCTGAAACCCAACATTAGCACTGATCAGTGTTTCACCTGTTTCTGAATCCGTTACGTATCCATTTATAGAGGCTGATTGTGCAATAACTGAAGAAGAACCCACTAAAAAAAATAACAACACAAATAGATAAGATTGCCGCATATAAAAAAAGAATAAATGCTTGTAGTTTTGTTCTGTTAACGTAAATACAAGTATTTAGTTGAGTTTAAATTTAGGTTTTCTTGAATGGATATAAGCTGTAAAGAATAATTATAATCCGAGGTTCCCTTGTTCATTTTCGCCGGGGATGTCGAGCTCAGTACCCAATTCCCGGTTTATGTTCTTTATAAAATGAGCGGAAAGCATCGGAGATTCCTTCTCCATGTTTTGATGAACGAAGAAATATAGTTTTTCCATTCCCTGTTCTTTCCAGAATGTAAGACGTTCCACCCAGTCGTCCAGCCTCGTATAATCACTCTCATGGTTGGCTCCTACATATCGGATAAAAGCAACAGGGGAGGTTAGTCGCATGTGCAGCAGATCACGCCTTCCGGCTGTATCCGTGATCACATTTGCTACTCCGTGCTTTTCAAAAAGCTGATATACCTGATCAGCGACCGTGGCATCATTAAACCAATCGGTATGCCGAAGCTCAATAGCCAGTGGTATATCATCAGGCCAGATCTCAACAAAACGCTGCACTCGATCAAAGTCTTTGGGTTTGAAATCATCTCTGAGTTGCAGAAAGATCATTTCAAGCTGATCGCCAAATCCACGCATGCCGTGAAGGTATTCCTCAAGTGGAGCTTCAACTCCTTTGAGCCTCTTAAAATGTGAGATGCTGTTCACAACTTTTGGAAAGAATTTAAAACCGGATGGTGTTTTATCTTTCCATTCCTGAGCCTGTTCCGGGCCATAGGTTTTGTAATGAGTGGCATTTAATTCAATGGAGTTAAACTGCCGGGAGTAATAGGTGAGTTCATCTTTAGTGCCCCGGGGATAAAATCCTTTCAGATCTTTTTTATTCCACTTTGCACAGCCTACATATGCGTCGAGTTTATCACTGCCCATTTGTTTCAACACTTTAAGAGTGTCGGGGTGATCTTCAGGGAGAGTGAAGTCAATGGAACCGGGATTATCTACACTGCCAAATTTCATGTGTTCGTTATTGGTTATTCGTTATTTGTGGGCTCCCAATATAACGAATAACCAATAACGATTAACGAGTTTCGATTACAATAAAGAGCTTAAAATTTCGTATATTTGAGGCAGTTCATTGACGTATTGGGGGTGTTCTGGATTCGACGGGTTGAGTATCACCGTTGGTTGCGTGTCGAGATTGTCCAATGATTCTCGTAATAACAATCATTATGGAACAAAAGTAATTGACAATAATTACTCATACCGCTTAGCAGCTTAAACTGTTGAGCCGTCCCGCCGGTTAAGTGCCTATCATTGCCGGCCCGGACGTCATACAAGATAGGATAGCGTTAGAGTGCTTTCTGTCGCTTTAACGTGAAACTTTAACAGGATAGTTTGAAGTCGCTTAGGTACTGGGCTCGGCTTCAGGCGAATGTCAATCAGTACCTACACATGTAGATGCTAACAGGTCTACCTTCTCGGACCGGGGTTCGACTCCCCGCACCTCCACAATACAATACATTACATTTCCAAAAAGCCAAAGTGCCTTAAAAGCGCTTTGGCTTTTTTCATTTTCAGGTGTAATGCAGGTAAAAAATCTTTAACTAAACACTCCTATTTTAAGAATCAGGTCTTGTTATACTTTGTTAAATAGAGGGTGTAAGCCCTCTTTTTTATTTGATGCTGTTTTATTCACTGTAAAGTTTCTTCATATTAAAACAGAATTTTTCTTACGAAAAGTACCAAGATATTAAAGCATTACATTCAAAATTATAGAAATGAAGTTACCTTTTGTTCTCGCGAAAAAGTTTGTAGCCGGAGAATCTTTTACAGATGCCAAGCCTAAAGTTGAGCATCTAAATGATAAAAAAATCAAGATCACGCTGGATTTGCTTGGGGAAAATGTTGAAGATCGTGAAACGGCAGATGCTACCGTTCAAAGTTATATAGACCTGATCAATAGTATAAAAGAGGCCCAATTGGAAAGTAACATTTCTATCAAGCTCACTATGTTGGGTCTCGATATAGACCGTTCGTACTGTAAAGACAATTTATTTAAGCTTTTGGAAGTCACCCGTGAAAATGATCAGTTTGTACGAATTGATATGGAGGGGTCTGACTACACACAAGTTACTATAGATTTGTTTAAAGAGGCTTATAAGGAATTTGGCAAACATGTTGGAATTGTAATACAAGCTTATCTGCATCGAAGTAAGAATGACATTCATGAGTTGGCAAAAATTGGGGCAGATGTACGAATCTGTAAAGGTGCATACAGTGAATCCAAAGAAATTGCATTGCAGAATATGGATGCCATTCGGGAAGCCTATAAGGAGTACACCAAAATATTGTTAGAGGAAACTCCTTACCCAAGGATAGCGACGCATGATGACAAACTCATAGAATGGGTAAAGGCGTATACGAATGAAAATGGGATTGGAAAAGACCGCTTTGAATTTCAAATGCTCTACGGTCTAAGGCAAGAAACTATGGAAACGTTTGTGGAAGATGGGTATAACGCGCGGATATATGTTCCATTTGGAACGATGTGGTTCCCGTATTTTAAAAGAAGACTGATGGAGCGAAAAGAAAATATATGGTTTGTGATTTCGACAATGTTTCAGAAGTAACAGAGTAAACACTCTGCATTGCAGATGAAGTATGTGAATGGAAATTTTCAAGCCAACCAATCATCAATACAATAACCCTAACGAGAACGGACAGACCAATTATGAAATCGAAAAATAACACATTTAACATGAAGGCCTTTTTGTCTTTATTAATGCTATTTGTGATCTTTTCAGCAACGGTAGATGCTCAAAAACGATCTTTACCAATAGACACTGCTTTAGTCCAAACTGATGAAGTCACGATCAAAGGACAAAAAGTTCCTTATAAAGTAACAGTTGGAACACAACCTGTATTCGGAGAGGATGGTGAGGCGGATGCTTCATTATTTTTTACTTTTTACGAGCGAACCGATGTAAGTAATAACGAAAACCGTCCAATTTTTATCTCTTTTAATGGAGGTCCGGGCGCGGGTTCTTTATGGATGCATTTGGGATATACCGGTCCTAAGCGGTTAAAGATCAGTGATGAAGGATATCCGGTTCAGCCTTATGGAGTGGAAGATAATCCACATTCCATTCTTGATGTGGCCGATATTGTATTCGTGAATCCTGTAAACACCGGTTTTTCGCGTATTGTAAATGATGGGAAACCCGAACAATTTTTCGGGGTGAATGAGGATTTAGCTTATCTGGCTGATTGGATCGATACATTTATATCCAGACATGAAAGATGGAAATCTCCAAAATATTTGATTGGAGAAAGCTATGGTACACCAAGGGTATCCGGGTTAGCCGGGCAATTACAGGGCCGTCACTGGATGTTTCTGAATGGTGTTGTTCTGGTTTCACCAACCGGTTTGGGGCTAGAGCCTGAAGGCCCGACACCGCGTTCCTCTGTACTGAAAATGCCTTATTATACGGCTGCAGCCTGGTATCATAATCAGCTTACCCCGGAATTGCAGAACAGAGATCTTACCGAAATTCTTCCTGAAGTAGAAGCATTCACACTTGATGAGTTATTACCTGCACTAAGCAGAGGTGGTTTTGTAGATGAAAACCGCAAAGCAGAACTAGTAGAGAAAGTAGCGAGATATGCCGGCCTTTCAGAAGAGCTTGTTGAGGACTACAACCTGGCGGTTCCGGCTTCAGCTTTCTGGAAAGAATTACTTCGGGATGAAGGATTTACCATTGGTCGTTTAGATTCGAGGTATAAAGGAATTGATAAAACAGATGGGGGGGATTCATATGATTATCCTGCTGAATATTCGTCCTGGAAGCATTCCTTTACACCTGCCATAAACCATTACGTTCAAGATGTTCTTGGGTTTAAGACTGATCTGCAATATTACGTTTCCGGACCTGTGAGACCCTGGAATAGAGAAGGAAATGAAACAGGGGAAATGCTACGCCAGGCCATGGCTGAAAATCCGAACCTAAAAGTATTGGTGCAAGCGGGTTATTATGATGGGGCCACGGATTATTTCTCTGCAAAATATACTATGTGGAATATTGACCCGAGTGGAAAAATGAAAGATCGGTTTAGATTTGAAGGATACCGAAGCGGACACATGATGTATTTACGGACAGAAGATCTGGAAACTTCTAACGAACATATTCGTGAGTTCATAAGAAATTCATTACCCGAACAAGGGGCACCCGCTAAATACTAAACTAATTTTCAAGACAGTATTTATGCAACCAGAGTCATAAATCATGGCTGTGGTTTATTTATATAGAGCGGTAACATTGTAGATGGGAAGTTATTGTAAAGTAAAATTCGTTTTTCAATATTTTACACAGTTTCCTTGTGTTTTTGCTTTTAATAGTAGAAAATACAGAGATCAAAATATGGCAATGATTAGTTAATCAAGAATTAAAATTAAGATCAAATGAAAATACAGATACCACTATTATTAATGTTAGCGATACTGTTTTGTATACCCAATTTGAGTTGGGCACAAACAGGGACAATTGAAGGGCAGGTTACAGATGAATCAGGAGAATTCCTGATCGGTGTAAATGTTACGCTTCAAATTGAAGGAAGAACATTGGGTGCATCAACAGATATTGATGGCTCCTATACAATTACAGGGGTTCCCGCAAGAACGGTAGAAGTAACTGCACGATTTGTTGGTTTCAGAACTGAAACCCAGATGGTGGATGTTACAGCAGGTCAGACAACTACTGTTGATTTTATATTGAGTACCTCAACTATGAATCTGGATGAGTTAGTAGTAACCGGTACGGGTGGTACGGTAGAACGGAAGTCATTAGGACACACTATTTCCTCAGTTGAGTTCGGCGGCATCGAAAATGTCTCTACTACATCTGTGCAGGATGCCCTGACCGGAAAAATTGCCGGGGTGAATATCAATGCTCAAAGTGGTGCTATTGATCAGGAGCCTAAGATCCGTATTCGTGGTACTTCAAGTTTATCCATGACTAATCAGCCGTTGATTTATGTTGATGGTGTACGTGTAAACGGTGGCGGTGGATTTGCCCCTGGATTTGGCGCTGGTGGATTGGGTTCTCCTTCAGGCCTTTCAAATATTAACTTTGATTCTATTGATCGTGTTGAGATCCTTAAAGGACCTGCAGCAGCAACGCTATATGGTTCTCAAGCCAGTTCAGGTGTTATACAGATCTTTACCAAGCAGGGAAGGCAAGAGTCAGCGCCTCAATTTGAGGTAGAATTAGGTACTACTTTGTACCAGATGCCAAACCGATTCAAGACGAATGCCGGTTTTGCGGAAAATGCTACAGAACAACAAAACATAAGTAACATCTTAGGTGTAAACGTAGATCTGTATGAGCCTTTTGAAACTCCTATCAACCTGATCGATCTTTATAATATAGGTGTAGGACAAGAGATCTCTGCTTCGGTTCAGGGTGGAGGAGAGTCAATGACTTATTTCTCAAACTTGAGATATACATACACCGACGGTCCTTTCGACCCGAGCCCAGCAAATTTTAATGGAGGTGCAGTTGGTGAGGCGAACGATCTTTATAAAAAGATCTATTTCACAGGGAATTTGAATTTCATGCCTAGTGATAATCTCACCTTGAAAGCTCAAACCTCTTATACAAACTCAGACATTAGCATCTACGAAAGTGGTATTACTATTTATACCCCTACCAGTACTTCTCGATATGCTAAACCTGAAAGAGTAGGTCAGGCAAGTCAGTTTGATACCTTTGGTATCCCGATTTTTGCTACAACCAGAGAAGGGACCTACCCAACAGTGACTGATAACACGAATCAGGGGCGAGTAGTACTTAAAGTTGATTATTTCCCTACAGATGAGCTTTCTTTTGACTTTTCTGGAGGGCTTGACTACAGAGACCAGCGCAGTGCTAATTTTCTTGCCTTTGGTTACAATGTAGATGGCGTGGCACCTAACGGTGATGGCCAAATTCAGATCGGTACCCGTCAGCAAATGGTATTGTCACTGGAAGGTAAGATGAACTGGATCAAGGATATTAATGAAGACCTAAGGTCTTCTTTTGTAGCCGGTTTCCAGGCCTATCAGGAAGAACAAAATACTGCGAGCTCAACCGGTACCGGCTTTTCCGGACCCGGATTAGAAGTATTGGGTGCAACAGCGTCTCAGACATCAAATTCCTCTTTCCAGGAAGTTGTGAATGCTGGTGCATTTATTCAGGAGCAAGTTGATTATGGCGACTGGATCTACCTTACGGCCGGCTTGCGTATGGATGCAAGTAGTGCTTTTGGAGAAGATTTCGATTATGCAACCTATCCAAAATTTTCAGCATCCTTCATCCCTACGACAGCATTTGATTTTGAGATCAATAATGTCTCTTCATTCAGGGTTCGAGCCGCATGGGGGCAGTCAGGTCAGCAGCCGGGTGCTTTTGACAGGTTCACAACTTTTGTTCCTGTGAATTCAGCAGAAGGTGCTGGAGTGCTTCCAGGAAACCCCGGTAACAGAGATTTGAAGCCGGAAGTAGCAACTGAATGGGAAGCCGGTTTTGAAATTGGTTTATTTGATGATAAGATCGGTTTTGAAGCCACTTACTGGGATCGTGTAGTTGAAGATGCATTGATCGACAGAACGTATGCCCCATCCGGTGGATTTACCTCATCACAGCTTACTAATGCCGGTGAACTCGTAGCCAATGGTGTTGAATTAGGGATAAACAGTAATGTAGTTCAAAATCCTAATTTCACACTTAACGTGTTTGCCAATGCGGCCTACATTAAAGAAGAAGTGACATCATTAGGTGGCGAACCGCCGATCAAGATCGATGCTTCTTATATTCGTGACCGAATGTTTATCAAGGAAGGATATGCCCCGGGTTCTTATTTTGGAACCAAATTGCCGGAAGGTATCGCGTTTCCTTTTGACAGTAATCAGGATGGTACTCCTGACAGCCAGTCTGAATTGGAAGCTTATTTCTCAGGACCGGTTGATCCAGGCTCATTTAACTCAGCCATCATGGTTGCAGGTCCAAATGGAGAAGCTCTGACAGGTGGTTCTACATACCTTGATCACTATTTAGGTAAGCCAACTCCCGATTGGGAAGGGGCTTTTGGTTTCACAGCGAATCTGTATAAGAACTTCTCTGTGAGCAGTCGTTTCCAGTATGCTACAGGAAACTACTACCACCATAACCTGACTGATGCATTCCGTAGAGTAAACAGTGCTATTGGCCGAAATACATTGAGTGCTTCAAGACTTGAGTCAGTACTTAAAAATCCTGCAAGTTCTGCTTCTGAACGTATAGAAGCTGCACAGGAGTGGGTAAATAACAATGTATCACTTTCCCCATTTGATGGGTTAAATGAAATTGAGAAAGCTGACTATATTAGGTGGACTAATTTGAGTATTTCTTACCAAATTCCTAATGAGACAGTTGAAAGACTTGGTTTGAACGGTGCTTCACTGACGTTATCAGGTAACAACCTGGCGCTTTGGACTAAGTATGGAGGAGTTGACCCTCTTGCTACCGGAGAAGCTAGTTTAGGGCAGGGAGCATCTCTGCAAGAAAACTTTGGTGGCGGAATGGATACCTACGGTACTCCACTGCTTAGAACCTACGCCTTAACATTAAAGTTTGACTTTTAATTTAATGACGTCAGTACAAACAATTTTTCACTCAAATTATTTTCAATTATGAAAAGTATATTTAATCAATTAAAAATTCGCCACGCCTCGATATTAGTAACAGGAGCACTCCTGTTGTTTCTTGGCAGTTGTAACCTGTTGGAAGTAGAAAACCCGAACAGCCTCACGGTAGATGATGTAAGTTTGCCTTCATCTGCTGAAGGTTTAAAAAATGGACAACTTAATGCATTGATGTCCGGTTTAGGCTGGACCTATGCGGCCACATCTACTGTAAGTGACGAGATTTACTGGACGGGTTCTTACGAATCCTACAAAACGTTCGGTGAAGGAAGGATCGCTTTTGATGCAAATGAGATCACGGTTGCAGGATATCCTGAAATCAGTCAGGCAAGGTATATGTCTGACTTCGCTATTGAAAAGTTAGAAGAGTTTGATAGCAATTCAGAACTTGCTAACCGGGCAGTATTAGTACGCAGTTATATATATGGGGCTTTGACTCGTATTACGATTGCTGACTCCTATGATAATTTCGTTTTCTCAAGCGGTACTGAAACATCTCCTGCTATTGGTGAAGACCAAATGTTTACGCTCTACGATCAGGCGATCGATCTGCTTGATAAAGCACTGCCAATTGCACAAGCAATTAGTAATAGCGAGCTTGAAAGTCAGGTATTTGGATTACGTGCAAGAGCAAAGCATGCCAAAGGAGTTTGGCAGAAACTGAATCCAAAAGGCACTACTCCGGCAAACCCGTTAGTGTCGGGAACAGGTGCTATAGCGGATGCTGAAGATGCCTTGGATATTATGTCTGCAGATTATAAAGCGACTATTGACTATCAGGCAGGTAATATTACCAATTACTTGGCCGGGCAGGTAAATAGCCGTGGAGAACTTACTCTTACTCCTGATCCTGATGGAAGCAGAGCTCCTTTTAATGATCTGAAAACCGGAAACCCGGATCCTCGGGTAGTAGCAATTGCTGCTGATTTCAATGATACCCAGACCTATACTGAGAACTATTCTCCGTTTACCTGGTTGTCAGCTCGAGAAATGCACCTGATCATTGCAGAGGAGTTAGTAGGAACAAATGACATCAGGGCAAGAAATGAGATCAATACGGTAAGAGCCCTTGATGGACTTCCTGATATGGATGTAACAGATGATTTCGTTGAGTTTATTGAGCACGAAAGAAGAGCTAATCTTTATCTGCAAGGCAGAAGGTTAAATGACATGTACCGCTTTGGTTCACAGTCTCCAGACTGGTTAGCCGGTGAAGATGCGCTAGAAACTCCGGGAATATTATTACCTATTCCTACCAATGAGCAACTAGCAAATCCGGACCTCTGATAAAGTTTTTTAAAACAATAGAAATTATAAATAACAGGATATAAGATATGTTTAATTTAAAATGCAGAACCATGTTGTTGGGCCTGGGGGTATTTATGCTCTCCATAGTTACAACAACGGTGTTGGCTCAACCTTCAAATCCCGCTCCTGACCGGACGGAAGGCGAAGGCCCATATGACCGCCTCATAATTCGTGGCGCTAATATGATCGACGGAACCGGAGCACCAATGGCCGGTCCTGTTGATATTGTTATCGAAGGCAACGAGATCGTTTCAGTGCACCGGGTAGGTTATCCCGGTGTACCTATCGACGAAGATCGTCGTCCAGGTGATGCAACGAAAGAGATCGATGCTTCAGGTATGTATGTGATGCCTGGATTCATTGACATGCACGTACATACAGGCGGAAAGCCAAAAGTACCTAATGCAGAATACACCTATAAACTATGGATGGGGCATGGTATTACCACAGTACGTGGTGTTCCATTTGACAATTTGGAATCTTCACTTAGCGAGAAAGAGCGAAGTGCACGAAACGAAATTGTGGCTCCTAGAATGTTTAGTTATCACAGAGTAGGTTCCGGTTGGGACGAACCTGTGACAACACCTGAACAAGCAAGGGAATGGGTTCGATGGGCTAAAGACGAAGGCATTGACGGCCTTAAATTAGGAGCCCATGATCCTGATATTATGGAAGCTTTAATTGACGAAGCCACCAAGCAAAACCTGAATACCACAGCTCACCTTGATCAAATGGGTGTTGTTCGTATGAACCTCAAAGAGGCCGCGGAATTAGGCTTAGGTGCACAAACACACTATTATGGTTTGTTTGAGTCAATGTATGATGGCTATGATCTGCAACCATATCCAAACGATTACAACTATCAAAATGAGCAGGACCGCTTCGGGCAAGTTGCACGTCAGTGGAATAAGATTGTTGAGCCGGGTGGAGAAGAATGGAATGATCTAATTCAATTATTCCTGGACAATGACCTTACTTTAGATCCTACAATGACCATCTACGAAGCAAGTCGCGACGTAATGAGGGCCAGAAATGCGGATTGGCATGAAGATTATACTCTTCCAACTCTTTGGGAGTTTTACATGCCCAGCCGAAAAGCTCACGGATCTTATTGGTTTGATTGGACCACCCAGGATGAAGTAGAGTGGAAAAACTTCTACCGAACATGGATGCAGTTTATCAATGATTACAAGAATGCAGGCGGACGAGTAACTACCGGTTCCGATGCAGGGTTTATTTATAAGCTTTATGGATTCGATTATATCCGCGAGCTTGAACTTTTGCAAGAAGCCGGATTCCATCCTCTTGAAGTAATTAGATCAGCAACCATGAATGGCGCCAATGAGTTATACAAAAGAATGGATGAAGACGCTCCATTCGGAATAATTCGCCCGGGTAAATTAGCTGACCTTGTGATTGTAGAGGAAAATCCACTTCAAAACCTGAAAACACTTTATGGTACAGGTGCTATCAGGGTGCAAGGTGTTAATGAAGTAGTTCGAGTAGGTGGAGTGAAATACACCATCAAAGATGGAATTGTATATGACGCAAAACAACTGCTCGAAGATGTTCGCAATATGGTTGACGAACAAGAAGCCGAACTTGGTGAAAAAGAACGCTACTAAGATTTATATTTAAATATCAATATCGACCGAAACCCCTGCTAAAGCAGGGGTTTCTTTTTAAGTAAAAGTGGGACTGACAAATGAATAAAATCAAAGCTATAACAACAATATTTTCGATAATACTCTTCATGGGTATTTCACTCGATAGTATAGCACAAAAGAAATTCGGAGACCTTGCTGAAGGTCCATACGACAGATTGGTAATTAGGAATGCAATGGTTATTCCGGGACATGGCGGACCTTCTGTAGGGCCTTATGATATCGTAATTGAAGGAGACAAGATCACTGACATGATACCTTTCGATCCGGTAACGGCTGAAAGAAGAGGTGACAGTGAACGCCCAACAGGAAATAGGGTGATCGAAGCTGATGGTAAATATGTGATGCCCGGTATGATCGATCTTCATATGCATTTGAGACAAGATCCTATGGAAATCGAATATGTATATTACACAAAACTTGCTCACGGTGTAACCACTATGGTACCGGCTCCTGACCGTGGTCTGGATAACGCAATGGACGAAGCCAGCCGCAGTGAGAATAATGAAATTCTGGCCCCTCGCATGTATCCGATCTGGGGATGGGGCTCAAATACTGATTTTGACCGTGAGTTTTTAGAAAACCCTGCCAATGCTCCGGAAGTAGCGGCAGAGATGTTTGAAAAAGGTGCACATGTGGTCAGTGTTGGCAGTTTAGGCTGGAACCAGAAATTGCTTGGTGCAGTAACTAAAGCTGTTACTGAAAATGGAGGTATTACTACTTACCATATACCACCAAATACCACATCAGTAACACAGGCAGTTGATGCTGCCCGTTTAGGTGTTACGATGATAGAACACCATTATGCATATGCAGAGTCTTCACTTGATCGTCAGGTTCAGGATTATCCACGCGATTATAATTATAATGATGAAAATGCACGATTCCGCCATGCCGGTAAAGTATGGACGGAAGCCAACCGCGAACGCCTTTTGGGAGAAGTAGCTGACTCCCTTTTTGCCTACGGTGTGCATATGCTTCCAACCCGGGTAGTGTATGAAGCAAACCGTGATATTCTAAGAGCAGCCAGTTTGCCATGGAATGAGAAATATACTCATCAGGCACTTATAAACTGGAACTTGCCAAATCCGGCCTTTCACGGATCATATCATTACGACTGGACTTCCGATGATGAATATTACTGGAGTTATGCCTTCGATCTTTGGGGCGACCTGATCTACGAATTCAATAAGAGAGGAGGACACGTTTCTTACGGTACAGATGATAACTATATCTGGGCAACACCCGGTTTCTCAAATGTCCGTGAACTGCAGTTACTCAGAGAAACAGGAATGCATACGCTTGAAGTACTTAAAGCTGCCACGCACAACAGTGCTATAACACTTCGTGAAGAGAAACTAGGCCTGGTACGTCCCGGTTATACCGCTGACCTGATCATTGTGGATGGAAGTCCCCTGTATAACCTCAGGAATATGTACTCTTTTGGTGCAATTAACACCGATGAGAATGGTGACATGTTTCGATCAGAAGGAATTGTACATACCATCAAAGGTGGGGTTGTGATTGAAAATGACCTCCTGATGGAAGAAGTAGCCCGAATGGTTAAAGCCTCCAAAGAAGGTGTTTCTTCAGAAAATATTATGACAGCTCCATTTATAGTGGAATAGATTCTTATCGAACCTCCCATTCAGGTTTAATCCTGATGGGAGGATCATAAGAAATTTCTTGGCTTTAGCTTTTATCACTCATCAATAAGTTGGACTATACTATGAACTATCAAATAAAAAAGATCGTCAAAACACTTTGCCTCGGAATGGTTTTACTGGCTCTGAGCTGCCAAGGTGCACAAGCACAAAAACAATTTGGAGACTTGGCAGAAGGCCCTTACGACCGATTGGTTATCCGTAATGCAATGGTCATTCCCGGACATGGCGGCCCACCGGTAGGTCCATACGATATTGTTATTGAGGGAGATATGATCACTGAGATGATTCCTTTCGATCCTGTGACCGCAGAACGAAGAGGCGACTCTAACCGCCCAACTGGAGACCGGATCATTGATGCTTCCGGAAAATACGTAATGCCCGGGCTTATTGATTTGCACGGCCACCTAAGGCAAGAACCGATGCCTTTAGAGTATATCTATTATCTAAAATTAGCTCATGGGGTTACTACTTTTGGACCGGCTTCAGACAGAGGGGTTGAGTATGCGATGGAAGAAGCACGACTTGCAGACCAAAATGAAATTTTAGCTCCTACCATGTATCCATTATGGTCTTGGGGGTCCGGTTTGGACTATGATGAAATATTTTTATCAAACCCGAAAAATGCCCCGAGAATAGCTAAAGAAATGGCTGAAAAAGGAGCACGTCAGGTTTACCTTAATGGTGTAGCATGGAATCAGGAATTGTTTAAAGCCGCTGCAGATGCGGTATGGGAAAATGGAGGCGTTACAGGAGTTCATATTCCTCCATCATATACATCAGTGATAGATGCTGTGGATGCTGCACGATTAGGTGTTACATTTATACTTCATCATTACGGATATGGGGAGTCATCATTAGATCGTGCCGTTCAGGATTACCCAAGAGATTATAATTTTGATAATGAGAACCACCGTTTTCGCGAGGCAGGAAGGGTATGGCAGGAAGCGGACAGGGAACGACTGTTAGGTGAAGTAGCTGATTCCCTTGTAGCTTATGGAGTTTTCATGCAGCCCACCCAGGTAGTATATGAAGCGAACAGAGATATCGTAAGAGCTCAAAGCTTGCCATGGCATGAAAAATATACGCATCAGTCTTTGATAGAATGGAATCTTCCTGATCCGGCTTATCACGGATCTTTTCATTATGACTGGACTTCCGATGATGAACAAACATGGTATGAGGCCTATGACCTCTGGGGTGACCTGATCTACGAATTCAATAAAAAAGGCGGAACCGTTGCTTACGGTACAGATGATAATTACATCTGGGCTACCCCCGGATTTTCAAATATCAGAGAATTACAGCTTCTCAGGGAATCCGGTATGCATACCCTTGAAGTTCTGAAAGCTGCGACACATAACAGTGCAAAAGCACTTCGAATTGAAGATGAAACAGGCTTGGTGCGTCCGGGTTATGAGGCAGACCTTATTCTGGTAGATGGAAGCCCTTTATATAATCTTCGGTTTATGTATTCTTTTGGAGCCATCACACTTGATGAAGATGAGAACATGTACAGAACCAAAGGCATTGTTCACACGATCAAGGATGGAGTTGTTATCAATAACGACAAGCTTATGGAAGAAGTAGCCCGAATGGTGAAGGAATCAAAAGAAGGTGTAGGTTCCAATATAGCCAATGATCCTTTTTTAATTGAAGAATGATCTATATACGCTCTTAGAACTCTCTTTTCCATAGGATATTTGGATGAGAGAGTTATGGAGCGATTTAGTTATGTCCCTATTAATACTTATATCCATATTATGACTACATCAAAACTTTTCAAAAGAACGTTTCTGGCGGCGACCGGTCTTTTAATTATGTATCTAACGACTAGTTTAGCGGAAGCTCAGCCGGTTCAAGATGTCGAGACACTATATAGTTTAGTGGAGGAAGTTGGTGATATTTCTATTCCAACAAAAAGTGAATCTGAATACCAGAAAGCACTAACTGATTATAAAAGCATTCTGGAACGAATGGATGCTATTGAATACGATAACCTCGGACTTGACGACCAGGTAGATCATGACTTATTGAGGGCTCACCTCAAAACGAATATCTATGAGATTGAAACGGTTCAGTTGTATAAACTTCATCCCGTTTCGTATATACAATTAGGCAGAACAAATCAGCTCTTCATTCGGCCGGGCTCAATAGCTGATAATGGGGTTAAAGCTGCGATCAAAGAACTGGATTTGTTACCTGAAATACTTTCTAATGCTCGTCAAAATCTAACAAACCCTGCTAAGGTGTGGACCGAAAACACACTTTATGAGATCTATTATGCTAAAATGATGCTTCAGGATTATGTGCCAGAGGCGAAAATAGATAACACAGAGTTGAAAGATCAACTTATAGAATCTTCGAGATCAGCATATTCTGCATTGATTGATTTTGAAAATTGGGTAAACAGCACTTTACTTCCCCGGTCTGACCGAAGTGCAGGATGGAATCCGGATTACATTAATTTCTATTTGAAGAACAAAGAACATCTGCATCACTATAATGTAGAAAATATGCTTGCCGTTGCATTAGAGGAAGAAGAGGAGTTATTAAAAGAAATGGATGCATTAGCCGACAGCATTCATCCATCGGGTGACCTAAATACGGTGTGGGAGAATATGAAAGAAGAAGCGCCACCTTGGGAAGGTGTTTTACCGATGTCTAAGAGTTTTGTGAATATGGCTAGTTCGTGGCTGGAAAATGAAGGTGATCACGTAGTAACAATTCCCGACTACATAGATTATGGAGCCCGTATTTCGCCACCTATGGCACGAAGGGTATTATCTTTTGGTGGAGCAACACAAGGCCCAACGGTAGCTAACCGACAATCCGGTTACTACATTCTGACTCCTTTAGAAGATCGGTTATCAGCAGAAGAAAAAGCAAGCCGAATAAAATCCTATAATCCATACTGGACGCATGTGATCTCTTATCACGAATGGCTGGGGCACAATGTACAAAACGCAGCTGCAAGGGAGCATGTAGATCGCCCGATGCGTAAGATATTCCGTTCAGCCTACTTTGGGCAAGCCTGGTCTTTTTATCTCGAGAAAATGCTTGAAGAAGAAGGTTATTATAATGATCGCCTTGATTACATAACGGCTTTGAAAACCCGAATGGCCCGTCTTCAAATGAGGATGTGGAGAGTACAACGAATTGTAACAAAGCTTCAAATGGCATTGGGGGAAATGACTTTTGACGAAGCTGTTCAAGCTTATATCGATAAGATCGGAATGGAGCCTACCAACGCCTTTATTGAAGTTCAGCGCGACAGCCAAACACCGGCTCCCCCCGGACGAGAAATAATTGGGGAAATGGAAATAATTGAACTCAGAAGGGAATATAAGGTTCGCATGGGTGAGCATTATTCACTTAAAAATTTCAACGATAATTTACTTACCTACGGATATTTGCCTTTCAGAGAAATTGAAAGATTAATGTTCAATAAATAAATTTTTAGCTTAAAAATTTAAAACAATCTTACTTCAAATTGACCTAAAATCTATACATATGTCTGGTTTAAAAATAATTCCCAAAGTATTAATAATACCTGCGTTCGCAGCTTTATTGTTTATTTCGTGTACCTCTGAAACAGAAAAGTACGTCGATGACACTGAAATTGTAAAGGAACAGTTAGAACAAGAGCGATCCACAACACTGGAAGAACTTGAAACTGAAGTAACTCCTCAAAATATTGAGAAGCTTGTTGAGCTGGGAATGTGGAGTGAAGCAGAACAATACATTGCCAATGCAGATGCGGGCAATAATGAGGTGAGACTTGTTGAAGCAAAATTGCTGATGAAGAAACATCGATACAGTGACTCAGAAAGTATCGTTAATGCCGTTTTAGAAGAAAATCCTTCGAACCGTGAAGCACAGTTGCTTAAAGCTGAATTGAATATTCAGGCTTGGGATTTAGATGAAGCTGATGACATAGGTGCTGCACTTTTGGAGGAAAATACGAATGATGCAAAGGTCGGTTTAATCCGTGGAAAAGTAGCCTTGCTTAAGCGTGATTTTGAAGAGGCCTTGCGTTGGGCTGAAAATGTTCAGGATTGGGATCCGCAATTTGATGGGGGTTATCTTCTGGAAGCTGAAGGTTTATTCTGGGATCAGGATCCGGCTGCTGCGGAACCTGCTTTGAAAAAAGCTCTCTCATTGAATCCATATAATCCTGATGCACGATTCAGCTATGGTTATGCCGTATGGCGCAGAGTAGATGCCACACAACTGGATAATATGGCAGCTCAATGGAATCTGGCCTTTGAAGTAAACCCACTTCATTATCTTACACACTGGCATTTCGGAAACGGACATACCAATTTAACTTATGCGGATTATATCCATCCTACCGATGAGGAAGTACGAGAAGAGCTTAACAGGGCAGAAGTACTCATTCCTCAGAACAGATTAGATGAAGCTATTCAAATAACACATGAAGTGGAAGCAGAATATCCTGAATCGGTGCTTCCGGAGATGATGCGGGGCTCCATCTATTATATGTATTATGATATGGACCGGGCTGCGCGACTGGATTCTTCTCAGGCTGCTTTTGAGAATATCCTCGATAGAAAACAAAACTACGGGCCTGCTCATAACGGATTGGCAGCGGTTATTAAGCAGCGTCAGTTTGAGTATCTTGATGGGTTTGAGGAACTCGAACAAACCATTACTGATACCGAGATTCCGGAAGACGGTGCAGTGTTTTATAATGTATTTAAAGATGCAAATTACTATCCCGGCGATCGGGTCAAGAAGATGATTGCACAGCAGATCGGCCCAAGTAAGGCTTATCTCCCAATGATCAATAAGTTTGATTCTGATTTTGCGATTCCACCCCTTCATATCGATCTGGCAATAGCCATGGACCGAAGCTATTTCCGAGTTGGAACTACCTTTGACAACCGGCAGTGGATGGATATCCGTGGAGTTGGAAGTGGAGCCACCGGTATTGAATATCTGGAAAGAGGAGCTCACTGGGAGCGTAATGTGCTGGCACATGAATATGCTCACCTTTACCACGGACGTATTCTAACGGATGAGGAAAGCAGGAAGATCCGATCACTGTATCATACTGCTAAAGAGAATGGCACTACCCTGGATTATTATGCATCCAATAACGAAAGTGAATTTTTTGCTCAGGGTTATGCTGGATTTCTTTCAGATAAAAAAGTACATCCATTGAACCATAAATCAATGAATACCCGTGAATTCATTCGCGAAAAAGACCCGGATTATTATGAGTTTCTGGAGTCATTGCTCCAAAAGCAAGAGGAATACCTTGCCGGCAACGAAGAAGTACTGGATGATAACTGGGCTCAAACGTACTTAACACTGGCAAACAGAGCTCGGGGCAGTAATAATTTAAATGAAGCCACTGCTTACCTTCATACCGCTTTGACTTTCAGTAACGATTATATTCCTGCTTTACTTGAGTATGCTGAAGTGAATGCAGAAAAAGGCGATTTCGAAGCAGCTGAAGAAATGATCACCAGGGCAAATGATCTGGATTCTGATTATGCCCCGGTCTTGGTTTCAAGGGCAAATGTTATCCATCAAAAAGCTTTGGAAGGCATCATGGCATTTGATGAAGCGATGGAAGAACAAAAATTGCTCTTTGATGAAGCTGAAACAATGGAAGAAGATCTAGCAGAAGCTGCAAACCTCAACCGGCTTTCAAGAGAACGATACTATAACTATGGTTTCCTTAAGGAGGCCATCGATGTTTCTGAAAGTTATGTTGCTGACGCACCAATGGTTTCTACATACCTGCGTGACCGGAAAGAAGATGCAGAGGCTTTTGCAAAAAACCTTCGAAGTGTACTTGGGTATTCAGGTGATGTGTCTGACTTCTTTAAGGACTTACTGGATCAAAATCCGCAAAACTTTGACTACCGTCTGGTATATGCTGATGTACTGGCGCGTCAATCCCGGCTTGAGGAAGCACTGAGTGTATTAGAAGAAGGTCAGCGTATCCTTGCTTCAGCAGATAATGAATTACCAAGTTATACACTTAGAATTGCGCATATCAATCTTGAAAATGGAGAAGAAGAGAAAGCGGAAGAGTCCATTAGCACCTTATCTGAGGACGACCTTGGAATGGATGAGAAATTTCTGCTCGCAGAACTCTATGCAAAACTCGGCCGGATCACTGAAGGGAATGAAACATTGGATAGTATTTCAGATGTAAACTTACCCATTCATAATGCTGAGTATGAATTTGTACTCGGTACACTTGCAGAAGCAGATGGTAACATTGAAAGTGCTGAAGATCACTTTAGTGAGGCATTAGAAATGAATCCATATCATCTTTCAGCCCGTGCAGCTCTAATTCAGCTTTTGAACGAGCAGGATGATCAAGATGCTGCAACTATCTTAACTGAAGAGGCTGAAAATCTGCCTGTCCCACTCGGCCCTGATTTTACCCGACAGATCAACTAATAGAGAAGCACCCTTTTTAATCATTACTAAGCCAGAGTGTTCAAGCGATCACTCTGGCTTTTACTTTAAAGTTATATACGCTTTTACTATAATTGATCGCTATTCAACAATTTAACTTTCACTTTATAACGAGATAATTGAATGAAGTTCTTCTCAAGATTACTGGTTCCGGTTCTAATGGTGGCTGTAATAGGTTGCACATCTCAAACTCCCAATGAAGGCAATGATGGATCTGAAATATCTGTGGAGGAATCATATATGAGTGAGATAGAGAATCTGGCTGAGAATTCCAGGATCAAGGAAGCGATGGAGTTCATCCGGAATATGGATGATGAAACCGTGCAGAATCAGATCATGATAACCGAGATCCCTGCCCCTCCATTTCAGGAAGAAGTTAGAGCTGAACGATATGCAGAGATGATGCAAGAATATGGGCTCGATCAGGTTGAGATAGATGAGGAAGGGAACGTGATTGGCAAGCGCCCCGGAAGGGAAGGAGAACATACCATTGTGATATCAGCACATCTGGATACGGTGTTTCCTGAAGGAACCGGCGTTGAGGTTGAGGTTCGGAACGATACGCTCTTTGCTCCTGGTATCACCGATGATACCCGGGGACTTACTGTGCTGCTTACCTTAATAAACACAATGGAAACACTGGATATTCAAACGGCTGATAACATCTGGTTTGTGGGAACTGTAGGCGAGGAAGGGATCGGAGATCTCAGGGGAGTGAAGCATTTGTTCGAAACGGAGGGTGAAAATATTGATGCTTTTATTTCCGTGGACGGCAGTGACGACAGCCGCATTGTGAATAAAGCACTCGGCTCACACCGTTACCGGGTTACATTTGAAGGTCCGGGCGGACATTCCTGGGGTGCCTTTGGAACAGCAAATCCGGCTCATGCACTGGGGCGGGCGATCACCTACTTTGAAGATAATGCATCTCAATTCGTTAAAAGCGGCCCTCGGACAAGCTACAATATTGGGAGAATAGGGGGAGGAACATCCGTCAATTCTATTCCCTTCGAAAACTGGATGGAAATTGACATGCGGTCAGAAAGCCCTGAAGCATTGCAGCAGATCGACGGTATCATGCAGGATGCGATGCAAAAGGCACTGATAGAAGCTAACAATATCAAAACCGAGGGGCCTGATCTTACGGTGGATATTGATATGATCGGGAACCGTCCTTCAGGAGAGATCCCCTCTGATGTCCCCTTTATACAGCGGGCATTGGCTGTTGCAAAACATTTTGGACAGGAACCCGGTTTGACAAGATCTTCAACGGATGCCAATGTATCCATTTCTATGGGGATCCCATCCATGACTATTGGCGGAGGCGGAAGCAGTGGAGGTTCTCACTCTCTCGATGAATGGTGGTATAATGAAGAGGGCTATAAAGGAGTGCAACGGACGTTCATGATCTTAATGGCGGAAGCAGGGTTGGCAGAGTGATATGAAGCGGCAGAATATTACCTCAGGAACAGAATGGGAAGGAAGAGTAGGGTACAGCCGGACTGTGAAAGTTGGAAATCAGATTTTTGTATCTGGCACAACCGCTGTTGACGAGCAGGGAAAAGTAGTCGGGAAAGGAGATGTATATCTTCAAACAAAACAGTGCATCCTGAACATCGAGAAGGCATTGAATAAAGCCGGTGCCTCCCTTGAAGATGTGGTCCGAACACGGACGTTCATTACAAATATAGAAGAGTGGAAAGCTTTCGGGAAAGCCCATGAAGAATTTTTTGGAGCCATCAAGCCGGCCGCTACTCTGGTTGAAGTAAGCAAATTGATCGATGATGACCTGTTGGTAGAAATCGAGGCAGATGCGGTATTGGAGTAGTGAGTAATCTGACCAAAAAAGTGGATTTCAGGAGTGCTGGGGTGAAACCTTGCAGTGGAGGGAAAAGGATTTTTCAAGACCACATATTTTTGATGTTTGGAATGAACAAGGGATGCAGAAGAAATACCTCGACAAGGAGGTGTATTTCATGGAGGAGCTTATTCCGGGAATGCTACCTGCCAATCCAGAGCTTTTATACGTGCAGCCGGAATGGGATAATGACCAGCGTAAGACCATTCAGATTATGAAGCAGACCGGCCACCACGAAGCGACAGAGGCGCTCGCCCCGGGTCTGTTTCACGAGATGGACAGCTGGACATACCCCTTGCATTTCATCGACTTTGAGGCGGTACTGGCAGCCATTCCTTTTCATAAGGGCTTGTACCCCTATGACTATGTGCCCTTTCAGTTTAGTTGCCATACCATGTATGAAGATGGCCGGGTAGAACACCGAGCCGACTGGATTGAGGAGACACCGGGGAAGCTCCCATCTATTATGTTTGTACGGAAGCTGAAAGAGTGTCTGGAGGGGGATGAAGGCACCGTATTTCGGTATCACAACTTCGAGAATACGGTCCTCAACAAAATGAAGGATTTGATCCGAGAACGAGAGCCCGAAGATGCGGAAGAGTTGATCGCCTTTATTGAAAGCCTGGTCAAAGGAGGCGAGCGGGAGATGGTCGATCAGTACGAGATGATCAAGAAATACTATTACTCTCCGGTAATGAAAAATTCGATCAGTATTAAGAAAGTACTCCCGGCTGTATTAAGCGAAAGTCCAAAGTTGCAAGAAATCTACAGCCAACCGTACAGCGGCTTATATCTAAAGAATAAAGTCTTTTACCAACCGAATCCAGAAACGGGCCAGGCTATCAATCCCTACGAACTACTGAACAAAGTCGGATATGGTATTCCGGATTATGATGATAGTGACAAAGCAATTGGAGAAGACTCGATCTCCGAGGGTGGCGCAGCTATGATGGCCTGGAGTCGCTTGCAGTTTAATGATTTGGATAAAACTCAACGCGATGCCATTCTGCAATCTCTTTATGAATATTGTGAGTTAGACACTCTAGCGATGGTGATGATCCATCAGCATTGGAATTTTTTAAAAAAGAATTAAACTAACAATAACAATAACTAAAAAACAGACTTAGAATGAAGGAAATTGCAAATAAAGAGCAGGCTTTAGAAGCAGTAAAAATGTATAAGCTGTCCTTAGAACATGTATCTGACAAGCTTAAAGATTCTTTAGAAAATCTTGAAAAGCTTGGTATCAAAGTTGATGACAGATTTAAAAAACCTGCTGGTATGAAGTAAGTCTTAAAAATGAAAATTGTTTTATTTCAAATTGAGCATATTTTCACGATGAGTAAAACACTGTAAAGCAAATCGTAATTACAAATTTAACATTGTGATATGATTTTGATTCAACTCATTTCCTTTCAAGATTAATATATTAATCACTATTTTATAAACAAGACCAATTATATCACATGATTATTAAACCAAATAGTGATATATAAACATAATATCATATTTATGAGTAACGACAGGAAAAAGATTAACAAAAGATTGAGTAAAAACAGGAAACCCATCAGGGTAGGGCCGAGAGGCGGAAAGTATTATATTTCCGATAATGGCAATAAGGTATATGTGACTAAAGCTGTGGGTAAAACGACTACCAATCATTAGACAAACAGGTTTTTTCACGGTCTGTTTGAGTAATCATTAGTTACAAAAACTACCTAATGCTAAAAAAGTAAGTGGTGATTTAGATTTATTAGCAATAGCTGAAAAAGTGCGCAAGATAAAAAGTAAATTAAATGCTTTAGTGAACGATTCTCATACTAAATGGGGAGCGAGATTCGCTTATACAATTCAGGCTCTAATTATTTATTCGTTGGTTACATTTTCTTTTTCAACCTTACCCAATTTGAGCAAGGGTACTTTACTCTTTCTTGAAATTTCCAGATATGCAACTGTTGCGATCTTTTCTTTAGAGTATATGGTAAGAATCTGGGTAGCAGAGAATAGATGGAAATATATATTCAGCTTTTATGGGCTAGTAGATCTTGTTGCAATCCTCCCATTCTATTTGTCGATGACTATTGACCTAAGAAGTTTTAGAATTATTCGAGTACTTCGTGTATTCAGACTGATCAAAATCACTAAGTATAGTAAAGCAATAAAACGCTTTAAGTATGCTTTCAAGGACGTTAAAGAAGAGTTAGTGATTTTCCTTACGGCTACTCTATTTTTATTATATATTAGCGCTGTTGGTATATACTATTTTGAAAATGCAGTTCAACCTGAGAATTTCACATCAATATTTCATAGTCTATGGTGGGCTGTTGCTACATTAACAACTGTAGGATATGGGGACGTTTATCCAATTACTACGGGAGGAAAAATTTTTACTTTTTTTGTGTTAATGATAGGTCTTGGGTTGGTGGCCGCTCCAGCAGGTATCATTGCCACTGCTATGGAAGAAGCTCACAAAGCAGTACCTGACAAGGATATCAATATTCAAAGCACCAATACTCAAAAAGAGTTAATGAAAAGAAAGGATAAGAAGAGTAATTAATGTATTTCAGAGCTCTTTTTGTTTCATATTCATTGGCATTGTTTTTATTGTCCGGCCAAGCTTTACTACCAAAATTTAAAGGGCTATAAAAGTACGTAGATGAATATTGCGAGTTAGACACTCTAGCGATGGTGATGATCCATCAGCACTGGCAATATTTAAAAGAGACATAATGTCTTAAAATTGAAATTTCTTAGAGTTTGATTATTATTAATGATAATATTGAATACTAAATAACACTAAAAACACATGATATGAGCAAATTATCTGAATATCTGAATAATGTTTCAAATGGTATTTCTCTTAATACAATGAAAAGGTTAACAAAAAAGAATAAAAAAGAAACACCAAAGATACTCAAAGAGCTGAAAAGTTTGGAAAAAGAGAGGGAAGAAATTGATGATATAATTAAAAAATATTCTAAGTGATCGGTTATAATATTTCAAAAACTCAGTACAACCTGAAATTTTTAGTTCCATTTTTCATAGTCTATGGTGGGCAGTAGCCACACTAACAACGGTAGGTTATGGAGATGTTTATCCAGTTACAGGTGGAGGGAAAGTTTTTACTTTTTTTGTTTTGATGATAGTGATATTCAACATCTACAAATAAATCTTTTGAGTATTTCAAAAAAGTCGAAAAGACCATCTAGTGGTTTATCTGCTCCTTCACGTTTTAATGATGCATTCTTATGTTCCCTACATTTGTGCATTAATAATTTTGCTTGGAAAAACTAAACCCAATATTAATAGAAAATAAATCACGAGAAAATGTCGAACAAAACAAAGATTACCAAATATCAAATAGAAAAATTGAATGCCTCAGACTTTCCCGATCAGGGCCATTCCACAATTACTATTACCTGTGCCAATGGTGTGTATGAAGAATTAGTTATTGATTATGATGGGCTTATATTGGAATGCGAGATGGAGTGGAATAGTGGAATTTTTGATGTAAGGATAGATAAAACTGAGCTTCAACAGTTATTATCCGAAAAACCTATTCATCAATGGACACAGGAAGATATTCTAGCACCATATGTGTGGGACTTGAATGAAACAACATCTGGATTTCTTAAGTTTGAAAATCTGGATGGAGAAACTGACTGGGAGGAGGCCGCAAAGGCACTGTCTATGCATTTAGATTCTGAAATTAAGGATGAGGACGAATTTGATGATGCTATTATGAGGGTTTATAATGAGGGTACAATTGAAGATTCAGAATATAGATTTGATGGCATCAGAAGCATTCATTCTGATTTTGATTTTGAATTGGAGTGGAATTATTGGGAAGTAAACTTAGATTCAGTTAGCAAACTGATTGAAAGAAACGATGAATTATATATAGTTGAAACCGAGTTAAAGCAATATACTGACTGGGAAGAATCTGACGAGAAACTAGGTCACGCATACTTTCTGTTAGGTAATATTGGGTACAAAACAGAGACATGGGGTACAGCTATAACTAATTATAAGAAAGCAGTTGGCCATGGATACGAAACACTAGAACTATACCAGTCGTTAGGGTGGTCTTACCGAAAAACTAATCAGATTGAGAAATCTATTGAAGCATATGAGAAAGCAGCTGAAGTGGATGATAAGGCTGAAGCTGTATTTCTCATGCTTGGCGCTTTAAAAGCACATAAAGGAAAATTGAAAGAAGCTCTTGCTGCTTATGATAGATGTGTAGAAATAGATCCCGATAACGAGGACTATGTACAGCGTAGAAATAAATTAAAAAATCATTTGGAACAGCAAAACTAAGATTCATTGACATTGGTTGTACAAATCATTTTTATTAAAGAAATTATACCTGATATATTCGGCCAAAAATAAATAAAAAAGTCTATAATTAAGAACAAAGTATCGAGCTATGTCTATAAATGGTAAAGATAAAATAGGATCAAGTTTTAGTATTTTTGAAAAATTTGTCAGAGATATACAAATGAAAAGTCAGGATAGATTTATTAAAAGAGCCCAAAATAAAGGGGTGCCTAAAGAAGTAACAGAAAAGATGGAGAAGGTAAATAAAGAAGTTGAAGAATTAGAAGAGTTTTTGAAAAGCTTGTATTAATAAATGGCTAGAGCCAAGACTTGTAAAAAAACTGGAAGATCTAAAAAAGGAAAATGAAGAGCTTGACGATTTGATTGAAAGATACTCAGAATAAGATTTGTAACTTCGCCAAAAAATGGACCGTTAAAAGGAGAATCTTAGGTTAAGTTTAATCAAGAATAGCTTATTGTAAACCGTCCTTCAAATCCTTCCCCAAAAGCATATTCAAAAACCCCTGGCGGACTTGCTCATCTCCATTTCGTTGTCAAAAAAGCAAAAAGAGGAGGCGGATTTATCTCAATTCCGGTCAAATTTGCCACCCGGCGAGGTATCAAAAGAGCTGCAGGCCGGAGAAACCTATATAGGCTATTAGAGGAGGAATAGATGTTAGACGTGAGATTTTAGACATAAGAACACATCTAAAACCTAAAACCTAACACCTAACACCTAAAACCTAACACCTAACACCTAACACCTAATGCCTAAAACCTATTCCCCCTCTTTAAAGTATTCATTCACCAGAATAGGTTCTCCAAAACCCAGCTGTTCAAGACGGTCCATCTGAGTTTCTGCATCACCGACTACCAGCCAGATCATTTTGTTGGGATCCGCATAGGTTCGGGCCATTTCCTGAATTTCGTCTATTGTGATCGATTGAACGGTTTCCTGACGGTCTCGCACATAATCAGGTTCCCATCCATAAGAGCTAATATTTGCCAACATGTTCAGTTTAGAACCGGATGTTTCAAACTGACGGGCAGAACTTTTAATAAGATAGCTTTTGGTATTTTCCAGATCTTCATCCGTAAAGGTTTCCGGATACTCTTCCAGGATCTGTTTTACCAGGGCTGCAGATTCATAGGTAACATTTGTTCTCACCCCACTGGAGATGCTAAATGGGCCGGCGATATCAGAACCCGAGAAACCGGAGCGAATGCCATAGGTATAGCCTTTGCCTTCACGTAATTCCTGGGTCAATCGTGAGGCAAATCCGCCTCCGCCAAGTTTGTAATTCATGATGTTAGCACGATAGAAGTCAGGATCGGTTTCCGGCATGGCAAGGTAACCGAATCGCAACACGGATTGCTTGGCGTCGGGTACATCATAAAAATAAACGGTTGAAGATTCCGGTGCATCAGGCAGGTCGAATTCCGGGATCTCAACTTCTTTGTTTTCCCAGCGAGAGCTGATACCGCTCAATGAGCTCGTTACTTCTGATTTATCGATCGCTCCGACCACGTGCATATCTGCGACAGCAGGAGAGAAATTGGTATCATAATAAGTCTTCAGATCATCAAGGGTTATATTTTCAATACTGTTTGTAGTTCCGATAGGGTTGAAGGAAAGAATATGGCTGTCACCATATAGTAGTTTATTGAAGGTGTTGGAAGCAATGCTGTTCGGGTTGGCACTTTGCTGAGCTATCTGACTTGCAGTACTTTGTTTTGCAAGCTCAAACTCACGCTCGTCCCATCTTGGTTCCAGCATGATCTCTTCCACTAATTCCATGGTGGCATCGTAATTACGGGCAAGGGTATTACCGCTGATGGAAATACTTTGTCTGCCGGCGTTCACACGGATGGTGGCACCCAGTTCAGCGATCGCCTCTTCAAGTTCTTCGGGGGTTTTGTTGGCGGTTCCCTTTGTCATCAGATCTGCCATTAAGTTGGAAACACCCACTTTTTCAGGATCTTCGAGTAACAGTCCGCCTTTCAGGGAGATCTCAAACTGAACCAAAGGCAATTCATAGTTTTCGATCCCATAGATATTGAGTCCGTTTGCCAATTCAGCTTCCCAGACTTCCGGTACTTTCAGGTCAGGACTTTCACCATAAGGAGGTTCTACAGTGCGATCAAAGCTGGAAGGGGTTCGTTCATATTCGGTTTCTTCCGGCAGTACAAACTGCTCGCCTTCTGCATTGGCTACGATCTCTTCCTCTGATACTTCAGCAGCCTCAGAATCGTCAAGGATCAGATCTGTTTGTCCGCGTGGCACAAAGCTTGTGGCTACGTAATGTTTTCCTTTGATATATTTCTCATACACCCGCATTACATCTTCCTTGGTAACGGCAAGTGTCTTTTCGATGTCCTCATTGATATATCCCGGATCATTTGCAAAGATATTGTATTGAGCCAGTTGAAAAGCTTTACCAAGTACACTTGAAAGACCATTATAGAAATCAGTCTCAATTCCCGCTTTGATACGGTCAAGGTCAGCTTGGGTGAATCCTTCCTCTTCAAAACGCAAAAAAGCTTCCTCCACAGCGGTAGCCACTTCATTTAGGTTAGTATTGGGGTAAGCTCTGGTGATAAGTGAAATTTCACCGGCCAGCTCAGAGTTTCCGCTGTTAATGAATACATTTGAAGTAAGCTCTTTTTCTTCAACCAATACCTGATAGAACGGTGCTTTTTTACCATCAGAAAGTAGTTCTGTCAGGATATCGAGCGCATAGGCATCTTCGTGATAGAGGTCAACACCCGGCCATACCATTCGGAGTTCAGGAAGACGGGCAAAATTATCTTCATAATACTTTTTCTTGGTTTCATCTAAAGAAACCGGCATATCCGGTAATGGTTCTATCTCATCGCCACGTGGGATCTCATCAAAATATTTGTGAACCCATTCCTTCGCCTGTTCTGAATAAAAGTCGCCTGCAATAACAAGAGTGGCGTTACTGGGAACATACCACTTGTTATAAAAATCCTTTACATCCTGAAGAGTTGCATTTTGAAGGTCTTCAAGGGAGCCGATCACCTGCCAGTTATACGGATGACTTTCCGGATACATATTCTTACCGACCAAGTAGTTTGCGTGACCGTATGGAGCATTATCAACGCCTTGTCTTTTCTCGTTCTTTACAACCTGCTTCTCTTTTGCAAGTACGGCTTCCGTTACCGTATTGATGAAATAGCCCAACTTATCGGCTTCTGCCCAGATCATCTTTTCCAGGGCATCGCTTGGTACTGTCTGGAAATAGTTGGTTCTGTCTCGACTTGTGGATCCGTTTGCTCCGGACCCGCCAATTCGGCTGCTCATTTTATCAAGACCGCCTTTCCCAAGGTTTTCGGATTCCAGAAATAACAGGTGCTCAAACAAGTGGGCAAAACCCGTACGTCCCTCAATTTCCCTGGCTGATCCAACATGAAATGTCAGGGCAACGGCAGTAACAGGATCGGAATCGTCTTTATGGAGTATGACTTCCAGTCCATTATCCAAAGTGAATTTCTCATAATCCACCGAAAATTCGGTTTCACTTTGCGAGCAGGAAGAGAGGGTTAATGTTGAAATTAGGAGGGCAGTAAAGAGGTAGAAAAATCGTGTTTTCATAACAGGTTTTTTGATGGTTAGAGCTCCGAATATAAGAGGATGGGAGATACGGGTTTGTAAATAATTTGTTGCTCCATGAATGATCTTGTCAGATTCAGTCACCAAGACCTTTTCCATCTCGAGCGAAGCCGAGAGATCTGCGTGATTGGAAAAGGTCTTGGAAGTCTCATCTTACCCCGTAGATTTCTCCGCTCCGTTCACTCGCCCGTTAGGCTCATTCACTCCGGTCGAAATGACACCGGGGTGGTGGGAAGGAAAGAGGTTTATACTGTTCTGGTAGCAACAATAAGCCCTCGTGTTTGTCATCTCGAGCGGAATGAACGAGTGAATATGAGATGAATGCAGCCGAGAGATCACCGTAGTTTTCGAAGGTCTTTGTTGTCTGTGTCTTACCCCGTGAATTTCACTCCGGTCGAAATAACGAAGGCAGGATTGATTTTGGGTTAGCAATGACAAAAAGAAGTGTACTTATTATAATCTGCTATGCCATATTGCACCTATATAATCACTAATTCCAGTAAAACCACTCTTTATGTAGGAATGACCAATAGTCTTCCATCAAGAATACTGGAACATGGCTTAAATGCCGGAAAACCTGAAACGTTTGCAGGACGTTATAGATGCCACCTCTTATTGTGGTATGAAGAATACAAATATGTGCAAGATTCAATACGAAGGGAAAAACAAATAAAGAGATGGAGCAGGAAAAAGAAGTTGGAATTAATCCAGCGAACAAATCCTGAGTTAAGATTTCTGAATAAAGAATTGGGGTTATATCCTTTCGGTGATTACGCTGATGAAAGGAATATTAGGCACAGTAAACGAAATAAGACCGAAGGTGACTGAATAAGCCCCCCATATTTGCCATCTCGAGCGGAGTCGAGAGATCTGAGGAGTTGGGTATGGTCTTGGGAGTTTAAATCATACCCCGTGGATTTCACTGCGTGGGTGACGCTTCGCTCTGAGCTCCACTCCGTTCACTCGCCCGTTAGGCTCATTCACTCCGGTCGAAATGACGCAAGGGTAGTGGGAAGGAAAGAGGTTTATACTGTTCTGGTAGCAACCATAAGCCCTCGTGTTTGTCATCTCGAGCGGAATGAACGAGTGAATACGAGAGAATGCAGTCGAGAGATCCACGTAGTTTGTGAAGGTCTTTGTTGTCTGTGTCTTACCCCGTGGATTTCTCCGCTTCGTTCACTCACCCGTTGGGCTCATTCGCTCCGGTCGAAATGACAAACAGAATAGGTGGATGACACCAAGGTGGAGTTACTCACCCGGAACCAAACGCATAGTTCGTACTTCAACCTCATCAAATAAAACGGTAGAATCCTGATATAGCCATCGGTACTGTCCATTCAGCCATAGTTCGGTTTGATCTCCGTAATAATCAGAAAGTGGATTTCCTGACTGTCCTGTAGGCAGTACACTCTTGCTCTTGCTCATATCAGAAAGATCTGAGATCCGCCGGAGAGAAGGCCCCAGAATCATTTCAAAAGGTTTATTCCAGCGATATTGCCCGTTGTTCACACTCATTCCATGACTTTGAACTTCATAGGGACCTTTACTAAGCACATTATCTACGATCATTCTTAATGAAGATGGAGCCTCCGGATCTTCAGCGGCTTGAGCAAATAATGGTGGCTCAAAGGTGATGGTATGCAGTTGTTCCCAGCGCCATTCGTACGGTTCACTGCCCAGCGAATCACTTAAAAACAGTATTGCTTCCTGCATACTTTTTATGACCATATCCTCTTTGGTTTCAACAGAGTCAGTTTGAATGTCATCAAAAAGTGAGCTTTCCTCTTCGATGAGGGAGGTCATGGTACGAACAGGAATATTTTCATGATGTATGAAGTTTGAATAAGCAATGTCTCCAAAATCATCTTTGAGTGTATTCTCTGTGAAGTTCATAAAGAATACATCAAAAATAGAAGCAGCTGTTGATTTAAGCCCATAGTTATAATCCCAGTTTTCCAGATAGGAAATGGGAAGGTCAAAATTATAAGCATCCTGATCTTTGATGATCTGCAGGATCTGTGGGGTGAGTGTAGCCGCAAAGTGTGAATAGGAATCATTCTGAAGTGTCTCAAAATCAGCGTACCTAAAAGTGGTACTGTCACTCAGAATTTCCTCTATCCGTTCGATCCTCGAGGGCGGTTCCCAAAAGGTAGCGAGATAATAGGGGTAGCTGTCGGAAGTGATCTTATTGTTGGCGTTTGCGATCCATCCTTTTTCAGGATTTATGATACGAGGCATCTCATCATGAGGAATGAATCCCTGCCAGTCCTGTTCCGGATCCCAGCCATGCTTCATCGTAATCGGATCCCCGTTGATAATCGGAATATTGCCAATGGAATACATGGCTATGTTACCCTCCACATCACCATACATAAAGTTCAAACCGGGTACACCGAAAGTTGGTAGTGCATCTTTGAAATCCTGGAAGGTATCAGCCCAGTTGATCCGGTAGAGGGTTCTCATTTCGTTGCTTGGTTCATATCCGGCCCATTTCATACTGATCAATTTATCGGATGTCAGTTCCTCAACAGGGTAGATATCGGAGATAACCGGACCGTTATCCGTATAGCGAATTTCAAAAGAACGATCGTCGCCATCTTTTACTTTTATGATCTCCCGTACACGTGAAAAATATTCATATTCAGCTTCGCCATTTTCAAGGGAATCCACTACATAGCGACCGCGGTCTTGCGGATCCATCTGCTCGATAAAGAAATCGGTATCGTCGCTCATCATGCTGGTGAAAGACCAAGCCATGTTATCATTTTGTCCGATTATGATGGCCGGAATTCCTGCAATGGTGGCCCCGGATACATTTTTCCCATTCAGGTTCAGGTGAACTTCATACCATTTCCCGGGCATATCCAACCCAAGGTGGGGATCACCGGCAAGCATGGGATACCCTGATTCGGTTTTGGAACCATCAACGACCCAGGCATTACTGCCCACATGAGTTCCTTCCGCTTCAAGTAAATTCCTTTTTTTGATCTCCTGCTGAAGCATAGGCATAAGCGAAGCTCCCAATTGTGGATTTTCATTCCCATTTACAGATCTGGGAGCATCTTCAGGAAAGCGGAGGCGAAGTTGTTCAAACTGGTCGGGGGGTAATTGTTCCTGAAGGTATTGATAGGTGACCTCACTCCACCAGCTCATATTCAATTCCCAGGCCATCATGCGGCTGACGGCAATTGAACGAGTCGAAGTCCAGTTGAGAGGCTCAATTTCAGCAAGTGAAAACTCAACAGGCAACCGATTAGAATTTGTGTTAATGAATGCATTCACTCCATTTGAATAAGCCGACAACACTTGTCGCTCTTCCGCTCCAAGGGTATCCACCAACTGCTCCGCCATCTTCCAGAAACCCAGTGTACGCTGATATTTGTCCAGTTCGATCAACTCTTCCTGATTCCCAAAAAATTCAGCAAAACGCCCCTCTGCTGCTATCTGCGATAATGTCATCTGCCATAACCGATCCTGGGCATGTACATAACCGAGGGCATAATACAGATCCTGTTCATTTTCGGCATAGATATGAGGCACTCCATGGTCATCCCAGTGAATATCGACAGGGTTTGAAAGTCCGTTCAGCGTGATGCTGGCTTCATAATCGGGCAATGGTTTATAGAAGGTCCAGTAGAAAGCGAGTCCTGCAAAACCGATGATCAGGATCAGAAAAAAGAGGAGGAGCTTTACAAATGTATTCATAAGGCAATTTCATGGATAATTGATTCAGCGGAAATTAAACATTCTGCAGGGTTTATGAATGGATTAATTTTAGCATACCGGTTTTTTTATATTGACCTGTTCTGCTTGCCATCTCGAGTGTAATGCAACGAGCGAATGCGAGTGAAATGAAGCCGAGAGATCTGCGGGGTTGGAACAGGGTTTGGTATTCTATTTATGCCCCTTGGATTTCACTGCGTGGGTGACGCTTCGCTCTGAGCTCCGCTTCGTTCACTCGCCGTTGGGCTCATTCACTCCGGTCGAAATGACGAAGGTGGTGGGGTAGAGGTATATTATGTTTAGTAGCAGTTACAAGCCTATCGTGTTTGCCATCTCGAGCGGAGCCGAGAGATCTGCGGGGGTGGAACAGGGTTTGGGAGCCTCATCTTACCTCGTAGATTTCTCCGCTCCGTTCATTTGCCCGTTGGGCTCATTCACTCCGGTCGAAATGACGAAGGTGGGTGATGGAAAAGGGTTATTAAGTTTAGTAGCAACCACAAGCCTCCCGTGTTTGCCATCTCGAGCGGAGCCGAGAGATCTGCGGGGTTGGAACAGGGTTCGGGAGCCTCATCTTACCTCGTAGATTTCTCCGCTCCGTTCATTTGCCCGTTGGGCTCATTCACTCCGGTCGAAATGACTAGTTAAGTAAGAATCAAAACCTTAGCCATTTGAATGATTCTCGGTTATCATGTATTTATGTACCAAAACGATCAATCAAAATACAATCATGGAAGTAAATTCACACCGAATTACGCGCGAGCAGATCATTCAGCAATTGGAAGGCGGACAAGCTTATCTAAAGATCGAAGAACTGTTGCAGGAAGTTGATTTTGAAGATCTGGGAAAACGGCCGACCGGATTACCCTATTCCTTTTATGAACAGTTTTTTCATATCCGTGTAGCACAATTTGACATCCTTGACTTCAGCAGAAATCCGGAGTACGAACCAAGAACATGGCCCGACGAATACTGGCCGGTAGAACAAGCACCGGGAAGTGAAAAGGAGTGGGAAGAACTCAAGAAATCGTTTCTGAAAGAGAGGGATGAAATGATGAATCTTCTGTTGGATGAAACCAATGGACTTACCAAGCCTTTTGAGCATGGTGACGGGCAAACCTTGTTGAGGGAGGCGTTGCTGGTACTTCAGCACAATGCATACCATACCGGTCAGCTTGCCATTATTTACCGGCTGTTAAACAGAGATCAGTAATGGCTTTCTAAAACCGCAGGGATAAGCAACTTAGCCCACCATCCAGTTTCTCAAACTCAGTCATTTCGATCTGAACTGTTTTATAGCCGGCGGCTTCGATCTTTTGCTTTGTGACCGGAAAACCTGCCGGAATAACAACGGTACCGTTTATCCAAATACTATTTGCAGCATATGCTTCCTCGTCAGGAACTATGATCTTATTGAAAGACGAAAATAGATCGATTTCATTCATTTCAGCGGTCAGAAGCAGATTATTATCTTCCAAATAAGATATGCCTGTTTTGAGGTGAAGAATATCACCAAGGGGAACCTGATGAACGGAATAATTAAATTCTTTCATGATATTTCGGAATTGATCTATACCCGGTTTATTGGTCCGGTCAGATAATCCAACATAAAACGTATTATCCGCCATCATTACATCTCCTCCTTCCAGCGTTCCGGGTTCTTTTATAGACTCAACGTGGTCGAAGTTTGAACTAATAACCTCTTTGATGAGTGTTATTTCATCTCTTCTGGAACCGGCCCCGGGCCTGGTGATCACACCAAGATTTCCAATACATACAGCCACATCTTCCACAAATACTGAATCAGGAAAACGATTATCAGCTTCCAAAACATCAACCTCTAAACCGAGATCCTTGAGCGCATCTACATATCTGGCATGCTGTAACAGGGCTTTATGATAATCCGGTTTTCCGAGATTGGAAGTGGTGATCCCCGATGCCAAATTCGGGCAGGGTTTACGCACGATCGCTTTCTTAAACATAGGTTGAGTGCTAATATTTATGGGAAAATGTGGGTACCTTCAATCTTATCATTTGAAAGCCACATAGCAAGCTAATTAATTTGAGCAAGTCCATTACTAAGCTGATGCAAAAATATAAACTCATCATTGAATATGATGGAACTGACTTTTCAGGATGGCAGATACAGCCAAATGACAGAACCGTTGAGGGTGTGTTGGAGAGTGCATTTTCCAAGGTTCTTCAGCAGGATATCGATCTGATAGGGCAGGGGCGTACAGATGCCGGTGTGCACGCCCGGGGACAAGTGGCGGATGTCCAGATCCCCGAAGGTACAGATATAGAGAAGCTGCTAAATGGAGTTAATGGGCTGGTGGGAGATGAGGTTCAGGTGACTAACTACGAGGAAGTCCCGGAATCATTTCATTCCCGGTTCGATGCGGTAGGCAGGGAGTATGAATATACTATCACGACCCGCCCCATGCCACTGATGCGTCACAATAGCTGGGCTTTACGGCAGCCTGTTGATCTGACTCTATTGGAAGATTGTGCAGCCCTGTTAAATGGTGAATTTGATTTTGCAGGCTTTTCAAAATTTAATGAGGATAGCTTTACCACACTTTGTGAAATACAGAGTTCGTTGTTCGAATCAGAAGGAGAGGTGATCCGATATCGGATCAGAGCCAATCGGTTTCTTAGAAATATGGTGCGCCGATTAGTAGGTACGATGGTGCGGGTCGCACAAGGAAAAATGTCGAAGAATGAGTTTAAAAGGGTACTTGAGGAACCCGGTTCAGATATTCCAACTTATACCGCTCCTGCGCGGGGATTAGTACTGGAAAAAGTTTTCTATAAAAAGTGAAGAAAAGTGTTGATAGTAGTCAGTGAATGTCTTTATATTTGTCGCCCCTTCAACAAGGGAACTCACTGAAATTCCTCGGTAGCTCAGTGGCAGAGCAGTTGACTGTTAATCAATTGGTCGTAGGTTCGAATCCTACCCGGGGAGCACTTATTTTTCAGTAAAATTATCGATCAAAAAAGCCCCTTAGAATACGCTGAGGGGCTTTTTTTATGCTTTTCTGTTTCTACAGCTGTTCAAAACCGGAATGAAGAGTTTTCATTTTATAGCAAGTTTCGCGTAATTAATGGGTACAATAGTGGGTGCAAATTTTCACTGTACCCACTGAACCCAAAAATGGGTGAAAAACTTATTGACACCCTCAACCAGTTGATAGATACTCAATTGCCATGGCAAGTCTCAAAAAAAGAAATGGAATTTACTACATTAGGTTCTTTACCAACGAAAATGGAGAGAATAAAAGAAAAGCACTGAGTTTAGGAACCACGCTCAAAAGAGAAGCAGAAAAAATGCTGATCGAGTACGAGGATAAATTCCAAAGGGGAGAGATCGATCCTTTTAATGGTTGGTCTCCTAAAATGGAAGCTCAGAAAAAAAGAAAGTCGTTGTCGGGAAAACATATGTCCATGAAAAAGGCTACCGATGAATTTATCAGTAAGAGGAATCAGGCAAATCAAAAAACTAAGGATCACTACCAACGAGCATGATCTACGAGCACCTCAACGTAAATAATATAACCGACGCCCTTAAAGGAATTGATTGATGGAAGAGAACAAAGTTAAGCTGGTATTGGACATATTCTACACGTTAAATGGACAAAGCCTATCAATATCTAATGAGCTTCCTTTTGAGGATGTGGCAATTATGGTTATAAGAGAAAATGAACAGTATGAGTCCACAAAAAAGAACTACCGAACGCAATTTCATGGAAAAAAGGAAAGTGAGATTCACGATGACCAATTCAACAAACAGAAAACAGCTGTTGAAAAGCTAATAACTGACCTAAAGGGTGATATAAGAAATAAAACACCTAATATTTCTACTGAGGGAGAAGTATACTCTTTCAGCTATGATAAAACTGCAACCGAAGAGATGAAAAATACCTCCGTAATCATTAGAAGATTACCCGATGAAGTGAAATCTGTCCTTGAAAGTGCCTTTATAGATCTTGGCAAGACAATTGTAAAGAAAAGAATTATAGAAGAGGGAGAAGGATACACTTTTAGCTATGATAAAACTGCATCGGATGAGATAAAAAATATCTCGATCACCTGTTTTGATATTTTCCAGAAACCTTAGAGCGCATTGAGAAAAAGTTAGACATTCTTCTTAATTCAAAGAAGCACCGAATTAATGAGAAGCGGTATATAACAGCCAAAGAAGTCGAAGACCTTACGGGGTTAAACCACCGTACCATTCTGAATCGCTCAAATATGGACGATCAGCATCCACGCTATATACCTTCCATCCAGTTTGGAGGGAGTCGTCGCAAATACTTCGAGCGAAAGGTCATTGAGCGCATCTTTCACCTTAGGTAAGCCAGGTATGTCTAATAAAAATAAAGATTACGCTTTTACGGCCTATCCTAATTTCATTATAAAAGAGGTCATGCCACATATTGATGGAAACACCTTCAAAGTGTTATCACTTATTGTCAGAAAGACTTTGGGCCATCACAAAAAGTATGATAGAATTGCTCTTTCGCAATTTGAAGAGAAAACTGGTCTAAGCAGAAATACGGTCTTAAAGGCTCTGAAATATCTTAGTGAGCATCAGATCATTGAAAAGTTTGACCGTGGTAGAATTAATCAATACCGGGTTATCATGCCTAAAGATAGTTCACATAAAGAGCAGAAGAGCTCTTCACCAAAAGATTCGACCAGTTCAGGTTCTGAACCCTCCGGTTCAATAATTGAACCTGCATCAGTTCACAATTTGAACACTTCATCGGTTCAAACTTTGAACACACAAAAGAAACCTATAAAAGAAAATGAAATAAATACTACTACTAAAGAAGGAGAACTGGAACGGGTTATAAATACCTGGAATGCTAAGTTCGATATATCGGTCAACCGTAACGATAAAGATCTTATGGAATGTATTCTTAGTGCCATCAATGAGTTTAGTGAAGAGCAACTATCACAGGCTATGGATGGGCGATTAGAATCATCATACTACCGGAAACACAAACCTGAACTACTTCATCAACCAAAAGCCTTTTTTAAATTTACAGATACTATTAAAAATGATCTGCATCGCCAATCTAACCAGTTGTTAACCCACAAAGAGTACGCCAGTATGATTACTGAAAAAGGTTATAGTGGCGATGACTTTGAAATGATTGACGTAATCACAGATAAGGGCACAGAGAAGCGATGGAAGCTAATGAAACAGGCACCCGGAGTGTAGTTAAAGTTATGAAAGGACCAATTTCTTTCAAATTATTAACGCTTTTGCCACCAAAGAATCTTCAAAACTCTCTTTTATATATAACTTTTAAAAGAATTGATGGGTTTTTGGCCAAAACGTATGATTCTCTTACCACCAAATAAGACCCATTTTAGAGCTTTTGTTTAAAACATTAGATGGTTTAAGGGGTTATTATCTTTAAAAAAACCAATTCGTTTAATAAATCGGGCCATTTATTAACGATTGACAGCCAGCCACTTTCCCTGATTTAGTACAAAAACCCGCCATTTATTAAACTTTTTACCTGTGTGTTTTAACGTTTAAGCGTCAAAACGTTTTTACTTATAGTTGTTTATCAACCTAAAACGTTAAGACGTTTGGAGTCAAATCCTGGTAGCGTTATAACGTCATAACACAAAGACGTTTTAACGTTTTTCTTCAAATCGTTACATGTTTTGCAAGATTCTTTAGCCATGGTGACGGTAGCTGTCATCTTTCCATGTTATACTTTTAAGAAAAATGGAAGAATCTTACATCGAACCCGACCCCGGACAACGTATTAAGTTAGAGATCAATGATTACGAAGACGCAGTCTACGCTGCCTACCGTCATGGCTACCAGGCCTATATTGGTCAGATACGGGTTAAGGTCTTAGACTACGAAATTCTGGGGGTGCTGGTCCACCAACATGGGCACCGGGCTCGAGTTTGGGTCGAGAGTGTTTAACTTTTTGGGGAGTTGGCTCAAAAATATGACTTTACCATAAGAGAGTGGGCAATGATCTGCCCATTTTATTCCAATAAATAAGCCTTTCGTCATACAAACCAAACCATAAACAAATGTTGTTTTCAACAAAACAACAAAACAACAATGGCTTGGTTTATGGGTATTTGTATGACTTTTTGATCGTTTTAGGCCAAAAGTGAGAGATTATCCATGCGAATTGATTGGGACAGGGGTATGTATGCAGATTACATATATGGCCTGACGCTTATACTCATATAATTCTGCAGAAGTCATACTATTCCGCATAACTTTATGTATTACCGGCCTGCCTGAACCCTGTGTTCGAATGACTTTGCCCCTATAAGCATAAAATGTATGACAATTAAATAGAGAGCTAGATGGCAATGTTTAACCAATTAAAGGGTGCCAAAGACTTAAAATGTCATGCAAACCAATGAATAAAAGGATATTTATAGGCCATGTATTAAAATACAGATGTATAAATGTACAATTGTACAAAACTACAAAAATACATAGGGCGGTTTATAGTCAGTCTTTTTAGCCTTCCTCTTGTTGGCAAATAGTAGCTCATACACCTCCAGGCTATAGCTCTTTAGTTTATCAGACTCATATATCACATTATGTTGTGACTTTTGTTATATTATTCCAAATATTTTCAGAAATGTCATACAAAATCACATTATAATGTTAGTCAAAGAAATGGGTAACCGGATTAAAGAGCGAAGAGATACCTTGGGTATCACGCAGCCTGATTTAGCGGAAATGGCCGGGATCAGCAAAAACACCCTCTATAAAATAGAAACCGGACAGGCTAACCCAACCCTTAAGGTGCTCAATAAGATCGCGGAAATACTGGGCATGGAAATCACTATGTCTGTCAAAAAACCAAGCTAAGATAAATGAGAGCAGCAAAGGTTATACGAAATGGAGAAAAGGTGGGCACTTTGGTGCAACATGATAAAACTTCATATGAGTTTACATACGATGACGCCTGGTATGACAATCCGGATAAGCCACCGGTAAGTCTGACAATGCCGAAAAGCAAAAAAGAGTATAAATCGGATCACTTATTTCCTTTTTTCTTCAACATGCTCTCAGAAGGGGTAAACAGAAAGCTGCAGGCTCGCCAGCTTAAAATTGATGAAGAGGATTACTTTGGCCTCTTACTCGAAATTGCCCAATCAGATACGATCGGTGCCATAACGGTTCGACCCATAGAAGAAACTAAACAATGAGTCTCCCTGAAATCACATATTGTCCCGGTACCTTAGCCGAAGGATTTGACACCTACAGTTCGACCTGCTTAAAGCGTGTCTTTAACAGGCGGAAAGTAGACCATATACTTCCTTACAATGCGCCTGACGTAAGTGAGGCGGATGCCGAGTTGTTTATGCAGAACCGTAAACGGTTATCCATATCAGGAGTACAGGAAAAAGTATCCTTGGTAATGGATAAAAATAAACTAAGACTGGCGAAAGAAGGTGAGCAGGGCACCTATATTCTTAAACCTATTCCCAGAGATCTAAGGAAAGTGAACCAGGTACCCGCCAATGAACATTTGACCATGCAAATTGCCCGTCAGGTATACGGCATTGAAACGGCTGAAAACGCGCTCATCTTTTTTAAGAATGGAGATCCGGCTTACATCACAAAGCGCTTTGATGAGAAAGAAGATGGCTCAAAACTGGGTAAGGAAGATTTTGCTACACTTGCCGGTCAAACAGCTGAAACTAACGGCAGGGATTTTAAATATGACTACAGCTATGAAGAAGCTGCAGCTCTGATCAAGAAGTTTGTACCTGCCTATCCGGTCGAGATGGAAAAGTATTTCTCGCTCGTGCTGTTTAATTATATGTTTGGCAACGGAGATGCCCATCTAAAGAACTTCAGTTTGTTAGAAACCCCTCAAGGGGATTATATACTCAGCCCAGCTTATGACCTTATCAATACTCGTCTGCACGTAGATGACTCTGCTTTAGCTTTGAATGATGGATTGTTCAAAGATTTCGAGACCACAGAAAGCTTTGAAGCCAACGGTTTTTATGCCTACGATGATTTCTATGAGTTTGGAATCCGAATTGGTTTAACGAAATCCCGTATGGAGAAGATTCTCCAGATTTTTATGATTGATCAGAAGCAGGTCCATGAGCTTATCACTCATAGTTATTTAAATGAGGAGATGAAAAAAGGCTATAAGGCTACGTATTTAGATAAGCTGAAGGCTATTAATTATTCTTTTACAGGGAAGGTTTGACGTCTAAAGAAGGGAGTTTGTATGACAATAAGCTATAATTGCAGCTTAGAAGTCTAAATGTATGACATTTTTAAGTGGAGAGAATGATGTCTGCTTACACCAAAACCCTGAAATTGGTTATACAAAAGGGGGGTAAACATTATGACAAGCCAACAGTATATATTTATATAATTCAATAAATATATAATTATATAAAAATAAAGTGGGTTACATCAGTCTTTTTCCTTGGCCTTCTTTTTGTTGCCAAATAGAACCTCATAAATATACATACTGGTACTCATCGGAGGCTCAGTGATCTTGGCATTAGATCATAGATCTTTCTTGCAAAAGTATCCGGAATGGGAAAATAGTAATACTCTTCTTTCTCAAAGTCGTATTCGATAAAACGGATCTCGAAGGACTGCCCCTCTCCATCGGTTATGTATTGACGCTCTTTGAACTTTGGTTTGGGAAGATAAGGGAATTTATGAGTCATGATATTTGATGATTGCTATACATTGTTATGGTAATATTTATAAGTAAATAATAAACAATATCTTATAATTTTAATAGTATAACAAATCAGATTGCTTCATTAGGCATCAGGGCAAAATTATGATCGAAATATATATTTGGGGTGACATAATCTGTCATGGGTAAATGGTATGTTACTTACCCATATAAAATTAAGCGAGAAGATACAATGAGTGCTATAGTTTATTTAATCGGAAGTACAGTTATGTTCTTTACCGGGTTTTATATCGGTTTTCAAAAAGGGCACGAAAACGGCTATTCAAGTGGCTTTGATGAGGGAGTTAATGCGACTCTAAACGAAATGGATCGCTTTATGAAAGGTGGCCTGAAATCACCGCTTGATTGGGAGACGGCTCAGCAATTAATGAGAGAAAAGATGAGTAAAAACTAAGACCGCCTGAACCTGGCTAACGTAATTTGTATGTTAACTATACAGGGCTAAACCAATTATTTTCGGAGTACTTATGAATAAGATTGCATATCTCACAAAATCCAAATTCACCCACTGTCTGGAATGCCCAACAAAACTCTACTATAAAAACCACGATAATGAGTACGCTACTTCACAAGACGATAATGATTTTCTGCAAGCTTTAGCAGAAGGCGGTATTCAGGTCGGAGAATTAGCCAAGCTGTACTATCCCGGTGGTGTTGAAATTCCCTATTCCAGGAATAAATCCGTTTCCATTGAGCAGACTAATGAGCTGTTGCAACAGGATGAGGTCATAATCTACGAGGCAGCTATTCGTCACGGGCTGACCTATGCCTTGGTCGATATCTTAGTGAAGGAAGGAAACCGGATCGATCTCATTGAAGTGAAGTCGAAATCGTGGGATGATAAGGAAGGATTTTATCTGCAAAATGGCTCAATGCGATCCAATTGGCATAAGTACCTCTACGATGTGGCTTTTCAAACCTGGGTCATGCAGAAGGCATATCCCGAATTTGAGATTCGTCCGTACCTCATGCTCATCGATAAAGACACGCCCACCAGTGTGGAAGGACTGCATCAGTACTTTAAGATCGAGGAGAATGAAGAAGGCCGGAGTGAGGTCAGGCTGACAGAAGACATAGCTGACATGGACCTTGGTAATCACATCATGAAAACTATCCCTGTAGCGGATGAGGTGGCTCTGATCTTTAACGGGGAAGCACGTGAGCCGGAAAGTGAGCTCGAAGCCAAAGGGTTTGACCGATGGATCAACGGGCTCTGCGAGCTGATCCGTAACGATAAAAAGTACCCGGTGAGCATTGGGGCCAAGTGTCGGAATTGCGAACACCGCGTCAAGGCTGATAAACTGAACGGCAAAAAAGCCGGATTTAATGAATGCTGGAAAGAGGATCTGAACTGGAGCGAGGCAGAACTCTCCAAACCTCACGCTTTTGATGTATGGCACGCCAAATCTAAACAGTATATAGAGGACGAGATCTACCTCATGGAAGAACTCAATCCGGAGTATCTGGAAGTAGATGAAGAAACGCTCTACCAACAACCAATCTGGGATGATGGACGAAAACAGCGGCAGCTAGCACAGGTTATGAAGATGACCGGGAGGCATGATGACAGCGAAGTTATCCTGCCCGGACTCTTCCAGGAAATGGACCGCTGGACCTACCCGTTGCACTTCATCGATTTTGAGGGGATTGCTCCGGCCATTCCATTTCATAAAGGGTGCTATCCCTACAAGAAAATTCCCTTTCAGTTTTCCATCCATAATGTATATGAAGACGGTCGGGTGGAGCATGCAGCCGAATGGGTGGATAAGCGAAAGGGTGTGTATCCCGGATTCGATTTTGTCAGGGAGCTAAAAAAGGTATTGGAGAAGGATGAAGGCAGCGTGTTCATGTATCATCATTATGAAAAGACGGTCTTGAATGATGTTAAAAAGAGATTAAACGAATCAGAAGAAGCAGATAAAGATGCATTGATCGCCTGGATCGATACCTTGGTGAATGAAGAATCTCCTCGTTATTTAATTGACCAACAGAGACTGGTTGTTAAGTATTACTACTCAGTGCACATGGGCGGTTCGAACAGCATCAAAGATGTATTACCGGCCGTGCTGAATGAAAGTGACGCCCTCAAGGAGATCTACTCTGATCCTTATTCAGGTTTGAGTATGAAGAACAAAGTACTCTGCCAAACCGATGAAAGTGGAAAGGTGATCAATCCCTACAAACTGCTTGACCCGGTGGGGTATGGCATTCCGGATGAGGATGAAATTGAAGATCTGGATCTTGACCTGGATGACCGAATCACTGAAGGTGGCACCGCTATGATGGCTTGGGCGCGCATGCAGTTTGATGATGTGCCGGAGGAGGAGCGGGAGAGGGTGTTTGAAGCTTTACTTCGGTATTGTGAGTTGGATACGCTGGCTATGGTGATGATTTATCAGCATTGGGAATCTTTGAAAAATCAATCCTAAACTACTTCTTTAATCTCACACCTCCTTTCCCTATAATCAACTGTTATTTAGAATTATAAACCTACCGAACGGAGTACATGCAGAAAGCCGAGCAGGAATTTCTTAAGGACCTTGATAAAAAACTTTGGAGCGCCGCCGATAAGCTCCGCAATAACCTGGATGCCGCCGTGTATAAACACGTGGTGCTGGGACTCATCTTCCTCAAATATGTATCGGATGCTTTTGATGAACGCCGGGACGAACTCCGCGAGCATTTTCGGAATGAAGACCACGATTTCTACATCCCGCAGGATGATATGAGCGATGAGGAATACGAGGCTTTGATTGAAGAGGAACTGGAAGTGCGCGACTACTACATCGCCAAGAATGTATTTTGGGTGCCACCGCTGGCTAGATGGGAAACGCTGAAGCAAAACAACAAGCTTTCCAACGGGGATATCATTGAGCTTCCTGAGGGAGAGAAATATGAGTTTAAAAATGTGGCGCGACTGATTGACGATGCCAACGGAGCTATCGAAAAGGAAAATCCCAAGCTGAAGAATATTCTGGATCGTACGTATTCGCAGAAGCAGTTGCCGCCGGAGAAACTGGGTGAGCTGATTGACCTGTTTTCGGATGCGAATTTTAATGCCAAAGAGTATAAGGGGAAACCGCTCAGTATAAACTCCAAGGATATTCTGGGGCATGTGTATGAGTATTTTCTGGGGGAATTTGCGCTGGCCGAGGGCAAGAAAGGCGGACAGTATTACACGCCCAAAAGCATTGTGAAGCTGATGGTGCAGATGCTGAAACCCTTTGAAGGCCGCGTGTATGATCCGGCCATGGGCTCGGGTGGATTTTTTGTGCAGAGCGAGGAATTTATTGAAGAGTATGGTGGAAAGATTGGACAGATTAGCGTGTATGGACAGGAAAGTAATCCCACCACGTGGCGACTGGCAGCTATGAACATGGCTATTCGCGGTATTGATTTTGATTTTGGGAAACAGCCCGCCGACAGTTTTACCAACGACCAACACCCCGACCTGCGCGCCGATTACGTGATGGCCAATCCGCCTTTTAACGTAAAGGACTGGTGGAATGAGAAGCTGGCCGATGACCCTCGATGGGAATACGGTACACCGCCCGAGGGCAACGCCAACTTTGCGTGGCTGCAGCACATGCTGTACCACCTGTCACCCAACGGAAGTTTGGCGCTGCTGCTGGCCAACGGCTCCATGAGTTCACAAACGAGCGGAGAGGGCGAGATCCGGAAGAACCTGCTGGAAGCCGATTTGGTGGAATGCATGGTGGCCCTGCCGGGACAGCTATTCACCAACACGCAAATTCCCGCCTGTATCTGGTTTTTGACCAAGAACAAAACCAACGGCACCAAAACACCGGACGGGAAAGGCAAAGGCGACCGCTCCGGCAAAGTACTCTTCATAGATGCCCGTGAAAAAGGCTACATGAAAGACCGCGTACTCCGCGATTTTAAACCCGAAGAGATCAAGGATATAGCCGAAACCCTCACCAACTGGCAAAAGGGCAGCGAGGACTACGAAGACATTCCCGGCTATTGCAAATCCGCCACGCTGGACGAGATACGGAAAAACGATTATGTGCTTACGCCCGGCCGCTACGTAGGCGCTCCCGAAACCGAAGACGACGGCATTCCCTTTTCGGAAAAGATTGAGAAACTCACTGCCCGACTGAAAACCCAGTTTGAAGAAAGTGAAGCTTTAGAAACTAGGATTAAAGAAAACTTAGCGGGGTTGGGGTATGAGCTCTGAAGTAAAACTATCTGAAGTTGCTGAAATAACTATGGGTACTTCTCCCAAAGGTGAATATATAAATGAAACTGGTGAAGGCACTCCGTTCTTTCAAGGAAGTGCGGAGTTTACAGATCGATATCCAATAGTTCAAAAGTATACAACTCAGCCAAAACGTAATGCGAAAAAAGGTGACATTTTATTTAGTGTAAGGGCTCCTGTTGGATCAATTAATATTTCAAATACAGACTGTGCTATTGGTCGTGGTTTATGCGCAATTCGAGCAAAGAATGATCAGGACCAAGAGTACTTGGAATACGCTATTAAGCAGAGAAATAACTATTGGGGTGCAATAAATGATTCAGGATCTGTTTTTGGTAATGCCAAAAAATCTGACATGCATAATTTTTTAATTAAATGGCCTACAGATCCAATTATTAGAAAATCAATAGCCAGTCAACTAGCATCACTTGACAAAAAGATCCAAATAAATAAAAGAGCCAACGAAACACTGGAAGCCATAGCTCAGGCGATCTTCAAGAGCTGGTTTGTGGATTTTGATCCTGTCCGTGCCAAAATAGAAGCCACCTCCGCCGGCCGCGACCCTAACCGCGCTGCTATGGCTGCCATTGCGGGTATTTCTTTGGAAGACCAGGATTGGGATGAGATCGAAGCCGCTCTCGAACAAAAACTCACCAGTATGTCGGAGGCCCAGCAACGACAACTTTCCCGAACCGCCGAACTTTTTCCGGATGAATTGGTGGAGAGTGAGATTGGGGAAGTGCCGAAGGGGTGGGAGGTGAAAATAGCTGAAGATATTTTAAAAAGATTTCGAGCTCCAAAACGAGTAAAAAAAGATGAAGTTGAGGAAACTGGCAAAGTTGTTGTGCTTGAACAAGGAGAAGGAATAATAATGGGCTACCACAATGAAGAAGCAGGTTATGATGCATCACCCGACAATCCATATTTCATCTTTGGCGATCATACCTGTATAACCCACTTAGTAATTGAACCTTTTGATATAGCTCCAAATGTTATTCCTTTACAAGGGGAAGAATTTGATTCTTACTGGACTTACTACGCAATTAGAGACTTACAGCAGTTTCAGGAGTACCGCAGGCATTGGAGTGAATTAAAAGTAAAAGAAGTAGTTACTCCAAATAATGAATTGGATGAGTTGTTTGCTGAATTTATTAAGCCATTAATTATTAAGATCAATAAGAATCGAAATGAGAATTTAACTTTATCTCAACTAAGAGATACGCTTTTGCCGAAGTTGATTTCGGGGGAATTAGAACTTAACTAACTAATTAAATGCAGGAGAAATAAAATGAATGATCCACGGGGCTCTGTTTGGAGAAAATGGGATTTACATGTTCATACACCGGCATCAATAGTACATCATTTTGGAAATCAAGAAGACGTTTGGGAAAAATTTCTAAAAGACTTAGAATCTTTGCCTTCTGAGTTCAAAGTTTTGGGTATAAATGACTACATGTTTTTGGATGGTTATGAGAGACTTTTGAGAGAGAAAAGAGAAAATTATCGTCTTGAAAATATTGATTTATTATTACCTGTAATTGAATTCAGAATTGAAAAATTCGCTGGTGTAGACTTTGGTTCCTTTAAGAGAATGAATCTACATGTGATTTTTTCTGAAGAAGTATCGGTTGAAAATATTAAATCCCAATTCTTAAATACACTTGATCAAAGTTATGTATTGAATGATGGACAAGAGTGGAATCGGGCTATTACAAAGGAAAGCATTTCGGATCTTGGTAGATCTATCAAGGAAAATATACCTGCGGAAGAATTGGAAAATTATGGAAGCGATTTAATCGAAGGATTTAACAATTTAAATGTCAAAGAGGAACAAATCTTCAAAGCATTAAAGAGAGATTGTTTTATTGGTAAAAATTTAATCGCTATTGGAAAGACTGAATGGGACAGTTTGCGTTGGTCTGATGCATCTATCGCCACAAAAAAGTCGATAATAAATAAGGCAGATATTGTATTTACAGCAGTTGATAATATTAAATTCATTAAAGAGCATGATGAATTTGATTTTAAAGAGATTCAGAGTTTATGGCAATTTATGGGATTTCATCTCACTCTATCTTTACAAAAATGCATGCAGGGAGCAAAACAAAGCGGTACAAGAAGAAAAAAACAAAGTAAGAATAATTGTGTTTTAGTATTTGATCATCAACATCGTGAACAAAATAATTTTACTGATCTAATTCTGAATCCACCTGTATGGTCGATGACTTATTATGATAAGGTAAAACATCAGCGGGATTTGGCTAAGATTATTGATGTACCACATTTTGTTGATTCGAAGCATGTGGAATGAGTATAAGATCCTAACTCCTTAGCAAAGCTAAGGAGTTAGGAAGAGTATTCAAAGAGTAAGTTTAACCGGCAAAAGAACCGGCAATATTTCTTTTTCATATTATCAAATAAAGTCGGATATTATCATGGTTTGAATACACTTATACCACATATATAAACCGGCAAAAGAACCGGCAAAAATACAGTCATGATGTTTGATCGTCCTTCACATATGGAGCCCCTGTTTCCAAAGGCAACCAAGCCATTGGTGGATCTGGCTATGGAGGTATTTCGACTGGAAGCTGAATTAGGTGGATTGGTGCACCCACTCACTCGTAAAGAGATTGCACGGTTGCTACGGCATATTAACAGTTACTATTCAAACCGCATAGAAGGAGAGCACACCAACCCGGTAGATATTGAACGGGCCGTACGAAAAGAATACAGTAAAGATGATGAAAAGAAGGGGTTGCAGAAGCTAAGTGTGGCACACATAGAAGTGCAAAAACTTATTGATTATCGCTTTGAGAATGGGGAGAAGGTTCCGGTATGTTCATCAGAGTTTCTTTGCTGGATTCATCGGGAATTCTATTCAAGAGTCCCCGACAGTTTTCTGAAGATCAGAAAAAAAGACTCGGATGAGATCATTGAGATGGTTCCGGGGGAGATTCGAACCCAAAATGTAGAAGTAGGTGAGCATGTGGCTCCTGTTCATAGTGCGTTAGAAGCCTTCCTGACTCATTTTGAAAAGAAATATGATCCTGAAAAATTATCTGGCCATACGTTATTATTGGCGGCGGCAGCAAGCCATCACCGTTTGGTATGGATTCACCCTTTTTTAGATGGAAATGGTCGTGTGAGCCGTTTGTTTACCTATGCGTACCTGCGAAGAGCCAATATCGAGTCTTACGGACTTTGGACCCTATCCCGAGGTTTGGCAAGAAAAGACGAAGAATACAGAAACTACTTAGCCAGCGCAGATAGTCCAAGAAGAGGAGATTTGGATGGACGAGGCAACTTATCGGAAAAAGCCCTGAACTCTTTTTGTTCTTTCTTCTTTGAGACCGCCTTAGATCAAATTCATTTCATGAAGAAATTATTGAACCTCGAAGATTTGAGAGACCGGATTATGGCTTATGGAAATCTGCGCGCTCAGGGTTCCATTCCAGGAGAATCGACACTTCGACCGGAAACCAAGTATGTATTGGCTGAAGTGATGATGCGAGGTAAAATAGAGCGTGGGGAGGTTCAGCGTTTAATCGGTATGGCCGAAAGAACAGCCAGAGACTTGACCAAACAGTTATTGGAAGAAGAGTTAGTGAGGTCTGATTCCCATCGGAGCCCATTGTATTTTAATATTCCGCCGAAGGTAGTAGGCTATTATTTCCCGGAATTGTACCCGGCCGGTTCGATTTAAAATAGAGTATAATTTTAGATCTTATTCCGTTACTTTAAGCAAAACAGACAATTAGGAATAATGAACGAAACACAGCTTGAAGAAATAGGTCTGCAATGGTTTTCGGAAAATGGCTGGCAGGTGGTACACGGTCCTGATATTGCTCCCGACAGTGATACACCACAACGTGCATCCTACAGTCAGGTATTGATGGAGCAGCCCTTGCGGGAAGCCATTCAGCGTATAAATCCCCATCTGAAACGGGAAGAAGTGGATGAGGTAATCCACAAGCTCCGTACCATCACACATCCCATTTTGGTAAAGCGGAATAAGCTTTTTCATTCTATGCTGTTGGATGGTGTAACCATCGAAATTGAACGTGATGGAAAGCGGGAGCCTGAACCTGTCCGGATAGTGGACTTCGGGAATGCTGAGAACAACAACTTTCAAGTCGTTAATCAGTTTACTATTCAGGGAACCAAGCAGCCCCGTCGTCCGGATGTAGTGGCTTTTATTAATGGGATCCCCGTAGCAGTTATTGAGCTTAAAAATCCTGACAACGAAGACACGGACATATACTCAGCCTTCAATCAGATTCAAACCTACAAAGACGAGATTCCTGATCTGTTCGCCTACAATGTGGCCAATATCATCAGTGATGGCTACAATGCACGGGTTGGTTCACTGACGGCCAACACCGAATGGTACATGCCGTGGCGAGCCATAAAGAATGAAGATGATAGGCCAAAGCTGGAGTTTGAGCTGGAAACAGTGATCAAAGGATTCTTTAATCCAGAGCTGTTCCTCGATTATATCAGACATTTTATTTTATTTGAGCAGGATGGGGACCATGCAATCAAGAAGATTGCCGGTTACCATCAGTTTCATGCGGTCAGGGAAGCAGTAAAAGCTGTGATAACAGCCTCACGTGCACCGGAAGGAAGAGTAGAAGAGCAACCCCGTGCTACATACGGAGACGAAGTAGAACCCGGTTCCAAAAAAGGAGGGGTGATTTGGCATACCCAAGGTTCGGGAAAAAGTATATCCATGGTTTGTTTTGCGGGAAAACTTTTGCAACAGCCGGAAATGAAGAACCCGACTATTTTGGTAGTGACTGACCGTAATGATTTAGACGGTCAGCTGTTTCAAACCTTTTCCTCTGCGCAGGATCTGCTCAAGCAAACACCGATTCAAGCTGACAGCAGGGATGACCTGCGGGAGCAGCTTTCTTCCCGAGAGTCAGGAGGAATCTATTTTACTACCGTACAGAAGTTTTCAACTATTGGTGATGAGAAGAGGCATCCGGCACTGAGCGAACGCCATAATTTGGTGGTGATCTCAGATGAAGCACACCGGAGTCAGTATGGGCTGAAAGCGCAGTACGATACCAAAGAGCAAAAATATAAGTACGGTTATGCCCGCCACATGCGGGACGCCCTGCCCAATGCGACTTTCATCGGCTTTACCGGAACACCAGTATCCATGGAAGACCGCGACACCCGTGCGGTCTTCGGGGATTATGTAAGCATTTATGACATACAAGATGCCGTAGATGATGGAGCCACAGTCCCCATTTACTATGAAAGTCGTCTGGCCAAACTCGATGTGAATCGCGCTGAAATTGATGAGCTTAGTGATCGCGTCGAAGAAGTGGTCGAAGAATATGAAGATGAATCGGAACGGGAGAAAACCAAAAGTGAATGGTCTACTCTGGCTAAGCTGGTAGGGGCGACACCACGAATTACGCAGGTAGCGGATGATTTGGTAAAACACTTCGAAAAACGAACGGCAGCCATAGATGGAAAGGCTATGGTCGTTGGAATGAGTCGTGAGATTTGCGTGGATCTGTATAATGCTATAACAGAGATTCGGCCTGAGTGGCATTATGAAGATCCCGAGAAGGGACAGATCAAGATTATCATGACCGGTTCAGCTGCTGATCCTGCTAAAATGCAACCGCATATCTATCCCAAGAAAGTTAAAAAGCGACTTGAAAAACGATTCAAAGATCCAGCTGATGAGTTTAAAGTAGTGATAGTCTGCGATATGTGGCTCACCGGGTTTGATGCGCCTTCGTGTCATACCATGTACATCGACAAGCCTATGCGAGGCCACAACCTGATGCAGGCGATAGCACGGGTAAACAGAGTATTCAGAGACAAGCAAGGTGGGCTGGTGGTAGATTACATCGGCATTGCTAATGAGCTTAAGCAAGCCCTCAAAACTTATACCGACTCCAAGGGTAAAGGATCGCCGACATTGGGGGCGCAGCAGGCTTATGAAATCTTACTCGAAAAACTTCACATCATTCGTGGAATGCTACACGAGTTTGATTATTCCGGTTATGAGACTGAAGCCCACAATTTAGTTATTCCGGCAGCGAACCATGTACTTGAGCTTGAAAACGGTAAGAAGCGGTTTTTGGATGCGGTCTTGTCTCTTAATAAAGCGCATTCACTCTGCAATACCCTGGATGAAGTGATTGAATTGGAAAAGGAGATTGCTTTCTTCAATTCTATAAAAGCGGCGATCAACAAATTTACGGCCGTAGAACGAAAGCGAAGTGAGCGGGAGAAAAACTCCATTCTAAAGCAGATTCTGGATAATGCGGTGGTGGCTGAGGGAGTAGAGGATGTATTCAGTATGGCGGGATTGGAAAATCCTGAGATTGGATTGCTCAGTGATGAGTTTCTGGAAGACGTCCGCAGAATGAAGTACAAAAACCTGGCTGTTGAGCTGCTTGAGAAGTTGCTAAAAGATGAGATTCGGTCCCGCACTAAAAACAATGTGGTTCAACAAAAGAAATTCAGCGAGCGCTTGTTGGAAACTCTTCGGAAATATCACAACCGGGCTATTGAGACAGCACAGGTGATTGAAGAGCTTATTGAGATGGCCAAAGATTTCAAAAAGGCTATCAAAGAAGAGGACGCACTTGGTTTAAACAAAGATGAAGTAGCTTTTTATTATGCCTTGGCTGAAAATGAAAGCGCCGTTCGTGAAATGGGTGATGAAATCCTGAAGAAGATCGCGGTAGAGATCACCGAAAAGCTGCGCAACTCCACAACCGTTGACTGGCAAAAGAGGGAGAGCGTACGAGCCAAATTAAGAATCCTTGTCAGAAGAACACTCCGAAGGTACAAATACCCACCTGATGAACAGAAGAGAGCTATGGAGCTTGTGATGGAACAGGCCGAAGCGCTGGCAGATGAATGGAGTAAATGAGAATTATGGGGTCAGATTATTAAAGCCCCATTTGAAAATTTTTGTATTTCCTTAATAACTAAAGCAATTTTCTATTACATTCACTCAGCAAAAATAGCGGGTACTATATATAAAGGACCTGAAATTCGGGTAATTCTTATTACTAAATCCATTAATCTAATTATATCAGAATGAAGCTACACCTACACAATGTTTTTAAACTGGTATTAATACTTCCCCTTCTTTTTATCTCAACCAACCTCTTAGCGCAAAGTGATCATACCGGACAGGCTTATCCTACCCGTACCTTTGCCATTACCGGTGCCACCATTATGCAGGCACCCGGACAGGTTGTGGACAGCGGGATGGTAGTAATATCAAACGGACTTATCACTGCGGTTGGGACCAATGTTTCCATCCCTGAAGATGCAGAAGTTATTGACGGAAGTGAACTTTTCGTCTACCCGGGATTCATCGACGGAATGTCGAACACCGGTGCTACACGCCCCGACCAGATGGAACGGCCGGATGACCTTTTCACCCCCGATCCACCTAACGACTATGCCGGTATCACTCCGGAAGAAAGTGTGGTCAGCCAGATCGATGTTACTGAAAACAGTATTGCAAGCATGAGAGGGCTGGGATTTACCATCTCACATACCGTTCCTTACGGAAGAATGCTTCCGGGCTCGGGCTCTATCATCCTCCTTTCAGACAAGGACACTTCGTATGATCTTCTGCTGAAGCAGGACGTTTCCATGTTCACCCAGTTTTCAGGCGCTCCCGGTGCATATCCGGGCAACACGCTTGGGATCATGGCCAAATGGAGAAACCTCTATACCCAGGCTTCACTCAATAAAGACCATGAGGCCTTGTATGCCAGTAACCCGGCCGGTATTCAGCGTCCAACGCAGGATCGTGCATTACAGGCTTTCTACCCGGTCATAGATAAATCGAAACCGGTATTCTACCATACCAACAGTATGCTGGAAGCCCGCAGAGCCATGAAGCTTAAGCAGGAGCTGGGCTTCGATCTCGTACTCAGCGACCTGGAAGAAGGCTGGTTCCTGATGGATGACCTGAGAGGTTCTGACATTAAAGTATTGATGTCGCTGGATCTTCCGGATGAACCAGAAGTATCCGAAGACGAGGAAAAGACGGATGAAGTGGTGCATATGGAACAGCGCAGACAAGAAGCCTATGATCAGTTCCTGGCGCAGTACCGTGAATTTAATGAAGCCGGGATCCCTTACGGGTTTTCAACCATGGGGACTTCCACCGGCAGTATCAAAGGGAATCTGGAAAGGCTGGTAGCTTCGGGTTTAAGTGAAGATGCAGCTATTGCAGCCCTTACCACGGATGCCGCTAAGTTACTCGGAATCGAAAATATTGCGGGGACACTTGATCCCGGCAAACTCGGGAATGTGGTTGTTACCACCGCTCCTTATTTCGAGGAAGGGTCCAAAGTAAAGTATGTGTTTGTGGACGGAGAGAAGTATGAATACGATACCTCCAAGAAAGCAGCTGCTGAAGTTTCGGAAGAAGCAGCGGAAACACTGTTGGGAACATGGAATTATACCCTCACTTCTCCGCAAGGGGAACAAACCGGGCAGTGGATCTTCACTGATGAAGCAGGTTCGCTTACCGGATTGATGACAAGCGACCAGGGAGGGCCTGACATGGATATGGAAAACCTTTCTTTCATAGAAGGAAGCCTGAGTTTTGATTTTAGCTTTGATGCCGGAGGGCAATCTGTTGAGATCGTTGTAGTAGGAACCGTTTCCGAAACCGAGTTTTCCGGTGAGGCTTCTATTGCGGCATTCAGCATGTCTATTCCTATTTCTGCAACCAAAGAGCCTAATTAAAAATGAAAAGATTTGATATGAAGAAACTAACTTTTTTGATCGCCCTGTTGCTGTTTGGCACTGATCTGATCATGGCACAGACCACAAAAGGCGATGTACTTATTAAGAACGCAACGGTGATCACCATCACCGACGGAACCCTTGAGAATACGGATGTTCTGATCGAGGACGGGAAGATCTCCCGGATCGGAACGTCGCTCAGAAATCGAAATGATGTTACCGAGATCGACGCAACCGGAAAATTTGTGATGCCGGGTATCATCGATGCTCACTCGCATATTGCCGGAACATCCATCAATGAAGGTACCAGTCAGGTTACGGCTGAAGTTCAGATGGGGGATGTGGTCAACCCGCTCGATATTTCTATCTATCGTGCCCTGGCCGGTGGTGTTACCAGCATCCACCTGCTGCACGGCTCTGCGAATGTGATCGGCGGTGAAAGCGAAACCCTGAAATTGCGCTACGGCGTAACGGATCCTCAGGACATGATGTTTGAAGGAGCCCCGCGTACCATTAAGTTTGCTCTCGGTGAAAACCCGACTCGCGGCGGACGTGCTCGCGGTATTCAGCCTCAAAGCCGAATGGGTGTGGAAGCCATGCTTCGGAATTCATTCAAAGAAGCCCAGATATATAAAAAGGAGTGGGATGCATACCGGGCTAATAACAGTCGCCGCAAGGTAGCCCCTGAATACGACCGCAGAATGGAGACATTGGTTGATATTCTGGAAGGCGAAGTGCTGGTTCACTGCCATTCCTATCGTGCAGATGAGATCTATATGCTTCTGAATGTATTCAGTGATTTCGGAATTGAGAAACTAACTTTTCAGCATGCCAACGAAGCCTATAAGGTAGCCCCTGAGCTGGCTGAATTCGGTGCCGGCGCCTCGGTGTTCTCAGACTGGTGGGCCTACAAGCTGGAAGTGTATTATTCCACGGCATACAATGCGGCTATACTCACGAACAACGGAGTTACGACTTCCATTAACTCTGACTCCGGTGAGCTGATTCGCCACCTGTTTCATGAAGCAGCCAAATCACAAAAGTATGGTGGGTTGAGTGACGAAGAAGCACTGGCACTCATTACACTGAATCCGGCCAAGCAGCTGGGAGTGGACGATCGCGTAGGATCCATTGAAGAAGGTAAAGACGCTGATATCGCTATCTTTGAAGGCCATCCGCTTTCTTCGTACGCCATGCCTGTAATGACTTTTGTGGATGGAGTGAAGTACTTCGACCGTGAAAATGATGCAAAAGACCAGCGGTTATCTGTAGATCCTGAAGACACCATTGAGCAAGTTCATATTTTTGATGCTGATGAGCAGCACAAGTGTATGCAGGATGCCGAGATCGTAAATCTGTACGAGTTTTTAAATAATAAATAGACGAACTATGAAAAAATTTATACCCTTAATTATTCTGATCGCACTTATCCCATTCGCTACGTTTGGACAACAGGCGAGCAACGAGATTCGTCAGGAAAACAGTACGAAGTTTGCCATTATAAATGCCAAAATTTACACTGTGACCAATGGGATCATCGAGAACGGTACCATACTTGTCAATAAAGGTGTTATTGAAGCTGTTGGCACCGATGTAGAGATTCCCTCTGACGCCGCTGTATATGACTATAATGGCGGTGAAGTATATCCCGGCATGATCGACTCCGGTACCCAGCTGGGGCTGAAGGAGATCGGCAGCATCGATGAAGCCCAGGATTTCGACGAGTACGGAGATATCACTCCTCAGATGGAGGCGCTGACCGCAGTGAATCCCAATTCTGAGGCCATACCCGTAACCAGGGTAAGCGGAGTTACTACCACGCTTACCATGCCCGCAGGCGGACTCTTACCCGGAACTGCTGCTACCATAAATCTCTTCGGATATACTCCTGATCAAATGTATGCAGGCTCCAAAGGGATCGTGGTTAATTTCCCCAACAGCAGACGCAGCTGGAGACAAACGCAGGAACAAGCTGACAGAGCCCGCGAACAGGCTTTGGAAGACCTCAATGACGTATTCGACAAAGCAGAGTTATATGCCGAGATCGAAGATGCGGACGACACGCGCTACTATCCTGAGATGGAAGCTCTTGCCAACGCCATCAGAGGAGAGGTTCTGATGTATATCGAGGTGAATGCAGCCAAAGATATCCTGAGTGCTCTTGAATGGATAGAAGACCGCGGATACGACAACGTAGTGTTTACCGGAGTTTCAGAAGGATGGAGAGTTGCAGATGAGATCGCTGAAGCCGGTATCCCGGTTATAGCAGGTCCGGTTCTGTCAACACCAACCCGAAGCTCGGATGCCTATGACGCGGCTTACAAGAACCCGGATGTGATGCAAAAAGCAGGCGTTAAAGTAGCGTTGCGAACCGGCGACACTGAAAATGCCCGTAACCTTCCTTACAATGCAGCATTTGCTGCCACTTATGGAATGGGACGGGAAGAAGCCCTGAAGGCAGTCACCATTAACGCTGCTGAGATCATGGGCGTTGGCGACACCATCGGTTCTATTGAAGTGGGTAAGAAGGCCAACTTCTTTGTGGCTAACGGTGATCCGTTTGAAACCAAGACCCAGATCCTGAATGTGTTCATCGACGGATACCTCGTACCAATGACGAGTCGTCAGATCGAGCTCTATGAAGAATTTCTGGATCGGAAACCCGGTCTTCAGAAATACCCGGTCACTGAAAACTGATCGATTTCTGAATAACAGATTAAAAAAAGGCGGACACTTGGTGATCCGCCTTTTTTATTGTCTATGAATTTTGGAATGAATCCCATCCTTAGCTTTCGAAAACGCTGAATCCGTTAAATGTGTTTTAAGCCTACTAATTCGAATGAAATGGTATAGTTATGAGCAATCAATTAAAGACACTTTCGAATTCGCAGCTTGAAACTCTTATCTCTAAAAGCATAAGCGAGTACCTTCATGAAGAGGTGGAATGCAATGTGCATCATACCGACAATCCGAACATAGATGATGTAGATCAGATCGGGCTTGGCAACAAACGCACCATGACGTTTAAGGCTGATCTGTCGTACACTGAGTCGGACCGGGTATAAGGGCCATTTTTATGTTACTGGAAGCCGGAGCTTCCGGGAGGGGGTTACGCAGCTGGAGCTATGTAACTAGAATAAAGCACACTCACACCTCAACCAGCGTATCACCTATGGCTTTTCTCAGTTTTGGATCCACCCGGGCGAGTTCTGCAAATTCATTCCAGCGGTTTACGACGAACTGGATCTGATCAATAATAGGCGCGGCTTTTTTGATGTTCATGGTTTTGGCTACCGTCAGGAAGTCATCCCGGCTGATCCCTTTCCGTTTCCCGTTGATACTGAGGGAATGCTGACTGACCCATTCACTGTCGGGCCGATAGGCATGACACAGATCATAAGCAGGAGCGAGTTCCCATTTCCCGTCCTTTTTGAGGCGGAAAGAGAAGTTTTTGGTGTGATCATCACAATTACGGGAGAGTACATTGAAGACCATACGCCTGAACATTTGCTCGGCATCGGGGTAGGGGAGTCGCAATTCCCGCATGGCCTGAAAAAGCTGTTCGTAGCTGTAGCTTCGGACATCGTTATAGTCAAAATGTTTTAGGGCACAGAAGGTTTGTACATGATGTTTCATATCCGGCCCTTCACGATCAAAGCGTTTGGACATAAAATGAGCCCGGCTATTTTCTTCGAATAACTGTGAGGGCATCATGTCAATTTCACACTCTTTAGCCATCAGGTAGTACGCATATTCTACCCGGCCGTAACCCTGACTTTCCCCAAGCTGTACATCACTGACACCATCCAGTTTAATGAGCCAGTGCTCAAAACCCTGAGGAGGTTTTGTCTGCCCGGATTTTACCTTTCCTGATTCTTCATTATAAGCGATCACCGCCTTTGGCCTTGCGCCCCCGGCCGAAGTACCGATCCTCAGTATATTCCTGATCGCCTGTTCATCATTCTTCTCCAGGTTGGTTTCGAAGCCTTCTCTTTTTGAAAGCATCTTTTGTGCGATCTCCACCAGGCTGTTTACCTCAACATTGAAACTTCTGTTGGTGTTTTTCAAGGTTGCCGGTTCAAATTCGAGCGCTCCCATACCTCTTGTCCCGATAAAGCAGAGGGTCTCAACGGGATTCATACTATTCTCCGGCTGACCCTGTTGAGCCAGCCAGCTATTGATCAGCTGATTTCCGTATCTGTCAGGAAGTACATCTGCGAGCATTCCAGGCAAGCCCTTAAAGCAGTCGTTTTCGGTATTGGTTTTCTTACGCAATTCCGGAAAGGTGAATATATCCACGCCGCTGTCTAAAGGCATCTTCAAAGGGGAGAGGTTCCACCCGTTTTGTTTGAATGAATCCTCAAACTCAAAACTAGCCAGTCCTGTGGATTCATCCCATGCAACGGCTCCGACTCTTTTTCCCCAGATGTGAACAAATGCTGTATTCATACTTACCACTCACTTGTTTCTTGATCGTCAGTTTCGCTCTTTCGGGCTCGTTTTCTTTTTTCCTTCTCTAATTTTGCAAGCGTAAGGGGACTCACCGTTTCATTGATCTTGAACGAGTCCATAACATGCAGTTGATCCAGAACCCGGAGTACTTGTATGAGGGTGGTGAGGGTTACCGTTTCTCCCCGTTCCAGCAGGCTCAGGGTGGAACGGCTGATCCCGGCTTCCCCGGCCACTTCCTCCTGGGTCTTATTCTGCTGCAGGCGGTGATGCTTTATATACGCACCGATCTGCTCGATCAATGCCTTATCACTCATGGAAACCCAATTTTTGTATGATGAATCATTCATAATGTTCTAATTTTGTCTATAACGTATGATAACTCATGCGCAATATACAAAAAAATTAGAATAATGGTGTATGATAATTCATTCATTAAATTGTTTTATATGCTTAATGAATGATATATCAAACATAAGGTAGGCATCTTAAAATATTACTAAAAAGCAGAAGTAGGCACTGGGCTCGAAACCCCCCCCCCCCAAAAAGTCGTCATCCCGAGTGCACATTTAAACTCGTTCCTAAGCTCCGGGTTCGGAATGCCGAGTCACAGCAGAAAACTGCTAACCAGAATGGGTGGATTTTGCCGAGATCAGCTATTTGATCAGTTCGATCTCATCAATCAGCAGTTCAAAAGATTCAGGCTTTTTATTTCCGATCAGGAAGGTGAGTTCCTCCATGCTGTTGTGATCAAAATCGGGCAGGTTAAGCTTTCTGCCCCTGAAAACCGGGTACATTTCCTGTAACGGGATATCTATGGTTTGCCACTTTCCGGAGGTTTCAAATTCATAAAACATAAGAATGGCGGGTATGCCTATCGTTTTTGATCCTGAACTGATACTCTTTTCCGTCGCCTTTAACTCGAAGGCGTATGTGGTTATCAGGATTCACATTCATCGGGGGAAAAGCATATCGCAATGAAGAAAAGCCGCCGTTATTCTCCAGGGAGATCTCGCCCGTATACCGGCCATGTCCTTCTGAAGTAAGCTTGAAGTTACCCGAAGATCGTCCGCCCATAACAACATCGTCAACAATACGCCAGTTTTGGAGATCAGAAGAAGCAGTAAGATCAACAATAGTTTCGCTGTTCATGGGCAAAGTGATAAGGATCATTCCAATTAGGTACTTCACAAGTAAAGGAAAGGAGGTTCTCATTGTTTTGAAATCGGGAGGAGGGCTATTTCGTTCCTTTAGTATTTATGAGGCTGCATTTCGGTTCTCAGGATTTCTTACCCAAATACGGATTTAGCGAAATAATCCAATAAAGTCTTAGTAATAAACGCAATTATTGTCTTTATTGATTGCGGTTTGATCGGTCAAAGTCTAATCATAGAATCAGGAATTTAGTTACAGGAAATTATGGAATACCTAATCATCGCATTAAAAGTAATTGTCGGGCTCAGTATCTTAAATGTCTGGTTATTGCGATCAGGCAAAAAAACGCAATGGAGAGGGGGCGAGGCCGGAAACCTTGAAGAAGAATTTAAGGCCTATGGATTGCCTGTTTGGTTCATGTGGACCGTTGGCGGACTGAAGATCTTGTTTGCTGTGGGGCTTTTAGCTTCCATTTTTCTTACAGAATATCCGGCACTGGAAACCTATTCAGCATATGGCATCGCGGCTTTGATGTTTGGAGCAGTTAGCATGCATCTAAAAGTAAAAGACCCCTTAAAAAAATCGTTTCCTGCCTTTACCTTTTTGGTTCTGTCGCTTGCAATCGTTCTTCTATAGGTCATTGAGAACAAGTATCAGATACTTGTAAGCCAGGTAGCCGTTTAACAACAGGAAGAAAAAAGAGGGGAGAGTCTGATTCAAGGAATCTCTCACCCTTAAGCGTGTACTGAAAGCGACCACCATCATGAGGCATAAACCGCAGGCTGAAAGAAAGCCCAGTATGCTGATGTATAGTCCGGCTAGAAGGCCGCCGGCGCCTACAAGCTGAGATATACCTGTGAGTTTCCTTAGTCCATCTCCCATTCCATATCGATGAAATTCTTCTTTCATAAAGGGAGACCGCAGGCATTGTATTCCATAGATCAGAAAAAATCCGGCGATAACTATGGAGAGGAAAAATAAGGAGTCGGACAATGAGTTCCCGGTTAAAGTGAGGCGGTTAAGATACATGAGCACCAAAACATTAGCACGATATGGTTTCGTTCGTTTGGTGTGATGCAGGAGTTATAAACTGGAGGTATTTCTCCTGAAAACTTCCCCACCTCGCAGATCGGTCCATCGGTTCATCGGTCCATCGTTCATCGTCCATCGCATTTCAACTTTCCCCTCGTTGTTAAGCTCCGGCTTCCCGTGCCCTAAGCTGCTTTGTTTCCCGTGTTCACCTTCCTTGTTCTTTTGTGCCGACAAAAGAACCAAAAGCTCCCGGCTGCGAAAAAAGAGCTAAAGCTGACTCCATTCCACTAAAAGAAATCAATGCTCCATCGCCGGGCTTGCAGGTAATTTAAATGCCATGCGGTTTGATTTCTTTCTTAACGCTTCATTGCGTCATCTTCTTAACGCTCTTTTTTCTAAGGCCGAATAATTGGTTTACCTGTTTCTTGCCGGCTTTCTTTACCTTGTTGAAAACTTCCCCACGTGTTTTCGGAGTTACCCCACCTCGCAGATCGGTCCATCGTCCATCGTCCATCGCATTTCAACTTTCCCCTCATTGTTAAGCTTTGGTTTACCGTGCTTATTCTGACTGATTGCTCGTATTCACCTTCCTTGTTCTTTTGTGTCGACAAAAGAACCATCCCGAAAGCGTTCGGGACCGGCTGCGAATTTTGTCCGGCGTTCGCGATGACTTGCTGTATAATTCCAATGGTCCATCACCAGTTGAGATAGTGCGGGTTGCCGAGCCGGTATGGAATTATACCCCGCCGGGAGGCGGGACGCTGCATCATCACTCACTTAATCCGGCCAAAATTCTAAGGCCGATGGGTTTGGTCCTTGTGCTCGTTACGGTGCTCTGCTCCGTAATGTCGTACTGAGGCTCTGCCTCAAACTATAGAGAGATGGCAGAATGATTTATCTGGTATTTATAAGCATCGGCCTCCTTTGCCTTGTTGAAAACTTCCCCACGTTTTTTCGGAGTTCCCCCACTTCGCAGATCGGTCCATCGTTCATCGTCCATCGCATTTCAACTTTCCCCTCGTTGTTAAGCTCCGGCTTCAAAAGCCAGAGCTTGGTAAGGAGTTCGAAGTAGGGCAACGGGCTCAAAAAAAACTCCAAAAGTCGTCATCCCGAGTGTATATTGGGTTCGGGAAGGCAATACTGTTGAACACGAGGGATCTCAAAGTGTGACTTACTTGCTAAGCTTGAATTACCAAGCCCTAAGCAGCTAACGAGTTTGAAAAGATATGAGATGTTTTTTTGATACATTAAGCGGGAATGCCTAACAACTTTTTGAAGAGCATATTGGAATTACCGTTGTCACATTCGAGTTAGATAAGGTAAGAAACACGACTTTGCCGGCATCAACGTAAAAACAGGTATAAAGGTATGGAAATGGAGAAAACAGCGACCCCACTTAAAGCGGCACCTGAAGATAATTCAGAAACTGAATTCAGATTTTCCCGAAATGAGCTTATCCAAAAGTTTGAAACAGTCCGGGCTTTTACCGAAACAATAACCGATCCGCTTGAGATCGAGGATTATGTAATTCAGGTTAGGGAGAATGCGAGTCCTGCCAAGTGGCATCTTGCACATACCACCTGGTTCTTCGAGACTTTTTTATTGGAGAAGGAGCTTGAAGATTATGATCCCATTCATCCACAGTATAGCTACTTATTTAATTCCTACTATCTGCAGACCGGGGTGCCGCACTGCAGGGCCCGGCGGGGTAATATTTCCCGGCCTACGGTGAAACAGGTGTTCGAATACCGGAAGAGTATTAACGAGCATGTGGTTGATCTGATCAAAGATGCTACGGATGAACAGTATGAGAAATGGGGGCCGATCATTGAGATAGGGATCCATCATGAGCAACAGCATCAGGAATTGTTGATGACCGATCTGAAGTATATGTTTTCCCAGAACCCATTGGATCCGGTGTATAAAAATGTAGACCGCCCCAAAGCAAGATCAATCCCCGAAATTTCATGGATCGGTTTTGAGGAAGGAGTATATGAGGTAGGTCATGATGGAAAGGGTTTTGGCTATGACAACGAATTTCCCCGGCATAAAACCTACATTCATGATTTTGAGCTGGCAAGTCGTTTGGTTACAAATGGCGAATATCTGGAATTCATGGAAGCCGGAACCTACAGCGAACCCAAGTGGTGGCTGGATGAGGGGTTTTCAACCATCAGGGATGAAGGATGGAAGGCTCCGCTACACTGGCGTAAGGTAGACGGAGAATGGTATCAATTCACCTTGTCAGGAGTGGTAAAGATCGATTTGAATGATCCCGTGACGCATGTCAGTTATTTTGAAGCGGATGCCTATGCCCGATGGAAAGGATATCGCTTACCGACTGAACAGGAGTGGGAGGTGGCTGCAGAATCAATGGAGGTAGAAGGAAATTTTGCCGATGCAGGATATTTACAGCCGGCGGCACTGCAGTCAGAGAAAGCCGGGTTACAACAGATGTTCGGAGAGGCATGGCAGTGGACTCAAAGTTCGTATGCACCATACCCGGGATATAGACCCCTGCCCGGTGCATTGGGCGAATACAATGGGAAATTCATGTGTAATCAGTATGTGTTGAGAGGGGGTTCTTGTGCAACTTCAGAATCTCATTTCAGAAAGACCTATCGTAATTTTTTCCATGCTAACGAGCGCTGGCAGTTTACCGGTATTCGTCTGGCCAAATAAATAAAAAAGTAATTCATCGACAGCAATATCAATGAGCACCGAATACCAGGAAGTGAGTACATCAACAGCATTATTGGATGATGTTCTTGAAGGCCTTAGACATCCCCAAAAAAGTCTGCCCAGTAAATACTTTTATGATAACAAGGGATCCGAGCTTTTTGAGAAGATCTGCGGACTGGATGAATATTACCTGACTCGAACGGAACTCAATATCAAGGAGAATAATATCCGGGATATCACTGCGGCATTAGATAAACATGTTCAGCTGATCGAATTGGGGAGCGGGAGTAGCTTAAAGACCAGGTTGCTGCTCGATCACCTGGAAGAACTTCATTCATATGTACCTGTTGATATTTCCGAAGAATTCCTTCAAAACGAAGCCCGTAATCTGCAGGAGGAATATCCCAATTTAACGATTGAACCTGTAGCAGCTGATTATACCAAGCCTTTTGATCTGCCGGAATCACCTGATGAAGTTAAAAAAGTATTCTACTTTCCGGGTTCAACGATCGGAAATTTCACCAGAGAGAATGCTACTGATTTCATCCGCTTGATCTCAAATTTGATCGATAACGATGGCGGACTGCTTATTGGGTTCGACCTCATTAAGGATGAGGAGAAACTTATTGCAGCATATGATGACTCAAAAGGTGTGACTGCAGCATTTAATAAGAACATCCTGATTCGTATAAACAGGGAACTGAATGCAGATTTCGATTTGGATCAATTTCATCACAAAGCTATTTTCAATGAGGAAGAGAACAGAATAGAGATGCATCTTGAAAGTTTGATCGATCAAACGGTGACCATTTCTGGGGAAAAGATCTTTTTTGAAAAAGGGGAAACCATCCATACTGAGAATTCACATAAATATTCGCTGAGTTCATTCAGAGAAATGACGTCCTCGGTTTTCAGTAATGTACAAACGTGGATGGATGATGAGCAGCTCTTCGCAATTCAATTTCTGAGCTAAGTTAAGTGGATATGTCAGAGCGGTATAAGTAGTAGTTAGGGCTTTTCTCTGTGACTTCTACATGGGTTCATTCAGTTTCTGGAGAATACCGGTAACCTTCGAAAGCAACACTTTATATTGGGATGGGTCAGTCTTCACTGAGTACCCGTGAAGTAACTCTTTCACAATCGATCTCAGCTAACAGTTCTGCAGCAAGTAGAATTATGGATGCTGACTTTGCGAAAGAGCAGAGTGAGTCGGTACGACTACAGATCCTTAAGCAGACTTCAACCTCAGCATTGGCACAGGCCAACATGGGACCACAGTCAGCACTTGGATTCCTCGGATAATCTCCGACCGAATAACCAGGACGTTTTAAGATCCATGTCTTCGAAAGAGGGCATGGATCTTTTTGTTTGAAGGAATTAAGCAGTGGCAGAGCCAATACATCGAGAATGAATTACATGCTTAGTAGATTTAGAAACGAACTGTCTACCGTGTCATTTTCCGGTTGAAAACTTTTCTTATAGTGAGATAGCGAGATTTAAGATCTCAATCAGGTTGGTGTTAAGCAGAATAAGAAGAACGGCTGCAAAGGAAAGGACAGTATGAAGACCTATGGTCAAGAACAGGTATAAAAACCGCCCGGAACCCATACTTCTGGAAGTATCAAAAGCGGCCAAATTAAATGCCAGAAACCATATTAAAACATAAACAGCTGCAAATATAAGTGTCAGAGATGACCCTATTTGTGCAACAAATAAAGTGATCATTAGAGTGATGATCAAGAAATCAATATAAAAAGAACCGGCATATAGGTTCACGGTTTGACTGAAATGATCTAGTGATTTAGCAGGTAAATGTAGCCAAAGTAAAGTCAGGATCTGGGTCAAGAGAATAAGAATCAGTCCAAAAAAGAAAAATGAGAAATAATTACTGCCGGTAATGGCAAAGAAAGGGAGGTGATGAAAGAACGCTGCTATACCATGTTGCGAAAGTAGAATTTTGGCAACAATATAGAATACCAAACCTCCAAAAATTGCATGCTTTACCATCATCAAAATACCGGGTGCAAGGTAACGCTCACGGTAATGTAGAATGTCATCAACATAAAAGCGATGAGCTAAATAGAATCGTACGATCAGGGGGCGTACATATGGAAGATATTTCATCTGTATTGCCAGAGCAGCCCAAAGCAATAATAAAATAAGAACCATCCAATTTGCTGCAACTCCTTGGTCACTCGTATTTGGAAATGGAAGCTCCCATAGGTTCTTTTCATGATACTCTATTAGAGAATTAGATAGCTCAGGATATTGAGAAATAGCCTCTAAGAACCATGAGGACTGAATAAAAAGCAATTGATCAGAATTCGTTGCTATCAAAGAATGCATAGCAGTATCAAATGCAAAGAGGTCGGAGGGTTGATAGGACTGATCGGGATAGAAGGTTCCAAATGGTTGTTGGGGATTGCCAAAACTATACCATTTTTCTCTTTGGAAGAAGTAAAATGATTTATTGGAAACTGTGGACAGTGAGTCAATTATAGGATTAAAGACATCAGAAAATAAAGGGTGATCAAAATGACTATGTGATAGTAAACCAAGTCCTGCTACATTGAGGTATGGTCGATATTGTTCTGCAAAATCAATGTAATTTTGAGTTAATTGGTCAGATTGAACTTCGATCTCAGAAATGGTAAAAAATCTATTTCCGCTACGAATTAGAACAGCTAAATCTGACCTTTCAAGTAACTCCATTATTGAAGAGGGAACAGGATGAGAAACCTCGATATGGGTGACACCCAAATCTGAAAACTCTTCGAGTTGCTCATTTACTCCGGCTGTATCCGATGGAACTTCCCAGACTATTCCTAATGAATTCTGAGCATTACTTTGCTGAGTAAGAGCAATACTTAAGAGAAACAGACAGCTCGCGAACAGATATGTTGCCTTATTGTTCACTCAGGCTACAACTTCTGCTCCATAGTATTCGGAAAGGGTGGTCTTCCGTATTGGATCTGCGATCAGCGTAGCTGAGGTTGTTTCCTTGACTTCAACTTCAACATAATCACCGGGTTTGAAATCCTTTCGGTCAAAAACTACCATCTTATTGGTATCGGTTCGTCCACTAAGCTGGGCATCCGATTTTTTGCTGGTGCTTTCCACAAGTACTAAATGACGGCGGCCTACTTCTTCTTTATTCCGTCTTTCCTGAATTTCTCTTTGCTGAGTGATGATCTCCGATAATCGTCTTTTTTTAGTTTCTTCAGGAACATTGTCTTCAAATTTGCGCGCTGCAAGTGTCCGCTCACGTTCGGAGTAGGCAAACATATAAGCCAGATCGTACTCAACTTCTGCCATCAAAGTCAATGTTTGCTGATGTTCTTCTTCCGTTTCATCACAAAAACCCGCAATAATATCGGTTGAAAGAGAAACACCGGGTATAATGGCTTTCATGTTATCAATGAGTTCAAGATAACCTTCTCGAGTGTATGGTCGACGCATTCGTTCCAGCATGGTATCGCTGCCTGCCTGTGCGGGAATGTGGATATAATTGCAAAGGTTTGGTCGCTCTGCAATCAAATGCAGAAGGTCATCCGGAAAATCCTTTGGGTGAGGAGAGGAGAATCGAAACCGTATTTCAGGATCTACTTTACTTGCTTCATCCATCAGTTTGGTAAATGTAGTTTCTCCATCGAGGTAGGAATTTACATTTTGTCCAAGCAGGGTTACTTCCTTATATCCTTCATCACTAAGTTGCTTGATCTCTTTAAGAATTGACCCCATAGGACGGCTGCGCTCTCGGCCTCTGGTGAATGGCACTACGCAAAATGCACACATATTGTCGCAACCACGCATAATGGATACAAATGCGTTTACCCCATTTCCGGTAGTTCTGACAGGAGCAATATCTGCATAGGTTTCTTCCAGCGAGAGTAACACATTTACTGCTTTTCGTCCATCATCAACTTCCTGTAACAGATTAGGTATATCACGATATGCATCGGGGCCAACCACGATATCAACTAAATGCTCTTGCTCTATAATCCGATCTTTGATGCGTTCAGCCATACAGCCTAACACACCCACCGTCAATTCGCCATTTTCTTTCTTTATGGATCGGAGTTCCTTCAGTCTATTCCAGACTTTTGTTTCTGCATTTTCACGTATGGAACAGGTATTCACTAAAACCACATCTGCGCTCTCGGCGTCATGTACGGGTTTCATTCCTTCTTCCAGCAAAATGGAATTCACGATCTCAGAATCGGCGAAATTCATCTGGCAACCGTAGGTTTCGATATAAAATGTTTTATTAGTCACTGCACTAAACTTTTTAAGAATTTAAAAAAATATAGATTATTGATCTTCTTCAGGAGATTCAGGCCATGTTTCAGGATGATCTCTCCAGCTTGAAAGCAGGTCCAGGTCATCTCCGTTTATCATCCCTTTTTCAACAGCTACATTAACGAGTGTCTTATAATCGGTGAGCGTATAAACAGTTACACCAGCATCTTTGAATTTTTTAGAGGCTTTATCAAAATCATAAGTAAAAATTGAAAGTACGGCATCTACCTTGGCACCTACAAATTGTAACGCTTCAACTACTGAAATAGCTGATCCCCCGGTAGAGATCAGATCTTCAATAACAACCGTTGATTCACCTTTCTTTACGCCTCCTTCAATTTGATTACCCATGCCATGAGCTTTAGCTTTAGCTCGAACATAAGCCATCGGTTTGTTGAGGTTCGAAGCAACCCAGGCTGCATGTGGTATGCCTGCAGTAGCTGTTCCGGTTATGACATCGACATCAGCGAATTTCTCCTTTATGATGAAAGTAAATTCGTTCTCAATCTTATTTCTGATCTCAGGGAAACGTAAAGTCAGCCTATTATCACAATAGATAGGTGAATTCCATCCTGAAGTCCATGTAAAAGGATCATTGGGGCGTAATACTACGGCGTTAATGTCTAACAAATGAGCTGCCAACTCACGTGCAAATGAGGTATTAAGTATCATAAGTAATTTAAATTCTGTTATTGGTACCGCTGCGATGAGTGAGGTATTAGACCATTCCAAATAAATTTGGCCACGTAAAAATAAGGGTTTTTAAGCATATAAGCGCATACAATCCTGCCAATAAATCATCCCCTAATATCCCAAATCCACCTTTGTATTTTTGCAGTTTGTTAATACCCAAAGGCTTGAGAATATCAAAGAAACGGAAGAGAATAAATCCGGCAATAAGAATGATTAAACCGGACTTTAGATCGCTTGTAAAGGATATGGAAATAAAAGTAAGGCTTTGACCGGCCCATTCGTCAATGACCATCTTGCCGGGATCTTCCCCAAATTCTTCTTCAAAATACGGAGCAACCCACAAAGAAATCAGGCAAGAACCAATTAAGATCACAAACAAAAGCAGGTAAATTTGTGCATATATGATCCAAAATATGATCAGCAAAACAGCCAAACTCCCTGTTGTTCCGGGTGCTTTTGGAATGAGACCGGAGTAAAATCCTGTTCCTAAAAAATATTTAAGAATATTCACGATGAAGGTTTTGCAGCGTTGAACATGCTACGGTTCACCCATAGGTATTCAATTCCTGAATAAACGGTAAGTGCAGTTACAAACATCATACTGTAAAACAAGATCCCTGAATGAAAGAATTGAGCAGCTGAATCTGCGAATTCAATATCTGCTTGCTTGAATACCCCTACCAGTAATACAATATAAAGGAATACCATTTGAACCAGTGTTTTAGCTTTCGCTGTGAAGCGGGTTTCCATAGAGATATTCTTTCTTCCTGCATATAGTCGTAAAAGTGTCACAACCATATCCCGAATATAGATCAAAGTCACAGCCCACCAAGGAAATTGACCTGGATCAAGTATAGGAAGACAGAAAAAACCAGCAAAAGTCAGGAATTTATCAGCGAGAGGATCTAGAAAAACTCCAAATTCACTTTCAAGTTTGTAATAGCGTGCGATCTTTCCATCAAAGTAGTCGGTTACCGCTGCGGTTGCGAATACAGCAATACTCAATGAACGCCAGATTAGTTCGTCCTGTATGTACATAAACAGAAAAATAGGTGCCAAGACCATTCTGAATGCACTGAGTATGTTTGGTAGGTTTTTCATTGAAAACAATAATATTTAAAGTGCCCAAACTTACTAAGGAATTTAATTCATAACACAAGCTTTTTAATCAGCAATAAGAAGCAAGGTTCAAGGTGCAAGAAACTTCTTGAAACTTGCTTCTTGCACCTTGAACCTTATTATAAATAGCTGTGGAATTTGGGCATGGTAATGCAGAATTTACGTGGCATGAAAGCACAGATCATCTCTATCGGTAACGAACTTCTTATTGGTGACACAGTAAATACCAACGCAAGCTGGTTAGGAGAATTTCTTACAGGAATGGGATTTACAGTGACCATGGTCTATACCATATCCGATGAACTTGAGGATATTAAGAAGGTTATTACACAATCGATGAGCGAATCCGACCTAGTTATTTGTACCGGTGGACTTGGCCCTACACATGATGATATGACCAAAAAAGCCGTAGCGGAATTGTTTGAAGTCGGCTACAAGCTGGATGAGAAGACACTGAATCATATCAAGTCGTTGTTCAAGGAAAGAAATATTCCCTTTTCAAGTTCAAATAAAAGTCAGGCTGAAGTGCCGGAAAACGCCGAAGTAGTCTTTAATAAAGCCGGTACAGCTCCGGGGATGTGGTTTCATGAAGGAAATTATTTGGCCGTTCTTCCCGGGGTGCCCTATGAGATGAAATATCTGATGAAGAAAAAAATGGCCGCTAAAATCCGCAAAGCTTTTGGAGAAACGGGGTATGTATACTCTCACTATATAAAAACCGCGGGTATTGGAGAGAGTACACTGAGTGATAATATTTTGGGAGATCTATCCGGTTACTATCAAAATGGAGTGAGTTTAGCATACCTTCCTGCACCGGGAGGAGTAACGTTGAGATTGAATGCCGCCGGAAAGACACAGGAAGAAGCTAAAGGATATTTGGAAGATCTTTCTGAAATTATCTATCGAAAGGCAGAAATTTATATTTATGGGGAAGGAAATGAATACTCAATTAGCGAAGCTGTTGGGGAGTTATTAGTAGAAAACGGAATGAATATCGCTGTTGCGGAAAGTTGTACGGGTGGACATATTTCTAATGCATTTACAGACGTTGCCGGAAGCAGTAATTATTTTGAAGGCGGTATTATTTCGTATGCCAATCGGGTAAAGGCCGGGCAACTTGGAGTTTCTCAAAAAGATCTAGATGATTTGGGAGCTGTGAGCAAGGAAGTAGCATTACAAATGGCAAAAGGGGTTGCTGAGAAACTTGGAACAGATATTGGTATTTCAACAACCGGAATAGCAGGCCCCGGTGGCGGAACAAAAGAAAAACCGGTTGGCACTGTTTGGATGGGATTCTATCAAAAAGGAAGAGAACACTTTGCTATAAAAGCACTGTTTACAAAAGATCGCCTGATCAATAAAGAACGTACTAAAATGGTATTACTTGAAACTGTCCGAAGGGTATTGAAAGGAATCGAAATTATGCCCTATGATCTTAAAAAAGAGCAAGCATGAAGAAACTGCTTCTCATACATGTCATGTTCTTCATTTTCATTGGTCAAGGCTATGCTCAAAGGAGCGATACTACATCAGTGGACTCAACTGCTATTGAAATGGACCGACAAGGAGTGATGGAGGAAAGTGCCCGGGACACTTCAGCTATCGAACAGAAGAATCTTCCTGAAGCCAGAGAGGTAGTTCCATGGCAAGAGGAACGTGAATTGAATGAGTATTTCATTACTAACGATAGTTTAATGCGTTGGCAGCTTTGGCCTAATTGGGGTGATTTTCAGTCCTACAGGCGAGATGCTATTTCTTTCCGTCAAGGTACCATTGGCAGAGTAGATGCTTTTCATGTCAACGGTTATGAGCCGTATGAGCAGCAGCTTGAGATGGAGGGACTTTCCTTAAATAATCCTATAACAGGGCTTCCAAATTATAACCTTGTACCGCACCGTAAAATCGGTGAGGCTGTGGAAAGCTATGGTGGTAATTATTATTCAAATATCAGAATCAGGGATTTTTATGTGGTCAAACCCATTAGTTATCTAAACTATGATGAGGATGGAGAAGCATTCAGAAATCTAGAGTTCCTTGTAGCTCAGAATTTTACTGAAAAAACAAATGTGGAAGTTTCATACTGGGATCGAAGAGGAGGAGGGTATTATCCGAATAGTGAAGTTACCGGAAATCAGATTACGGCGAGAGCTTATCATCATCTGAATGAAAATTATTTAGTGAGGGCATTATATTTACGTAATCAACTTAACAAAGGAGAACCTTTTGGGTATAGTGTGGGAGATCCATCCTCATTTCCATTTAATGAATTTACATCGGCACCAGTTTCGGGCAGAGCCAGTTCTGAGTATAGCCGCTGGGATTTGATAACCGGTATCTATCAGCGTAAGGATACGGCCTCTGCAGAAAGTGGAGGCTTGGAGTTTTCGGTTACCAAAAATAAGCATGATCTCTACTTTAGTGCAGACACACTTTCCCGGGATATTCGAACATTGGGTACAAGAGCATTTAAATCGCTACAGCTTGATCGTTTTGAAATTAGGGGAGAAATTAGTGCTAAAAACCATAAAGCCGAAGCATTCAGTCCAATTAGCTTAGGTGGTTGGACTGATCTCCAATCCGAAGTATCAGGGGCATTTAAGCCAATCAAAAATGTAGCGTTCTTTGGTTCAGGGATCTTTACTTACCGAAGTGATGGAATGAATGGGTTCGATATAACAGGTGGAATAAAATCATCACTTTTTGATCGCTTACAGACTTCAGTAAGTATTTCTACATTCAGCAAGATACCTACCATACAGGCAATGTATTGGCAATCAGAAAATTATGTCGGAAATGAAGGGCTGAATAACGAATTAGGTGTTTCGGCTGTAGCAACGCTGGATTTTGAGTTGACTTCAAATATTACCGTTGGCGGAAAGGGTAGGTTTAAATTAAGTGGGAATGCTTCCTTCCTGACTCAGGATAGCTCTTTCACAAATAGCAGGCAGTTGCAACATATTTCCGGCTCAGCCTATGCCCGTTTTGAAAATCATTTATTTGAGATCGAAAGCTCGGGGATCTTTCAACAGTTCCAATACAGTGACACAGATGCGAATAATCTTGAGCTCAATGGGCAGGATCAGGTAGTATGGCTTCGGAATTCTGCTTTCGTAAAAGGATATATGTTTGATCGTGCTACCTATCTGAAATTGGGTGTAAAAACCTTATTATCCCCTTTATTTTATGGAGCCCGTACATTTAATACGGAGTTGGGATATTGGCAGGGAAACAGTACGTATCAGGAACTTCCTGCTTTTTTCAGGATGGATGTGGAACTTTCAGCGCGGCTTCGGGGAATTATGATTGTAATGAGGTGGGAAAATGCGCTTGACGGATATGGTCAGGCGGGCTACTTTGAGGCGGCAGGTTTCCCAATGCCACCACGTAGATTATTAGTAGGAATTAGAGCACAATTCAGAAATTGATATGAGTATAAAATATATTGTTAGAGAAGGTTTTACAGGTATAAAGCGCACTAAATTAGCAGCTACCACATCAATCTTCTCACTATTCATCGCCGTTCTTTTATTGGGAGTACTCACCAGGACCGGGTATAATGTGTACAGTCAGGCTATGTCTATTAAGAATTTGATTGAGGTTGAGGTATTCTTGTTGGATATAGATGAGCGAACCACCAACCAAATAAGGGTTCAGCTTGAAAACGAGGAGTTGGTTGAAGGAGTAAATTATATTTCCAAAGACAGTGCTTCTGCTATAATGAGAAAGGAATTTGGAGCCGGAGTTGAAGAACTTGCTGAACTCAATTTTCTTCCGGCCTCATTCCGACTGAGTGTGAATACTGATGCCGGTGCTTCTCAGATTGAGAACATGGTTTCCCGCTTGCAAAATGTTAGGGGAGTAGATGAAGTAGAATACAATGAGGCGTTACTCCGGATCCTGGAATCAAACCTGAATACCTTTAGCCTGGTTGGAGGTGGTATTGGTATCTTAATTCTTTTGGCAGCTCTTATTTTAGTCTACAACACCATTCGTCTAACGATCTATGCAAAACGTGACCTTATTAGAGCTATGAAGCTGGTGGGCGCCACCAATAAATTTATACGAAGTCCTTTTATAGTGGAAGGAGTATTGCAAGGTTTGATCGCCGGCTTCCTTGCCGTGCTTAGTATATTTCTGATCTTTGAATTTGCAGTTCCTTTTTATCTGGATCTGGGAACCTTAAGCTGGCCATTTGGAAGATGGTACTTTTTAGTAGGTGGAATGATGGGGCTTTCCCTGTTAATGGGATGGTGGGGAAGCCGCTGGGCAGCCCGTCGATTTATTCAGGAAACATATATTGCAAGTTGATCAGGAGTCTTTGATACCCGCAATTTTATTATCGGATTCCTGTCTAAGTTTACAAGCTTCTTTATCAGTACACGTTCCAAAGAAATGAAGTGAATGCCCATCAATATCCATGTCGTGGATCTCAGAAAGCATACGCTGAATCTCACCAACACGTGGATCACAAAATTCGAGAACGTGTCCGCATTCCCGGCAAATGATATGATCGTGCTGTTGGTAAGCATAGGCACGCTCGTAATAATACTGGCTTTTACCGAACTGCTGTCGTTGCACTAATCCGCATTCAACAAGTAGGTCGAGCGTATTATATACTGTAGCTCTAGAGACTCTTGTGCCTGCTTCTTTCATACGAAAGAAAATATCGTCGGCATCAAAATGTCCATCAGCAGTATAGATCTCTTCCAACACCATAAATCGTTCCGGTGTTTGGCGCTGATTGCGTTCTTTGAGATAGGAACGAAATATCTCCTTTACTAAATTTACTGTATCTTCGTGCGCTGGGTGTGCCATAAATACTTTTTTGATTTCCTCAAATATACGATTTGTAAACATGCTTATGAAACCCGTGCATTTGATTTCAAGAGTATTATATTTCGCCCGGAGTTACACTTGGAATAAATCAGCTTATTATGCCTACTATCGTACCATTCGAAACACTTACGGAACTTTTTATAAACCTTTCTCGCAAGTACAAAGGTGCCGGAAAAAAACCTTTCTATTTCAAGCCTACGCCTGATGCAGAGTACCAACCAATAGATTGGGATCAGGTAACAGATGATGTGTATTCCCTTGCCGCTTATTTGATTGAGCAGGGAATTGAAAAGGGAGATAGAGTCGGAATATTGAGTGAAAACAGATATGAGTGGGCTGCAGTTGACCTGGCAATTCAAGTGGTAGGAGCGATTAATGTGTCGTTATACACGACTCTACCTGCACATCAATGTCAGTATATTCTAAAAGACTCTGGGGCTAAGATATTTTTTGTTTCAACCGGACTCCAACTTAAAAAAGCTGTAGAAGTATTTGAGGACTGTGATGAGCTTATGGAAGTAGTAGCGTTTGATGTTCCTAAGCTTGAGCATCTTATGGAGGAGCCTTATGTGAATATGTTTGAGGATGTGCTTATTGAAGGTGGAAAGCATTTGGAGTCGCATAAAGCGACTATCAAAGAAAGAGTTAAAATGGTTCAGCCTGATGATGTAGCAACGTTGATCTATACTTCCGGCACAACAGGAAAGCCCAAGGGAGCCATGCTTACCCACAATAACATTGTGAGTAATGTAAAAGCGGCAACGCAACATATTTACTGGGATGACACTGATCGGTTGCTCTCTTTTTTACCACTTTGCCATTCTTTTGAACGTACCGCAGGGTACTACGCCATGATATCAAGTGGGGTAGAAGTATACTATGCTGAAAGTGTTGATACCGTTTCGAAAAATATGCCTGAGGCCAAGCCAACCATTATGATAAGTGTGCCTCGACTGTTCGAAAAAATGTATAACCTGATTGTAAAGAGCGTGGAAGAAGGCAGCGATGCCAAGAAAAAAATTTTCAATTGGGCTGTTGAAACAGGGCGTAAATATGCTGAGGGAAAACGAGGCCTGGTTTCCCTGCAAAAGAAAATTGCTGATAAACTGGTATTCGATAAACTTAAAGAACGTACCGGTGGTCATGTTCGGCTTTTTGTTTCCGGCGGCGCCGCACTTCCTCCGGAGATCGATACTTTCTTCCAATGTGCCGGTATGAATATTTTACAAGGCTACGGCCTAACAGAAACTTCACCGGTAATGGCTGCCAACAAACCCGGACAGGAAAAGGTTGGTGCTGTGGGAACGATCATCCCCGGGGTAACGGTAGGTATTCAAAGTCTGGACAATGGTAAAATTATTGCTGAGATAAGTGGCGAGGATTACCCAACGGATCTAAGCAGTGAAGCAGGAGAAATCCTTTGTAAAGGTCCGAATGTCATGAAAGGATACTGGAAGAATGAAGAAGCAACCAAAGAAATGATAGATAATGACAACTGGTTGCATACCGGAGACGTTGGTAAGTTTGATGAAGGATTCCTTAAGATCACTGACCGGATAAAACACATGATCGTCAATGCCGGTGGGAAGAACATTTATCCGGGCCCAATCGAGGATCTCCTTAAAACAAGTAAATGGATCGACCAAATTGTAGTGGTTGGAGAGGGACAAAACTACATGGCAGCGATCATCGTGCCCGACTTTGAGGTTGTAGCCAAGTTTGCGAAAGATCAGGGACTTAGCTTCGATGGTAATGAGGAATTAATAGAACCTGAAGAAGTTAAAGGGGTGTATAAAAAAGAACTGAGGTCTTTTTCTAAAGAACTGGCATCACATGAGAAGATCCGGGATTTTCGACTGGTTGCTAATGAGTTCACTGTTGAAACAGGAGAGATAACACCTACATTGAAAGTAAAACGACGGGTTATAGCAGATAAATATGGGCATCTCATCGAAGATATCTTTAAGAATGACAAAGATTGACCGATAACAATTATTGATATCATTTTATAACCGAGAAGATCAATTAGGTATAGGATAACATCTTGTTGTCGATAAACCTTTAGTCAGCCAATTATATTAATACCGTGGTATTTATTAGCAGGTTTTTTGTGCTTTTTTGATCGTAATTCTCGATTGCTAAAACCACTTTCATTATTAGTAGTATGCAAAGCCATCTAAACACCGACAATGGAAAAATAATTAATCCATTTTCTCGCATCTCATTATCTGATAATTATAAAAATCTTGTCAAAATAGCTGCTTATTTATGTGATACAAAGTTTGCGATGATCATCACATTGGATGAAAGTAAAGTATCGACAATAACGCCCTATGGGTTTGAAGTTGATCCGATACCGGGTATGAATTCATTTTGTACGAATGCTTTAAAAGTAAAAGACCTTTTGCTTATTAAAGATCTTAATGAACATAAGAGACTTCAGAATATAGTCAGTGATTATGCGGGACAAGAAATTCGTTTCTTTTGTGGATTACCCATCAACTCTCAAAGTGGTAAGAACATTGGAACTATCTGTGTTTTAGACGATAAGCCCGGAAAAATGAGTTTTGAGAAAATTGATCTTCTGCGGTCCTTAGCAAAGGAAGTAGAGGAAAAAAGTTATCATTCAGATCTCTATAAAAGACTCAGGGAGAAAACGACTTTTCTAAAGCATGCTTATGATCTGATTTTAAAGGTAGATATTGTCAGCTTTTCAATTATGGATATTCAGGGGAGTGTAAAAGAGTTGACGGGGACCAGTGCATTAGAAATTGTAGGAAAGAAGTTAAACTGGTTGATATCTGACCGGGAATTTATACATGCTTTTGAAGCTTTGGTTAACGAGGAATCGAACAGTAAGAATCAGATGGATACTTTTCTTTCAAGGAGAACTTGTTTCTTAGATGTTCGAATGATAAAAGATAATGATGTGATATTTATTGCAGCAAGGGATATCACAAGCCAGAAAAGGTCAGAGAGTGGTTATAAGAAATCGCTGAAAGAAAAACAGGTTTTGCTCCAGGAAACACATCATAGAGTTAAAAATAATTTAGCCCTGATCAGCAGTCTTCTTTTGATAGAGGAATTCAATTCAACCAACAAACAGGTAATTGAAATTCTTGCAAAGAGTCAGAATAGGATCAAGTCAATGTCTTTAATTCACGAGGTATTATACAGGGCTAAAAGTCATGTACAAGTTCCTTTAAAACAGTTTCTGGAAGAGTATATAAGATCGATCGAGCCGAGGTTAAATATCGAAGGTAAAACTATAAAGATTAAAAGTAAGATCTCAGCAGATGGGTTAAACTTAAACCAGGCTGTTCCTTGTGCATTGATCATAAATGAATTGGTTACTAATGCATATAAACACGCATTTGAAAGTGTAGATCAAGGAGAAATTAAACTGGGATTGCACATAGAGAAGGAGATATTCTATCTGACTGTGAAAGATAATGGCTCAGGACTTCCGGAAAACTGGGATATAGAAAGCTTTGAAACAGTTGGCTCAACCTTGATTAGAAATCTTATACAGCAAATAAATGGTAAGATAGAATATAAAAATGAATCAGGGGCATTTTTTAAAGTAAGTTTTGCGAAAGATTATAATAAAGGTTCCCAAAGTTCACTTACTGATGAAGAATTTGATAAAATGACCAATTAAGTCCTCTTCAATTAGTTGGATAACTGATCATCTTGTAACCGTAAGAAAATCTTAAAATGGAATATGGCAGTATATCAGTTCTTAAGGTTTCCTAGTGTAGAAACATCGGCCTTTCCATTGGCAATAGCCTCAAGGCGTGCGACAGCATCCCATAATGTCATGGCTTTATCCAGGGTATTATCAAATATGTCATTCACGATTGGATAAAAATATTCCATTCCCCAGATCTGGCGGGCTAATTCCGCTTTCATTCTCCCTTCAAGCAACCAAGAAACTTCTTCAAAGTGGCCGGTTGGAACGAACAGAGAATCTTTTCTGAAATTTGGTGTGTCAACGGTATCTGAGATCACCATTCCTCTTTCTAAAAGAAGTGATTTCAATCCTTTGATCTGACTTTCATCCCATGTGAAATTTTCACGGAAATCCTGGAAATCAGATTCCCATTTATTTCGGAAGCTCTCTCCATTCTCATCCAGGAATGTTCTTACATAGTCAAAGGAAGCACGTTGTCTTATAGCATAATTAAATACATATGCGGAGGTGGTTGTGTCATTTGGGACGATGTAATCAGGTACAATGCCTCCACCACCATAAACTGTACGACCTGCATCAGTAGTGTATTTCAGGGAATCAGGGATCTGATCGATGAATTCATTTGCATCATCCATTGCATCATTTCTACGGAAGATCTCATAGGCATATTCTTCACCGCCTTCCACAAATGGCTTTTGTATCAATCGTCCGGAAGGAGTGTAATAGCGTGAGATGGTAACCCTGACACTGCTTTTATCAATTAACTCATATTGCTGCTGCACCAGGCCCTTTCCAAAAGTTCTTTTACCAACTATCAAGCCTCGGTCATGATCTTGAATAGCACCACTAACGATCTCACTTGCTGAAGCTGCACCTTCATCTACTAAAACGATAACCGGTTTATCTTTGTAATCACCGTCTTTTCGTGAAAAATATTCGCCATTAAAACGGGAATGCTTACTTTTAGTTGAAACTAACTCTGTGCCTCTCGGGAAGAATTCCTCAGCAATGGCAATAGCCTGACTTAAATATCCTCCCGGATTACCCCGAAGGTCTAATACCAGGCGTTCCATACCTTTTTCCTTAAGATCTTCAGAGGCTGCAATAAATTCATCATGGGTAGTAGCAGCAAAACGGTTGATCTTAATATATCCGGTTTGTTCATCAAGCATATAGGATGCATCAACGGTATATATAGGTATGTCATCCCGAATAATGGTATAATTGATGGGATCTTTAACGTTAGGTCTTTTTATTGTGACATTGACTTCTGACCCTTTCTCCCCTCTCAGCCTCCTCAAAACCATTTCATTGGTAAAACCAACTGATGATGTATCTTCGATCTGAATGATGCGGTCGCCTGAGCGTATTCCAAGTTGTTCACTTGGACCTCCTGAAATTGCGGTGATCACCGTTATGGTATCTTCAATAATCTGAAACTGAACTCCAATTCCCTGAAACTTTCCGGCAAATTCTTCCTGGATCTGTTCATTGTCTTCAGCTTCAATGTATATTGAATGAGGATCCAAAGTCGAGAACATTCCTTTAATAGCAGCTTCTGTAAGCTTGGTCATATTTTCATCAGGGCTATTATTACTGACGTATAAATATGCTTTTTCAAAATTAGTGAATGAGTCTCGTATCGAACTGATCTCGACGCCCTGGAAGGTTGTGTCGATAGGGGTTCCACTTATACCCAAAGTAGAATCTTTTATCGCTTTCACCATATACCGTATGCTGGACAGATACATTTCATTTAAGTCCGGTTCATTGAAGTAATTGGTGACAATACTACGTTGTGCCTGATGATATTTAGTCAAATTTTTAGTGTCATCTTCTCCTGATTGTAAAACAGGGTCTACACCGGTAAATCTGAGAGCAGAAAGAATTAGTAGTATTAGTACGTTGGGAAAGAGTATTTTTTTCAAATGCATAAATGTGTTTTTACGTCAGTTACTTAAATAATAACCAATATGGCGACAAATAGTTTCATCCTAACGATTGTACTAAATAATGTAGTATAGTACAATTACTGCCAACAGATTATTATATGTAAAAAACAGCTTTAGAGTATATAATGACTCAGGTCTTTGTCTTTTACTATATCTGCCAATTGTTTGTCCACATAAGCTTTATCGATAGTGATCTCACCGGAATTAATATCATCAGGAACTGCAAAAAGAAGTTCGTCAAACAATGATGACATGATCGTATGAAGCCTTCTCGCACCTATATTCTCAACGGATGAATTAACTTCTGCAGCTATACGTGCAACCTCTCTAATAGCATCTTCCTTAAATTCAATATGCACGCCCTCTGTTTTCAGCATGGCGATATATTGTTTGGTCAACGCATTTTTCGGTATTGAAAGGATGTCGATGAAATCCTCTTCTGTCAACGAGCTCAATTCAACCCGGATCGGAAAACGACCCTGCAATTCCGGGATCAGATCAGAAGGTTTGGAAACATGAAATGCTCCGGATCCTATAAAGAGGATATGATCGGTCTTAACGATACCATGTTTGGTATTAACAGCACTTCCTTCAACAATAGGGAGGAGGTCGCGCTGAACGCCCTGACGGCTTACATCCGGTCCGCCTTTTCCGCCACTTCCGGTGGAGGATTCAGCGATCTTGTCGATCTCGTCAATAAATACAATTCCCTGTTTCTGAACACGTTCCAGGGCTTCCTGAACAGCAGCTTCGTGATCAATGAGTTTTTCTGCTTCTTCCTCGGTTAGGATCTCTCGAGCTTCACTGATAGGTAATTTCCGCTTCGTTTTCTTACCGCCTTTGCCAAGATTTCCAAGCATATCCTGCAGGTTGATTCCCATTTCTTCCATTCCCTGAGGGCCGAAAACCTGCATCATCGGGCTTCCTTTGCTGGCATTTACTTCTATCTCTATCTCACGATCTTCCAACTCCTCATTCCGGAGCTTTTCGCGGAACCGCTCGCGAGTTCGTTCATTCAATTCAGAGTCACTGGCTTTCTGAGGGTCAAAATTATCATCTGAATTGCTATTGAATCCAACCCCGGTTTTCTTGACAGGAGGGATGAGTATATCTAAAATACGTTCTTCTGCTTTATGTGCAGCTTTTTCCTTCACTCGATCCTGCATTTCCTTTTTTACCATGCTGATAGCAACGTCGGTCAGATCCCGGATCATGGATTCAACATCGCGACCAACATAACCGACTTCAGTAAATTTAGAAGCTTCCACTTTCATAAACGGTGCATGTGCAAGCCTTGCTAAGCGACGGGCAATTTCAGTTTTACCAACTCCGGTAGGACCTATCAATAAGATATTGTTGGGGATGATCTCATCACGGATCTCTTCTTCAGAGTTGAGTCTTCTCCATCGGTTTCTTAATGCAATGGATACAGACCTTTTGGCCGATTTCTGGCCTACAATGTACTTGTCTAACTCAGCGACGATCTGCTGAGGGGTCAAATTCTTCTCTTCAATAGTTAACATATCAGTCTTCAATTTCTAAAATCGTAATATTATGATTGGTATAGATGTCGATATCTGCAGCAATGTTCAGGGAGTCTTCAACGATTTGCCTGGAAGATAATTTCGGAGCATGTTTAACCATAGCTCGAGCTGCCGAAAGGGCATAGGAGCCACCGCTTCCGATCGTTGCGATCTCATCATCAGGTTCAATGACATCACCCTGACCTGAGATGACCAATGACTTTTCATTATTCATGACAATTAGTAATGCCTGCAGCTTTTGCAAAAACTTGTCTTTGCGCCATTCTTTGGCTAATTCAACGGCAGCTCGTTCCATGCTTCCGTTGTATTCATTTAACTTTTCCTCATATTTTTCAAACAAGGTAAAAGCGTCTGCTGTAGATCCGGCAAACCCGGCTAAGATCTTGCCGTTATATAATTTGCGTACTTTTTTTACGGTGCTTTTCATGACGGTTTTGTCCATGGTAGCCTGTCCGTCACAGCCTATTGCAGCCTTACCATTGTGGATCACTCCCACAACAGTAGTTGCGTGTAGATCGGATAAATTCATGCTAAATATTATTTAAAAGGGTTGAGTCTATAAGAAACAAAAACCAAGCCAAGGCTTAATTTGAGGACTTATAGTACTTAGAATTGTTTCTTCCGTTCGAATTGTCATTGTTACCTGACGTTCTGTTGGAATTCTTCCGTTCCTTTTTTGAGATATCTAATCCGTCTTTACTGCTTTTGCCACTTTCAAGTTCAATGAGTTCTCCCTCACGGTCTAAGACTTCCTCAATTGATTCATCCCTCATTACGATATCAGTAATGTCTATATCAGAACCCACAAGTGTTGCGCGGAATTCATTCATTGAAACCGTTTCGTCTCCTATCAAAGAGACTTTGATCCGGAATCTCGCCATCCACTTCCAGCGTGTACTGAACAGACCTTTTGTCAGAACCGACTTCAGGTATGGGTTAACATACAGATCAACCGCACGGTAACTAGTGTTATGCTTGAATTTGCTCAACCATGTTTCAAGATCGGTTAGTATAGTATCTTCAGTTACAACGTTACCGGATCCTCCACAAACAGGGCATACTTTAGATACGGAGTTTACTACACTTGGGCGAATTCGTTGTCTTGTGATCTGAACAAGACCAAAGTCACTCATCCCGATCACATTGGTTTTGGCCGGGTCTTTTATAAATTCCTTCTTTAACTCGTCGTAGATCTTCTTTCGGTTCTTATCATCACGCAGATCAATGAAATCAACTACTATGATCCCGCCAATATCTCTCAGGCGAAGTTGTTTGGCGATCTCTCTTGCAGCTTCGAGGTTTGTTTTCAGGGAATTGTCTTCCTGACGTTTTTTTGCGGCGTAAGGCCCGGAGTTAACGTCAACCACATACATAGCTTCTGTTTGCTCAAAGATGAGGTATCCGCCCGATTTCATGCGTACACGAGGACTAAAAATAGAATTCACATCGTGTGCGATCTTCATGTAATCGAAGATATGCTCTTTGCCTTTATACAATTCTACATTAGGAACCATTTGAGGGGCTATCTGTCCCACATACGACTTGATCTGACGATATAGTTCGGAATCGTCAATGAGAACACGATCATAATTTTTTGCAAAAAGATCACGGATCAAACTCTCCGTCATATTTAAGTCTCGGTACAGAAGGGAAGGGGGCTTTGCATCTTCCAGCTTATCAACGATCTGTTCCCACTTTTGAAGTACGTTTCGAAGGTCATCTTCGAGTGCTTTCTTATCCTGCCCCTGGGCTACGGTCCGTACAATCACTCCAAATCCATCAGGAACCATGTTATTCAGAATTCCTTTCAATCGTCGTCTTTCTTTGTAGTGCCCGATCTTTTTGGAAACAGCGATGTAATCACCCATTGGGATCAATACCAGAAAACGCCCGGCAATGGTAATATCTGTGGAGATTCGGGGGCCTTTGGAACCGATCGGTTCCTTCACGATCTGAACCAGTAATTTCTGTCCTGTTCGTAAGATCTTTCCTGCCAATACCTGTTTTTCAACATTTGAAAGGTTGTCTTTATTCTGAATATCCTTTCTGGCATGGCTTGGAATGGCTTCCGGTCCATTCAGTTTACTTACGTATTCATCAAGATGATCGCCGGCATCGGAAAAGTGAAGAAATGCATCTTTAGGGGTACCCATGTCGATGAAAGCGGCACGAATACCGCCTAATACCTTGTGAACTCTGGCTACATATATATTACCAACGGTACGCTGGTTTTCTTCCGATTCTATGAAAAGTTGCGCTAACTCGTTGTTTTCTAAAAGCGCGATACGGGTCTGATTGCCCGAAGAGTGTATAATAATTTGATTCTTCATTGGTAAAATTCTTCCTTTCCCGGAAGCCGCTAAAACCCCTGCAAACAAACCATCGTATTAATTTACGGTGCAAATTTAGTACGGACTCATTGTTGAGATTGGGGTTGGAAGCAAACGGTCGAGCGGCTGCTTCAGGAATAATATCTGTTAAAATTGTTTTATTTGGAGATTCCGAATAGGAATCAGAAAAGAGAGTCTGCGTTAGATCTGTAAGTAATAGTCCGCAGAAAAAGAAAAAATCGATGATAGCATCGGTACAATAGGTAGACAATGATGCTGTCAGGTGTTTTTGATATGTATTCTGTGCGTTATGCAATCGAAAATAGTTTAAAAAAGCTTGTTTTGGGCGATTTTTTCTTAAATCAATATAACTGTGAATGCCCATTAATGTAAACGCTATTTTCACTTATAATTGATAAGAAGAGAGAAATTTATAAATGCTGAATTACTCCTCATCAACACGGCTAATGTCAGCTCCAACGATAGTAAGTTTATCCTCGAGTGATTCATAGCCACGGTCAAGGTGATAGATTCGCAATACTTCTGAGCTATTTTCGGCTACCATTGCAGCTAATACGAGGCTTACACTAGCTCTAAGGTCGGTGCTCATTACAGATGCCCCGGTAAGTGGAGTTTTTCCGGATATCTTTACCGTATTTTTTTCAACATCCATATCAGCCCCAAGCCGCACTAATTCCGGGACATAGCTGAATCGGTCAAAATAAACAGTATCAGTTACTTTTGAGTCTCCCTCCGCCTGGGTCATCATAGTAGCCCATTGCGCCTGCAGATCGGTTGGGAAACCGGGATAGACCTCGGTCTTAATGGATACAGGCTTCAGTGTTTCAGGAGCCTTTATTTTTATAGTGGTTCCCTCAATATCTACAGAAGTTCCGGTTTTACGAAGTTTATCCGGAAAACTGCCCAAATGCTCCGGATTACATCCTGTGAGTGTAAGCTCTGAACCGGGAAACATAGCACCGGCTATCATAAAAGTTCCAAGTTCAATACGGTCAGGGTCATTGGAAACTTCAACTCCCCGGAGCTGATCAACTGCTTTTATGGTAATGGTTTTCGTGCCAATACCATCAATGTCAGCACCCATATTTACAAGGAAGTTGCAAAGCTGAACTACATCAGGCTCTTTAGCAGCATTATTGATGGTGAATTTCTTTGCCTTTAGCACAGCAGCCAGTATCAAATTAACCGTTGCTCCAACACTGCTGGGTTCAAGGGTGAATGAACCGCCGTCGACTTTGTCCTCAGCTTTAGCGATCACATATCCTTTTTCAAGGGAGATATCGATGCCCATAGCTTCCATGCCTTTCAGGTGAAGGTCAACAGGACGGGGACCCCAAGCGCATCCTCCTGGGAGGGAAACTTTAGCATAACCGTGTTTTCCAACCAAAGCTCCAAGCATGTAAAAAGAAGCTCGCATTTTTCGGACAAGGTCATAAGGAGCTTCCAGGTGATTGACATAGGTAGGGTCGATCGTAAGTGTATTCTCGTCTTCCTTAAAATCGACGTGAGCTCCTACAACCCGGATGACGTTATTAAAGGTATAAATATCCTTAAGCCGGGGAATATTTTTTATAGTAGATGTTGAATTTCCAAGAAGGGACGCGGCCATGAGTGGCAGGGCTGCATTTTTTGATCCGCTAATTGGGATAGTTCCTTTTAAAGGATTTCCTCCCTTGATAATAAATTTATCCAATGGTTTCGATCTCCAGTATAGGTGAATTTTTTTCTAATGATTGTCCGACTTCGGCCGAGATGTTTACTATGGTTCCGGCTACCGGGGCTTTCAATTCGTTTTCCATTTTCATGGCTTCCAGAATAGCCAGCGGCTGATCTTTTTCAACTTCGTCACCCTCCTTTACCATGATCTCGAGGATCTTACCCGGCATAGGAGATTTTAGGATACCTTCCGCAGCGGCAGCACCTGTTTTAAAGCCAAGCCGGTCGAGAAGTAGCTCTTGCTCATCTTTAACATCCACCGAATGCCAGACACCATTCATTGAAAATTCAATTGTAGAACCTTCCTTAGTTACATTATCGATTTTATAGGTTTTTGTTCCGGTTCGAAGGATATATCGGCCGTTTACAAATTCAAAGGTATAGGTTCCTTCCATATCTCCAGAAATAAAAGTTCCTTCTTTGGGAGATAACTCAATATTATGTTCGTCTTCTCGAATGGTTGCCTGGAATTTCATACGCTTTTTTTCATGTGGTTTATCCCTGATTTAGTGATGCGATAAGTAGATCTTTTGATGTTATCAGAATCAAAAGCTGTGATACTGTTGGCTTTTAAGCCTTCAGGATCCACCACTTCGATCAGTCGGGAATTCATCAGATTTATAATGTCATCTCTGATCTCGCCATAAGCCAGTTCTGTTTCTTCCTGAATAACTTCAAAAGGCTCGGGATAGATCAGTCGGTCTAAAATTTTTCTTTCTGATGGAGTTAATTTTCTCATACGGGCAGAAGATAGAGCCGATGAAAAATTATCACAAATTATAAGCCCTTTTATTTAAAATGATTTTGAAGGGAATTCAGAAATCATAAAAATAAACCTTCTTTCATCGAAATATGTCTCACTGATTCTTATCTTGATTCATGTTCAAAGTTAAAAATACAATTCTATCTGACGATATAGCCACAGCCAAGTTTGCATGTGATCTTCCAAGATGCAAAGGGGCTTGTTGTGTGGTAGGCGATGCAGGAGCACCTGTTTCAAAGAACGAGATCCCGGTACTCCATAAGGCATACAAACTGCTAAAGGATGAACTTAGAACAGATTCAGTGAAGGTTGCAGAGAGCGAAGGTGTTGTCGTAGGTTCAGAAAAAGCAGGCTATGAAATTGCTACAGTAAACGAACAAGAGTGTATTTTTGTAAAGTATGATGAGAATGAAATAGCGTATTGTGCTATTCAGAGAGCTTATTTTGAAGGCAGATTTAAATGGGAAAAACCTATAAGTTGCCATTTATTTCCAGTTCGGTTAAAACGGATCGCCGGGTTTGATTATGCCAATTTTGAGTATGTTCCGAAACTTTGCTCCGTTGCATGCGAAAAGGCAGAAAAGGAGAATATTCATCTTGCAGAGTTCTTAGAGAAACCGTTAGTTCGCAGATATGGAGAGGAGTGGTTTGCAGAATTTATTGAATCCTGTAAAGAGATCAGGTTAAAAAAGACGGATGCTACGTAATCAGCAAAATTTAAATCAGAAACAGCAGCAAAGCCTTCAGCAAAAACTGTCTCCCCAGCAGTTACAGTATATCAAGCTGCTACAACTGCCTACCATTGCGCTGGAACAGCGTATAAAAGAAGAGATGGAAGTAAATCCTGTTTTGGAAGAAGCAGACCCAAATGAATATGAGACCGTAAGTCTATCTGAAACAGAAGAGGAAGTAAAAGAGGAGAAAGAAGAAGCTCTTGAAAGTTTGGAAGAGCACGAAGTTGAGTGGGATGAATTTGAAACAAATACTGAATATGACGGAGAAAATTTCAGCACGTCATTCAATCCGGATATTGAAGAATGGAAAGAGTTACCAAATCCTTATCAAGCTTCTTTTCTTGAACAACTTGAAGATCAGGTAAACCTGCTTGATTTTTCAGATGAAGAAGCCCTGATCGCTGATCAGATACTTGGTTCTTTGGATGAGGACGGATATTTCAGAAGAGAACTTGAAGCGGTTGTAGATAACATTGCTTTCAATCAAGGGGTCTTGGTAGACCAGGAGACCGTTGATAAAGTCCGAAAAGAGATCCAGCAGTTGGAACCGATTGGTATTGCTTCAACAGATCTTCAAGACTGTATTCTTGTGCAACTTGAAGCTTCGGATAAAAAATTACCCGGAAGGGAGCTGGCAATTAAAATTGTACGTGATGGCTGGAAGGCTTTTGAGAAAAAGCACTTTAATAAATTACTCCAGAAATTTAATATCAGCCGTGAAGAACTGCAGGAAGCATTTGAAACTATACGTCATATGGACCCCAAGCCCGGAGCTGTAGCCAGTGGCATAGAGGAAACGCAGAACTACATTGAGCCCGATTTTGAGGTGTATTGGAAGGGCGCCAATGAAGGGAAGGCTACACGCGGTGAATATGTTATCAATCTGAATCAGCGTAATTCTCCTTCTTTGCGAATATCTCCTGAATACAAGCAAATGTGGGAGGAGATCAAGGCCAAGAAAAAGAAGAATACAGATACGGAAACACGGACGTTCATGAAGAGTAAGATCGATTCGGCTCAATGGTTTATCGAATCTATACGCCAGCGGCAGAATACGTTGATGAACATTATGAAGACGATAGTGGCACTTCAGGAAGAGTTTTTCAAGTATGGAGAAGGCTTAAAACCGATGATCCTAAAAGATGTGGCAGAGCGTATCGGTATGGACATATCCACAGTATCAAGGGTTGTGAATGGAAAGTATGTTCAAACCCATTTTGGAGTATTTGAGTTAAAGTATTTTTTCAACGAAGGCCTTGAAACCGAAAGTGGGGAGGAGGTTTCAAACAGAGAAGTTAAAAATATACTTCAAGACATGATCGACAATGAGAATAAAAGGAAACCGCTTAGCGATCAGGAGCTAACAGATCGGTTAAATGAAAAGGGTTTTAAAGTGGCGCGAAGAACCGTAAGCAAGTACCGGGAACAGCTGAATGAGCCTGTTGCACGAATGCGTAAACAGGTTATTTAGTCATAGTTAAGTTCATTTCCGATCCTGCTTTCCAACAAATGAACAACAGGGACTTTAAAGGATGAATTTTCTTCTATCTCATCTTTGAGTTGATTTACCCGATCCCAGTTTGTGAACATTGATTCTGCAACGAGGATTATATTCTCCTGCTCATCTACCAGAATCTTAGACCTGAAACCAAATTCTTCTTCAATTCTTATGGCATACAGCATTGCTTGTCTTGTGGTCTCAAATTCACCAAGCTGAAGGATAAACTCAAAGTCAACATTGATCATTGAGGCTGGAAGTTCTTCTTCAGAAATGAATAGATCCGGAATGTTGGTGGTTTGAAGAATATCAATGAGCTTTTGCTTTGCATCATTCTCAGTATCGAAAGGACCGAGTTTGATCTTATACAGCTTCGAATTTTCATCCCTAACCTGATGAACATTCAGCTTATATCGATCTTTAAGCTGGTTTAAATAAGTCTCGGCTCTGTTTGGATTTGTAAAAGCTCCAAACTGAAGATCATAACGCATTTTGCCGGGCGAATAATTAGAGGCAATGGTTCCATAACATTGATTCAGTACTGCTGCATCCGGATAGTTTTCGTTGATATTAAGCGTAGCATTAGAAGCCTGACTCAGTACCTGATAAAGTCCAGTCCGTACGGCATAGAGCCTTCTGGGTACGTTATATACAACATAAGAATCTGCCTGACTGCTATAGCTTTTTACGATTCTTTTAGCTGCGGCATCTGTAGAATAGGCTCCCAGCTGAATGCCATAGCGACAGGTATTGATCTGAAGACTATCTACCTGGATGTTATAGTCTATTGAAAGCCCTCCACCGGTATTTGCTGTTTGGTTGATACCAATATTATTTGAGGTAATTTCCTCAGGTTCTTCATAATCATTAGGAACTAACAAGAAAGAGATCCCCTCCACAAAATCACCCTCAGGAAGTGCCTCTACTTCAAATTCTATTTCTTCAGGAACAGACTTTACTTTCAATTGATCCAGGTTCCCCTGATCAACAGACAGAAGATATTCACCCGGTGGAACTTCGTAAGAATAGAAACCACCATCAGAAAACGTTCTTAACTCTTCACTAAAATTATTGTTTTTACCTTCCAGAGAAAGTTTTAAGCCTCCAATTCCTGACCTTCTATCTTCTGCATAAAGCCGTTGAACCAAGCCTTCAACTACCCCTGACATATAAAATGGAATCTCGACTTTTTTGAAACGGTTGGGATCGGTTATCAGTCCAAAATTTTCGAACTCAGGAACAAGCATCGGGTTTCTGATAGCCGATTTATTCATTTCCATGTTGTAATGGTAATAAGAGTTCATTTGAGTGTAGTAAAGAACTCCATTTTTTTGAATTGCCTGAGCTCCTGAACGCTGTACACGCACTGCATTTTCTGTAATTGCTTCATCACCGTCATCATAGGCCCCATCCGCATTATTGTCGACAAAAAGTCGAATTGCGGTTCCAGATCTTCCAACCTGATCACGGCTTGTAAAAAGGAAATTATTATAATTTGTATCGTAACCTACAGATCCGCGGATATTCTGGGTGAAATTGCCATTGCCCTGAATTTGGTTAAAAGTTGAGCTGGTGCGGAACTTGTCAAAATCTATTATAAGGCTAAAGCGAATAGAGTTGAACTCCCGGAAAAAATTTCGGCCATAGGAAAACTGAAGACGGCCTTTGTTGAGCACATTCCGAGATACCAAAAACTCTACAGATTCGATCTCATCAATATCAGGCTGATAACGCAGGGAGGTTCGCAAAAATACGCCACGCAAATAGGCTGGGACATTACGATTACGAGAAATATTATAAGTAGCAGAGCCTTCGAAGTAAGCTGAGGAGCTGGGGTTTAAAAGATCAATTTCATCTAAAAACCGATCACTGTAACCTAATCTGACATTTAATTTACCAAGGCGTGAGTTAGCATCGACCCGGAAGGTAGTAGTTGAATTGGTTGGCCGAATTCTGGAGAAAGTAGAAGCCCGGAGATTAAAAGGTAAGCTCCCAAACTTAAATGGATAAAATATACTGGCGACTAATCGTTTGTCATCATTAGATGGATTATATATACCGATTCTGCTGGTAAAATCGGTATAATCTACATTAATATTTGCGGAATTGGGGTATATAGCATTCAATACGCCTCGATAATAAGCATCTGAAGCAGCTTCTAAAGTAAGAATGTAGTTACTCATGATCCTTGAAGACAGGGAACCGGTAAAAGTAGGTAATTCATTATGAATATCATCATAGTATTCCACACCGGCCTTAGCTGTCAGCCAATTCGTTATTCCATATGCTCCGGTACCCTGAGCTGTCAGGTTTTGTTCAGTACTTCCAAAAAGAGGGTTGTCTAAACGACCTGCATTTATGGTATAGTTGAAAACACCTTCAGGTTGAAAAGTAAATGGGACTTGTATTCTGCTTGAACGTTCGATGATCTGTCCTGTTGGACCATAGATCCTAAGATCAAGTTGTGAAGACCCATATGTAATAGGGGTTAGGAATCGATAATTACCTAATTCGTCAGCTTGCTGAAAATCAATAAGAGCATTATTAAGAAAAAGCTCCACTTCCGATTGAGGTATGGTGTTGCCCTGCACTTCGAATTCATCAAATAGTCTTCGGGGTTCAATAGGCTCATTACTTAGTCTGATACCGGTATAAGCGTTACGTGCAAAGCCATCGGTCGTAGTTTGCCCGATCGTTAATTTAGTTAACCAATTTTGATCCCGATACATATATCGCCAGCGAAGGTTATCCGTAGCAAAACTGCTGAAATTATCAGAGTAACTGCCAAAAAGGGAGCCTTGCAGATCTCCGCCATATAACTGAATTCCTAAATTGCTGTTATAGTTATATACATTTTGACTGGAATTTAAATTAGAAGACAGATTATAATCCACAAAGCCGCCATCTAAGAAAGGTCGCTCTCTGCCATATCGCACATCATATTCCTCTTGCATCAGCCTGTTTCGATCAGCTACTTGACGGCGCTGTCTTCGAATGGCTTGTTCAATAGCAGGGAGTTCCTGATCTGTTTCCAGGTTTAAGGTCAGGTTGTTGAAGTCTATGGTGAAGTCCAATTCAAAAGCTTCGTAGAATAGGTCGGCACGAAGGTAGAAATCGAGTTCCTTGATCAGGTAATCATCGACATTAATATCAATGGTTCTATCCCCAAAACGTATGCGATTACCTTGCAGATCCAAACGGTAGGGAGTTTGGGCAACCCCAAACCGGCCTTCAACAACTAAGCCATTAACGGTATGCTCAATATTAAAGAGAGAGAAAAGCTCAGAAACAGGAAGGTAAAATTCATCGTCTTTGTAGTAAGAAATGACGACGGAATTAACTACACCACGATGGCGAAAATCGAGATAAACCTCGAATTCATCTCCGGTATTATCTTGAGCAAGAAGAGAGGTTTGAAAACTTCCAGCACAAAATATAAACAGGAATAAAAGTGATATTACTTGCAGACAACCTTTGTTCACCTATGGAATAGTTACTGTGGTAGTTGCTGTTACGGGTTCCATCTGGACTAAGTCAGTGGAAGATATATCGCTTCGGCGGGTTTCAAAATGAACCTGAACGGTGTATTTACCGGGACTAAGTCCTGAAATATCTAATTCTTCCTTTTGTGTTCCGTCAAAAAATAAAGTTGTAGAACGAAAACCTTGAGCTAAAATTTCTCCATTTTGATTTTGCAGGGTAGTAGTTATGGAGCCCAAAAAAGGAGAATTGCCGGTTCTTTGGTAATCAGTAAGTACTACCAATTGATCTTCATTTCCATCCGGAAAAGAAGTTTTTATACCCTCAACTTCGATACCGGTAGTTACTTCACCACTCTTATAAAACAATCCTGTGATCTGTTCGATGTTAATTCCTACGCGGGCAGTAACATTATCATCAGATCCAATTTCTACCGGCGGACTTTCCGGGGTGGAAGTGGTTTTAATCCTTGACCAAAAAGTCCCATCCTGTGAATTATTTGGGGCATTTATTCGTAACCTAACGATTTGCCTTTGACCTGGCTGAAGAATGAAATTTTGAGGGAATGCGCGGATACTTTCAGCAACAGAGTGAGAAGCTTCAATTTCTTGGTTATCTGTAATATTTATTCGCTCCCCGTTTATATCTGTTTCAGAATACCCAAAAAAGAACTCTATAGAAATTTCCTGAGGAGTATTGGATCCATTAATCACCATGTAAGTGCCGAATCTTGTTTGATTATCTAAAAACAAGTTAGTGGGAGCTATGGTAACCTGTGCATGCACTGAACAAGTAAGTAGGCTTAGGAATAGAAATATGGAATTAAGAGATCGTTTCATATTGTTTAAACATTAAATCATAAAGTTTTTAAAACTTAACTAAAAAGTTTCAAACTGTTATGATTTATTATTGAACCTGTTCATTTGATGGTTGGATAAAAAAAAAGCCATGAAAGATTAGCTTCATGGCTTTGACAAACTTTAATTATCCAATTAATTGTACTGAACAGTAAATGTAATTGCTGATCCGTTAGCAGTAGAATAAGAACCGGTTCCACTTGGTGAAGCAAGTGTACCACCAACATCAAGGGTGATATCACCATTTAATGTTACGGTACCACTGAGATCAGGACCAGGTAATGTTACGGTACCACCTGAAGAAACAGATGAACTTCCATTATAAACGGAAGGTGTGAATGTAATTGGATCTGTATTATCTGCATTATCTAGTGTTGCATTGGTCCATGATACAGACACATCAACACCTGCTGATCCTACTATTTGCAGAGAACCAGCTGAAGCGCCAGCTCCAAGGTTAGTTTCAGTTGCTGTATCGTTAGTGTTTGCATCAATGGTAGAGGTTGCTTGCTGAATTGTACCTAACGCAATAGCAGTAGGTGTTAAGCTTAGAGCAGCTTCTACATTAGCTGTTACGGGAACTTCTGCAGTTTCCTGAGCCATAGCGCCGGTTGAAAAAACAGCGGCTATTGCAAATACGGATAAAAGGGTTTTAAGAGTTTTCATAATCGTGAGATTTATTTTTTTCGGTTGTTTAATTTCTACGAGAAAATTAGAGAAGATTAGTTTGCTGTCCAATTAGATACTCTTAATTAAAACGTCCTAACCTTATTACTGAAATCTTATTTACTTGGTTGTAGATGATGATTTATTACTTAAAAGATACTTAATGAAATCGTGATTTAAGTTTAGAGTTCTTTAATGCTACAGCCAAAATTAGAAGATGTTGGATTTCCCGATTGTTAAAAGAGGAAGGTTTTATCGGTTGTTCTTTGAAGAAGGGCTTTAAAAGAGGAGTTCGGAACCGTTCGTCAATCGTAGTCAATAGTAAGAATGATATCAGCAGTATAGACCCCATTTGGGATGTTACCAACGTCAATAGCACCAAAAACATAGATATACATTTCTTTCCAGATCTCCTGATCAAATTCTGCCTGGGTTCTTTCGTGGATGGATACAAGCCCTCTGTTGGCATCTAAGAGGTTTGCGTTTGTAGCATCGTTTGTATCTTGATTGTTGTAGGCCATATCAAGTTCAAGAGGGATCTGATTCTCTATTCCCGGATCTTCATTGGTCAACTGATCTGGATATTGTAGCGATATATATAGGTTTTGAGTATGAAAAGCTCTGATACTAAAAACACCCATATTAACATCTCCGAGCTGTACTGTTGTTCGCCCGGAATTTGTAACCTGGGTTCCAAAATCTAAATTTTGTTCAACGGTGGCACTGAGTTCCGGTTCAACCTTAAGTTGAAGGTTGATGAACTGAGCATTAAGGGGAGAGGTGATACTCCCTAAGAGGAAGAAAAAACCGATATACCGGATAGCATTAATCATAAGTTACGGTCACAGTAATATTGCCGGTGTAGCTTCCTGCATTTACATTTCCAACATTTAAAGAGCCGTAGATATATAAGTAAGCAGTTTCATTAAATATGGCCGGATTGTACCCTTCATATACAGGGGTAGGTGGCGGTCCCGGAGGTCGGTTTCCCCTGGCTAGTATTGGAAACTGAGCACTTGCCACATTAGAGGCAGTCTGCATCAGCACAGCTTGATTGGTATTGTTATTTCCCCGGTTGGCATAAGCAGCCTGTAATGTAAAAGGAATACAATTTGTATTGGAGCCATTGCAGGCCACATCGGAATCAAGAAAGAGATAATTGTCTGCGGTTATATCAACAATCACATCTAGATACTTTACACCTTCTATCATCAATACTTTAGAGTTTTGGAGATCAATAGATTTAAGCCCTTCATTCTGAATAGTCAATCCAAATTCGAGATCTTGAGCAGGGTTTAACTCAGAAAGGGTAACAGCATACTTACTGCTGAAATCACCAAAATCTATTTCCTGGGCACGAAGGTTCACCCCGTTCATAAAAGAAAGGAATGCAATTAATAACAATAACACAGAACACCGATAGCCCTTCATAAAGAAAGGTCTGGAATAGGTTGTGGTTCTATGTGATCTAAGGATCATATATAATCTATTTCTATTGTGAAGTCACCTTCATAATTACCGGGCGCGGCATTTTCCAGATTAACACGTCCGCCAACCCAAATGTAGTATCTTCCTTCGCTATTGAACCGAATATTCCTGTTTTCTAGTTCCAGTAGTTCAGATGTTGCCTGATCTTCCACATCATTACCCGAGATCTCATATTCAAAAGTAAGGCTTCCCTCACCATCAATCTGGGTAAGTTCTCTTTCTGGTAAATAATTTAATCTGAACTCAGCATCGGGTGTGCCAACAGCGATCATATAACCCGCATTCAGATCATTAATTGGGTTAACATAAATCAGACGCTGCCCTGGTTGTGTATTTCCAAACTGCATTGACTGAACTTTAATAAGCTCAATGGATTGTATTACTTCCGCATTAACATTTACTTGTGCGGAAATATTGCTTTCCTGATTTTGAGCCAATACAGTTCCATAGGTGAAGAGTAGAAATAATATTGTGAGCGGGTAATAGCGCATGAAACTGATTTTGAGGTTGCTGCAACTGGTATTTCAATGATTAAAGGTCTGGGTTGACCGACATTATTACCAGTTAATAATTTTTAATTAGAGCTTTGTAACTCCTTCTGACTTTTTGCAAAGTTCTTCTTCAGATGTAGTATAAGATACGACTAAAGGAGGAGCCCGGATTGGTCAAGAAAATTCAGTTTCTGAAATGGATAAAGAAATCATATGACTGAAAAAACTAAAACCGCTTTAAGAAAATTTAGGTTCAATAAAGAAGACAAGAAGCTACGATAGCTTAAAAAGCAAAAGAGTTAAAACCCAGGGGCTGGATATTAATATTTTCATCATTCAGCAGTATTGATCTTGGCCCTTGTTCTGAAAGTTTATTATTGGGTTTAACGATCTCAAAGTTGAAGCTCAATCTTTTGTTGGAGTGCTGTCTGGAAAACCGTACTTCAACCGAATATACACTGTCAATGGGAGCTTCGTCTCTCATTCTGGTACCTGATCTTAAACCAAGAGGGTATAGGTTACCTTTAATTTGCACATAATCCTGATCAGGGATAAAGGTGCTGTCTTGTATGGCAGCTCTCATATCTACATTGAATACAACGGTTGTTTGAGCATTAACAGAAATTAAGGGAATGGAAAATAATAATAAGAGTGCGAGAATTGTTTTCATTGTCACCAGTATATTTTTTTAAGTATAATTTATTTTTCTATTGGCAGATCTTTCCAGTAGACAATTGAAAAGACACTTTCCCTTGGGTAAAAAGGAGGGACCGTATGCATTAGTCTTTCATCATAAACGTAATTCTTTGTATAGCCTGATGCTACACCATAGCTGTTGAATGTTCCAACTGCTCCCCGGTTTTTCTGGACAATTCCTCCCACTAAATTAAGTGTTCCCCTGGGGCTTCCTGAGCTATAATTTTCAACTTCAAAAGATGTACCAAGAGCCATGATAGAAGCTTGAATCGTTAGGTCGGAACTCCCGTTATCTTCATGAGCATATCGGTCAACCACAACATCACCTTCACTTACCATACCGATCATATCGGTAGATGTGCTTCCAACATCAAGTGGGTTTGAGTCATATAAGATATCACCCATAATTTCTATTTTTTCAGAAGAGTGCAGGGTTACCTGACCTTTAACGGTTCCTTTTACTTTTGTGAGTCCATCAACACTTATCACACCGTTATAATCTGATAATTTATGTTCGGTTGTTGAGATAACATTTTCGTAGGAACAGTTCCACCCACAAGAAAGAGTTTCAGTTTCCTCATGCCTGACATATCCTTCTCCTGCGTCCACATAAAATTCCAGTGTTGCATGGTTGCTACCAGAGGGATTGATATTAATCCCGCCTGAACTTGATAAAGTTTCTAACTCAGCAATTTATGCTGCTCCCGGCAATTCTTTAGTTCTATTTAAGTTGAAGTTTGAACCGTTGTTGAAATTGGGAGTGTCACTGCCGTGGCGCATATCTGGATCATTACTGTCCTCATCTCCGGTATAACCTATCCAATCATTCGGACTGGTTACGAATCCGTGAAAGGTTGGAGAACCTGACATTCTGAACGTACCGTTGGTGTGAACCGGGCCGCGTACCTCATCATCATTCCACCACCAGATATTTTGTCCTCCCGGAAGTTTTTCTTCATCTGTGAAATAGGAGTACTTTGAAAATGAATCACGGTTCATCAATACTTGTGTTTCAGCAGTATATCCACCAAAATTCCCGGTACTTGTAAGCAGTGCTTTATATTCATTTAGAGGATCAGCAGGGTCGGGTCCGGTTGTTAATGTTCCGGTACCTTCATAATGCTCATCCGTTGTGATCGTGCCTTCCCATTCCATATCCAATAAGAGCTTATTTATGGCATCATCTACAAGGCTTGAGGCTACATTTCTGGCTTGATGTTCATTATATTGATCAACCACTCGCTCTGGAAGCATATTTGCCCTATTGGCGTTGTTAAGTTGAATAATACCGGATATGATCACAAATCCGCATACTAAGATTAACATTGATCTACCCATTGTGCCCTCCCTTGGTTACCATGGTTTATTGATATTATGAGGCGTGAATGTTCTTTTCCAGGCTGTACGATGGTATTCAGCACCGGTAATTTCTTTTTGCCGTATTGATTCCCCGGACTCCAGCATAAATTCTACTTCAAATCTTTTGGCATTTTCAGGATCCGGAGTTTCTATCCATTGTCTGCTCGCATTATCGTAAAACAGGTATTTTATTTCAAAAAATACAACCGGGAAATAAGAGGTGATGGTACCGTCCTCTTCCCTATACAAGTAGAAATCGTCAGGGTTGGTTGTTGAAGGTACTGAGCTTGTGGAATCAGCATACCATCGGATGGTGCTTCCTGTTGTATTAATTGTAAATTCAATTTCAGTGTCATCACTGGTTGCTAAAACAGGTTCTTCGAATGTTTGGTCTTCGTTATCATCATTAAATCCTATTCTTTTAAAATCGTTTGATAAGACCTGTGCTATATCATCACTACTAAACTGGTTGATAGCAGAAAGAGTAGTTTCCTGTGTAGTTGTCGATAAGCTTATATTGAATGCTAACAGAGAAAGCAACATTAGCCCACCAATCAGAAAAGTTGTAATAAGACTGTAATGCATATCTTTTAGTATTCAAAGGTTAAGGTTCTAACAAAGTCCAGAGCAACGTTCAGAGGAGGAGATAATCTTTCATTTCTTATGGTAATTGTAATAAGGTACCTCCTTTGATCAGAAGTTTCTTCAAGTAATTCAGCTGTACGATTGATCTCAAAAGTTTCTGAATACTGATTTTCACTACCATATTGGATTACTCGTGTATCAGGATTGTCATCATATATAAAATTATCATTATCAGGATCGAATGGATCATAAGGAAAAACAGGCCCATTTTTTGACCTTGCTTGAATCCACCTGATCGCATCGATCTCATCCTGTGCAATGGCAAGAGCCCGGTATTCAAGTTCGGAACGGATCATGGTGTCCGATGTCATATGGAAACTCTGCGAAGTATTGATTGACAACGTGCCAAAAATCAGTATTGCAGCAGTCAAAAATATAATTTCCGAATAATCAGCCATGTTAAAGATCCCTCTTTGTTTATATAACTGTCAACTTAAAGACTATCTGCAACGAACTATGTTACAAATTGACCTCTACAATTTTTAAATATTTAGCCTAATATCTAATTAAATTTTTAAAATATTTGTACCCATCCGGAGAGACTGGTAGTTCTAACTTATTGAATATTAGTCTATTGGGAGCTAGAACTACTTAATAAGGGTAAGCTTTTTGATAAAAGTGAATTCGTCGGTAGACAGCCGGTAGAAATAGACACCGCTGGCAAGTTGGTTTCCTCTGAATACTGCTCGGTGCTGCCCTGCCGGTAACCGTTCTGAGATCAAGGTTTGTACTTTTCTTCCAAGAATATCAAAGATCTCAAGTGTCACATCCGCTTCTGATTCCAAACCAAAAGGAATAGTGGTCTGGGGATTAAATGGGTTGGGGTAATTATTATCCAGGTAACTTACTTCCGGTATATCGGCTTCTATCTCTGAAGTCGTAAATCTTATAGTAAAACGACCCAATTTCAGAGTTTTGGATTTGACCGGAGCACCTGTAGTAGGTGTAGAAGTTTTTATTCGACTATTTGAATTATAGTTGAATGTATAGGTATTCTGCTCATTGAGGTTGATCTCTTTCTGTTCTTCGTGATCAATAAGTAAAATTATCCAATTTTCAGGGATATTACGCATTCCCGGCCAACTAAGTGTATAAGACCCCGAAGCTGTTCTGCCATTCTTAAAAGCCTCAAAATGGATAGGGATATTTAACCGATGTTCAAATTGCTTGGGTAAATTGTTAATTGCCAGCTCTGTTCCGTTTCTTATTGTAGAATAGAGTTCAATATGTGATTGTGAGAATGGTACTAATCGAAGCCCATCCAGGCCGTCTTTTTCCACAAGCCCAGACTCACTGAGCATGATATGGGTTGTTTTCTTCAGGTCGTTTCCTTCTGCCATTAACTGAAGAACGGGAGGACTTACCTTCATTTGCGGGGATTCAGATTCTTTTCGAAGGAAATTACCGCCTGTGGTTTTCGCAGTTTTCATGACCTTTAACTCAGGCGAGGGGCCATTTGCTTTTACCCAAAATCCCTGAAAAGGAGGGATGAACCCACTACCTAATGATCCTGTTGAACCATTCCAGGTAAGAAATTCACCATTTCCACTGTTGGCTGCAGGATCCCAAATGTAGATGGTCGATTCAATGTTTGTTTTAGTCCAGTTAGGCGCATTATTCCAGTTTATTGCTGCTCCGAATGGATTTCCTACAAAGTTCCATCCTGAGTCAGCTGCAGGAGTGTAAGTAACCCCGAAATCTACTTCAGTTGCTGCTGAACCAAATTCTTGTCCGGCTACATCAAGTGTGTCCGGTAGAGGGTTGTTGTAGAGTGGGTCAGCAGGGATATCACCAAAGAAGTAAACCCAGTAACCACGTCCGGGAGATAATGAGTTAGTGACATTGGAAGGGGCTCTTAGCCGGTCATTGTCAGTAGCCGGCAAACCTTCTTCATTAATATCATAATTTTCCAGGTACCACATTACGTTTGGCTGAAGTGTGTCTCCCGGATTTGAACCAGTACTGTAAGAAGCTCCGGTATAACCTTGAGTTAAGGTGCCGTCAAGGAAGTCACCAATAGTAGAGCTAACCGGTGATGCAAGCATTCGCCAGCCTCTCACTCCAGATATTTTTCTTTGAAAACGGAGTACACCTGTACCATATACCTGATCGTTGGCTATTAGATTTATTCCGCTGGGTACAAGTAATTCCCCATCGGTAAGCGTAAGAGTACCGGTAACCGTAAAATTATGTGTGATATCCACTGTACCCGGGTTATCAACTTCCAGGTTTACAAAAGAAAAAGGACTCTCAATGGTTTGATCCGTATTGCCATTAAAAATGACATTCCCCAGAGTGAAATTCGGGATATTCAGATCTCCACCAATGGTTAGGGAGTCATTATTACTTCCAAGCATTTCTCCATTTCCGGTTACATCTCCTGAGACTATGAAGTTAACTCCACCGGATACATTAAGCTGAGCACTGGATTCGATAGATAAACCCGCAATTTCGGTATCGGTGATATTTACTACAGGAAATTCATTACCAACAGCAGGACTGGCAGGTATAAGGACAACTGAGGAAGCATTGGGGATGGAACCAACGTTCCAATTATCAGGATCAAAATAATTTGAAGCGACCGCAACCGAGCCCAATTGACTTTCCCAAATATGACTAAAAGATGCAAACTCCACTAAAGCATTGTCGGTGATGCTATTCCCATTCAGCGTACCGGTAATGGTTGCGACAACCGTTCCGGTTGAAGAAGTGAGTGTAGCTGAGTAAGTGCCGTTTGAATTATCAGTTACACTTCCAATTGAGCCTTCATCAGTGCTTAATACAACTGTTGCCCCACCGGTTGTTACATTATTTCCAAAAGCATCTTTGGCTTGAACGGTAATTGTTGAAGTACTGGCTCCATCATTTAAAATTACAGAAGGAGAGGCCGATATTATTGTTTCAGACTCACTGGGAGCTCCCGCAGATACAAGGAATGAATTACTTATACCTGTTTCTGAACCTGATGAGTTGGTTGCTGTAATGGTACAACTCCCAACACTTGTGATACTAATTGTATGGGATGAGAGTACCCCTGAACTGAAGCTTGAGGTTGTTCCCTGTCCGGTTCCTATTGAGCACGAAGAAGTAACAACTGTAGTCCCTGTAAAAGTAGTGACAGTAGTGCCTGAGCCGTCAATGGCTGTAATTTTTATGTTGAAATTTTGTCCGGCTACTTTTGGACTAATGTTCCCGGAAGGTACTCGCTCAACTTTAAATCCTGTTAAAACTCCCGCATTCACAATGTTAAAATTGTTGCTAACGGCATCATCGAGACCGGTACTGGTGGCCGTCAGTTGTTTGGTGCCCACATCATCTACCTGAAGGTCAGAAAAATCTGCAATACCCAGCGAGTTTGTTAATCGAGTGGTAGTACCTGATAATGATCCTGTTCCTGAAGTTAAAGACATATCGATCGAGACTCCCGATTGCTTGACACTGTTTCCAAACTGATCAGTGAGTTGCACACGTACAGCTGGGGTAATATCTGTATTCACATTTGTAGCTGATGGTTGCTGAGTAATTACCAAGCTATCCAAAGCACCTGCTACCATAGACAGAGAGCCATAATTGGTTCCTCCACCAAGTCCTGTAGTCCCGGAATTGGTGATGTTTCCGGTATTGGGCAATGTTCCTGTTGTTGGGCGAATCTCCAGCCCGCTAATATCGATCTCACCGGGATTAGAGGTGGACGATGTATTTACGGTAAAAGTGACTTGGGAGGAAGTGATGCTTGTGTATGATACATCAAGGGTAGAGGTACCACCATATACTGCGGAGGTGGTTACTGAAGGTATTGCACCTATATTCCACTCAAAACCTGTAGGAGCATTTAATACAAATGTACCACTGGCTGCTAGCTCTCCGGCAAAACCTTCTTTGATAATCGGGCCTGTAAGTGATGTATAGGTAGAATTTGCATCATCAGCTGAGATGTTTTCTCCATTCTCAGCAGCAGTAATTTTTCGAATGGAAAGGGTATATTTCTCGGAAAGATAATCTTCAACATTCTCACGTTCGGATTGAGAGAGAAGGCGGCCATAATATATGAATTCAGCTATTTGACCATCCCAGCTTTGGTTATTGGAATCAGGAGAATCTTTACCTCCCTTACCCACAATGGAAGTTGTTGCCGTATTGATGGTTCCAACCGGAGGAGGACCTGCTGAAGAAGGGTTATTTAAAATTCCATCTATAAAAATATCATACGTATTTCCACTTTGCCACTGATAACTGATAATCTGTCCATTCGTAGTTTGAATATCAGAAAAACTTTCCAGTTGATTATCTGCGTCATCCCCAAGTATCCCCGTTTTAACTACATTCGTAAAAGCCCCTCCGTTATTTCCACCTGCAGCATCATAACGGATTGTTAATGTCTTGTCTTGGGTTGAAGGTGTTTCAGCAATAAATAAACCCCGGTCAGTATTTGTCTGATCTGACTTCAAAACCATGAAAATGGTGAATTCAGTAGATCCATTGATATAGTTTTCACCGTCACTGTCAACAAAATGGTCACCGTCTCCCGCAAAATTTATTGAAGGTTGGTTATTGAGTGGTGTAGAGCTGCCAACATAGGATGGACGGGTTCCTCCATCTGCGGTTCCTGTATAATCGTTTCCATTGCCACTTTGATCCTGCCAGGTTACTACTTCGCTTCCGCTGGTGATAACTCCTGCATCGGCTCTGAGCCAAACCTGAAGGCCATTAATGGCCTCTACGGCGTTAACTTCAATGATCCGTTTTAGTGTATCACTTGCAAGCTCTCCATCATGAGCAATAAAACTTATTTCCCTTTCCGGGCCGGTTGGGATGGAGGCAAAGTTTGAGTATTCAACAGTTCGAATGGCTGTTTCATAATCGCTTAATGAGGTAGTTCCCTGCAACTTGAGCCGTCCGGTTTGGTCATCAAAATTCCCGGTAATTCCAAAGATCTCAGAATAAAGGAGTTCATCCTCCAAAGGCTTAAAATTATCGGTAATGATTACAAATGCGCTGTCAATTTGTGTGTCATCAGGGTCTGAAACCTGTAGGGTAGATGTTATCTCTATAGACGCATTATCATAATTTAGAGCCGAGGATTCAATATTGGTTAGTACCGGGGCTGAATTGGTAGCAATTACATCCAAATCTCTGGATTCTGTGTTACTGTTACTGGCTCCATCATTCACTGTAAATGAGATAGTTCGGGTTATCTCTACAGGATCGGCACTGAGGTTTTCATAGGTTACAGCTTCAAGTGCAGTAGCGTAATCAGCTTTTGATGCAGAACCGGTAAGTGTTAAAGTTCCGGTTGTGGCATTCCAGCTCCCTGTAATTCCAAGCTGATTGGAGAACCCTAATTCGTCTTCTCCGAGGGTATAATTATTGGTTATGGCAATAATAGCACTTTCCATATTTGTATCATCATTATCTGTGATGGATACTGTAAAAGCTACACTGCCATCTACAGCTCCACTTCCTTCGTTATAAGTCAGGGCTGGACCGGAAATACCTGAAAGGGAAGGGGTACTGTTTATTGCGATTACATTCACACTTCGTGAAGCCGTATTACTTACATCGTCCCAATCTTCCACTTCAAAATCTATGGTTCTGATAGCAGTTGATGGATTTACGGTATTTGTGTTCTCATAGGTGACTGAACGTAAGGCTGTCTGATAGTTTGCGGGAGAATCATCTCCGGAAAGTGTTAAAATACCTGTTGTAGAATTATAACTTCCGCTGATGTTTCCAACAGGTGTGAAGTCTAACACATCCTCAGAACCCACAAAATTGGAAGAAATGGTTACAGTAGCCCCCTCCAAATTGGTGTCATCAGGATCAGAAACAGTAATAGATGAAGTAAGAGAGATAGGTGGATCACCTTCCGAGTAATCAATATTAATACCTTCAATAGAAGATAGAACAGGAGGTTCATTACACCATTTATCACATAGATAATCGTATATACTGGCAATTTGTCCTCCATTTAAACTAGTATTCCATGAGGCGAATTCACCGATCAATCCATCAAAATTATTTGTTCCACCAGGGTTATTTCCAAAAGTAACCGGGTCCCTTGTACCATCTTCGGCCCCTATTACAGGCCCTCCATTATGGCTATTCATAGTGCCGGCTGTTTGACCACTAACCTGTACAGCTGCTCCATTCATACTGGCTTGCCAGGTGCCCGAACTGGCATTATGACTTGCTATTACTATATAACTCTCATTCGCTTGAACCGCCCCAAGATCAATTGATTCATCTCCATCAGTCCAACTGTTATTTGTACTCCAGGCATATGCATAGGCATTTCCGTCTTTCACAGATATCTGGTATCCATTCGCACCGCCGCCTTGTTCGTATACCACTTGAAGTCCTGCAGTTGTAGCTCCTGTTCGGAATACGATAGCAAATGATTTTTCAGTGAAATTACTGGTGTTCAGTAAAGCATTACTCGCCCGGTTTAATTGGTTTCCTGATCCATTAAAAATAATGCCGTTTCTTGTTCCAAAATATGAGGAGTTATAGGTTGGCTGTTCTCCTCCGGTTCCTGAGAATGAAAGATCTGTACCCGAGCCAACGGCGTTGTCTGAATGGTCACCCCAAGTTGCTATATTCGTTCCGTCAGCAGGCTGATTAGAAGCCAGGTCTCCGTTGACATCCTGAGCGTCAAAATGAAAAACAGGATTGGCAATATCTGTGGATAGATCCGATAGTGTGGTTATGATGTTAATATCTCTTGTAATGATATTACTGTCATTCGAGCCATCATTAACTGTAAAAGAAATAGTTCTGGTACTCTGGTCTGGACTTGATCCGTTCGTATTGTTATAAGTAACATCCCGCAGAGCTGCCTGGTATTGGGCTATGGTGGCCGACCCTGTAAGTGATAAAATGCCGGTACCTGAGTTCCAGGTTCCCGTAATTCCATTCTGATCGGTGAAGTTGAGTACATCCTCAGAAGCAATATAATTTCCGGTGATTTGAATTTCTGCACCCGAAAGAGTAGTAGTGAAAGGATGATCAACCGTTATCAAAGAGGTGACAAAAACTGAAGAACCTCCTGCAAAGAAACTCTGAGGAGTGGATTCAATATCAGCGAGTACAGGTGGATCCGGAATTTCAGAAATAAAACTTCCCGGCGCATTTTGATTATTATACTCTGTAGCAATCCAGTCTGCAGAGCGGGCGACATTGGAGATCCGTACCTCATCCATCAAGCCGTCAAATTGGAAGCCTGAACTTGATAGTGTCAGAGGATCTCCATTGTTGGTAAAATTAAATGGGGTGCCATTTGTGGCATCAACGGCACCATCAATATAAATGGCTCTTCCGTTTGTAGTTGAATTCGTGAACGTCAGGTAATAATTCGTCCCATCATTCAAAGCACTTCCATCAAAAGCGGTGCCATCGTCATTAAAAGTAATGTTGTTGAAATAATAAGCAGCATAGGAACTGTTATAAGCTCCTTTAGTAACAAGATCCGGGCCCACCGTATTTAAGTTAGATCCGTTCATCCAAAATGAGATAGTGATATCCCCGGTGATATTTAGAGTGGGATCGTCAGCGATACTTATAATGTCGTTTCCATTTCCCGCATTAAAATCACGTCCATCACCTATTAATCCGGGTACTACACTGGTTCCGCTTGTGGTTCCGTTATTTCCATTATTTGTTGCATCGGATAAATCCGCACCAAGGTGTAAAACCATTTGATAACCTGAATCCCATGTTGTATTAACAGATTGGTCCGTTGTTTGGCTTGTATTACCGTAATAAATGAAGAACTCAGTATCAGCAGTGGCACTTAAGGTGGGGAAGCGAACCCAGAATAAGATCTCTCCTGTAGTAGCATTGTATGATTCCAACTCATGGTCTAAAACAGTAGAACCATCTGCGGAGGTAAAAACAATATCGTATCCGTTTGGGCTTTCAACATCTCCACCGTTACCTGTTGATCTTAAATCATTGTCAGTGAGGGAGATAAGTACCGGAAAATCAGTCAGATTTCCAGAGCCGGAAACCTGAGCATTATCTACAGCAAATTTTTTACGCAGGTCATAACCCGGCACCTGTGCGGAAAGAGTTTCCACACTAATTAGTGCTATTAGCAGGGTCAATAGTCCAATATGTGCGCTGTGGATGATTTTCACACTTTCGGGTTAGGCTGAGTTTGGAGGCAAATATAGTTATTGGATATCTAAACTTGGGAATAATTAGCCATTTCTAACCCGTATGAAAATAATCTATAAGAAGGAAATAAGCATTATTTAATCAGCGTCATTTTTTTAGTAAAAACCCCGTTCTTCGTTACCAGCCGATATAAATAAACTCCACTCGAAACGCGGCTGGCATCCCATGTAAAAGTGTGGGTCCCGGCTTGTAATTCAGAATCAACAAGAGTTGCTACCTTGCGGCCAAGGATATCAAAAATGGAGAGTTCGGTATAGCTCTGAAGCGGAAGATCAAATTGAATTCTTGTAGTAGGATTAAAAGGGTTTGGATAATTTTGTTCAAGGGTAAAATCCGAGGGGAGCTCATTAGCATCTGAACCGGGATCAATTCTTAATACAAACCGGGTGTTTTCCGGATTTGTTTTACTTTGAATTTTAGGAAGTGATCCCTTGCTTTTATTTGTGGCTGCTTTTCCTTTGACGCCCTGATGGCTAAAGATATAGGAAGGCTGATCTCTAAGGCTTACTTCACTATTCTCTTTTTTATCAATTAAGGTAATAGTCCAGCCTTCCGGGATATTGTCCATATTTTGCAGCTTTAGATACATATTCTTAGAAACAGAATACCCCTCTTCGAATGCCTCAACCTGCAACGGAATTTCAATTGGAATACCAAAGTTACGAGGCAGATTATTGATTGAATATTTCTCGCCGCTGGATGAAAATGAGGATAATTCTATGTAATTGTTGATACCTGAAAATGGATTTAATCGATATCCATCTAATGGATCCTTCCCAATTTTTGCGTTTTCAGAAAACATAAAATGTGCAGAAACCTCACGATTATCTTCGTCCACTATTTTTACTGAGAACATGGGGTGACTATGCTTGCCCGATGAGTTTGTTTTACCGACATAGGCACCTCCGGTTGTTTTAGCACTTTCATTAACTACTAAAGAAGCGGGGGATGAGTTTGCCTTGACCCAGAATCCCTGAAATGGTGCTATTAAACCGCTGCCTAAATCTCCGGTTGAGCCGTTCCACGTTAAAAATTGATTGCTGTCATAGTCCCAGATATAAATAGTTTGATCAATGTTTGTTTTGGTCCAAGAAGTAGGATCATCCCAATCGATAGTAGCAGCATAGGGATTCCCAACCAAGTTCCATCTGGAATCGGCTGAAGCTGTAAAAGTAACACCTAGATCAACAGGTCCTTCATTTTCCTGGCCTTGAACATCCAGGGTCAATGGTAGTGGAAAAACATCATTGTAGTTCGGGTCAGTATCAATATCCCCAAAGATATAGGTGAATAATCCAACTCCCTCACTGATGGTGTTTGATGCATTAGAAGGGGCTCTCCATCGTTGATTATCAGTACCGGGATAGGTCTCATCATAAAAAAGGACATTAGGTTGTAATGTATCTCCGGGGTTTGACCCTGTACTGTAATAGGCTCCTGTAAAACCCTGTGTCACGGTTTTGTCAAAAAGATCATTGAAATCTGTGTTGATTGGTGAGGAAAGTAATCGCCATCCATTGGAACCGGTTATGGTTCGTTCAATTTTAAGGTTGCCGCTCCCAATAGACTTGGTATTTGCGATCAAATTCTTTCCGGAACCAATACTGAAAGTGCCACTTGTTAAAAAGAGTGTGCCATTGACCCGAATATTATTGGTTGATAAGGTTGCTCCGGAGCTATTTGATATCGCCAAATTTTGGACTGTTTCCGGCAAACCGCTTCCTGTATTTTGCCCAACGGTACCATTGTAAGTATAACTGCCTGAAGTGCTGAATGCACGGGTTGTGGTTTGAATGTTTCCTGATGCACCTGATGCGTTAATTCCGGCCGGTGAACCGATTCTGAGGGTTCCTGTGGTAACTTCAAATGTACCGTTCCCGGTAATGGTTTTTATCCCGGTAGTTAAAACCCCACCGCTTCCTACACGAAGAATAGCTCCTGACTTTACTTGTACCGCTGTTTGATTTTCGATGCTGTTAGAACTTGAGATCGTCACCAGATCGCCATCGCCTATGATAACGGTTGCATTATTTGTATTGCCGGGGTGATCGGAAGTAGAAGGTGTTCCGGAGTGGCCGGTTTTGGACCAGGTACTTGCGGTAGCCCAGTTCCCTGAAGTAACGCTGTAAAAAGTAATGGGGCCAACTTTGGTAAATCTCTTGATGTGGTTGTTGGATAATTCTCCACCATCAGTACTTTCCAGGTTATTCATAATGATCCGGTATTCCACATCCTCAAGAATAGCAGCTATGGAAAGTGTTACCTGCCGGCTGTTCCCACCGGTATTCAATGTAGCACTGTTTACAGTTACGGAGCTGGAATTACTTACCCTTTCAATGTCATAATTGGAAACATTCTCAGCAAATGATTCAACCATTGCTTTGTTAAAGGTGATAAATACCGTGTTAACATCGGTGGCGACAGCTGAGACGGCAAATGGGTCAGGACTCGTTACATTATCTGAACCATCTCCATTCACTTCTCCCTGAATATCTAATTGGTCATCGTCTTGTACATTTACGGAACCTCCTTCGTTAACAGTCAGGTCTCCCTCTATTGTAACTACATTTTCTGAATCTCCATCTGTTTGAAAAGTAGCGCCTGAGTCTACTACAACATTATTAAAAGTAATATTATTACCATTTGTAGTAACCGTTTGAGTACTGTCTCCACTAAAAGTTACCGTACTCGATTCCGCATCAAAATCACTGCCCCCACTCACTTCAAAATCACCGGAGAGCGCTAAATTACCACTTCCAAGCGACATGGAACCACCGCTTGTCACCGAAGCATTACCAGCTACATTTATAGTCCCGGAATCCACAAAGAGATTCCCATTGCTTGAGAAGTCAGCGTTACCATTAATATTTACGGTTGCATCCTGAACATAAAAATAACCAGAGCTTTGAACTTGCACATCACTGTTGATATCCACGGTTCCGGAACCCAGATAAGCATATGCGTTTCCCTCTACATCTAAAGTTGAATTAAAAACTAAATTCCCGGAATTAAGATTAAGCTCTCCATTACTGACGATATTGGCAGGACCATCAAATATCGCCGTTCCATCATCACCATTAAAGTCTCCATTTACGGTAGTTGTACCGTCAACGGTAAGAGTAGCAGTACCTAAATTGAAGATTGAGCTTTGGCCAACAGTCAGATCCCCGGATACATTAATTGTTCCTGAACCGGCGTCAAACCTTTTATTAGAGCTACTAACAGTTAGATCACCATTAAAATTAGCCGTTCCATTTCCTAAAGAAAACCCGGGCTGTGTTGTATTTCCTCCATTTAGAGAAATGTTGGCATTTGTTGTAAAATTGCCACTTGTCATTTCTACATACCTGTTTACATTTGATCCGAAGGTCATTGATGTTCCGGTATGATTAACGGTTCCTCCATCAATATGCAGGGAACCACCGTTTCCATTAAACTCAATTTCATTCGTAACGGTTAAAGTTCCACCGGATATAACTGTGAGATAGGTAATACCTGCCCCTGGATAGTAACTCCCCAGCTGAATAGAATTGACGGTTACAGAAGTGTTGAGGATGGGCTTGTTTGGAAAGTTAGTAATAACGACTCTGTAGCCAGGGCCGGGCACACCATTACTCCAGTTAGAGGCATTATTCCAGTCGCTGTTAACGGATCCATTCCAGGTGGTAGTTTGTGCAAATGCATCAATTCCGGCTATACCTGAAATTAGCATACATAAAATTAAAATAAGTAGACTTGTCTCGTGCTTGATCAATTTATGTCCTAAAATTCTCTGCAAAACCATTGTTGTTTAAAATATGCTTTACTTAAGTTATTGAGCAGTTAATAATTATTAATTAACAGACTCTAACAATGATTCGAAGATGTAAATTAACTTTTCTTATTTTGAGTAAAACTGAGCAATTGAATAAAAAATTTCTATGAAAGGTATCATATTAGCAGGCGGAACCGGCTCTCGGTTATTTCCCTTAACAAAGGTTACGAATAAACATCTCCTTCCGATTGGAAATAAACCTATGATCTATCATCCGATCGAAAAATTGACCGAAGTTGGCATTGAAGAGATCCTGATAGTGACAGGAACAGATCACATGGGAGATGTGGTAAATTTACTGGGTTCAGGTAAGGATTTTGGATGCCGTTTTACCTACAAAGTTCAGGATGAAGCGGGTGGTATAGCTCAGGCTTTGGGTCTTGCCGAAAACTTCGCAGGTAATGAACCTGTAGTGGTGATACTTGGAGATAATATCTTTGAATCTTCTCTTAAAAAAGCGATGGAAAATTATGACGGAACCGGAGCCCAGATCCTTATCAAAGAAGTTCCGGACCCAAAACGCTATGGTGTTGCTGAATTGGATGGCGAGGATGTGAAGTCGATTGAAGAAAAACCTGAAAACCCCAAATCAAGTTATGCTGTAACGGGGATCTATTTTTATGATTCAAAAGTATATGAATGTATTAAAACCCTGCAACCTTCCGGACGGGGTGAATTAGAGATAACTGATGTAAACAATTTCTACATCAAGAAAGGAGAAATGAAAAGTTCAGTAATGGAAGGGTGGTGGACCGATGCCGGAACTCCGGAATCTTATCAAATAGCAAACGAGCTTGTGCGGAGTTAATATGCGGGTCTTGGTTACGGGAGGAAACGGACAGCTTGGAAGTGAATGGGTCAGCTACCTGAATCGTCAGGAAGTTGAGTTTATTGCACTGCCTTCTTCAGACTTCGATCTTACTGATCATGCCGATACCCGGCGCGTAATGGGGAATTTAAAGCCTGACCTTATTATCAACTGTGCTGGATATACAAAAGTTGATCAGGCTGAGGAAGAACCTGAAAAGGCTTTTGCTGTTAACAGCGAAGGTGTTAAGAATCTTGCAGACTACTGTGCCTCGAATAATATAAAACTGGTTCACTTTTCTACTGATTATGTATTCCCCGGGACAAAAGAAGACCTGCAGAATTATCCTCAGGGATATTCGGAAGATCACTCCACAGATCCGGTCAATACCTATGGTGAAAGTAAATTAGCCGGTGAACAGGCGATTAGGGAATCCGGTTGCGAATTTATAATAATACGGGTGGCCTGGCTTTGTGGAAAGCATGGGAGTAATTTTGTGAAAAAAATGCTGAAAATGGGGAGAGAAAGAGAGGAACTGAACGTCATAAACGATCAGCTTGGATGTCCTTCTTTTGCCCACAACGTTGTTCAAAACTGCTGGAAATTAGTAGCAGAAAATAAACTGGGAACATATCACATTTGTTCAGAAGGAAAGATAAGCTGGTATGATTTCGCCAAAGAGATATTTGAGCAAATGGAAATACAGGTAAATTTGAAACCGGTTAGCAGTTCTGAATTCCCTGCCAAAGCTAAACGCCCGGCATTCTCTTTATTAAATACCCAAAAAATTAGTAACATCACCGGCATTAAACTAATTGACTGGAAAGAAGGATTAAAGAACTTGTTAGCAGAATTGAGAGTATGAAAATTTCAGAAACCCGTATACCTGCGGTTAAGATCATTGAACCCCGAGTGTTTGAAGATGACCGGGGATATTTTTTTGAAGCCTATCGCAAATCTGTTTTGGCTGAGGCCGGGATTGAAGATGAGTTTATTCAGGACAATGTTTCAAAGTCATACCGAAATGCGATTCGGGGTTTGCATTATCAAATTCAAAATCCGCAAGCAAAGCTCGTGCAATGCCTCAGAGGCTCGATTCTTGATGTTGCTGTAGACCTTAGGCAGGATTCTCCTTCATTTGGGAATTATGTAGCAATAAAATTGTCGGATGTAAGCAAGAGAATGCTGTATATACCTAAAGGCTTTGCTCACGGATTTTCAGTACTTTCAGATGAGGCCATTGTAGCCTACAAATGTTCGGACTACTACAATGCGGAACGGGAACGCGGTGTACGCTGGGATGATCCGATCATAAGAATAAATTGGGATGTAAGTCGCCCGATCCTCTCTGAAAAAGACCGCAAACTACCATTATTTTCATCTATCAAAGAAGAAGATCTATTTTAATATGCGTATCATTGTAACAGGGGGAGCCGGATTTATAGGCTCTAATCTTATTCTAAGACTTTACGAACAACATCCTGATTGGGAGATTTTCAACCTGGATAAATTGACGTATGCTTCGGATCACTCACACCTAAAATCCATCAAAGATTCGGGAAGATATTATTTTAAAAAAGTGGATCTGGTGAACAGGGATGAGGTCAAGGATGTGGTAAAGACATTCAAACCACAGGGAGTTTTTCACCTGGCAGCTGAATCTCACGTGGATAATTCCATACAGGGTCCGGAGCCATTTATTCAATCGAATATTGTAGGTACGTTCAATATTTTGGAACAGTGCAGGTTGCTGTGGAAGGAAGATGAAGACGACTGGAAGAACAATAGATTTCTGCATGTTTCAACCGATGAAGTATATGGTGAACTGGAGGGAGATGGCTTCTTTAATGAAGAGACTCCTTATGCACCGAATTCTCCCTATTCAGCCTCTAAAGCCGGCAGTGATTTTATCATTCGTTCATACTATCAAACTTATGGTATGAACGTCGTGACCACGAATTGCTCAAATAATTACGGTCCGCATCAACATGATGAAAAATTGATTCCTGTAGTCATCCGGAATGCCATTCAGCATAATGAAATTCCTGTTTACGGGAGAGGAGAAAACGTGCGAGACTGGTTATTTGTACATAATCACTGTGATGCTCTTGATGTAGCCTTTCAAACCGGTAAGGCCGGAGAAACTTATGTGATCGGTGGAAATAATGAATGGAAGAATATTGAATTGGTTCGCAAGATCTGTGACATCCTAAATGAAGAAGTTGGAAAAGGTCCTGATGGGGATTACAAGAACCTGATAACTTTTGTGGAAGACCGACTGGGACACGATTTCCGCTATGCCATTGACGCCTCAAAGATAAAGGAAGAGCTTGGCTGGGAAGCTTCTCAGGATTTTGACGGAATGCTTCGCCAAACAATTTTGTGGTATGTAAATACGTATAATTCTATGTGAATGAATATTAAATGCTAAATGTGATTTTTTGAACATTTAGCATTTAATATTCAAAATTTAACATTAATAAAAGAGAACCAATCGAGATTATGGCTGAGAAAAAATATTGGCTAATGAAATCAGAACCGGAAGATTATAGTATTGATGACCTCAAGGAAGATGGGGAAACCCCATGGACGGGAGTCAGAAATTATGGTGCCCGAAATTTTATGCGTGATGAAATGAATGTGGGAGATGGAGTTCTGTTCTATCATTCCAACATCTCAACGCCCGTGATTGTTGGAACAATGGAAGTTTGCAGTGAGCCATATCCAGATCCGCTTCAGTTTGATCCCAATTCAAAATATTTTGATAAGAAAAGCTCTGAAAGCGAACCTCGCTGGCAATTAGTGGATGTAAAGTTTGTTCAGAAGTTTGAGACTTCAGTTACCCGTGATGCCATGAAAGAAGAAGCAGCTCTTGACGATATGGAATTATTCCGACTGGGACGCTATTCAATTACTCCGGTTCGGGAAAGTGAATGGAAAAAGATACATGAAATGGCCGGGGCTGATATTAAATAAGCTTTTTCCTGCTGAGATTATTTTTTGATCTCAGCGTTACTTTCCTCTGGAAAGGAATCTGTGACACGTTCATCTTCCAGTTCTCTCATCTCCTTGATGGTTAAGCCATATCCAACAAGAAAAAGTACAGTAGCAACAATTCCGGCAAATAAAATAAACGGATCACCCATTGTAGCCTCCGTACATATTTTTGATATACACTCCGAATCCAAGGAGGGAGGGAACCCAGAGCCCGACGAAAAGTCCTGCTTCCTTATCCACAGCAAACCATAAATAAATGGAAAGAAACATAGACAGAAGAGCTGAACCTAAAATAAAAAGATCAGATTTTTTCATAATTATAAAGTCTATTTGATAGTTTAAATGTTCTGTTAGAGTTAATGTAAATCTTACCCTTAACATTCCTTTGAGCAAAAAAACGAGAAAGGGAACTTTCATATTAGATTAAAAGTTTTGTTGTAGTTAATTTAAACTATAACGGAGACGCTATGTTGGAACAACCAACCTTAACATTCGGTGAGTATACCTTAGTATACAATATGTTGTCTTTCGCTATCGCAGCGATGATCTTTTCAGGCCTGTTTTTTGTATTGGCCCGAGACAGAGTAGCCCCCAAGTACAGAATTTCTTTAGTGGTATCAACGCTTGTAGTAGGTATTGCAGCGTATCACTATCTAAGAATATTCAATTCCTGGGAAGCGGCATATATGATAACTGACGCAGGAAACTATATTGCATCAGGTAAACCATTCAATGATGCTTACAGATATATTGACTGGCTTTTGACAGTTCCTCTTTTGGTCGTTGAGCTGGTATTGGTAATCGGTCTTGCAAAAGACAAACAAAGCAGCATGCTTACAAAGCTGGTAATAGCCGCATTTTTGATGATTCTATTAGGGTATCCCGGAGAGATTTTAATGGCTGATTCCATGTTTTCAATGCGTGGACTTTGGGGCTTGTTGAGTACAATTCCATTCATCTACATCGTATATATATTATGGGTTGAACTTGGAACTGCAATGGAAGGACAATCAGGACAGGTTCAAGTACTTTTCAGAAATATCCGACTATTGCTATTAGCCACATGGGGATTTTATCCTATCGTATATATGGCTCCATTTTTTGGCTGGACGGGAGCAGAATCAGAAATCGCAATACAAGTAGGCTACTCAATAGCCGACGTGTTGGCGAAAGCCGGATACGGCGTGATGATCTATGCCATAGCAAGAGCAAAATCTGAAGCTGAAGGATATGAAGTTGGTCAAAGCGCTGTAAGTGCTTAAACCAGTCTATTCATGAAGAGAGCAATAAAAACCCTGTTGGTAAAAGGCAGGGTTTTTTTATGCGCTTTATTATTCCGGGTTGAAATTGCCGTACATCTTTTCAACTACAAACATATGGGGCAGGGTTAATACGCTGATCAGAATAAATAAAAGAGCAACAAGCAAGTCAGCATTTCCAAACGCCTGTAGGGCAAAATAAAGAACAATCAGGCCTGCATAAGACAATACGGAGTAAAGAAAGGTATTCTTATAGAACCATTTGAAAGAGACATTCATACCAAATTTATTCAGGTAGTTTAGCATGGTTTTAGTATGATTGAAGGCGTGCCAGCAACCAAAATAGACAGAGAATACAAAAATAGGCTCACCAAATGAAAATAGCAGTGACACAACAAGTGCATCTGCTGTAAACCAGGACCTAAGTAATTCGGGGCTTTTTAATAAACTGACCAATAGAAACATGACTGGATAAGTGAGGGCAAATGTCAGCGTAAAAATATAGGGTTCCATAACTCCAAAAAGCTGGTCCGAAAAAGAAAATCCCGTTACTTCTTCAATTACCACTGAGGAATAAAAGGGGTCACTACCAAACAGAATTAAGCCGACTATGGTTAAGCCACGGGAATAAAGCAGAATGTGTTTTGCAAACCCTTCTAAAGAAAAACGTTCTGCATCAGCTTGTCCAAAGTGATAGAGGGTCATCAACAGAAAAAGGATAAGTCCTGTCAGCGGAGAGAGGAACCAAAGTACTCCATATATAGCCATTATGCTCAGGTATGATATGTAAAATATGAGCTGATTTCTGGTATTCTTTGCTCGCCTGAATGCCTTAAAAGCTATCACATGATCCAAAGCTCCGTGTGGCATCCCTATTACGATGATCACAATAGCTAAGACCCAAAACCTGACCTCATGAATGAAGTCAGGAAACAATAAATTCAACAATAAGGCAGCTGCCCCTGCCAGTACCTGATAAATAATGTGTGAAGTGTGTGTTTTGTTCAAATTTTATCAGCTTAAAATTGAGTTTCAAGAAAAACTTAACAGTAAAAGATCAGTTCCACGGCTACAGGTAGGCATAACTTTCTCTGGTACTTTCTCCTTTGTCTATTTTGTCGTAGAGAGAATATAGGTACAGTACCAAGACACCAAAAGCCACGCCGGATATAAGTAACAGGATACTAGCCAGCCCGTCAGCTGAAAATGAAACCCGGATCAATACGGTGGTTACAACAAATCCGGTGTTTCGGATAAGCAGGCTGTAACGATCCGTGTATCGGAAAGAAGCGATCAGGATCAGAACATCCACAATGACCAAAGCCAGGAAGAATTCATGGTAGAAAATATTGTTGAAATCCCTAATGGTAGTTACTACACCTAAACTTAACTGGTTCAATTCAATGACCCAGTGGCTGAAACTATAAATGGAAAGAAAAAGAAACAAAGGAACCAAAAGAATACAGAGAATCTTTTTATAAAGAATAAACCCTTCGATATTAGCAGTTACTGTATGGTTTTTTCGGCTTACCAGCAGATAACGAAATAGGAAGATCAGAAAGAACAGAATGAGAAAACCAGTTATGTCGTAGAATAAAGTGAGATTTTCGGAAGCAAAAAGATCAACATCCTCTAAATCGAGATTTGAAATATCTTTAAAGATCTTACGAATGAGTATCAAAGAAACTATCTCGTACTGTTTGGCTATTGATACGGAGAATGAACGAGGTAAATAATAGATCAATAAATACACTTCGTAGAACAGGATAAAGGAAAAGGGGGTGTAAATAGCGGCAATGGGATTGGCCAGCAAACCCTCAACCTGAGCATGAACTTCAATAATATCAGCCATGTTAAAAAATACAAGAACCAAATGGACTATAAATCCTAAAGTTGCAACATAAAGAGTGGCAACTTCAATGGTATGTTTGATATCTTCATTGAAGAATTTTTCAAAAAATAAAAGGAAAAGCTTTTTAGAGAACATGCATTAGTAACCATAATTTACTTTGTTCAGTTCATACCTTTCAGCACACGTTTGTAAATATTTATTAAGATCATGAGAACATTTAAGAACTCATTTATAAGCGCAGGGGCCTTGTTATTACTCTGTTACCTCGCCGTTTGTGGTTATTTTTATTTAATACAGGAATCAATCATCTTTAGTCCTAGGATGCTTGATAAAGATGCCCGCTACGACTACAGCTTCGAATTTGAGGAGCGCTGGTTTGAGCCGGAACCGGATGTCCGAATTCATGCCATTCACGCTTATACCGATGCTGATTCAGTCAAAGGCTTAGTGATGTCTCTGCATGGGAACCGAGGAGCCAATCGAACAAATTCAGATAAATACACGCTTTTCCTGAATAACGGCTACGATATGATCTATCCTGATTATCGGATTTACGGAAAAAGCAGGTGGAATATGGATAATGAAAAAGATCTTGTTGGCGATATAAGCCATGTGTTTGAGGAAATGGCAGAGGAGTATGGAGAAGAGAATATTGCCATTGTGGGATATTCTCTTGGTTCAGGAGTTGCATCTCAGGTAGCCAAAGAGCACGACCCCAAAATGTTGATCTTGTGGACCCCCTTCTACAGTCTGGTCGATGTCAAAGACTCTCAGTTCCCGTTTCTTCCTGATTTCCTGATGCAATACCAGCTTAGAACTAATGTTGCTCTCCGTGAAATTGAAGAACCTGTTCATATTTTTTATGCCGGAGCGGATGAAGTATTGCCGATTAAACGATCACTTAAACTCACTGAATACCTCAAAGAAGGCGATACCTATAAAGTAATCGAAGGCCAGCGGCATGGATGGATCTACAGGAATCAGGAGTTGATTCAAGGCTTAGAGAAATTGTTCAGATAGCTAAGTAGATTTTAACAGATCACTATAGCCGGCATTGTTTAAGTTTCATGAACCTGCTGTAAAACAATTTCTTTAGTAGATGACAATAAGTGTCACCTGTGGCATTTATATTTGATCTATAATCGAATAGAAATCAAAAAGAATAACCTATGAATACCATTTCAATTGTAACCGGAATTATTATCGGGGCTATTGCCGGTTATATTATTGCTCATTTCAAATCCAAATCCGAAAGCTCACGGCTGGAAGAGCGAAATCAGAATCTTAAGGATCAGCTGGAGGAAGTTGAAACTGAATACGATCAGCTTCAGCAAAAAAGCGAGCAGGAGCTATCACAGGAAAGAGAGCGAGGTAACGAGCTGGATAAGAAGTTGGCTTCTCGTGAGGCAGATTACAGAAACTTGCAGGAGCGGCTCAATGAACAGAAGAAAGAGCTGGCCGAAATGCAGGAGCAGCTTACTACTCAATTTGAGAACCTTGCAAATAAGATCCTGGAAGAAAAATCCGAAAAATTTACCAAACAGAACAAGGAGCAGATCGATCAGTTGCTGAATCCTTTGGGAGAAAAGCTTGAGGCCTTTAAGAAGAAAGTCGAAGAGACTCATAAAGACGAAGTAGAAGCTCGAGGTTCCCTCAAACAAGAACTGAAGCATTTGATGGAGCTCAATAAAACCATGAGTGAGGATGCCAAGAATTTAACCAAAGCACTGAAAGGAGATAACAAGGCGGTCGGTGATTGGGGGGAAGTGATCTTAGAGAGAATCCTGGAACGTTCCGGTTTGACAAAAGGAAGGGAATATGAAACTCAGAAAGGTTTTTCCAAGGAAGACGGTATGGGGCACAACAAACCCGATGTGGTTGTGTATTTGCCGGATGAGAAATTTATGGTGATCGATTCGAAGGTTTCGTTGAAGGCGTATGAGAAATTTAGTTCGGCTGAAGATGAAGGTGAACAACAGCAATTCCTTAAAGAGCATGTGAATTCCATTCGTGCCCATGTTAAAGGTCTGAGCGGGAAAAATTATGAACAGATCCATGGTTCAAAAAGCCCGGATTTCGTTCTTCTCTTCATTCCTATTGAGCCTGCATTCAGTTCTGCGCTACAATATGATTCTAATTTGTACTACGAGGCCTTCGATCAGAACATCGTGATCGTTAGTCCTTCTACACTGCTGGCCACTCTTGCTACCATCGACAGTGTGTGGAAACAGGAATATCAGAATAAGAATGCGATGGAGATTGCTAAACGTGGAGGGGCACTGTACGATAAATTCGTGCTTTTCGTGGAAAGTATGAACGATATTGGGCAGCGTATCCGACAAACGCAGGATAGCTATGATGAGGCGATGGGCCGACTTTCAACCGGAGCCGGTAATCTGGTCCGCCAGGCTGAGATGATCCGTAAACTTGGGGCTAAAACTTCTAAACAGCTACCGGATGGAATGGTAGATGAATTTGAGGATGAAATGTTGGACGAAAATTCGGAGTCTGAATAAATTAAATGACCCTTCAAATAGCATAAGCCTAATACATAGGCTTAAATTTCATAAGATTCCGTTCATAAAAAGAAACAAAATTCTCCTAAGTCAGTATCTCTTTCAAAATTTAATACCTTTGGTCTATGGAAGAGCAAACTTCATTTCCCTGGAAAAAATATGGACAGATTGCCGGAGGGGTATTACTCGGCTGGACGTTTTGGTTTTGTCTTTTGCTCATGATCCTTCGATGGGTGAACCCGCCATTTACGGCTTTTACCATTCAAGAAAACTGGGAGGAGTTAGAAAAAGAAAGATATAACCTGAGAGAATTCTGGATTCGGGCTGAACAGATTCCGGATCACTTGAAATTGGCACTGGTCGCTTCCGAAGATCAGCGATTCTATGAGCATTGGGGACTTGATTTGGCAGCCATTGAAGAGGCCATAGAAGAAAAAAAGCTAAGCGATACCATTATCAATGCACTTCCAAGTCATTTTTATATGTTTGATGAGGAAATGAATTTCATAAGATGAAATAAGAATATAGTTGAAACCACGGGAAGGACGGATGAAGAACTCATAGATCTGAGTCCTGCAGACTTCTTTGAAGGTGAGGATATACAAAGAGTCAGCGAATACGTAAGAAGAACAATGAATGGATTTGAAGGTTCTATTCAGGCTGATCTGGTGATGAAAGACGGTTCAAAAGAACCTTATTTATATCATGCAATTGCATTCGAGAATAGTGGAAAGAAGTATTTTCTTGGAACGGGACAATCGGTAGCTGAGCAGGTAGAATATCAATCCAGTTTAAAAAATCTGATCCATGAAAAGGAGGTACTACTGCAAGAAGTTCATCACTGTGTAAAAAATAATCTGGCAGTGATATCCGGATTCCTTCAGCTACAGGAGTTGATCTCAGAAGATGAAGAGACTAAGTCCGTATTACTTTCAAACTATATGCGTGTGAAGTCGATGGCGCTTATACATGAAGAATTGTATAAAGCCAAAGATTTTACAGGGATCGATTTTGAGCATTACTTAAATGAAATGCTGATTGTTCTGAAGGATAAACTCTGTCCTCCTGAAAAGAATATAAAACTTCACGTTTGTTCTGAATCCATTTATATGAATTTGAATCAGGCTGTTCCTTTGGCATTGATCATCAACGAACTGGTTTCCAATGCATACACATTTGCATTTGAGGGGAAAAATCATGGAAATGTTTGGGTTCGTTTTAAACTGAGAGGAGATCAGATCTACCTTAGCATAGAAGATGACGGCATCGGTCTTCCTGATGATTTCATATTAGAAGAAAGCCCTACTTTGGGAACTACTTTAGTTGTTTCTTACTCAGAACAGATTGACGCAGACATTAATATCTCCTCAGAAAAAGGTACCCATTATGAGCTTAGGTTCTCAAATAAAACGGCTAGATCAGGATCAAATCTCCACATTGCAGTGTAGTTCTAAACAGTGATCAGTATTCAAACATGTTCCAGGGACGACCGGTAGGTTTTGGAGCTTTAAATATCATGAGTTCTTTTTTAGTAGGATGTTCAAGCTCCATTTTTACTGACCTTAATGCGATATCCTGATCTCCTTTTTTAGGATTTCCGTATTTATGATCTCCCCACAAAGGATGTCCTTCCTTGGAAAATTGCACTCGAATTTGGTGAGGTCGGCCGGTGATCAGATCTACTTCAATTACACTGAATTTGGCACTCTGCTTTATGCTGATAAACTTCAATCGGGATTCTTTTGCATCACCCTTAGGTGATTTGTACGCCTTTACAACATTGGTCCTGTTATCCTTTTTGAGAAAATGAACATACTCTCCGAATACCGGTGCCTGTCCTTCAACAAGTGCCCAGTAGGTTTTGTTAATGGTTCGTTTTCGAATTTGGTAGGAAAGCCGGGAAGCTGCTTTTGAAGTTCTTGCCAATACCATTACTCCGCTTACCGGACGATCCAGACGGTGAACCAATCCTAAAAAAACATCACCGGGCTTATTATATTTCTTCTTGATGTATTGCTTACAAAGGTTTAGTACATCAGGGTCGCCGGTATGATCTTCCTGCGAAAGCAATCCCGCTGGTTTATCGATCACCAAAAGATGATTGTCTTCGTAGATGATAGGAATGTTGGGAGTTGTTTTAGTTGTATCCATATGATCAAAATTATGAATTCTATAAACCAATAATGGAGTAAAAATTAATTTGAATAAGGTGAGGTCAAAATTTCAATAAACCAGTGCAATCAGCAACTGAATTCTGTTATCTTTAAGGCATGAGTAACGAAGGACAAGTAAAACTCTCAGAGAAAGTCGCAAATTTACCCACCTCACCGGGCGTGTATATTTACAGAGATGCCAATGAATCTGTATTGTATGTAGGTAAGGCAAAACGGCTTAGAAATCGTGTTCGGTCATACTTTCAGGATTCTCGTCCTACTGACGGGCGTATCAAAACCATGGTTTCAAAAATAGATGACCTGGAAGTATTTGTAACTGATTCAGAGGCTGAGGCACTTATTCTGGAGAACAATCTCATTAAACAATATCAGCCTCGGTATAATATCATGTATCGGGATGATAAGTCCTATCCATATATCTGCATCACCGATGAGACCAAGCCAAGGGTATTTCCAACCCGGACTGTGGTGAAAGACGGAAGTAAATACTATGGTCCTTATGACAGTGTGGGAGCTATGAAGAGGATGCTGGAGACTATCCGGAAAGCATTTGGGCTTTGTACATGTGCTGTTTCCCAAAAAACCATTGATAAAACCCGGGGTGTACCAAAATGGCATTCCTGCTTTGATGACTATCTGGAAAATTGTTCCGGTGATTGGGATAATGAAGTTTACCAGGCTACGGTCAAAAAAGTGGACCGGATGTTGAATGGTAAGACCGACCAGTTGATCCGTGAGCTTAAAGAGGAAATGCAGATCGCTTCGGATGCTTTGGTATTTGAGGAGGCCGCCCAGCTTCGTGATAGCCTTGAAGCTGTTCAGCATTACAGCCAGAAGATGAAAATGGTGGTTTCTAAAAAAGTGGACCGTGATGTGTTTGCTATCAGAAAAGACGAAGAAATTGGCGAGGCATGCGGTGTACTATTTAAAGTGAGGGAAGGGAAGATGATTGGAAAGTTTCATCGATTCCTGAAAAATATTGAAGGACTGGAAATGGGTGAGATGTTACAATCTTTTGTAGAAGATTATTATACCGGTCAGTACATGGCGGCTATTCCCGATGAAGTATATTTGAGTCATGAGTTACCCGAAACAGAACCTCTGGAACAGTATTTACAACAGGAGAGAGGAAAGATCGTACCGGTGCATGTCCCTCAGATCGGGGAGAAAAAGCAACTCATTAAAATGGCACAGGCGAATGCTAAACTACATCTGAATGAACGTGCACTTGAAAAAGCAAAAGCCGAACGAGACCGAATTCCTCATGCAGTAAAGGAATTGAAAGAACATCTAAAACTTGATCGCCTTCCGAGGAGAATTGAGTGTTTTGATAACTCGAATCTTCAAGGAACCGACCCTGTGGCATCTATGGTCTGTTTTGTGGATGCCAAACCAAGAAAGAGTGAGTACAAGCGGTTCAATATAAAAACAGTAGAAGGTCCGGATGATTTTGCTTCTATGAAGGAGGTCTTAGCACGCCGATATTCCCGGGTAATGAAGGAAGGGACTCAGATACCTGATCTTATTATTGTAGATGGCGGAAAAGGTCAGTTGAGCTCAGCAGTAGAGGCTCTTAAGGAAATCGATTTTTATGGAGAATGTGAGGTCATCGGTTTAGCTAAAAGACTTGAAGAAGTATTTTTGCCAGGAATGTCAGACCCGATCATGATCCCCAAGAAATCATCGGCACTCAAATTGCTACAACAGGCGCGGGACGAAGCTCACCGATTTGCCATAACTTTTCACCGCCAAAAAAGGAGCACTCGAACAGTAAAAACGGAGCTGCTTGATATAAATGGAGTGGGAGAGAAGACAGCTAAGAAGCTACTCATAGAATTTGGATCAGTAAAGAAAATAAAAGCAGCCAAAAAAGAAGAAATACAGGCTGTAGCGGGGAAGTCTGTGGGAGAAAAGGTATACAACTATTTTGAAGGATAGGTCGTCATCACCCAAAGAAGTACAAAACTGCTCACATTAACATGTTATATGAATACCGTGTCAGCAATAGTACAATAGTGTCAGATGGTAAAGTAAAAATGAGCACCATCTGAAACGTTCTTAATAATCTGAAAGTTATTGAAACATAAAGTATCTGTTTTAGTTTGATTATTTGGAGCAGAATCCCAAATTTAGGGTGAATATTATGAAATTGATTAAGAGACACGTAGAAAAACCTAATTACAAAAGCCTCAAAGACAGAGAGCTTGTAAAAATCTTCCGCAAGAATGCGGATGAATCTGCTTTTAATGAATTGATGAACCGTCATCAGCAAAAGATCTATTCTTATATTTACAGCATGGTAATGAATCCTGAAATTGCTAATGACCTTTTTCAAACTACCTTCACCAAGGTAATTACAAAAATGGATGATACGTACAATGAACAGGGAAAATGGATCGCCTGGGTTATGCGTATTGCACATAATGCAACCATTGATTATTTAAGAAAACAAAAACGATATATTGACGTTAGTGGATGGAGTGACGAAGATTCTTCAACCGATTATTTCGATCGAATGGAAGATGACAGTGTTGTGGATGCTGACGAGCAGATTGTTGAAGCCGAAACTCGTTCAAGCCTAATGAAACACATTGCCAAACTTCCTGAAGAACAGCGCTCGGTCGTTTTGCTTAGACATTATTATGAAATGCCATTTAAAGAAATTGCAGAACTTACCGATGTATCCATCAACACCGCTTTAGGGCGTATGCGATATGCACTCATAAACTTAAGAAAGTATTTTGAGGAAGAACGAGAAGAAGAGCAAAAACATGCACACGGATGAAAATAAGGCTATTCGTTATCTAATGAAGGAAATGGATCCTTCTGAAGAGATCGAGTTTGAAAAGCAAATGCGGGAAGACGGAGATCTACTGATCGAAGTTGAAAGCTTGAGAGCCACAAATAATAAACTTTCAGGTCTCCCGCATAAAACACCATCGGCTGATTTGACTGCCACTATTATTGAAAACGCTAAAGAGACTCAGTCAAGAAGAAGTTCGGGGACAGCAAACATTATATTTTTTATGAAAAGGGGTATAGCAGCGGCTATTCTTTTAGGTGCTTTCACCGGTGGATATATGTATTATTCAGACTATTCAAGTTCTCAGCCCCCTCAATCTACAGGGGCTGAAACTGTAGAACCCTGGGTTGACCGAAATGAGATCCTCCGGTTCTCAGCAGACCAGCAAGAAGAGCAATCCTCCACATTAGATGCAGATCTAGACAGAAGCTACGAGAAATTACAGTTAGTTAATGACCCCACAGGAACTAATTCCTCCGGCAATGGTATTTTGCTCACAGGGTCATCAAACTAAACGCCTGCAAGACATTGCTTTATATCATTAATGTGGAAAACTTTGGTACTTAATGTGAATAAGTATTTTTGTATGGCAGTGCACCTCGCTTTATATTATAATTTATCAGAAAACTATATCAAGCTTAAAGCAGGTTTTTAATGGGAAAAGTCATTTCAATTGCCAATCAGAAAGGTGGAGTAGGAAAAACAACTACGGCAATTAACTTAGCTGCTAGTCTGGCAGCAGTGGAACACCCTACCTTGGTAATAGACATAGATCCTCAAAGTAACACTACAAGTGGACTTGGAATCGATTCTAAAACAGTGTCTAGCTCAGTGTATGAAATGATGATCGGTAGTGCGGATATTGATGATACCATCCGTCAAACGGAGTTAGATTTTCTAGATCTGGTACCGGCTCACATTAATTTGGTAGGAGCTGAGATTGAGATGATAGATCGTGAAGAAAGAGAACGCATCTTAAAAAAAGCGATCGAAAGTGTACGAGATAAATATGATTTCATCATTATTGATTGTCCGCCTTCATTAGGTTTGTTGACTATCAATGCTTTAACGGCCTCAGACTCAATTGTGATACCGGTTCAGTGCGAGTATTTTGCATTGGAGGGTTTAGGTCAGCTTTTAAACACAATTAAGATCGTACGGCAACACCTCAATCCTGATTTAGATATTGAAGGCGTTCTGTTGACTATGTATGATACCAGAACAAGACTATCTAACCAAGTCGCAGACGAAGTGAAGCGCTATTTTGATGACCGGGTGTTTAAGGCAGTTATAGCCCGTAACATCCGTCTTGCTGAAGCCCCTAGTTTTGGAAAACCTGCACTTTTATACGATTCTACAAGTGTTGGTGCTAAAAATTACCTTGCGCTTGCCCGGGAGATCATTAAGAGAAATAAAAAGTTATTCAAGAACAGCCCGGTTCTTACAGATTAAGACAGATAAATAGTTATTATGGCTACCAAAAAAGTATTAGGGCGCGGTTTAGGAGCTTTTTTTCCTGAATACCAAGATGAAGGTAAAGCAGGCGAAGAGCCCAAGAAGGAAGGTGTTCAGAAGAGTATCATTAAGCCGGAGGACCGGGTAAACATTGTTCTTTTTGTTCCAGTAGATCATATCCGTAAAAATCCGCATCAGCCCCGCAAAGAGTTTGATGAAGAACGTCTGGATGAACTTGCTGATTCCATAAAAGAGCATGGCTTGATACAGCCTATCACTGTTCGGTATATAGGGGAGAAGCGATTTGAGCTAATAAGTGGTGAGCGAAGGCTGAAAGCTGCTAAATTAGCCGGCTTAAAGGAGATTCCGGCTTTTATTCGTGAAGCAGATGATGAACAAAGTATGGCTTTTGCTCTGATAGAGAATATTCAGAGGGAAGAATTGAATCCGCTGGAAGTGGCTTTGGGGTATAAGAGATTACTTGAAGAGTTTGATTATACTCAGGCTGAAGTTGCCAAACGTGTTGGTAAAAACAGGACTACAGTAACTAATATGTTGCGGTTGCTGAATCTCCCTGATTTTATTCAGTCGGCGTTAAAGGCAAACCAAATTTCGATGGGCCATGCCAGGGCACTTATAACCATTGAAGATGAAGATGTTCAAAAGAAGATATTAGATAAGGTTATTGATAGCGGTATGTCTGTTCGCCAAATTGAAGAGGCTGTTCGTGATGTTTCAAAACCGTCCAGAACTAAGAAAAAGACAGCTTCAACTAATAAGGAAGAACTAGATCCGTTTTATAAGGAAATTTCTGCGCGTTTACGACGTACATTTAGTACTAAGGTAAATATCAACCCAAAAAAGGAAGGCGGAGAAATAAAGATTGAATATTACTCTGAAGATGATCTTGAACGCATACTTGCAATTTTTGATTCGATCGATTAGCATTACACTTTTGTTTGGAGTGTTGATGACCGCTAATGGTTCCGCTCAAAGCTTTTCCTCATCAAAGAGTTTTGTTCCTGTCAATTACCAATTCAAGCCCGCCTTTGAAATTTCAGATTCTTTGCAAACGGAGTTTCCTGATCCTAAAAAAGTACTTCGTCAGTCTTTAATTTTACCCGGATGGGGACAGGTTACAAACAATCAGATCTGGAAGGTGCCTATTGTGTATGGTGTTATAGGTGGGTTGACTTACTACAGCATTCATTTGAATAAACGTTATGGAGATTACCGGGCTGCATATTATAACCTGAATCCCCAATCCCCCGATGATAACAAGTTTGGGCCTACCCCCGGATATATTTCTGAGGACGCAAACCTCGAAGCATTAAGACAAACAAGGAACAATTTCCGAAATAGAAGAGACTTGGTTTTTGTTTTTATAGGTCTTTCATATGCACTAAATGCTATTGATGCCTATGTGTTTGCTCACCTAAGATCTTTTGATGTATCCGATGATCTGTCTATGAACATACAGATGAAGCCGGTGATTATTGCAGCTAGAAAGAGTTCACCGAGTCCGTCAATATCACTTTCTATAAATTTTTAAAAAAATTATGAATAACGAACAAAGAGAATTTCAAAAAAATAATAAGCACAGTGGCTTTGATCGTGATATATGGAGCGTATTCAAGGTAATGGGTGAATTTGTTGAAGGTTATGACAAACTATTTCAAATAGGCCCATGTATTTCCATTTTCGGATCTGCACGAACTAAACCTGATAACGAGTATTATAAATTAGCAGTTGAGACAGCTGAAAAGATCACAAAGAAAGGATTTGGGGTGATCACAGGCGGTGGTCCCGGAATTATGGAAGCTGGAAATAAAGGAGCTGAGCAAGCCAAAGGAAAATCCGTGGGACTGGGAATCAGCTTGCCGTTCGAACAAGGGATAAATCAGCATGTAGACCCTGATTTTTCCATAAATTTCAATTATTTCTTTGTGCGAAAAGTTATGTTCGTAAAATATGCACAAGGCTTCGTTGTTTTTCCAGGAGGGTTTGGTACTTTAGATGAATTATTTGAAAGCTTGACCCTTATTCAAACCAGAAAGATCGATCAAATTCCTATCATTTTATTCGGAAGCGAATATTGGGAAGGTTTGATAGATTGGATGAATAACACGATGAAAGAATGGGGGACAATCTCTGACAAAGATAGTGACCTGTTTCAGGTAACGGACTCTACCGATGAAGCCGTAAAAATTATTTGTGATTTTTACAGTAAGAAGGAACCGATGCCTAACTTTCACTTTTAATTCGGAACATGAAAGCGCTTTCATAGGTTAAAAACATACTATTTCATTAAAAAGGCAGTTATAATTTTAATTTCAGTGTCATTTTTTATTAAATTCGGCGCTGCAACTAACGATCAAAACAAAAAAAGATATGAAGGTTTTAAAAACAAGTTTATGTGCCGCTTTATTAGTTCTTATGGCATTTCAAGTGCAGGCTCAGGATAGAACTCAGGCTGTGCAACTTTATAATCAAGGTTTGGAACAAGCTCAATCAAACGATTATGAAGCTGCCATTTCAACATTTACTCAGGTTATTTCAGTAGCAGAGCAATTAGGCCCTGAAGGTGAAGACATTAAAGGGAATGCAGAGTCTCAAATACCAAAAATGTACTATGGTATGGCAAGAGCTGCTTATCAGGAATTCCAATCAAACCGAGACATAGCGTCACTTGACAGAGCAATATCTGCGTTTAGTGATGTTGTAGAGATCAGTGAAGAATATAATGATGACCGCTATGTAAGTACTGCGAGAGGGGCTATTCCTCAGCTGTATTACAGTAAATCAGTTCTTTACTATAGTCAAGAAGATTTTGAAGCATCAGAAGAAGCGGTTGATGAAGCTCTCAATTTGAATTCAAATTATGCAGCTGCGTACTATCAAAAAGCCAAGATCTTTAAAAAAGTGAATGATACTGATGGTGACGGAATCATTGATGAGGGTGTTGATCAAATGATCGAATGGTATGATCGGGCAATTCAAGTTGCTGGCGCAACAAATAAACCCGATATAGCAGATAGAGCACGTGAAGCAGCTCATGATGAACTATTAGCTGTTGGCACCCGAGCTTCAGAAGATGATAATCTGGATTATGCTCTTGAGACTTTGAATAAAGCATTGGATTATGACGGACAATCTTCAAATGTATATTACCGAATTGCTGAGGCCCATAATAAAGCAGGAAATGCTCAGGAAGCTGTTGATGCCGCAACTCAAGGTCTTGAATATGAGAATGGCGGTAGAACTGACAGAGCTAAGATCTATTATGAGCTTGGATATGCCTATCAAACTCTGAATAATAAATCTGAAGCCTGTGATGCTTTCTCAAATGCGCTTTATGGATCTTTCCGATCTCCGGCAGAGCATAAAATGGAGTTTGAGTTGAAATGCGACTCAACAGCAAACTAAAATTTTGCTTTAAGTGACTTTAAAGCCACGTTCTTTTGAGCGTGGCTTTTTTTATGGAATTATTTTTTAATCCTTTTTATCCAAAACTGGCTTTTGGTATCTTTGCCAACCTTCAGTCATTAATCATAATTTTAATTCAATATTTTTTATGCCTGCTTCCAATCTTGATAATCTCTGTGTAAATACTATCAGAACTTTGTCTATAGATGCCGTTCAAAAAGCAAATTCAGGTCATCCTGGTATGCCAATGGGAATGGCTGATGTAGCTTATGTGCTTTGGACCAAGTTTTTGAAACATAACCCCAAGAACCCTGATTGGTTTGACAGAGATAGATTTATTCTTTCTGCCGGTCATGGATCCATGCTGATCTACAGCCTATTGCATTTAACCGGTTATGATCTGAGTCTTGATGAGATTAAAAATTTTCGTCAGATGGGAAGCAAGACTCCCGGGCATCCCGAATATGGCATGACTCCTGGTGTAGAAACTACAACCGGCCCATTAGGACAAGGATTTGGAACCGGGGTTGGAATGGCTATGGCAGAGCATTTTTTATCTGCCAAATTCAATAAGGAAGGGCATAATATTGTTGATCATTACACTTATGCTATTGTAAGTGATGGTGATCTGATGGAAGGAATTTCCCATGAATCTGCATCTATGGCGGGACATATGGGCTTAGGGAAATTGATCTATTTATATGATTCAAACCGGATATCCATTGAAGGTTCTACCGACCTGGCTTTCACAGAAGATGCAGTCAAAAGATTTGAATCCTATAACTGGTATGTAGTTGAAATTGACGGTCACGATCATGATCAGATCAACGATGCAATTAAGGAAGCTCAGTCTGTTACTGACAAACCATCCATCATTATATGCAAAACACATATTGGTTTTGGAAGCCCGAACAAACAAGACAGTGAGTCTTCTCATGGTTCTCCCTTGGGAGAAAGTGAAATTAAATTAACTAAAGAAGCTTATGGATGGGATCCGGAGAAAAAATTTCATATCCCGGAAGAAGCACTTAATAAGTTCAGGGAAGCTGTTTCTAATGGGGAAAAGGCAGAGGAAGATTGGAATAGCAGATTAGCAAAATATGAAAGCTCATTCAGTGAAGAAGCAAGCGTCTTCAATAAATGGAGAAACCGAGCATTATCCCCTGAACTGGAAAAGCATCTTCCCATATTTGAAGCAAATGAAAAAGGTATGGCCAGCCGTGCGGCATCAGGAAAAGTGATCAACGCCATTAAGGATGAGGTACCTAATTTATTTGGAGGCTCAGCTGATCTGGGAGGGAGCACAAAAACTGATATTGAAGACTATGGATCTTATGTAGTTGATTCACCGACTGGACGAACGGTTCACTTTGGAGTTCGTGAACATGGGATGGGAGCGGCTGTAAATGGAATGGCTTTGCATGGCGGAATGATTCCGTATGGAGCAACTTTCTTTGTTTTTACCGATTACATGCGACCGGCTATTCGCTTGGCTGCTCTTATGAAAGTGCCGTCTATTTTTGTTCTTACGCACGACAGTATTGGCTTGGGAGAAGACGGACCTACCCATCAGCCAGTAGAGCATCTTGCAAGCTTAAGAGCAATGCCAAATGTAACTGTTTTACGCCCCGGTGATGCCAACGAAACATCGTATGCCTGGAAGTCTGCGCTTGAAAATACTACAGGTCCAACCTTGTTGGTGCTCACACGTCAGAACTTGCCTACTCAGATCAGATCGGAAGAAAATCCTGCGAGCCTGGTACAAAAAGGTGGATACATATTTTCGGACTCCAATAAAGAAATCCCCGATACAATATTTTTAGGGACCGGGTCTGAACTCCAATACGCTATCGAAGCTAAGAAGAAGCTTGCTGATCAAGGCGTAGATGCCCGTGTGGTAAGTATGCCAAGCTGGGAGCTGTTTGAGAAGCAAGACGCTGCTTACAAAGAGAATGTGTTGCCTAAAGCGGTAACGAATAGAGTTTCCATTGAAGCCGCTGCCACCTTTGGCTGGGAACGTTATGTGGGAGCAAGTGGTACTGCAATTGGGTTGAACACTTTTGGAGAGTCTGCTCCTTATGAAGAGTTGTATGATCACTTCGGTATCACAACTGAAGCTGTTGTAAAAGCTGCACTGAGTAAGTAAACAGACCAATGAACTATTTTGATGGGCGGTGGATACATGTAAATGTAACATCGTCCAATGGGTCCACTGAGCCGATAAAAGATTCAAGAGAAGACTGAAGCTTACCAATGATCGTTTTGGCGTGAAGTGAACCATAGATCTCCATGAGTGATTCTATACGTTCTTCACCATATTCTTCACCACGGTTATTACGGGCTTCATTTAAACCATCGGTATAAAATAAGACCGAATCGCCGGGCTTGAAATGAAACTTCTTCACTTCCATGTTCTTATCAAGCAATTTGGTAGAGGTCATGCCTAATGCAAAACCGTTGGATTTAAGTTTAAATGTAGTATCTCTTTCTTTGTAGTAATAAATAGGAATATTATGCCCGGCCCGGATATACTCAAAGTGTTCTTCATCATTCGGGAAGAAAGCAACACAACCCGTGACAAAGGTTTTGTCTTTACTGTTGCTTTTGATGTAGTTATTCAGCTGAAGGAAAAGCTCTTTTGGATTCGGTTCTTCCTTTTCAATGATCATGCTTACCAATGCCTGAAGGCGAACCATATATAATGCAGCACTAAGTCCTTTACCGGATACATCTGCTATAACAACATACGTTCCTTTGTCAGTTTCGATTACATCAAGATAATCTCCGCCCACTTCTTTGGCTGTGTGGGCAAAGGAATAGACCTCAAGATTCTCTTTATTAAGGGAAGTGCCGGGAAGTAAACTCAACTGAATTTCACGGGCAAGATCGATCTCTTTTTGAACATCAGACTTTTCCAGCAGCTCGATCAGCAAAAGCATAAACATGGATAAAAAACCAAAGGGCAATAGGAGGTCACCGATCAGGAAATATTCAAGTATTCCAAAAAAGTTGAGCAGGTAATAAGCCACAAAGCTCACAGAGCCAAGCCCAAAAATTAAGCGTCTGGTTGGGTTTAACCTCTGGGTAAGATCTGAAAAAAGGCGAAGAAACTTAACATGTCCGGGAAGTTGCTGTCCCTGTTGCCGCTCAATATCTTCTACGGCTTCTTTATAAACTAATTTAAGCCGCTCTGTATCTGCGGAAAGCTCTTTAGAAAAGCGTTCACGGCTCATGCCGGAAACATATTCTTGATAGAATCTTTTAGTGTTGTAACCGGATTGCGCTTCGTTTTTTAAACCCAATGAAGTACGTGATCTAAATTTATGTTTTATGCTTCTTCGTAATAATAAACAAAAAGTTTTGTTTTATTCAGATTGGTTGCGAAGAAAGCTCCACCGAAATACAATTCCTTATTTCATTTGAATTTGAGTAGTATCGGAGGGGACGTTTTGAGGTATAACCCGATCATAGACAACCCAGGCATCTCTGAAAAAACGTTTAACGATGTTTGAGAATTGAATTGCTTTTTCACGCTCGTGAAAATCACCAACATGTACCCTGTAATAAGGAGCTCTGAAAAAGACATAAGTTTCTGGTTGATAATTAGCAATAGTTGTATCAGCCCAGGCTCTGAAGTTTGCTGCGGTAGTATCCGCACCGGTTACGTCTTGACCTGAGTATATTTGAATCCGATACCCCTCATAAAGATCTTTTTCAACTTTCTGTTCAACTTTCATTCGGTTGAAAGCTTCAGGAATTTCATTCTCACGGTAATTATATGAGTCAGAAAGCTGGGTTCTGTAAGATTGCAGGTCTATGCCTGAAGTTGTTACTTCTTCAGTGTAGTTTTCTTTGATATCGTCCATAGCTTCTTCAACGGTTTGCTGTGTTGTTGAACAGGCCACAGCTATCACTAGTAATAAAAATATGGGTAGGTATCTCATTGTATGCATTTAGTATCCAACGGGGTGCCAGGTAGTTTTAGTTTCCTGAAAATCAGTTACAAAATAGGGTGTTTGAGCTTCTTCACTATACCAATCTCTGACCGGTCGTTTTATAACTCTTTTTACGTTAAGTGAAGCATTCTCATCTATCATTTTCTTCATTTCTTTTGGGAGTTCATCAGTATAACACATGGCATTTACATCCATATGTGTACTAAAATGTTCCGCTATTTCTTCACGATAACCTGTTAGAATATTAACTACACCTCCAGGAACATCTGAAGAGTTTAAAACTTCTGCAAAACTAATGGAAGGCAGTGGAAATTCTTCAGAAGCTAAGATCACGCAAGTATTTCCCCCCGCTATTATTGGGGCTATCAAGGATACTAGTCCAAGCAAAGGGCTTTTTTCAGGGGCAAAAGCTGCAACCACACCGGTCGGTTCCAGCATACTAAAGTTAAAATGTGAGCTTGCCACTGGATTGATACTTCCAAATACCTGCTGGTATTTGTCGGTCCATCCCGCATAGTAGATCAAGCGGTCAATGGCTGTATTGATATCAGCTTCGGCTTCTGAGGTTTTAAAACCTATTGGGCCTAATTCCTGCATAAATTGAGCACGACGGTCTTCCATCATTTCGGCGATACGATAAAGAATCTGTCCACGATTGTAAGCACTTCTGCTACTCCATCCACCGAAGGCTCCGCGTGCTATTTTAACAGCATCCCGAAAGTCTTTTCTGGATCCCTGACATGCATTGGCCAGCAGGTTTCCATCACTGTCAACTGCTTTATAGGTGCGGCCGGATTCACTGCGGGGGAAATCTCCCCCGATATACATTTTATAGGTTTTCTTTACGTCAATTCTTTGTTCTGCCATGATCGGTGTCCTTTATAATTAGTTTTTGATGTATGCTGCCAGTCCGTGCATGCCGCCTTCTCTGCCAACGCCGCTTTCTTTGTAGCCGCCAAAAGGAGAGGTAGGGTCAAATTTATTATAGGTATTTGCCCATACTACGCCGGAGCGCATCTTGCTGCCCACCTTGAAGATCTTAGAGCCTTTATCGGTCCATATACCGTTAGCCAATCCATAAGGAGTGTTATTTGCTTTTTCAATGCCTTCATCGGCAGTGCGGAAGGTTTGAACAGTAAGCACCGGACCGAAAATTTCTTCCTGAACTACACGGTTTGATTGAGATACATTGGTGAAAAGGGTGGGACGTATGAAATATCCGTTTTCCGGAATTTCGCATTTGGCCTGATAGATATCGGCACCTTCTTCGACTCCTAATTCCAGATACTTGTTTACAGTTTCAAACTGCTCCTTGGAGTTAATTGCTCCGACGTCGGTATTTTTATCCAAAGGATCGCCTACGATCAGGGTTTCAAGCCTGTCTTTAAGTTTCCGAATCACTTTATCAGCTACACCTTCTTGCACTAACAATCTGGAGCCGGCACAGCAAACGTGTCCCTGATTGAAATAAATTGCGTTAATAATACCTTCTACTGCCTGATCGATAGGGGCATCTTCAAAGATCACTAAAGCACCTTTTCCTCCAAGTTCCAGAGTGTATTTCTTGTCGGTTCCTGCCAGAGATTTCTGAATGATCTTTCCAACGTTGGTTGAACCTGTAAACGCGATCTTATCAATATCCTTATGATTTACGATCTCTGCTCCGGTTTGTCCAGCACCGGTTACAATGTTAACGACTCCTTCCGGGAGCCCGCAGTCTTTCACCAATTCGGCAAATTTAAGGGCGGTAAGGGACGTTGTTTCAGCGGGTTTCAGAACAACGGTATTTCCTGTGGCGAGCGCAGGAGCTATTTTCCATGCGAGCATCAGCAATGGGAAGTTCCAGGGAATGATTTGACCACATACCCCGTATGGCTCCGGTTTTTTACCGGGGAATGCATACTCAAGTTTATCTGCCCATCCTGCGTAGTAAAAGAAATAGGCGGCAACTAAAGGGATATCCACATCACGGGATTCGCGGATGGGTTTCCCGCCATCCATGCTTTCCAGAACAGCAAACTCTCGAGCACGTTCCTGCAGCATACGTGCAATTCGGTAAATATACTTACCACGCTCTTTAGCTGAAATACGCGACCATTCCCCCTCATAAGCCTTTCGTGCAGCTTTTACGGCTTTATCGATGTCCTTTTGAGTAGCTTCCGCAAATTCAGTGATCTCTTCTTCGGTCGCAGGGTTCGTACTCTTGAAATAACGGCCTTTGGAGGGTTTCACGAATTTACCGCCAATGAATAATTCGTAGCGTTCTTTTATTTCTGCAAAATCAGAATCTTGAGGAGCGGGGGCATATTCCCAGACAGACTCAAAGTCCAACTTTGAGTTGGGTGAAGTAGGTTTGTAAGGGGCTTCTTTGGTTTCAGTGTTGGACATGATTATTGGTCTAAGTTCAAAAGTTCTTTTTGAGGGTATGAATCAATCATTACTAAAGTAATCGAGAGACTGGTAATGCCCTGTTTCTTGTTTTACGATCTGCATGAGAAGATCATTTGTAAGAGAACTGGCTCCGAAACGGAAATAATCTTTATTCAGCCATGCAGCACCAAGTGTTTCTTTTACTATAACTAAATACTGGATCGCTTGTTTCGCAGTTCTGATTCCACCGGCCGGTTTCATCCCGATCATTTTATCTGTCTCATAATAGAAATCACGAATGGCTTCCAACATCACTAAAGTTACGGGCTGAGTTGCTGCTGGACTAACTTTTCCGGTTGAGGTCTTAATGAAATCAGCTCCGGCATGCATGGCAAGGTCACTTGCCTTACGGACATTCTCAAGGGTGTGAAGTTCCCCGGTTTCCAGTATCACTTTCAAGTGAGCATCTCCACAGGCTTCTTTCACAGCAGCTATTTCATCAAATACGAGATTGAACTCACCATTCAAAAAAGCTCCCCGGCTTATCACCATATCAATTTCGTCAGCCCCTTCTGAGACAGCAAACTTCGTATCTTCCAGTCTCATTGACAGGGGAGCCTGGCCACTTGGGAATGCCGTAGCCACACTAGCCACATTAATATCGGTATCTTTTAATTCTTTCTTTGCAACACTGACCATACGGGGATATACACAAACTGCAGCTACCGTTGGCAGGTCGGGTATGGCAGGGTGAGGCTGACGGGCTTTCTTACAAAGCTGAATCACTTTTCCGGGAGAATCACTTCCTTCGAGCGTAGTATGGTCGATCATACTTAAGGCTAATTTCAATGCCTGCACTTTGGAGCCTTTTTTAATACTTCTGGAATTAAGACGAGCCACACGTTCTGTAACTCCAATCTCGTCAATAGGTATAGTCTGATTAAAATCAGGGTGTTTCATGTTGTTAAATTGATTCTGAAGATCTTTTCAGGAAGGTAAGAAATCTTAGGGAAAAGCTTGGGTTTCTGCATTCAATTAGGAAGAAATTATTATGGGGTTATTGTGAGATAGAGGGTTTTTTTGTTAATTCATTGAGATTCATCGGTTAATAGATAATCGTCAATGGTACAAATGAAAGTTCTAATCATAAATATGAGGACAAAAGTATGGAAATGGCAGCAATAAACTGGCTGTAATAGCCGCTTCATTAGTAGGGTTTGCAATCGGGTTTGTATGGTATGGCCCTTTATTTGGGAAGCCCTGGATGGCAGCCGTAGGGATGACTGAAGAAGATGCTCAAAATGGAAATATGGGAAAGATCTTTGGATTCACTTTCGTGTTTCAATTTATTATGGCTTACTGCCTGGCTATGTTCTTCGGCGGTGAGGTTAATGCACAAGAGGGAGCTTTCTATGGATTCCTGACCGGCTTTGGGTGGGTGGCAATGGCTATAGGAGTGAATGCACTGTATGAGCAAAAATCCTGGAAATATATTTTTATTAACGGTGGTTTTTGGTCGGTTGTTTTCACTTTGATGGGATTAATAATCGGGGGGTGGAAGTAACGATATTGTCGGAAAGAGCCTTTTAGGTCAACAGGCTCTTTTTGATCATAGTCAGAGCTAAATGTTATCTTCAAATTCTTCCGGCGCCTCTGCCTCGCGAAATATTTCAGCTGCATCTGCGAAGCGGGAAGCCAATCCAACCATCACCAGTCGATCTCCCGGTTCAAGTTTAAAATCTCCGGCAGGATTTCCAACATTCTTATCTCCTCGATTAACGGTTAGAACGGTGATCTCATAGGTATTTCTTAGCTTGAGTTCCGATAGTGTTTTTCCTGCTGCAAAAGACCCGTTTCTTACCAATACTGCCCGGGTATGTAATCCTTCTTCATCTAATCCCTGAAGTACCATGAGGTGTGCCTCTTGAATACTTCCTCTCATTATCTGATAATCTTCAGCACGCAATTCATTTATATGCTGCTGAATTTCTTCTTCCGGGATCATGTAAGCATTCAACACACTTGAGAATAAACGAACGGTAGTTTCCATTTCTTCCGGCACAACCGTATCGGCACCTGCCTCTTCAAGGAAATCAGCCTCAGCAAGGTATCTGGTTCTTACAATGGTCTGTATAGTGGGGTTCAGATATTTTGCGAGTTTAATGATACGCGGACTCACATCAGGATCATTGATAGCGATGACGCAAAGTTTGGCCTTGTACACCTGAGCATGTTCCAGAATATGAGTTCGGGCTGCATCACCGTAAACGGCGTTGATACCTTCATCATGCATTTCAGTAACAGACTTTGGATTCATTTCTATCACGATGAATGGAATACCGGTTTCTGTAAAAACCTTAGCTAAATTTCTTCCCGCCGGTCCATATCCAATAAGTATTACATGGTCTTCAAGATCAATTTCCTCTTCCGGGGTTTTTGATTCTTTCCTTTTTTCTCCAATCTTATTCAGAGGTGTTTTTGAAAGTAGCTCTCCGACACGTGGACTTATGTGCAAGAAAAGAGGGGTTAGAAGCATGAGCAGAACTGAAACGGCAATAAAGGTTTGAGATCCGATCTCACCAAAACCACCCGGAGTTAGGCCTGCTGTACGGCCAGCCCGCTCCAATACAAATGAAAATTCACCAATCTGAGCCAGCACCAATCCGGTAGCAGCCGCAATTCTTATGGGATAGCCAAGTACTAACAAACTGATGGAGCTTAATATGAATTTCAAAACAAGAACGCCGGCAGCAACTCCCAGTAACAATAGGGGGTAGTCGAGCACGAATTGCAGATCTAAAAGCATTCCCACAGAAACAAAGAATACAGCATTGAAAATTGTTTTTAGTGGGAGGATCTCACTCAAAGCATGATCACTGTAGTGACTTTCACTAACTACCAAACCGGCTAAAAAAGCACCCAGTGCCAAGCTTACATCAGCAAGGTTAGTAAGGGCTGCGGTTCCAAAGCATATGGCCATCACGGTTAAAATGAATAGCTCTTGTCTTCGGGTCTGAGCAACTTTCTCAAGGATCCAGGGGACGACCTTACGGGCAAGTACTACTACCACGGTGATGAGCAGAGCGGCTTTGCCGAGCACAATAAATACATCTGCAGTTGAGTCACTTTCACCTGAAAGGATAGGAATAAGGAGTACCATAGCGATAATAGCCAGATCCTGAAATATTAAAACTGCAAGGGATAATCGGCCGGTAGGCGTATCAGTTTTGCCTTGCTCGCTAAGCAACCCAAGGATGATGGCAGTAGAACTCAGCGCAACCAGGCACCCGGTATAGACAGCTACTTTCCATTCAACGCCAAAAAAGATAAGTATGCCAACAACTGCAGCTACAGATAGGGAGACTTGCAGCCCTCCACCAACAATGATAGCATTTTTGATACGAGCGAGTTTCTCTAAACTGAATTCGATCCCAATGGTAAACAGAAGCAATATTATACCGATCTCAGCGAGCATGTCTACCAATTCGATATCCTGAACCAGACCTAGAGCATTGGGTCCGATAATCACACCTGCGATCAAAAAACCTGCAATAGGAACTAATTTAATGCGATAACAAATGTATGCAATAAGGACGCTGACGAGAAACAGTGCAACGATCTCATTTAGAAAAGGGAGGCTTACCGCAAATACCATCGAAAGAAAATTTTAAACTTGAAATTGATTTGCAGGAAGATATTGAATCCCCATCGGTTATTGAAGCTTAGTTTTAGATTAGAGCTCTCAGCTTCAGATCAATCTCGATATGCAGTGAGATGATTCAAGAAAACTAAGAGCTGGAATCTGTTTACTAAGTGGCTAGTTTTTATATCGATCAAACCAACCTGTGATGTAACCTACTTTTCGGAACAGGTTACTTGGCTTGGCATAAATGCTGTGGCCTGAACCGGCAATACGAACCATAGTTGCATCAACACCCTGGAGTTTGAGTGCAGAATAATACTGCTCCGTTTCACTCATAGGTGTTCGGTAATCCTGTTGGCCTGTAAGCAGCATGGTTGGAGTAGTAACATTACCCATCAAAGAAATAGGAGAACGCTCCATATATTGCTCAGGATCATCCCATGGTTTTTCAGTGAACCAGTATTTACTGAAGAAAGAAATACCATCAGCGGTTAGTACAAAGCTATACCAGTTGATGACAGGTTTTGCCACTACAGCTGCGGCAAAGCGATCGGTCATACCGATACTCCAGGCCGTTAAAACTCCACCACCACTTCCTCCTGTAATGAATAGATTATCTTCGTCTATATACCCCTGGTCGATCACATAATCTGTTGCATCCATCAGATCGTTGTAATCTTCACTCGGGTAATTATTATTGATATATGCTGCAAAATCAGCTCCGTAACTTGTACTTCCACGAGGGTTAGTATAAACGACCACGTATCCGCGACTTGCCATGAATTGAAGTTCCGGAGAGAATCGAGGACCATAATTGGTATGTGGGCCACCATGAATTTCCAGAATCATGGGGTATTCTTTGTTAGGATCAAAATCTGGAGGAGTAATGATCCAACCCTGAGTTTTAAAATCATCTACAGACGATTCAACCCAAAATTCTTCAACATTACCTACTTTCTTAGCTTTGAAAAGTTCTGCGTTCAGGTTGGTTAATTTCTTATTAGCCATTCGGGTGGGGAAATGTCCAACTGCTAATTCGCTTGGCCGGGTTGCAGATACTTCAGAATAAGCAAATCGGCCGTTATTGGCTACAGAATATGAACCTCCTCCATAAGGGCGACCTGTTGAAGCACCGCCAAGGTTTTGGGCGATTTGGGTAAAGTCACCGTTAAGTTTGATGTTACCTACTTTACTGTTTCCTTCTTCATCATAGCGGAAAAAGAGAGAGCTGCTATTTGATGCCCATGTAATTGAGGATATGTCCTGTTCCACATCATCAGAGATCATTCGAAGATTTGAGCCGTCACGATCCATGATGTAGAGCTTTGTTAACTGATAACCAAGAAACTCATCTTCATATCCGGTATAAGCGATCAATTCCCCATTTGGTGAAACCTTGGGACTGCTGTGCGGACCTCTTTTATTGGTCAGCCGCGTCATTTCCCCGCTTTCGATATCCATTTCATAGATCTGTTCATTATTGGGATCGAGATCGGCATTTCCGGAACGGTCTGCAGTAAACAAGATATTTCCGTCAGGTGTCCAGTATGGAGACCCGTGATTGTAGTCACCTGATGTAAGCTGACGTGGTGCACCTCCTTCAGAAGAGATCACAAATATATGTGTATACCCATCTTTAACGTATCCTCCGCCATCTCTTCGATACGTTACTTTATCGATCACCTCTGCATTTTCTTCCCATTTAGCTCCCTCAGGCCGTGCAGGCATATCAGGTCTAATCGAAGAAGGAGAGCCAGGAACAAATTTAGAAAATAGAAGCATAGTTCCATCAGGAGACCAGCTTAGGTTTCCAGGGCTTTCCGTTAAGTTGGTTATAGAAGTGGAAACACCGGTATCCATCCAACGAATGAAGATCTGGTTTGAACCTTCTTCAGAAGAAGTATAAGCTATACGGTCTCCGCTTGGGGACCATGAAACACTTCCGTATCCGGTTTTACCCGATGTTAGCGGCCGATGTTCTTCTCCGGAAAATGAGATGGACCATAGGTTTACAAATCGGCGGTCTGTTATTACATCATATTGATGACGCTCGTATATGATCGTATTTCCATTGGGAGAGATTTCAGGGTTAGCGACCATTTGCAGGTCAAATAGATCCATATAATTGAAATAGGATTCATCTACCTGAGCGTGAGTATTAATGCTCGAAACAAAAGCAAAAACAATGAAGAGGAGAAAGTATCTTTTGATCATCATGGAACTGAATTAAGTTGGGATGTTGATTAGTTACAAACTCAAAAGTGAAGTTTAATAAATTCTGATAAGTGTTACAGAGCTATACATCGATGTATCTATAAAAAGGTCTCGTCTGATTCACCCTTAACCGGTCCCACAATTTCTTTGGTGATCCAACCGCCATAAAAACCTCCGGGTTGTGGTTTTACATGTTCTCCATTCACGTAGCAAAATGCCTTTGCAGGGTAGAAGCACAAATATCCTTTGATCTTGGAGAATTCGGACTTGGGTTGAGGGTAAGACCAGGCCGCCCGTTCTGCGATTTCACCATCAACTTCAATATTCCAGTAAATGGCATCGCCTTTCCACTCACAACGGGATTCTCCGGTCGTCTTTTTAAGGTAATCCATGTTAAGATCAGTTTTCGGGAGATAGAAAGTTGGAGGGCTTGCTGTTTCCAACAACCTGATCGCATTCATAGATCGCCCAATGATCTTATTGGCAAATATGATGAGAATTTCCCTTTCATCGGTAACCAATTTTGGTGGACGGGGATAATCCCATACCGATTCTTGTCCTTCTTTTGGTTTGTGTGCAAAATCAGGTCTTTTCTGCCCGTAATATTCCCACCCCGATGAATTTAATTTACCTTTGGCCGAAGAATTATTCATCAATAGAATCCATTATCATTAGTTAAGTAAGTATATGGAAAAATTCAGTATTGCTGCAAAGCTGACCCATAACAGATAAGGCAGAAGCAACCACGCAGCCCACGGTTTTATTTTCTTAAAATGAAGAATTGTAACACTTATAGCAATCAGAAGGCAAAGAATCTCTATAAAAGCAAAAAGTGGATTTTGATATCCAAAGAAAAGGTAGGACCAGATGCCATTTAGTCCTAATTGGACAGCAAAGAGATTGAGGGCTTTTTTTACCTCGGGTCGATGTGCTCCTGCTTCCCAAATTGCAGCTCCTGAAATTCCCATTAAGGTATATAAGACAGTCCATACAGGACCAAAAAGCCAATTGGGAGGATTAAAAGATGGTTTGTTAAGTTGAGCGTACCAACCGGGAATGGCGTCAAGAGTGACACTGCTAGCCAGTAAACCAACTCCATTACAGATGAGAATACCTATAGTGATCTTTACCCAATATGGAATGTTAGAAAGATTCATTGTTCCATAATACCAACAAGAAAGGGTAAAATCGAATGCTGTTTGTTAATACCTAATAAATTAACAGTGTGTTAAAGAGAGAATACCAAAAGCCCTATGAAAGAAATAAAGAGCAGTACAATTTTAAGCTTTTGGATCTTCTCTGCGTGATCGGATTCCTGATTGAGATAATCTTCTATGATTTGATCAGTGATCATGGTCTTTCTTTTTTACGTACAAGAGCATTTTATTCCAAGAATGTTACACTTTTAAAGCTCATTTCTTATTAGAAAGTTTTGAGAAAGGGTGGCTTTGGAGAGGAAAAGTAAGATCTAATCATTAAGTAGGACTTAATGATTGGAGAATTTTTGAAATTTTTTTGTAAGGAATTGTTCTGAACTAACTCTTACATTGCAAACAAATAATCAAAAATCACAGGATACGTTATGAGTTCACTTAATAAAGCGATGATAATTGGCAATCTGGGGCAAGACCCGGAAGTACGATATACACAAGCGAACACAGCCGTTGCTACATTGAATATTGCTACCAGCGAGCGGTATAAAGACAGCAATGGGGAATATCAGGAAAATACCGAATGGCACCGTGTAGTTGCCTGGGGGCGAACAGCTGAAATTTGTCAGCAGTACCTTACCAAAGGCTCCAAGGTTTATATAGAAGGTCCTATTCAGACACGACAGTGGGAAGACAAGGACGGACAAAAACGGTATACCACTGAGATCAAAGCACTGCGTATGGTAATGCTTGACAGTAAAGGCGGGAATGCCCAAGGTGGCGGACAGCCGCAAGGTCAAAACCAGAATCAGGGCGGTAGTAAGCCTATGAGCAGCAATGTAGAACTGGACAGTAACTTTGATGATATGGACGACGACCTTCCATTTTAAGTCAGGCTTACATGCACAAAATTACAAACGGCATGGGGATTCCCGTGCCGTTTTTTATTTGTAGCTCAGGTTAAGCTAAAATCTTATATTTTAAGTCATACATCAGAACAGCGATCAACCTAATTAAACAAACACTTTCATTGGATACACTCGAAGATCCTTTCAGTTTTGTAAAAGACTCACTTCAAATTCTGGCAGACAGCAGTTCTGTATTAACAGGTTTAGACCCCGTTGTATTAGGTATTCAACTTTTGGTACTGTTTTTGGGACTGGCTTTTTCTGCCGTATTCTCAGGATCTGAAGTAGCACTGTTCTCCCTCGCCAATCGTATGGAAGACCTGAAGCAGGATGAGACCATGGGTTCTGCTGATGACCGCATTATCAAAATGCTGGATAAACCAAGACGGTTACTAGCTACTATTTTGATCGGTAATACCTTCGCTAATATCGTGGCTTCAGTGTTGGCTGCAGTAATTACGGGTGATATAGTTGCTGCTTTTGGATTGTCAGAGGTTATTGTCTTCTCTATTGAGGTAATTGTACTCACATTCATGATCCTGATCCTGAGTGAGATCACCCCGAAGATCATTGCCATTAATAACCCACTTAAAGTATCACGAACAAACAGCGCATTTATATACTCGCTCTTTATTCTGCTGAAGCCGTTCTCAAAGCTGATCGCGGACAGCACCATCAGCCTGGAGCGCTACCTTCCCAAGCCCGCCAGTAAAATGACCTCTGAAGACATTCGTACTATGGCAGAGGTGAGTGAGCAAGAAGGTTCTATCAAAGAAGACGAGCGTGAGATCATTGAAAATGTGATCGGATTTGGAAGTATCACCGTTCGTGAGATCATGACTTCACGGGTGAATATTATTTCGGTATCCATCGATGAATCTCTGCAGGATGTGTTAACCAAGATCAGGGAAAATGGGTTGTCGCGAATGCCCCTGGTTGAAAATGATTTAGACAATATTCTGGGAGTACTCTATGCAAAAGATGTACTTCCATATTTGAATGCAGAGGAAGAGGAACCGTCATTAAACTGGAAGACGATCTCACGAAAAGCTCTTTTCATTCCTGCAACGAAAAAACTTGATGACCTGCTCCGGGATTTTCAGCAAGAGAAAACCCATATCGCCATTGTTGTAGATGAATATGGAGGAACAGAAGGTATTGTGACGATGGATGATATCCTGGAAGAAATTGTAGGTGATATCACAGACGATTCCGGAGAGGAAGAAAGCCTGTACACACGTTTCAAAAGCGGGATCTATATTTTTGATGCCAAGATCGACCTCGATGATATGGAAGAGGTCCTGGATTGTGAACTTACCAGCGATGAAGATGAATATGAGACTCTGGGAGGATTGATATATCACTTGACAGAAAACCTGCCAATGGTAGGAGAACGCATGACCTTCAAGAATCTGGAAATGACGGTTCACTCCGTAAAAAATAACCGGATCAAAAAGGTGCGCGTGAAAGTAGAGAATGTTGAAGAAGTAAATACACCGACTGACTGAGTCAATGGCAAACGTACCAGATGTAAAAGAGAATTTTGACCTTAAGGATAACAATACCATGGGGGTTCGTGCCAAGGCACGGTACTTTGCCTCAGTAACTTCTGCTGATGAACTAAGGCAGCTTTTATTGCAACGAGAGTATAAAGTGATCCCAAAATTAATGCTTGGCGGTGGAAGCAATATTCTGTTTGTTAACGATTTTGAAGGACTTGTGATCCATTTGAATATCAAAGGCAGAGAGATCCTTGAAGAGAACAACAAGGAAGTTTTGTTTAAGGTGGGAGCGGGTGAGAACTGGCATGAGACCGTGAAATATGCTGTTGATAACGGATGGGGCGGAATCGAAAATCTGTCCCTGATACCGGGATCTGTTGGTGCTGCACCCATTCAGAATATCGGAGCCTATGGGGTAGAATTGGAGGACGTATTTGAATCACTGGAAGCTGTAGATCTTGATACCGGAATCAGTAAAACCTTTGATAAGTCATCATGTGAATTTGGATACAGGGACAGTGTTTTCAAGAATGAGTTCAAAGGGAAGTATATCATTACCCAAGTAACACTGAGGTTACAAAAAGATCCCGAAGTGAATACGACTTACGGGGCTTTATCCAAACATCTCGAAGAGAAAGGGATATCGAATCCCGGAATCAAAGACATAAGTGAAACGGTCATTTCGATCCGCCAGAGTAAGCTTCCTGATCCTGCTAAAATTGGGAACACCGGGAGCTTTTTTAAGAATCCGGTGATATCCTCGGAAACATTCGAAGAACTTCAGAAAGAATATCCTAAGATCCCGAATTACCCGGCCGGAGAGGAGGTCAAAATACCTGCAGCATGGCTTATAGATCAGTGTGGATGGAAAGGGAAACAAATCGGGGATGCCGGAGTTCACAAAGTACACGCATTAGTTATAGTAAATTATGGAAATGCCACCGGCGCCGAGATCATTGAACTCGCTGAAAAGATCAGGCATTCTGTATTTGAGAAGTTTGGGGTTAAGCTAATTCCTGAAGTGAATATTGTTTAGGATCGAAAGAAGAGTATATTTTTGTACTGTTGTAAGGAAAGAAATCATATCAATTAAAAGAGATGTCAAAATGAAGATCAGGCCAATATTTATATCTATTGTAATTATTGCATTTTTAGGGCTGAACAGTTGTGTTACCCTCGAGCAAAATCCTGTTTCAGGTAACAAGCGTGCTTTTGGCTATACCTGGGAGCAAGAGGTACAGATAGGGAAAGATGCTGACAGTGAGATCATAGCTCAGTACGGACTTTATGAAAATGAAGAATTAACTAATTATGTATCTGATCTTGGACAATCTTTACTCGAAGTAAGTCACTTACGAAGAGAAGATACTCCCCAAAAATTCAGAGAGACAGAGTTCACCTTCCGTGTGTTAGACAGCCCTGTGGTAAACGCTTTTGCGCTGCCCGGAGGATATATTTATGTAACCAGAGGATTACTCGCCCACCTTAATAACGAAGCACAGCTTGCCGTGGTTTTAGGACATGAGATCGCCCACGTTGCGGCCCGACATGCTTCTCAGCGAGCGGCTACCCAGCAATTCGGACAGCTTGCTGTAATTGGAGGAGCTATTATCGGTGAATCCCTGGGATATGACGGCGGAAGTATCCTGCAGCTCAGTGGCCAGACAGCACAGTTGCTTTTCCTGAAATACGGAAGGGATGCCGAGCGGGAATCAGATGCACTTGGCGTAGAGTATTCTGCGATGAAAAATTATCAGGCTGCCGAAGGTGCTGACTTTTTCACTTCACTGAAACGGATCTCTGAAACACAGGGTGGAGGAATTCCAACCTTGCTTTCAAGTCACCCCGATCCGGGAGAGCGTGAAGAAACCATTCCTCAGCTTGCGCAGGAATGGGCTGAAAGGGGATACGAGCAAACCATTCTTGATAAAGAAGAATTTATGGGCATGATAGAGAATATCATGTTTGGGGATAATCCAAGACAAGGATTTGCAAGAGATGGCATTTTCTATCATCCTGATCTTGAATTCCTGTTTCCGGTACCGTCCGGATTTGATCTGTACAATCAGCCAAGTGCAGTGATCATGGTAAATGAAGACCAAACTGCCATCTCTCAATTCACCTTAGATTCTGAAAATGAAAGTCCCCGGACATCAGTGCAAACATTTTTGGCACAAGAAGGAATAACCGTTGAAAGTCAGACCGAGTATGCCGAAGCCGGAATGAATGGCTACCGGGGAGTGGCCACTGCTGCCACCCAGGATGGCAGTGAACTTAAGCTTCAGCTTACAGCTATTGAATATGGCGGATATATCTACCGATTCCTGAGTTATACTTCTGCTGCCGGGTATGAAAATTATGAAGCCCGCTTCAACTCTATACCATCCGGTTTTCAGGAGCTGCAGGACGAATCTATTTTAAATATCGAACCGGTGCGGCTTGAACTGATCACGGTCTCAGAATCAGGGATATTCAGTGAGTTCCTCCCGAACGAACTTCCCATGAACATCGAACCTATTGACGTAGCGATCATCAATCAGGTTGAACTGGATCAGACCATTGAAAGAGGTACCGTGTTGAAGATGCCGGTTCAGTAACAAATTCAAAGAAGGGCAAATACGGGCTTAATCTGTTCATTTAAAATCCTATCTTTGGGCTGAATTTTTAATCCAACGTATATTTCATGATCTCTCGCTACTCTCGTAAAGAAATGTCCGATCTGTGGACCGATGAAGCACAATTTCAAGCCTGGCTGGATGTGGAACTTGCCGCATGCTGGGCCTGGGCCAAACTCGGCAAGATCCCCATGGAAGACGTGGACAAACTCTACGAAAATGCCGGTTTTGATGTAGCCCGTATCAAAGAGATCGAAGCTAAAACCCGTCACGATGTGGTGGCTTTCACCCGAGCCGTTTCCGAAACACTGGGTGATGAAAAGAAATGGGTGCACTACGGACTCACCTCCACCGATGTAGTAGACACCGCCTGGGGCGTTCGGCTTAAAAAGGCTAACGTGATTCTGCTGGAAGGCCTTGAACGCATCGTGGATGTACTGGCCGAAAAAGCCAAAGCGCACAAATACACCGTGATGATGGGGCGGACCCACGGCATCCACGCCGAGCCAACCACCTTTGGTTTAAAGTGTGCTCTCTGGTATGCGGAAATGAACCGAAATCTGGAGCGATTTAAAAAAGCGGCAGATGATGTGGAATTTGGGAAGCTATCCGGATCGGTCGGGACCTTTGCAAACATCCCGCCGGAAGTTGAAGAACATACCTGTGAGAAATTAGGATTGAGTCCGGCGCCGATTTCAACTCAGACCTTGCAGCGCGACCGCCATGCCTATTATCTCTCCACGCTGGCGCTGATCGGCTCAACCATGGAGAAGATGGCCGTGGAAGTCCGCCATCTGCAGCGCAGTGAATTAAGGGAAGCCGAAGAAGCCTTCCGAAAAGGGCAGAAGGGATCCTCTTCCATGCCGCACAAACGAAATCCCATCAGCTCCGAGAATATCTCCGGTTGCGCCCGCGTACTTCGCGGATATATGGTCACCGCTTACGAGAATATCCCGCTTTGGCATGAACGCGACATCTCGCATTCCTCAGCTGAACGGATCATCCTGCCCGATGCCACCACACTGCTCGACTATATGCTGAACCGCTTCGCCGGAGTGATCGAAAACCTCGTAGTATTTGAGGACAACATGGAAGCCAATATCTGGAAAACACAGGGACTGGTTTTCTCCCAACGGCTCCTCCACAAACTCATCGACAAGGGCATGCCTCGCGAGCAAGCCTACGATACCGTGCAGCCTTTGGCAATGAAGTCCTGGGAATCACAAACGCTGTTCAAGCCCATCGTGGAAGCTGATTCGACCATCACTGAAGCCTTAACCCAGGAAGAGATCGATGAGGCCTTCGATCTGGAGCACCACACCCGGTATGTGGATGTGATCTTTAAGCGTGTTGGACTGGAGTGAGGGTAGTTTTGAGTTTTTAGTTATGAGTGATGAGTTGGAGTAACCTTGAAGCGTGCGAAGCTCCTTCAAGCGTTACGGGTCTGAGGCCAACCCCGAATGCTCCGGCTTCCCGTGCCATTCCTTCAAAAATCGTTAATCACCGTTCGTTAATCGCTAATCAAATTTGTTAGCTTCGGTTTCCCATACCTTGGAAAGACTAATTTCTGTATTCACCTTCCTTGTTCTTTTGTGCCGACAAAAGAACCTAAAACTCCCGACTGCGAAAAAAGAGCTAAAGCTGACTCCACTCCGCTAAAAGAAATCAATGCTCCATCACCGGGCTTGCAGGTAAGTTGGCTACCATGCGGTTTGATTTCTTTCTTAACGCTTCATTCCGCCATCTTCTTAACGCTATTTTTTCTAAGGTCGAATAATGTGATTCCCTTTGTTTCTGAAGGAGTAATAAAGGTTAGCTTCATTTATTTTGCACTTAAATTGTAACATTTTCTCTGCTTAATACTCTTAGATTTATAACTACGATAATATATCGTTAGCGGTGAAACGCTTTTGGGTGTGTATAGCTCATCCATTGGAAGGACATTTTTGACAGGTAAAAAGGCAATGACTTGTTAAAAACATAAACCTAAAACCATATATATATGAAACAACCAATGGAAAACGCGTTGCAGATAGCGCAGGAAAATCTAAAAGAAATACGAACGGTAACTGAGTGGGCAGAAAAGATGGGGTATAATTGTCCGAAGTATTTTTCACGGAATTTTAAAAGGCTTCACGGCACTCCACCAAAACAAAAGCTTATTGAATTTAGGATAGAGAAATTTCATGAGATTGTAAAAGAAAATCCCCAAAAAAGCTGCTTTGAGATAGGTTTCGAGCTTGGTGTTGGAGATGAGAAAGACCTTAACAGGTATATAAGAAAGCATACCGGAAGACCACCAACTGAGTGGAAAAAAAGGGGAGTATTATCGAGGAGTAAAAAAAGCGATGAAAAGTATTTGTCTTAATAGTTTATACAAATTAGACTGAAAAGAGAGATTTAAATAGACACATGAATAATGTTAAAAGCTTCAGTTATAAAATATTTCAGATGGATATTAGGCGGGGTCCTTTTAATAGCGGGCATATTAAAATTAATAATGCCAGATAATCTTATAGAGGTACTATTGTTTTTTGATTTGTTGAACGAAGAAAATGCTTATGTATTTGTTTACATGGCTTCAATACTTGAGATTTTTCTTGCCATCAGCCTTTTCTTTCAATTTAAACCTCGGTTTACGGCTATATCAGCGAGCGTCCTTTGTACCATATTCTTACTAATAAGTTTGGTGGGGTATTTTAACAACTGGGAGATAGTATGTGGCTGTTTAGGTGAATTCACTTTTGGTAATTTTGATGAGCTTATGGTAATTAGAAATGCAGTTCTGCTCGGGATGGCAGCTTTTATTTGTGGTTCAGTTTTTAAAACTAAAGAGACTCCAGAAGGGGTAAATAAAAACAATAATAAATGGAGATAATCATGAAGCTTAAAGCATATATAACCAACATTGTGGCAATACTATCTTTAGTGATTCTTGTAAGTGGATTTCAGATTCAATTATCAGAATCGGATGATATTTCACTTGAAGGAATAGTAGGGATGGAAACAGCATACGCCGGTCCTTGTGGTGCTGCCGGATGTGATGGTGCTGATATGTATTGTACCTCTGTAACTGTAGTACATATAGGTAACTGGCAAATGAAAAAAGACTGTAAGGGTAACCCTCCAGAGGAAAAAGAACTTCCAGAACAGAAGTAAAAAAATAAATACAAAGTATAAACTGAGAACTTGGACAGGCTTAATCTACTTTAATTAAGCTTGTTCTTTTATTTTATAAGTCTTAGAAAAAGGAGGTAAATATGGAAGCAAGACATCTAGCAATAACAATATTATTTTTTGTACTAATCCTAACTACGATTATTGATGTTTCGGCTCAAGATAAACGTACTTTGGGTGATTATACATTGGAGGTTACCCAAGATATTTTACTTTCAGAGCATGAAATTTTTCGTCCGGCTTCTTCAATTGATATATCAGAAAGTGATCATAGGATTGTTTTTTTTGATCTTGCCAAATACAAAATAGTAGTATATGATTTGACGCATTCAACATTTCAATTATTTGGAAATAGAGGAAAAGGCCCACAAGAAATTGGTCAGATTTTTGATCTAAAAGTTGATGATGGCATCATTTTTTTAATAGATACAGGAAATAATAAAATAATGAAATGGAATACTGATGGAGAGTTTATTGAAGAAATGTCAGTGGGATCACGTTTTATTAGGCCGGCGCGATTAACATTATGTAAAGGTTCAAACTTGATGTATATACTTTCTTCTCAATATGGTCCAAATGGACTTATACATCAATATGCTAAAGTTGGAGATTTAATTCATTCTTTTTATGAAATTGAAGATGAACAGGAACGATGGGTATACTATACAGATGGTACATTGGCGTGCGATGAGCAAGAAAATCTATACTATGCAAAACGCTATGTAAACGAAATAAAAAAATACAATGAAAATGGAGAACTTATTTATACCCTGCCTATTTATGATTCGGAACCTAATGAAGAGGTAGTGAAAACCAATGGGAGGTATACGTCTTTAAATCCCAGTGCACTACGATATACCAGTAATATTTATTATTTAAACGGAATGTTGTATGTGAGTTACTCCGGCTTGCCAAAAAATTTTAGGTATCGTTATATAGATGTGTATATGGAAAACCAGCAGAAATATCTGCACTCTATTCAACTTCCCTTTGAATTTAAGTCATTTGTGATGACAGAAGATAAAATTGCCATCCTAAGAGAAGATGAAAATGAAGAAATGTACTTAACAATATTTAACCACGAATATAAATGAGGAAAATGATGAATAGGATTGTTTTTCCAATATAATTTTATCTACGGAATGTAATAATGTTGACTTTTCATAAAATAAAAAGACTATTACTAATATTATATTTTGCCTTTTCTACAAACCTATATAGCCAATCAATCGGAAGCTTAAGTGATTGGGAGTTTTCAGAAAGGGTGGATATAGAAAGAGTGTATCTAGATACATTAGTCAATCTAAATAGAATCAGATTGGCAGAGTACGGATTATATGAAGTATATTTTCTTGAAGTTGATAAGGAAAGAAATTTAGTGTTTTATGATACTGGAAAGTATCAGTTAATTTATCTCCCAAAAGGACAAATTGATGATTTAAGAACTATTGGGAACGGAAAAGGAAGAGGTCCTGCAGAATTTGGAAACCCTTTTGATTTAAAATTCGATAAAAAGGGGGACATATGGCTCGCTGATGTAGAGAGAATGGAGGTACAACAATGGGGACCAAAAGGTGATTTTATACAGTCTTTTCAAATTGATAAATATGCAAGACCCTCAAAATTGGCGGTCACGGATCTAGGGAACATTTACATTTTATCTGAGCAGTATACACCGGAAGGAATTATCTACAAGTATACTTCTAAAGGAGAAAAAATTATCTCATTTCAAAAACCTGAAGTTAGAGATTATAGATCAGTACTTTATTTTGAAGGTGATATGCAGGTCCTGGGAGAAGAGTTAATTATATCGGGTCGGGTTAAACCATATTTACGTAGATATACAACTAACGGACAGCTAAAGTATTCGACAGGGATAGTTGGTTTTAAGAATATAGATAATATTTTGATCCACGAAAAAAGATGGAGGAGTAGAAATAAAGAATTAATCCGTGCTACTATTGACATCGAGGTTTACGACAATATCATATATACTGGAATTTCTAATCGTATTGATAGGTGGATCCGTATAATTGATTTGTATAAACCAAATGGCGAATACAAATCTTCCATTCATTTAAAAAACCCGGCTCGTAATTTTTCAGTTTATGGAAATAAAGTTTTCACACTAGAGTATAATTATGATAATGATGAAATTTATTTGGGTGAATATGAAGTATCAAGAAAATAAAAAAACTAGTTGTGTAATATTTTTTGTTCAATAGAAAACTGAGAAGAGAGCAAATTCTATTATAGCATTTCATTATGAAAACGAGAGGCAGAAAACCTAATAGGTTTCAACTAGTACAAAAAAAGGCCTTCCCACTCTTATTAGGGTTTATCGTATTGGTGCTTTTAGTTCTAGCAAGTGTAACCAAATTTAGCATATACCGGGTACAAGGTAATTCTATGTTCGATACTATTCACCAAGGTGATATTATTTTAATTTGGAAGAAATTTAAATCTAAAAATGTTTTCAAAAGGAATGATATAGTATTGTTTTATTATGAGATAAATGACGAAGTAATTCCATATGTAAAGAGAATAACTGCTATACCCAATGATATCATAAAGATTAATTCTGATAAGCTAGTTATAGATGAACAAAGCTATCCCCATGATGGGCTATATTACTTGATTTCAGGTGATACAAAAACTAAAGGGAGGGAATATCTGACATATTTAATGGATCAATCTTTTGAATGCGTAGAGGAGCATAATTTTAAAATAAAAACTATTTCAAGTAGCACGATTTTTAGCATTCCAAATAGATGTTATTTTTTGATAGGTGACAATCCGCATGAAAGTATGGACAGTCGATTTTTTGGGTTTATTCATGAGGACCATATTGTAGGAAAAGTGATAGCTGTTTTCTAAATAATGGTCTTATTTTATTCTGAGTTTTATATACTCTGGTTACGAAGTTCCATCTTTGTAAAGCTAACGGGAACGGTTAACGCAGCAGGAGTTATAAAACCAGAATGAAACCTGCTTATTCAGATCCCGACTCCCTGGCTATTTCGGAAACATACCGCACCTACGGCGCGGGGGCATAAAGCAGGCTATGTTGTATTACAAATATCCTGCACCGATGGAGCAGGTTGAGTTTTGTCTTGGGTTCATTGTTGTGTTCGTAAGAGTGACCATGCTGTCCGGTTTATATTGGAGAAAAAGCAGGGATTGAGGTGAGAACTTCCCCAGGTCTGAGGTGTAACCTAAGCGTGTCCCGTTAGGGACAATATGTATGTAAAAGTAAACAGCACCATCAACTGCGTCCCTTAGGGACGTTATGCTGAGTTTGCTTTGGCATCCTAATCTTACTTGATAACATACCGCACCTACGGCACGGAGCAGGTTTCAGGCATGGAGTTTTTACAACCGTGTTGCTCCTATGGAGCAGGGTGAGTGATTCGGTTTTCCTGAAAATAGTTTGTAAGGAATTGCTCTGAGGTCACTCTTACTAAAAAAAAGATATGGCAAACACCTATACTCAACTTTATATTCATTTTGTTTTTGCGGTGCAAAACAGGATCAGTTTGATACAACCCGAGTGGGAGGAAGAACTATACAGATACATAACAGGTATCATACAAAACAAATCCCATAAAATGATCGCTATTAATGGTATGCCTGATCATCTCCATATGTTCATAGGATACCAGCCAAAAGGAGCAATGTCAGAGCTGATCAAAGTTGTAAAAGGAGAGTCTTCAAAATGGATAAAAGACCGGGGATTAGTACATGGCAGGTTTAAGTGGCAGGAGGGATATGGAGCATTCTCTCACAGCAGGAGTCAAATTGATCGGGTATATCATTATATCAAAAATCAAAAAGAACATCACCGAGTGAGAACGTTCAGGGATGAATAGCTCGAACTTCTGAGAAAGTTTAATGTGGATTTCGATGAAAGATATGTTTTTAAACCGGTGGAATAAGATCAGATATTATTATTCCAAAACCTGTCCCGTTAGGGACAGCATGTTAGTAAAGGATGTCAGTATAGAGGCCACGTCCCATAGGGACGTTATGTTGAGTTGGTTTCGAGCTTATAAGTTTAATCGTCAACATATCGCACCTACGGCGCGGGAGTCAGACCATAGGTGCGGTTTTACAAATATGCTGCTCCGATGGAGCAGGTTTTTTGCGCGTATTCTTTTCATACAGGTTTTATACATTGGAAGGAGGTCTTAAGAGAACTATTTCCAGCTTGCACTCGTCTCTAAGCAGGAAACCAATCACTACTAAAACCATAGTTTCCAAATCCCAATATATTTTATTATTCTGAGCTAAGTAACCTAAAATTCTCCATTTGCTGCTTAAAAAACCTATAGCGTCTGTAATTTTAGTTCTGGCGGTACTCATTTTCGGGGGTATTGCATTAGAGCGGCTCTACATCGAGCTGATGCCGGATATTGACCGGCCTACGCTGTTGGTGCGTACGGACTATTCCGGGGCACCCGCTTCCGAAGTGGAGTTCCGCATTACCGAGCAACTGGAGGGGATGCTTTCCGGGGTTCGTGGGGTGCAACAAATTGAATCCCTTTCGCGGCAGGGACAAAGCCTCATTTTCCTCACCTTCGAGTGGGGCTTCGATATGGACATTGCCTTCCTGAACGTACGGGAGAAACTGGATCAGGCTAGGTATCTGTTACCTAATCAGGCCGACCGGCCGCAGCTGGTTTATTCTTCCGCTTCGGATGAGCCGATCGCTACCATTGCTTTGCAACTTGCCAATGTATCCAATCAGGAATTTTCGAATCGACTTTCCCTTAAGCGCTGGGCCGACCAGGTGTTTACCCGCCGACTGGAACAGCAGGAGGGAATTGCCCAGGCCTTGTTAGTTGGAGAGGTGCAGCCCGAAGTACAGATCCGGTTCAACCCGCGCTTTATAGACCGATATGGATTGTCACTTTCCCAGATCCAGCAGGCGGTAAGCGATGCCAATATTTTTTCTTCCACCGGAGAACTGCGGGACGGCTGGTACCGCTACGCCTTAAAGATCGAAAGCAGGATCGAGTCGCTCGATGATCTACGTAAAACGCCCATCATTTCCCTGGCAAGTGGTCGTGTATTGCTGCTGGAAGAACTGGCGGAAGTCCGCATGGCCGAAGCCGACCCTACTTCTTTTGCGTTGCTGGATGGGGAAGAGGTGCTGAATGTACTCGTCAAAAAAGAATATGGTTCCAACACCGTGGAGGTGTTTGAAACCCTGCAAAATGTACTAACCGAAATTCGCGATCAAAACCCGGATATCCTTATCGAGGTGATACAGGAAGATGCGAGCTACATCGAGAATTCAATTTCCAACCTACTGCAAACCCTGCTGATCGGTGGTGTGCTGGCCTTCCTCGTGCTGTTCCTGTTTCTGGATGATGCGCGGAGTCCATTTACCATCGGGATCTCCATTCCGGTCAGTATCTTCCTCACCTTCGTGGTGATGTTCCTTTTCGACATTCAGCTCAATATTATTTCCCTAAGCGGTCTCACCCTCGGGATCGGTCTGCTGCTGGATAATGCCATTGTGGTACTGGAGAACATCAATCGCTACCGCCAAAAAGGACTAGACCGTTTCGAGGCTGCCCGGGAGGGAACCAAGGAGATCAGTCTGGCCGTAACGGCTTCCACCTTTACCACTATTTCGGTATTTCTCCCTCTTATTTTTCTCGGCGGATTTGAGGGTGCCTTTTTCCGTGATCTTGCCGCCACGCTTTCCTTCAGTTTGATCGCCTCACTGCTGGTGGCTCTCTTCATTCTTCCGGTCTTTGTGGCGCAGATCAGCAAGGATGCCAAGTCTAAAGGAGTACTCAGTACAGTCTCAGAAGGGTTGGATAAGGTGGTGATGGCCTATGAGCGAAACTTATCTCGCGTCATCCAAAAACCACTTCTCATTATCGTATTCGCGCTGATCTTGTTATCAGGAGCCGCCTTTGCCTTCATGACTACAGAGAAAGCCGTACTTCCTCCCGATGAACCGGCTAAAGTGGATTACCTGGTGTCCATGCCCGGAAACACCGCCCTTCGTTCTGCCAAACAGGCTTCAGCTGATATTACCGGGATCTTACAGTCGAGAACCGATCAGCCCAACATATTATCACTTGGAGGATATACGGATAACACCAATTTGAAGCCGATCACCAACGAGGGGCTCAACCGTTTTACCATTTCCATTCCCGTCTCCGGATTTGAGGAAGCCGAAGAAGTAGATCGTATTATGAACGGGATCGCTCAAAGCTATTCCAACTGGAATTTTGAGAAACTCGAGGATGATGCCGTTGGGGCTGTTGGTATTGGCCGTGATGCTCCTGTTCAGTTCAGCGTGGTGGGAACCGACCGCGAGTTCAGCGTGAGGGTGGCAGATGCCTTTAACGAATTTGTGAATCGAAATTACAGGGAGACACAGCTTGATCTAAAATACCCGCAGCGTATTCAGGCTTATCAATTGCAGTTCAAAACACAGGAGTTGCTTTCCTATGAACTGACGGAAGCTGAAGTGATCCGATACCTGGAATCATTGACCCGTGGTTCTTTCATCACCGACTGGAACCGGCAGGACGAACAGATCTCTATTCGTCTGATCGGGGAGCGGAAAACGAATCTGGACCCCCGGGAGATCACCGTGGATGTACGGGACAAGATCATCCCGCTGACGGCGGTAGCTGAGATCGCCCGCATCGATGAAGCTGAGCAGATCGAACGCATCCGGCAGTCGCCTATCCTCACCTATAACTCCGACCTTACCTTTATGGATTGGTGGTGGGACGGAGGCGAGCTTCAGCAGCTGGTGAACCGGTTCATGCAGCAAAGTGGGCATGAGATCCAGATACGAGGTTCAGCCCTGCAGGTCATTAGTTTATTGAAAGAACTCGGGTGGCTGCTGATGATCAGTGTACTGCTGATCTACCTGATCCTTGCGATCCAATATGAGAATTTGAAGTATCCGTTCATCATCATTTTAGCCATTCCGTTTGCCTGGATCGGGTCGGTGTTTGCACTGTATATCGGGGGTATCAGCTTAAACGCCCTTTCATTTATGGGGATATTGATCCTGACGGGAATCGCGGTAAATGACTCCATTCTGAAAGTAGATTTCATGCGCCGCTATTTTGATGAGACCGGAAACCTGGACGAAGCCATCAAACAGGCGGGGATCAACCGTTTCCGTCCTGTGGTAATGACAAGTATGACGACCATTCTGGCACTGATCCCGATGCTCGTTCCTTTTGGAGATGGGTACGTGTTACGCCAATCACTGGCGGTTGCGCTGATGGGAGGAATGGTGACAAGCACCTTTTTGACCTTGTATTTGATCCCATTGGTGTTTAAATGGACGAATGGGGGGGATTCAAAATGAAAAATTCAAAATTTAAAATAGATCATTGCTTCCATCTGACGGATTGCCCGTCTGATGGATTTTATAGGTTACTGAGTTTGAAATCAGCTATTGGTCAGACGGGCTTAGAGCCGTCAGACCAAGAGTTATTTTGAATTTTTAAATATTACAAAGTGATTGAGAGTTTAAATAGACCCAGTATTATGAAACGACAAATGATACCAAAACTACTTACCTGTTTACTGATCACTGTAACGCTGCTTACTGCATGTAAGAGTGAAGAACCAGACCGGGAAACGCCGGATCCGGACAGCGTGGAAATCCGGCCTGAGGTGGTATTTGATGTAGTGGACGACGAACCTCTTCAGTTCTTTATCGAAAGCCGGGGAGTGGTAGAACCGCTTCAGCGCATTCAGATCACGCCAAGGATCGGCGGGTTTGTGGAAGCGCATTCGATCGCCGAAGGTCGTTTTGTTGAAGAAGGGGATATACTGTTGAAACTTGATGACGAGGAATGGGTGAATCAAGAACGAAGTGCTTACAATGAATATCAGCAAGCCAGGAATGAGTTTGAGATCGAATCCAGGTTAAGGGAACAGAGCGGCAACGGAAGTGAAGATCAGCAAAGTTTGTTACGCATCACTACCGGGCTTGCAGAAGCCGAACTGGCGTGGGAGCGAGCCAAATTGAATGTGAGTTACGCTACACTGAAAGCACCGTTCAGCGGAAGAATCTCGGCTAAACAGGTTGTTTCCCGGGGAGCCTATGTTTCAGCCGGATCAGAATTGGGTTCCCTCATTGACGCCGCAACCGTTCACATTCGATTTGATGTACTGGAATCCGAAATTGATAATCTGGATGAAGGAATGCTGGTAGAACTGGCAGGACCGGGAGGGACAGAATATGAAGGTGAGATCATCGCTATTTCTCCGGAAGTAGATCCTGAAACCAAAACCGGTCAGGTATTGGTGGAAGTAGAGAACAACAATTACGACCTCAAAACCGGTATGACGGTTGATGGCCGGGTATTCGTCCGAAGTCAGAAGAGTAAAGTACGAATGCCTCGCGAAGCACTTTTAGAACGCGATGGCAGAACGCTCGTTTTCCGGCTGCTGAATAATGAAGAAGTGGAATGGATCTATGTGGAGCCGGTGGCTATGAATTCCGAGTGGGTACTCATCGATCATCCCGAAATTGAAACCGGTGATACGCTTGCTGTGGATCAACACTTTAGCATCAGTCACCAGCAGAAAGTGGTACCACTGTTAGTTAATTAGGAATGTTAAATGTTGAATTTTAAATGATCCGAAGCCATTTAAAATTTCCCCTATAAACAACTCATAAGTTAAATAACACCTGAAATACATCCATTGCGTCAATTGTTGAACCGAAAATATCTCATTTCCTTTTTCTACATCATCGTGTGTGTGATCGGGGTGGCGGTATGGCGCGTTTTACCGATTGAGAGTACACCGGAGCTGAATCTGCCATCAGTGACGGTGAATTATAACTGGGGAAGTACCACGCCGGAGATCATGGAGCAGGAGATCACCCGGAAAGTAGAGCGGGAAGCTAACAGGCTGCGGGATGTGACCGACATTCGCTCCATCACACAGGAAGGCCGTTCAACCGTTATCATCACCTTCAGGAAAGATGCCCCGGTCGATTACCGCGTGTTAGAGCTGCGGGAATACCTATTTTCACTGGATGAAAACCTGCCTGATAATATCTCTCCGCCTACCATTAACCGTCAGGTACCGGAGGAGCTGGATGATCAGCAGACCTTCATCGTATATACGCTGAATGGAAATATGCAGCCGCGACAACTTTTGGAATATGCCCGTGAAAATATTCGTCCCAGATTACTGGCGATCGAAGGACTCGCCGAAGTAGCCATTCGTGGCGTTCAGGACCCGGCTTTGATGATCGAGTTTGATATTGATCAGGTAGAGAAATACAACCTGTCTCCGCGGCAGATATTGATGCAGGTTCGTGAGCAATTAAGCTGGCGATCAGCCGGATTTGTGGAACAGGGAATTTCGAGATACAGCCTCATTATCCCGCCAAAATTCAACAGCATCGCAGACATAGCGGGGCTTAAGATCGAGCTTTCGAACTCAATGATACAGCTAACCCTCGATGATTTTGCAGAGATCTCCATTCAGGATTATCCCGCGAAGACGATCAAGCGCATAAATGGTGATCCGGCCCTGACCATAGAATTCGTGAAGGAATCCGGAGCAGATGCATTCACCCTGGCGGAAAATGTGCTTGCAGCGATGGAGCAGCTGGAGGCGCAGCTCCCCGAAAGTTTATCCCTGATGCTCACCGTTGATTCTACCGAAGAACTCCGCCAACAGTTTGATGACCTTCAATTGCAGGCCATTTTTAGTGGGATACTGGTATTCCTGGTCGTGATCTTATTTATCCGAAAGATTAGGGCTCCGGTCGTGATCATAGGAAGCGTGGCCTTTTCGATATTACTGAGTTTGATCGTGTTGTATTTGCTCGATTATAGCCTCAATATCATCACACTTGCCGGACTTACCGTAGCTCTCGGAATGCTGATCGATAACGCCGTGGTGGTTTTTGAGCATTTGAATCCGGGGCTTCCTCCTGAAAAAGGTAAACGGCTTACTCACATCACCAACGAAATTGGAAATGCGGTGGTCCCGGTGTTGGGAAGTACATTCACAACCGTAGGGATCTTCATTCCACTGCTTTTTGCACTTGATGAACTCCGGATCTTCCTGGTTCCATTGGCGGTGGCGTTGACGGTGACCCTGGTTTGCTCGGTGCTCATTGCCTTCACCTGGATCCCATACGCATTGGTTTGGCTGACTCCCACAGGCTCCGAAAAGAAAAAGCAGGGCAGGATGAGTCAGTTTGCGGACCGATTGCTGATGCGAAGTTTTCTACTGAAATCAAAGCTCCGTTGGGTACTGCCGGTGATCTTGATCGGAGTGATAGGGATTCCTTTGTTTGCCATTGAAGAGCCTGAGTGGGATTCAGAAGAAGGAACGATGTGGCCGGAATTTACACAGGTCTATTTTGATAACCGGGATGCTATTGACGGATGGATCGGCGGGCTCACGAAAAAATTCAGTGATGAAACTTATTTCGGAAGTCCGTGGAGCCGGAATAATGAGGAGAGCATCAATGTATATATCCGTTCACCCCAGGGAACACCGCTTTCAGAGATCGATAAGATCGTGAAGAATTACGAGACCATCGCCAAACCATATGAAGAGGCGTTCAAATATTATGAGGCGAACCTGTCAGAGTATTTTGGGGCACGCATTCGCTTTGTGGTTGATCCGGAGTATTTTACACATCCGACAATTAATCCTGTTTATTTTTACGGGGAAGCTATGTTTCTGGGTGCCCGAACAGGAAATGTAGCTACGTCGGTATCAGGTCTTAATATTCAGGGGATCAGTACCGGATTTGGAGGCAGTTATTCCAGCCAAAGCATCCGATTAAAGGGCTACTCATATGATGGATTGTTGAATTTGGCGAAGGATCTGGAACGCAGATTAAAAACGAGTCGGCGCGTGCAGGAGGTGGACATCAATTCGTCCTATTATTCCACCCGTGATGACTTTCGGCAATATAAACTCCGATTGGACGAGGAGAAGATACTAGCCAAAGATCTGGACCGGCAGGAAGTGATCTCGACCTTACTGTTGGATCTGAATCCCGAGAATACGGTGGGTCGTGTGGAATTTGGAGGACAGGAAATGTACCTGATCGGTCGTAGTGAACGAGACAAGGCATTTGAGGAAGATATGATGAACCGCACCCGAACGTTTGGAGACGTGAATTTCAATATCTCCACCATTGGGGAAATTGTTCAGGAGGGCGGGTTGAATGAAATTCGCCGGACCAATCAGTCGTATGAGCGAACCGTAAGCGTAGATTATCTTGGAAACTACCAGATGGCTCGGGATTACATTGAATCGGTGATCGAAACGACTCCCGTCCCGGTAGGAGCAAGCATAGAATATGGCCGGGGATTTTTCGGATTTGGCAATGATGATAGTTCCCGAAACTTTTTTTTCGTGGCTTTGCTCAGTTTACTCAGCGTGTGGATGATCGTCTCGGCGCTACTGGAAAGCGTCAAATTTCCCATCTTTGTGATCCTGGCCGTTCCATACAGCCTGATCGGGATCATGCTGGGGACTATAGCCAACGACCTCGCCTTTGATCGCGGAGCAATTGCAGGGTCATTGTTGTGTATCGGGGTAGTGGTGAATAATGCCATCCTCATCTATCACCAAAAACAGCTGGAGCATGAAAACGGAATCTTTGGGTTACGCTGCTGGATGAAAGTCTATAAAAAACGAATTCGGGCTATTCTCATTACGACCGTTACCACCATCACCGGACTGTTGCCTATGATGATCTTTGGCAATAACGAATTCTGGGAGAATTTAGCGATCGTGGTTATCTGGGGACTTTCGGTGAGTACGATCCTTTTGTTGATAATGACGGGTTTGCGGGTTAGGAGTGACGGGGGGAAAGTTGAAAGTTGATAGGTTGATGGAGGTTCAGTTTAGTCTCGTTCAGGAAAGAATATTTTAATTGAAATTAAATCATAATCGAAAGAATCAGAAAATGAATACTAGAACTAATCGTGGATTGATCAGTGTTTTAATGGTTGCACTAATATTGACAGGCTTTGGATGCGGCAGTAGTGGAGAAGATTCCTCAGCCATTAGAAAAGAAAATGGAGTTATTTACAATCCTGACAAAGGGTTACTGCAGGATGAGGCCCCACCGGTAGATTTTGAGCTGGTAGAAACCATCGATCTCTCCGGGATTGAAGAACCGGTGATCAGCAGTATTGCATATCTGAAGATCGACGAGCAGGGTAATTTTTACTTTATAGATCGCAGGATCAATAAGCTCATATCGCTGGATCCAGATGGAAATTTACGCTGGGCTACCGGAGAAGAGGGTAAAGGTCCGGGTGATTTCGAAAATCCGTTTGGGATGAGCATTTACAATGATAAGATCTACGTTGCGAATGTGCAGGGTTCACGTCTCGATGAATTTGATATGGCCGGGAATTTCATCAAGACCTATGATCTGCCAAAAGATATCCGTTTTGCGAGTTTGGTTGATATCCGGGATGATGGGTTAATATTAATGAGTGGAGCCAATTTCGGAACAGTGGGATCACTTGTTTATACCATGGAATTAGGTGACAGCCTGAGGATTCGACAAAATATCAACATCATAGAAACTGAGGATGACGAATACAGCAGGGCCACTATGAGGGGAGGAATAGAGATGAGAGAAAATGTATTTATTTACTCGTTCAGTACAGAATACAGGCAACAGTTTTATGATTACGAAGGGAATTTAATGACGGAAGTACGGAGAGATTTTTCCGGAACCTTAGGCCCGGGAATCTATGCCGATGGCGGTAGTGTAAGTTTGTATAGTTTAGGAAATGTAAGCTCTCCTGTATTTATGGATAATGGAAATTACCTGGTGCGGGTCAACTATCCCACTAATATCGATGACCCACATGCCTATGCACGCCGCGCTTCGACCGGAGAAACCGAATCTCCTATTTATGCACGGATAATGGATGTCTTTAATGCCGAACACGAATTACTCTACACCTTTGATGATTTGGAATACGTGGAAGAGCTGGGTAGTTTAGGGATAAGAGACCAAGAGGGTTTTTATTACTCCGTTTTCAGTAACGATCTGCTTATCAAGAAGTATAAGCTGAATATGAACTAAGAGGCGCTTACGGAGTTGCACATTGGGACAACATGTTTGAAAAATGTCGGTCCAAGGATCTTTTCAGTATTGAGCGGAGCGGAGACTGGAAAGTTTCGGCAAAGGAAGTCTCCGACTTCCAATAAGGGCAACTCATTCTATTTAAATCAAAACTGGGTTGCCATGGTGCAAGTCAGAGACTTGCTGTGCAAAGACTCTTAAGTCAGCGCTCGTTGAACATTTATTGTTTGTAAATTTTATTTGAGCTCGTTTTAAGACTTAAGAGATCTGGGGAGCGTTATGTTGAGTTGGATTTCGGTATCCTGATCCACCCCATAACATACTGCACCTATGGTGCAGGAGGCTTTCCGGGGGCATGGTGTTACAACCATACTGCTCCATTGGAGCAGGATTGGACGAGTAGACAAATCGTGCATCGGTTCATCGGATTTCATGTCGCTTGTGTTTAGCGATTATCGAATAAAGAACCTACAAACACTACCCAAACTTTTTAACTAACTCCCAGCGCTTAACTTTGCCGGTATCAGTTTTTGGGAAGTCCTTGACGATCTTGAGTTCTTTGGGAAGTTTGAAGTCGGTGAGGGCATCTTTGAGCTGCTCCCTGATCTCATCTAACTGAGGTGTTTTCCCGTTTTTCAGGGTGACTACCGCTGTTACTTTTTGTCCCCATTCCTCATCCGGCACGCCAATGACTACCGCTTCTTTTATAGTTGGTAGTTTCAGCATGGCTTCTTCCACTTCATTGGGGTTCACGTTCTCGCCACCGGTAATGATGAGGTCATTTCTTCGGGATTCTATAAAAATATGACCGAAGCCATTCATGTGGCCATAATCCCCGGTATTGAACCATCCGTCTTTGTCGAACCGACGATCATTTTCATCTTCGCTATAATAGCCATCAAAAACCTGGGGACCTTTCAACCAAAGTGCTCCGGACTGATTTTTACCCAATACCCTTCCGTTTTCATCCCGGATCTGAATTTCATTGGGAGGGAATGGCTTTCCTACACTTTTAAGCGGAGTGTACATTCCGGAAGGAGCCAGAAGGGGATTGGCGATGATCTGTGCACAGGTTTCTGTCATGCCATAACTGGAGATGATAGGGATACCGCGCTCCGCTGATTTTCGCAGAAGGTTTTCAGTTACGGGGCCACCTCCCAGCAAAATAGATTTAAAATCACGATGCGTTTTAAAAAGAGGGTCGTCCAGTAAACGCTTCAACATGGTAGGAACCAGGGAAGCGGCCTGAAAACGCTGATTTTCACCTAAAAACTCCTTTACCATCTCCTCATGAAATTCCCCCAGCCTGTAAATAGCCGATTCATAGATCACCGACCTAAGGATGATCGAAATGCCGCCGATGTGATTCAGTGGAAGGCACAGAAGCCAAAAGTGATTGGGATCAGGTTTGAAATTCTGAGCGGAAGCTGAGGACGCACTAAGTATCTGCCGCCTTTTAAGAGGTACGATCTTGGGCTTGCCGGAAGTTCCTGAGGTAAAAAAGTACCCGAAGATCTGTTCTTTGTCTATGGTATCAGGATCGGGAAGCTCCATGTCTCTGATATCGTGCGTAAATGAATTGAGAAAAAAGTTCTCATCCATCTTGATCACATTTTCGTCTCCCAATCGTCCCCTGTTATTACCGTCACAAAAAATAAGTACCGGTTTCAGTGCATCAAGGTAGTTCTTGAGTTCTTCATTCTTCACATTGGGATTTATGGGAATAAAGGGGATGCCCAGTTTCCAGCATGCTGCAATGCAGAATATGAGCACATCACTCGACTCGGATAGAAAGGCAACGGGCCATTTGAGGGAGTCTGCTTTCTTTTCAACCAGATCTTTAAAAAAGGCCGTGAACCGATCAAGGTCGCTATAGGTATACATACCATGCTGAGAAGACAAGAACACATGCGGTGTATCGCCTTTCTTAAACTCAAACCTATGTAAGCGTGATTTGAACATATACCTTTTTATAACTCCTTTAGTCCTTCGTAATGTAATGAAATTCCCAGTCCAATTTTATACGGAAACTTAATGACGGGTAAGTTAAGCCATTTTTCTGATGCTACATCATGCTTCAGAAAAGAACCGGTAGCCAACCCCTGAGCCCGTTCGTATCTTCCCAAACCGGCTGAAATGGCCGCTATTGCTGCACGGCCAATGGCTGTTTCCAGTGATGTCGTAAAAACGGTCTCAATAGAATGAGTATCAGCGAGCTCTTTTGTTACGAAAATATCATTGAAAGTACCCATCAGCATCGGTTTGAAAATAAGTAGATCGGCCGCGTGAGTTTCTGTTAACTCTGAAATTATTGTTTTGTTCCGGGCAGATTCATCCGCTGCAATTTTTATCGGCGAAGCCTCCGTTACTTTCTTCAAACCGGCTATATTTTCTTTATGAACCGGCTGTTCGCAATATTCGATATCGAGTTCTTCTATACAGGTTAAATGTGTGATAGCTTCATCTACAGTCCAGGCCTGATTCGCATCGATCCTGATCTTTATATCGGGATATTTTTCCCTAAGTGAACTGAGAACAGATAGCTCGTTATTGAAATCACTTCCAACTTTTACTTTCAATGTTGTGAAGCCTTCGGAGGTCAAGGTATCAGCTTTAGATAGAGTGGCCGATGTATTACTGAGTGGCAAAGTTCCGTTCGATTGAATAGATGAATGAAAACCCGGAAACAGATATTGAACCAAAGGCTTATTAGAACGCTTGGCAGCAAGATCATATAGCAAGGTGTCTATACCAAAGCTCAAGGATGGAAACCGGTGTATCTGATCCAGTAACCGCAGAGTTTCCTGACCGCTTCCATCAATTATTGCTTCTTCCAGGTGAGCTTTATTCAGGAGAAGCACTTCTTTCACTTCCTCAAAACTTTCCTCTGAGAAACCGGGGAGAGGTGCGACTTCTCCATAAGCTTCGATACCGGAATCCTTATCCCGATATACCAGGATAATTCCCTCACGATGAGTGATCACATTCCCCGCTGAGCCGAAAGCAGATCTGAAAGGAATGTGATATGTGTAGAGCTTAAGCATCAGTTCAATATAATACCGATCGAGAATAAGATTCCGTAAATAACCATGAACTGAGCCGTTCTTTCCAGCATTGGATTGAGTTGAACTTTGTCTTCTTCCATCCAGACCCTGTACACATAATAGCCAGCAAGGGGACCTGCAGCAAATGGAAGTAATATCCAAAAGTTGTACTCAAGTTGAACTAAAAAATGGGGAGGGATGGCGTAAGCAAGCAGAACCATCAAGGTGTATTCCAGTTTCAGAGCACGTTCCCCAAATAGAACACCAAGGGTTTTCTTTCCTGATTTTTTGTCCTGTTCCACATCCCGCAAGTTATTCACCACTAAGATGTTCACGCACAAAGCCCCGACGGCAAGGGACGCCCAAAAAGAAGCTTCGGACCATTCAAGAGCATTTACGTAATAGGTGGTCATTACAGCTATGGTTCCAAAAAAGATGAATACAAATACATCTCCGAGCCCATTATAACCAAGAGGGAAAGGGCCGCCAGTGTAGAGAATACCGAAGAGAAGGGAAAGAAGTCCGATGATGAGTATCACCCATCCGGCAGACCAAACAAGGTACAGGCCTAAGAAGAAGGCGCCCCCCATCGTAAGGATGGTTGCATTAAGCATTTGTTTTGGGGTGGTGAGTCCGGCTGCAGTAGCTCTGCGAAATCCAATGCGTTCGTCAGTGTCTGAACCTTTGACGAAATCGAAATAATCGTTGGCGAAATTAGTTCCGATCTGAATGAGCATGGCACAGATCAGGGCAACGGTGGTATTGGTCCAGTTAAGTAATTCCGATTGGAAGGCCAGCGAGGCTCCAACAAATACAGGTGTTATAGCTGCAGCTAAAGTCTGTGGTCGCGCAGCTTCGATCCAGATGCTCAATTTTGATGTGTTCAACGAGAATTAATTTTGTGTATAAGTGTGGATAATTTTTAGACCGAAGATACTGTTTTTGAATGTGGCTTAAAAAGTGAAGTAAGGAACCAATCACAAAAAAATAAATTAAGCTTTAACCGCTCTGAAAGCGCTTTTGCTAAAACTAATTAAGGAAACGGAATATTAAACCTTCTAAAATTAATTGTTGAAAAAATTTTGATTAAATAATTTGAGTAAAACAAAAATTTAACTTTATCTTTGGTCGTCATTTTAATTAATAACTAAACTTTTTTAAAAAACATGGCCAAAGCGATTCAACGATATGATAATTTAGCTGCTGCCCGAAACTTCCGTCCGGGTAAAACAGAAAAATCTACGATGGATATCCCGGAGATCTTCGGGCAAAATACTTTGACACTTGACAAGTTAGAGGAACGACTTCCTAAATCTGCATGGAAAGATCTTCAAAGAACCATTGATGAAGGCCAAACACTGAATATTGATGTAGCAGACGCCGTAGCTTTGGCAATGAAGGATTGGGCTACCGAAAAGGGAGCCACACACTATACCCACTGGTTCCAGCCTCTTACAGGATCAACTGCTGAGAAGCACGACAGTTTCATTACACCGAATCAAGGTGGCGGTGCGATGGCAGTATTTTCAGGTAAGGACCTGATCCAGGGGGAGCCGGATGCTTCGAGTTTTCCAAGTGGGGGATTGAGACCTACTTTTGAAGCACGCGGTTACACGGCCTGGGATCCCACATCTCCGGCCTTTATTGTGGAGAATCAGAAAGGAACTTATCTCTGTATCCCTACAGCTTTTGCTTCCTGGAAAGGAGAAGCGCTGGATCATAAAACACCGTTGCTTCGTTCTAATGATGCACTGAATAAAGCATCTAAAGAAGCATTAAAACTTTTTGGTGTAGAATCGAAAAGAGTAGGTTCTACTGTAGGATGTGAACAGGAATACTTCCTTATTGATCAGGAATTTGTGTATCGTCGTCCCGATATTTTGACATCCGGGAGAACTTTGGTCGGTGCAAAACCTCCACGCGGACAAGAGCTTGATGATCACTATTTCGGCTCCATCCCTGAGCGGGTACTGTCATTCATGCTGGATGCTGAAAAGGAATTATACAAGCTTGGAGTTCCTGTAAAGACCCGTCACAATGAAGTTGCTCCAAGTCAGTACGAGTTGGCTCCGATCTTTGAATTAGCGAATGTTGCAGCAGATCACCAGCAGCTGACAATGATGATCCTAAAAAAGATCGCTAAAAAGTACGGCCTTGAATGCCTGATGCATGAGAAACCATTTGATGGATTGAATGGAAGCGGTAAACACCTGAACTGGTCACTTTCTACCGCTGAAGGAGATAATTTACTGGAACCGGGTGAAAGTCCGCACGAGAATATGAAGTTCTTGTTTTTCTTTACAGCTGTGTTGCTGGGTGTATATCGCCATCAGGATCTGCTAAGAATTTCCGTAGCGCATGCGGGGAATGATCACCGGCTGGGAGCCAATGAAGCACCTCCGGCTATCATCTCTTCTTTCATTGGTGAGCAGCTTGCGGATATCGTGGAGCAGCTGATCAATGGCGGTGCAAAAAGTTCAAAACAGGGAGGATTACTAGGACTTGGAACACCGGTACTTCCTGATCTTCCTAAACATGCAGGAGATCGAAACAGAACATCACCTTTTGCATTTACAGGTAATAAATTTGAATTCCGTGCATTGGGTTCTAATCAATCTCCATCATTCCCGATTGTTGTGTTGAATACTGTTATTGCGGAAGCGATCGAAGACATGACGGAAGACCTTAAGAAAGCGAAGAAAGGAGATTCCATTGAGAAGGCATTGGCAAGTGTACTTCGTGCTCGTTTGAATGAATGTAAGCCCGTGATATTTAACGGTGACGGTTATTCTGATGACTGGCAAAAAGAGGCGAAGAAACGTGGGTTGCTGAATCTTAAAACCACTCCTGATGCGATACCTTACCTCACCAAAAAAGAGAATGTGAAGTTGTTCAAGAAGTATAAAGTACTGAACGAGAAGGAAGTACATTCCCGAAAGGAGATCTGGACCGATCAGTATATCACCACCCGAACTATTGAGGTGGATACCATTGAGTCTATAGCCAAGACCATGATATATCCTGCTACGGTAAGGTATATTGGCGAATTGGCTAAAGCTGTAGAGAAAGCTGATGCACTTGGACTTGATAATTCCGGTTCAAAAACCATGCTTACCAAGGTAAATAATGAACTGAATAAATTAGGTGCAGCATTGGATACTTTAGCAGACGTCCAGGCTAAAATGAAGTATAAAGACAGTTCCGAGCACGCGGTAAAAGTGGAATCAGAAGTACTTCCTGTAATGAAAGATATTCGCGATTCCATTGACTTTCTGGAGCGCTATGTTGCAGATGACTACTGGCCACTGCCGGTTTATCGTGAGATGTTATTCATTAAATAAGACCAACAGCGGTCCTTTATTTACAAACCCTGTTTCCAAAAGGAGACAGGGTTTTTTACTTTCATGCTAAAAATGAAAGAAATTAGCTAGAGCGATTTTGAGCAGGTTGAGTTTAGAGCGGGAACAGTTATAAAAGCAGAGGTATTTCCGGAGGCACGTAAACCGGCCTATAAACTAACTATCGATTTTGGAGAGGAGATAGGTATCAAAAAATCATCTGCACAGATCACTGAGTTATACCAACCGGATGAGCTGGAAGGTAAACAAGTGATAGCGGTTGTAAATTTTCCGCCAAAACAGATCGGGCCATTTATGTCAGAATGTTTGGTTACGGGATTTCCCGATGCACAAGAAAGAGTGGTTCTGGCCGTTCCTGAAAAGCCTGTAAAAAACGGGATGAAACTATTTTGAAATTCAAAGGTTTCATAACTTGTTATTTATTGATCAATCAAATAATACTAATCAATCTATGAAGATTATTTTAAGCCTGATGCTGACGCTGTTCATTGTTGAAATTGTGGATGCACAGGAAATATCCTACCCTGAAAAATTATCTTCTTTTGAGCTTACCATTGAAGGGATCTCTGAGGAAAAAGGGGAGATACGAATTGCCGTTTTTAATTCTGAGGAATCCTATAATGAAAAGGAAGACCCTATCCATGCTATTGTGCTCCCTGTTGAAGGCGGAACCTTGATCTGGGATGAGGAAAAACTGCCGTACGGTGAGTATGCTATTGCCGTGTATCATGATAAAAATACGAATGGTGAGTTGGATTCAAACATACTTGGTATTCCCAAAGAGGCTTATGGCTTTTCTAACAACGCGCGTGGACGATTTGGCCCAGCTTCATGGAAAGATGCTCATTTTACTATTTCTTCCGGCTCGCATTCGATGAGTATACAAGTCAAATAAAATTAATTTTTTACGGCTTTCGTAATGGGGAACTAAAGTTGTAAGATTCGATGTGTTTTCCCATATTCACCATCATTTCTAACTAATGGAGAACCATTATGGATCATATACAAGGGGAAACAGCACCGGTAATGAGTCTTAAAGACTGGGTTATTTCGGTACTAATTTCATTTATACCAATAGTAGGTTTTATCATGTTGTTGGTCTGGGCATTCAGTGACAGCGCTAATCCAAATAAAAAGAACTGGGCGAAAGCTACGCTGATAATATTTGCTGCATTTTTTGTGCTTTATCTCATTTTCGCATTTTTATTTATGGGTGCGATCATGTCGTCAGCCGGACTTGAATCGATGGGATAGAAATCTATTAATGTCATTTTGAAAGGCTGCGGTATCCTATACTGCGGCCTTTTTTGTAGGTGAAACCAGAGGGTAGAAAAGGCGTACATAGGTCGGAACGCAAAAAAAAGAATGTATGCAACAGATATTTCAATCAGTATCCATCGCCCTGCAAAATATTAAAGCTAACCCACTTCACACTTTTTTATCAACCTTGGGAATCATTATTGGAGTCGCTTCATTGGTTGCCATTTTAGCTTTGGGAGATGGTTTGGAACAAACCGGAAGGGAGCAGATCGAGTCGACCACTTCCATACAAATGATGACCCTCACACCAAAAACCATAGATTTGGTTGACGGTGTTCGTGTTCCCAGAGATACAGTGTATCAACTTGGACTAAAAGAAGCCAGGATGGTTGAAGAAGAGCTCAATCAATGGGGATATACAGATCTTATTGCTCAGAGTTCGAAGATGGCAACCTATAAAGACTCTTCTATAGCGATCTATATACAGGCAACCCTGGATAATATACCGCACTTTACAGAAGCAGAAATAATAGGCCGATACTATGACAGAGAAGACATAGAAAATACCGCTGATAAAACGGTTCTTACTATACCGCTCGCAAGAAAGTGGTCTGAAGATCCCGAAGAATTGATAGGTGAGTCCATTTCTTTTGAGGGTACTTCGTATGAGGTTATTGGAATTCTACAAGATGAATCCCAGGGAGCACAAGCTTTAATTCCATTGAGTACCTATCAAAAAAATCTAAAGAATAGTAATACACCTAATATGATTTTCAAAAGCAGGAAAGTAGAGGATATTCCATCGATGAAAAGCTCGCTAGAAAATTGGCTTGATGAAAACTATGAGGATGGAAAAGAGGCTTTTTCAATATTTACCTATGAGGGAAGGGTAAAGCAGTTAAGCCAGGGAATTCTTGTTTTTAAGCTTGTTATGGGAGCAATTACGGGAATTTCAGTATTGGTAGGAGGAATTGGTATTATGAATGTCTTACTGATCTCGGTAACAGAGCGGACCAAGGAAATTGGCATACGGAAAGCCGCCGGTGCCCGTAAAAAAGATATCGTACTGCAGTTTATTTCTGAGTCTGTGACCATATCAATGGTGGGGTGTATAATTGGCTGGGCAGTGGGGGTGATAGGCGTATTTGGTTTAGTAGAGATCATAAACCGCTTTACAGATTTTGGCTTTCAGGCAGCCCTGAGTCTTGGAACTGTATTCGTGGTTTTGATTGTGGCTGTTCTGGTTGGGATGTTATTTGGAACCTATCCTGCCTGGAAAGCGGCAAATTTGACTCCGGTAGATGCTATCCGGCATGAGTAATATTAAAGCACATCCTGGAACTCAGGATTTTTATGAATAATAGCTTTTGCAAAAGGACAAAGCGGCATGATCTTCAGATCATTTTCCCTTGCAAATTCAACTCCTTTTTTGACCAATTGTTTACCATAACCTTTACCGCGTCCTGCATCAGAAACCTCAGTATGGTCAATGATGATCTTTGTTTCCCCGGCTTTGGAATAAGTCATTTCTGCGATGCGCTTACCATCTTTCTCGATGAAAAATTCCCCTTTACTTTCAGTAGATCGGTGTTGGATTTCCATAATCTATTTCTTAAAAATCTGTTTGGGTTTAATGAGTTTTAAAAGCCACCTTTTGTCGATCAACGAATTAAGAAGGAGATCGGTCAAATTTGTCCCAGTTGGGCTTCCTTTTTTCAAGGAAGGCATTGCGACCTTCTTCGGCTTCATCTGTCATATAAGCTAATCTTGTAGCTTCTCCGGCAAATACTTGTTGTCCAACCATGCCATCATCAATGGCATTGAAGGCAAATTTTGCCATCTTTGTGGCGGTTGGACTTTTCGTTAATATCTCTTGAGCCCATTCATAGGCTACTTCTTCCAACTCCTCATGAGGAACTACTTTGTTCACCATTCCTATTTCGAAAGCTTCCTGTGCAGAGTAGTTGGCACCCAGAAAGAAGATCTCACGTGCTCGTTTTTGTCCCACTTGCCGGGCAAGAAGGGCAGAGCCAAATCCACCGTCGAAACTTGCGACATCAGTATCCGTTTGTTTGAAAATAGCGTGTTCTTCACTGGCAAGGGTTAGATCGCATACTACATGGAGACTGTGACCACCTCCGACAGCCCATCCGGGAACTACTGCGATCACCACTTTCGGCATGAACCGAATGAGTCGCTGAACCTCCAGAATATTCAAGCGGGCAATCCCATCATCGGCTTTGTATCCGGTTTTAGAGCGCACGTTTTGATCCCCTCCGGAGCAGAATGCCCATTTCCCATCCTTTGGTGAAGGCCCTTCTCCGCTAATTAAAACAACGCCAATATCATTGTCTTCTTTGGCGTCATACAACGCTTCATAAAGCTCAAACACAGTTTTGGGACGAAATGCATTTCTTATCTCAGGCCGATTAAAGGCAATCCTTGCCACACCGTTTGATTTCTTATAAGTGATATCTTCGTAGTCTTTAACCGTTTCCCAATTCATGATATACTGTATTTATTAATGAATGATTTAAGATGCGAGATAAGGGTCTCTGGCTGATCCAAATGTACGCGATGCCCGGCGTTTTTAACAGTATGAAGTTCGGCATCCTGCAATTCTTTTTCCATTTGCCGATTAAGGTGAATGAATTTTGAATCTTTTCCACCAACCACTAATTCAACTGGGATTGCAATTTTGGACAAGCCATGCCTGATACAGGGCATTGTCCCGGTTCCAAACCCCTGTAAACTGTTTGCCAGCCAAAGAGGATTTTGCTGTTGTTGAATTTCATTAACCTGATCCAGCAATTGATCGGAAGCCGTTGAAGTATCAAAAAGAGGCATTTTTTTCCAGTTATCAAGAAAACCTTCAAAATTGCCCAGCAGATCGTCTGATCTTTTCGCATCTAATGCTTGCCTGGCCTGGCGTTCAGTTTCTCCTTCAATCCCAAAAGTACTGCTTTCCAGGATCACTCCCGAGAATAAGTCCTGACGATGAAGTGAAAGCTGAAGAGCCATTCTACCGCCCATACTATAACCATACAGGAAAGAGGGAATTCTTAATTGCTCACCGATGAGTTTGGAAAGGTCGGCTACCTGTTCATTGGTTGAAAAGCGATAATGTAGTTCAGCACCTTCTGTTTCTCCGTGTCCCAGCATGTCGATGGTAACGGGATTACAGAATTGCTTGAGTTGAGGAATGAGATGCCGGAAAGATCTCCCTGAACCCATGAAGCCGTGCAGCAAGATCAAGAAAGGGAGCTTTTCATTTTGCTGATGAACTTCGAAGTGATAAGAAATTCCGCGAACACGAATGTTCATTAACCCTTATTTATTTTGTAATTCCAGAGTGATTGTCTTTGTGACATGGACTCATCGGCACCCGTAATACATTCCATAACATGAACTCCTTTGCGTTCAATGAGTTTATCAAAGGTAGGGATAATTTGTTCGGGTCTCGAAACTAAAGTATGATCGATGTTATGAGCCCTGCACAACGCTGCGATCTTGGCCTTCTGTGGCGTCTCAAAGTAAGTATTGTATTTATCTTTGATCTTGTGAACAGGCAATATTCTGAAAATAGTACCACCACCGTTATTGAGCACAACGATCACTAAAGGCTGATTCACTTCCTTCGCCAATAAAAGTCCATTTGTATCATGCAAAAATGCAATATCGCCGATCATCAAAGTACCGGGTCTTTCAGTGGAAACACTCAACCCGATTGCAGTTGAAATGATACCGTCGATCCCGGCTGCTCCTCGATTTACATGTATCTCTTTTCCATCAAACTCGCCAAAAAGGGACATATCCCTAACCGGAAATGAATTAGATAGCATGGTGAAAGCTTTCTTAGGCTGTATTTCAGTGATCTTTGAAAAAACGTAGCCATCGGTGATAGGAGTGGATGGGTGTAGATTTTCTTCACGAAATACCTTGAATTCCTTTTCAATCTTTTTCCACTTCTTTAACCAGTTTTTATCAGCTGCACCTGTGACCTCAGGGATCTGAAGCGGAGCATTCAGCGTAACCTGTTTGTGTGAAGTAAGGCTTCCGTCGATCCAATTATTTGAATTCATGAAGCTGATCTGCATTACCTCTTTATATCTATCCAGATATTGATTTACAGCTTTACTTACCGGTTGCTGGCCAAATCTCATAATAAGATCTGCCTTTAGCATTTCACTGTTGCCCGGGTTCTTCATGAAGCCATCAAAACCCTGTATAGTATGTCTGGATGTTGGAACCTGAGATCCGGGCTCAGCCAAGATCGGAGCATCCAGTGCACGGGCAAGAGGTGTAATAAATTCCAAGCGATCAGCAGGTGTGGTGGGCCCTACAATAATAAGTGGTTTTTCTGCTGAGATCAGATCAGACCAAAAGGTTTCTCCCATTTCAACAGGACCTATTTCCTTTGCATATTTTGGAGAAGGTTTTCGGGATCGTTTCTCATTCTCAAATTCTATGTGCTTTAGAAACTTGTTATCCGGTTCAAAAGGTTTTGAAAATGGAAAATTAATGTGTGCGACTCCACCTTTAGCAACAGCTTCTTGAACAGCCTGTGCAGCAGCAAGCCGAAGTCTTTTATGGCTTCGTTCATTACCATCAGGTTCTCCTGCCTCATGAAAGAAGACCGGGTAGTTCCCGAATATCTTAAGCTGATCAATGGTTTGGGATGAACCAAGTCCACGATAATGGGAAGGTCGGTCGGCACTTAGAATAATGAGAGGAGTACCGGATTGGGCAGCTTCAACTACAGCCGGGAAGTAATTAGCCAATGCTGTTCCGGAGGTACATACCAGAGCGGTAGGCATTCCACTTGATTTCGCCATTCCAAGAGCCATAAAAGCAGCAGAACGTTCGTCAATTCCAATATGCTTGCTAAATCCGGAGTGAGCTGAAAAAGCCAAAGTGAGGGAGGTAGAACGGGATCCGGGTGATATTACTACGTGTTGTACACCTTCTTCAAATAAAGAGCGAACAAATAGGGTGCTCCCGTAAAAGGCTACATTCTGAGGTTCATTTTCTTGCATGTTCCAACGCGGTTAACATTGGGATGAATTTGAGATTTGTTTCATCCCATTCTTTTTGAGGGTTTGAGTCCTCAACAATACCACATCCTGCGAAAAATCGCACTTCATTAGTTTTAATTAATCCGCTGCGAATAGCCACTACAAACTCTCCCTCGCCGTGTGCATTGATCCATCCAACCGGAGCAGCGTACCAACCTCTGTCAAAATGTTCGAGCTTACTGATATAAGGCATGGCTGCTTCCCTCGGATAACCGCCAACCGCAGGGGTGGGATGTAACTTGGAAAGAACCTCTGTTCTTGAAACTCCTTTCTTAATTTTAGCATGAACAGGAGTATAGAGATGCTGCACATTTGATAATTTCTTGATACCGGGTGATACAGGATGCTCAAATACATCTGAGAACCGCTGAAGGTTTTCCTCGATCGCATCCAATACAAAAGCGTGTTCGTTGAGGTCTTTTTGGCTGTGAAGCAGCTCATACTCTAAAACGGCATCTTCAGAAGCAGTTTTCCCGCGGGAAATACTTCCCGCCAAACCTTCTGTAAGCACTTCGCGCTCCCTGAAAGATGCAAGACGTTCCGGTGTACTCCCTATAAAACTGGACTCTCCATCCTGACTGATCAAAAATGAGTAGCAATCAGGGTATTGGTTACGAAGGTAGTTTAAAATTCGGGTATCAGAAACCGATGTTTGAAGCTCAACTTTGAGTTCCCGGGCTAAAACGATCTTTTTAAACTTTTTGGCTTTGATAAGATCCGTTGCACTTTCAACAGAGTTTATCCAGTGGTTATAAGCTTCAGAATCGATGCCCGGTGTACGAACCGAGGAACGGTATGATTGTTTTTCCTCTACCTTATAGGAGCCGGCATCGCAAATGGAATCAAGGTGTTCCAGCGTATTTAAAAAATCATCATATAGAACATCCTTTTGACTACCTGCCGGGATCTTTTTTGTGATCGTAAGAATGGTAAGCTTCCCATTTTTTACAAGCACCCATTCAGGAAGGGTGAAAGAACCGGCTCCAAAATCTCTCCAGACTTTACCTATGTTGTGGTCAAAAAAGGAAAAACCGCCAAGTAAATGAACAGAAGCAAGGTGATGGTTCAGGTTAGAGATATGATATACTTTAGAGAGTAATTCCTTTCCCTGATCAGAGGATTGCCTGAATCTTTCCTGGCCGGTTGTTTGAATACGTGCTATTGAACCTGCAGCAGCAATGGCAAATTCATCGGATGGCTTTTCCCAATAATATTGGAAGCCTTCGTTATATCCGTTTTGTTCCAGGGCTGCCAGCGGATCTGTTGATGGGATCCGAATAGAAAAAGAGAGGTATTCATACTCTTTTTCAGGGCTCGAAGAAATAAGGTCTATAGCCTCATTTAGAGCCAATCCGGATATCTGCTGTTTGAAGCACTCCTTCACTTCATCAAAAACGGGATTCTTTGAATCCATAACCTGCTGTTCATTTAGTTTTCAATATAAATTGAAAGTACAGATTATTACAGCAATGTTAAACTATTTTTAGTTCCATTTTTGAGGGGCCCTGACAAGGGTGATAAGAAAGACTAAGAATGGTTACTCGGCGTCGTCATTGCCACCGGAGGAATAGGGATTGTGAATGCCATATTCGTCTGGATCATATTCTGCCAGCTTGAAAAAATGCTCCCATGCGGCTTCGCTTTTTCCATCTTTATCTACCCAGGTAGGATGGCTTTGCTTGATAAGTCCTACAACACGCTTTGCATATCCAACACGTTTTTCGGTGTCTTCTATGCGGGGGAGAGCTGCGATCATAAGGTCAAGATTATAGCCGCAGTCAAAGTCTTTGGGTTTTTGTTGGTGTATGAACATATTTGAGATTAGGTAAAATTTTTCCTGAAAATACGAGATTATAGTTCGAGATTACAAAGAGTTTTTATTTAATGATCTTCTCCAAAAATAATCATAAGCCAATCGACGAATTATTTCTTAAGTTTTAGACTGTCAAAAAAAATCATCATATAACTATATACATGTATCATAATTCAATACTTGAGGCGGTTGGAAATACCCCACTCATTAAGCTGAATCACGTTAACGGTAATTCTGAAGGTACTTTACTGGCAAAGGTGGAATATTTTAACCCCGGCCACAGCATAAAAGATCGGATCGCAATCAAAATGATCGATGATGCAGAGGCAAAGGGATTGTTGAAACCCGGCGGAACCATTATAGAGGGAACTTCCGGAAATACGGGAATGGGACTGGCACTGGTAGCTGTAAACCGCGGATACAATTGTATTTTCACCACAACGGACAAACAGAGTAAAACCAAAGTAGATCTGCTCAAGGCCTTGGGTGCTGAAGTGATCGTATGCCCAACAAATGTGGAGGCCGATCATCCTGACAGCTATTATTCGGTTGCAAAAAGATTAAGTGAGGAGATCGAAAATTCATACTATCCCAACCAATATGACAACAAGAGTAACCTGGAAGCTCATTATGAAACCACGGGACCTGAGATCTGGGAACAGACCGAAGGAAAGGTAACTCATTATGTAGCCGGGATGGGAACAGGAGGAACTATCTCAGGAGTTGGTAAATACCTGAAAGAACAAAATCCTGATATAAAAGTGATCGGTGTGGATAGTTTTGGGTCTGTGTATAAAAAATATTTTGAGACCGGGGAATTTGATAAAAATGAGATAAAGCCATATTTGACAGAAGGAATCGGAGAAGATATCATTCCGGGAACCATCGATTTTGATTATGTGGATGAAGTGATTCAGGTGAATGATAAAGATTCTGCACTTATCACTCGCCGATTGGCACGAGAAGAAGGATTATTGATCGGTTGGTCGTGTGGAGCCGCTCTAAAAGGGGCGCTTGAGTATATATCTGAGAATCCTTTAGGAAAGGATGATATAATGGTTATCATAATGCCTGACAGCGGAACACGATACATCCATAAAGTATATAACGACGAGTGGATGAAGGAACAAGGATTCCTGGATTAATTATAACTTTGAAAACAAAGTGTTATGGCTAAGAAAGATCAGACGATGAACCCCGGACAAATGGAAATTGAATTAAAAGAAGAAGAGGCTACCGGTACCTATTCCAATTTAGTGATGATAACTCATTCACCTTCAGAATTTATTCTGGATTTCATTGCTGTGATGCCTGGAGTACCTAAGGCAAAGGTAGTGAAAAGAATGATACTGACTCCTGATCATGCTAAACGTCTTGCCAACGCCTTGAATGATAATGTGGCACGATATGAAAAAGAACATGGTGCTATTTCTTCAAACGATAAAGTAGATATGCATATGTATAGAGGGCCTCAGCCGGAGGCCTGAGAATCTCGAACATTGAACATTCAACATTGAATGTTGAAGTTATTTTTTGGCCTCAATAAGTAATCCAATCCCTATCAGGAAAAAGAAAATGTGGGGCAAGGTGGCTGCTAATTCCGGAGAGAGTGCACCATAATAGCCAAAAGGTTCAATGATCTTCATGAAAGCGAGATAAAGAAAACTGATGGTTAGTCCGGCTGCAAGGTATGCACCTTTTCCTCCGCGTCTTCTGACGCTGGCAAATGCAAAGCCCACAATATTTACCACAATTATAGAAAAAGGGTAGGCCAGCCGTCCAAAGAACTGGACTTTCGGGATCTCAATACCTCCGGCACCGCTTCGCTCAATAGAAGCTATGTAATCAATAGCTTCCGGATAGGTGAGCTGATAGATGTCAGAGGTTGTTCTGGCAAGATCCCTTGGCAGGGTGTTAAGAACAGTATCTCTTCGTGAGATCCTGTTTTGTTGATATCCTTTATCTGTAAAGACAAGTTCAGTGAGATTTTCTAACCTCCAGCTTTGTGTTGAATCAACCCAAGCCATTCTAGTGGCTGTAGTGGTACGAGTGATCTTCTCATTGCTAAACTCAATAATGCGTATTCGGTAGGCTATTTGCTGCTTTTTATCAAAATAGTTCACTTGTAATTTAGTATTTGGAGAAGGCTGTCGATAGATATCACTTTGATCAATGCGTTCGGTCTTATTTTGCAGATACCTTTCCTCAAAATCGATGCGTTCAGCATTGGACCTTGGTATTACAAATGCATCAAGCAGGCTGATACTTAAAGCACATATTACAGAAAAAACCATATACGGTACTATTAGGCGATACAGACTTACTCCTGCTGCTTTCAGTGCGGTGATCTCTAATCTGTCTGACAGCTGTCCGGTTAAAAAAAGACACGCTACAAATACAGCAACAGGAAGTACAAGGCGAATCATCTCAGGTATAAAATTGAGATAATAGTTGTTAATTATCTCAGACATTTCAGCTCCATGGTCAGCAAAATTGTCGCTGTTTTCCGAAAAATCGATCATAATGAAGATGAAGATCAACATTAATAGCACTACAGATGTAATGCCGGCGAGACGAAAGAATATGTATCGATCGAAATGTTTAATCACTTTTCCTAAATAGTTCTTTAATACTGAAACCCGTTGCCAAATGTATGATCAAGTAAACCCCTGCAATAGAAAGTACAATATTGAAAGTCCACATTCCTACAAAGGGTGACACATAGAGCCGATCGGCTAACTTTTCACCTTGAATTAATGACACCCAATAGAAGGTGAGTACGACCGTACTTATAAGTGCAGCAAACCCAAAATTTCCTCTTTTGGTCATAATGCCCACAGGAGCTCCAAATAGAATAAAAACAACACAGGCAAAGGGGATTGATAATTTTTTATGTATCTCGACAAGGTAACGAGCGATTCTTCGTTCTCTCCATTCAATATTGGAATGAATGGATTCAAACTGATTTTTATATTCGGTGAGCTGCCGTAAAGATTCCCCGAGAAGGGACTGTTGTGTTTTAGCATTGTCGAAATTATTGGCGATCAAATAATCACTTTTTATAGGCTTGGCAGGTTCATGTTTGTCATTAGTTAGTACAGGCTCTTGAACAAAAAATGATCCTCTGCCTGCGCTAACTCTGTTTGGGTACAAGCTCGAGTCACTAGCTGCCAGCCTTACTTGCGTATTGATCTCTTGATACAGGGAGTCTACCACCACAAACATTGCTTTAGAACTCATAGTCCGGTCGCTTCTGTTTCGGTCTTCAGGGTTAGATCTCATAAAAGAAAGGTCAGATAGGTCAAGGGTCATAATATGTTTTTTAAACGCATTTCGCTCAATAACTTCATTGCGACCTCTTTCAGGTGTTGAGAACTTCAGGCTATAGCCGTTCAAAAGGTGTAGATTTAACGCCTGACTTCCCTTACTTACCAGTAAACCCTTATCAGCAATTATATAAGCCCGCTCCTTGTTATTTTCCGGTTTCTGAAACAATGTGATGTTATAAAGGCTATCTGTTTCGCCATCTATGTGTTCCACTAAGAAGGTATACCCCTCAATTCCATCATAGAAGATATTTGGTTTTAACTCAAAACCCGGTTTTTTTACTCTTATATCAATGAATAAAGAACGCGCTTTTTGGTTTGCTTCGGGAAGAACGTTGTTTGAGAACCATGCCAGTCCCAAAAAAAGTAGCAAAGAGGTAACTAAAACCGGCCGAATGATCTTCATTGGGTTAATTCCGGATGAACGCAGTGCTGTTAGTTCATTTAGCTCTGAGAATTTTCCGTAGGCCATTAAAGTTGCCACCAATACAGCCATAGGGGCCGCCAAAACCACCATATATGCTAAATTAGTTACAATCAGTTCAGCAATAACCTGAATAGGAATATCCTTACCGATAAGATTATCGATATGTAGGATGAGAAACTGCATCAACAGCAAAAACATCAGGGTAAAAAAGCAGAACAGAAAAGGATACAGATGCCTTTTTAAAAGATCTATTTGTAGCTTATTGATTAGTTTGAACACTGCTTTTCCGTGTACGTTATATTTATGTGCAAGCGGTAAATGATATGGAATTTAAACAACGACTGAAAAATTCATTCTTGTATTAAATTTTCAAGATATTCAAATATATGGTATTATCGGACGCAACCAATCACTTGCAAATTAAAAAAGAAAACCAGGTCAGCCTATCGCCCAAAGCTACAGACAATAAGTAATAACCGAGTCACTAATCATTCCGGTGAATTCTTTTTTAAAGTTAGTTTATTTCTTGCCATTCGCATGTATAGTGAATGTGTTGCTGATGATCGGTGTATCCTATGCCCAGGATACCACGGATATTGGAATGGATATAGCTGAATCTGACAGCGTTCTCGAAGGGATTAATTTTATATTCAGAGCTCCACAATCATCATCCGGGTTTGACAGTAGAACTTATCCCGGGAAGCTTTATTACATTCAGAGCTCTAAGGAACAGTTTACGACGAGCTGGGATTCATCCGGCATTTATCAAACAAGAAGGCTTATCCATGGTATCGATGTATCTTCTCCCACAGTCTTTACCTTCGAAGCTTATGCAAGGTTTAAAAGGGAGCAGCAAAAAAAAGAGAACAGGTATGCACTCATTCAAGAAAGTAAGGATGTTGAAGGGGATGGAAGAGGATTATTGGATTTTAGCTTACAGATCCCAGGAGGACAATCATCGGTATTTACAACCATATTCGGTAAACCGGAGGTAAACCTGAGGGTTAACGGATCAGCAAATATGAATGTAGGGGTGGCTATCCAAAATATTGATGACCCTACCATTGAACCTGATCTTCAGCGACGTGTCGACCCTACGTTTAATCAAAACCTTCAGTTAAATATTCAGGGTACCATTGGCGATAAGCTCACCATTGCAACGGATTGGGATACAGAGCGAGCATTCGATTTCCAGAACAGATTGAGCATTGTTTATGAAGGGTACGAAGATGAGATCATTAAAAGAATTGAGATGGGTAACGTCTCCATGGAAACGGGTAACTCACTGATCAGGGGCGGTGCATCACTTTTTGGTATTAAATCGGTGGCTGAACTCGGTTCATTCAAATTTACTTCGGTTGTTTCTCAGCAAAAGGGAGAGAGCGAGACGCAAACAATAACCGGTGGTGCTCAAGAAACAGAGTTTTCAGTACGCCCTTCCCAGTATCAAAATAATCGTCATTTTTTCATTGATTTTTATAACCTTCAGGAGTTTGAGAACAACGTGTCAGATCCTCAGCAGTTGGGACAGGCCTATCAGATCTCGGACCTTAGAGTTTGGATATCAGAACCACAGATCAACACTACCGACCCGGAAGCTGTGCGCGCTGCAGCATTTGTAGACCTCGGTGTTGTAGAAAACCTGGACGGCTCATTCGAGCTTCCAAACCCGGCAAATGACAGCATTGATGACGCTTTGCTTGATGCTAACAGGGGGAATACGAGTGCATCTGCTGAGTCTTTTAATGTGTCGGGGAATGATTTTTATAACGGATATTTTCGTCCTCTTCAGGAAGGTGCTGATTATACGATCAACAAAACATTGGGATATATCAGTCTTAACAGGACGTTAAATTCAGGGTCTTATTTAGCTGTTTCTTTTGTAAGGCAAGGTATAGCAGGTGAGGCAGAAAATATCATTGAAGTGGGAGATATATCACCACAATCAGCCGGATTGACCTACTTAAAATTGATTCGTACCAATAACCCTACACCAGACCTCAGGTCATGGCCACTTACAATGCGGAATGTTTACTCCCTGGGAGTATCAAATGTTATGCAAGACGGGCTGAGTGTAGATATCAAGTACAGAGTAGGCAATGTGGACGATACCAATCTGCCTGGAAGAAACCGTACTTTACTTCAAGATCTTGGTCTTGATCGTACCGATTCTGAGGGGGCTGAAAATCCGGATAACCAGATCGATTTTTCCGGTATCGTCCTGAATCCATTTAATGGGACCGTTTTATTCCCTTACCTGGAACCTTTTGGGAACAGAATACGAACTCTTTTACAAGGGACCGGTGCATCAGATTCACTCATTGAATCGGTGACATACGATGAGTTGTATACCGAGCGGCAAAACAATGCCGGTCAATCTAACAAGGATAATTATTACAGGATCGAGGGGGTTTCTAAGGGAGGCGTTTCCGGTAATTTTTCGATCGGGATCAGTTTAGTGGAAGGCTCTGTAAAAGTATTTGCCAATAGTACTGAATTAACTGAGGGAGTTGATTACGAAGTAGATTATTCATTTGGAACCGTTACAATTCTTAACGACCGTTATTTAGCCTCAGGACAGGACATAAGAATTGAGTATGAGAACAATCAGCTTAACGCCATAGGTCAAAAGAATTTTACAGGACTTAGGGCAGAATATGAGGTTAATGAAGATATAAGATTTGGAGGGACTTACTTTAAGCTGAAGGAACAACCTCTTTCAGATAAGATCACTATTGGTAATGAATCCATTAATAATACCATACTCGGGATGGATGCTACAGCGAGTTTTGATACTCCCTGGATCACTCAGTTCATAGATCAAATACCTTTATTACAGACCAAAGAAGAATCAAATATCAACATCAGTGGGGAGTTTGCACAACTTAGGCCGGGTGTTAGCCAGACCAATGCTGTAAGAGATGCCATTGATAATGGAAAGTTATTCAATGATGAAGAAAATGGTCTCGTATTTATAGATGATTTTGAAGGAACAAAGCAGAGTATTTCATTTATGAGTCCCACACGGTGGAATTTAGGAGCTGCCCCTGCGGCTGTTCCGGGATATGGTCCGGATGAAACCTATTTTACTAATCCTGAATTTACCCCGGTAAATACATTAGAATCAAAAATTGCCCGATCTGACCTCAGAAGTCAATTTTCATGGTATACCATTCCCAGGAATATCTCCAGCATTCTGGATGGAGCACAAGAAACGCCGGAGTCAGAAACAGTTTTAACAGAGGACGTATTCCCCGGAAGGGAAACCAATAATGCCGAGGAGGATGTCATAAATACCCTCGATATCTTTTATAACCCTGCTGAGCGAGGCCCCTACAACTATAATTATGATCTGAAAAATGCTCTTGAGAATAATCCTGAGAAACAATGGGGAGGAATGACGGCCGTAATTCCATCTGGGCAGGAAGACCTTACACAAAACAATGTTGAATTTATTGAATTCTGGGTACAGCCTGTTTTACCAGATGGCAGAGAGCCTACAGCCTCAGACGTGGAAGCTTATGATGGAAAGATCTACATAGATATAGGTACGATCTCAGAAGATGTGGTCCCTAATTTTGACCTTAACTCAGAGGACGGCCTCGCCAGTAACCTTTCCAATCTTGAGTTGGATAGTTTTGGTGAGAATGCAAGATCCTATGTTCCGGCAAATCCTACAGCACCACAGGGTCAGTTTTCTAATGAAGACCGGGAACTTGAGGATGTTGGCTTCGATGGTGTCCCTAACAGAGATGGCTTTGATACTCAAAAAACAGAGACTGCTCTTTTTAGTAATTTCGTTGATTCCATGCGTTTTGCCTATGGTGAGAACAGCCCTGCCTTTCAGGCCATACAAGCTGATCCTTCTAATGACGATTACATATTTTATGGAGAATCAAGGATACAGAATTTGCCGCTCCATGAACGTTTTCACCGAGTGTTGGGCTATCATGAAGGGAATACTCCAACGGCAGGAGGTGACAAAAGAGCGATCACCCCGCGTCCTGATTCTGAGGGCATGGTAAGCAGAGCTAATGTGGAGACTAATAATAATTACTATCAATATGAGATTGAACTGAATCCTGCTGACTTTAGTAATCTTGAAATCGGAAGTGAAGGAACTTATATCGTAGACAAAGTTTCCGGTGAGCGGCAACAGGACCGATGGCATTTGGTGAGAATTCCTTTGAGTGAATTCAAACGAAAAGTCGGGGATATTGATGGATTCCAAAACATAAGCCACATTAGGATGTGGATGTCTGGCTATGAAAAACCTTTCACGATGCGGTTTGCAACATTTGAGTTCATAGGCAGTCAGTGGAGAAAGGTGGAAGATATAGATGAGACTCAGAATGCATCCGGCGAATTCAAGGTATCAACCATTAATATTGAAGAGAATGCGAATCGAGAGCCAATACCATATCGTCAACCGGAAGGAGCTATAAGATCATTAAACCGGGGAGCCCAGGTTCAATCACTTGATAATGAGCAATCCATAGTGCTTGGAATTGAGGATCTGGGTCCTGGAGAGATCCAAATGGTCAAGAAAGTATATCCCGGTGGGTTGAATCTTCTCAACTACTCTAATATGCGGATGTTCGTTCATGGAGAAGGTTATTGGGATCAAAGTAAAGAAGGAAATGGCAGGAGGGATGCTGAATTAGTGATTCGTATGGGTACAGACCTCAATGCTAATTATTACGAATATCGGCAGCCTATTTCACCATCAGACCCAGATTTCCCTTACTCTAATTACAGTCCTGACGGAGGAGGTAATTTACTTGGGGATGCAGAAGAGGTCTGGCGCTATGAGGAAAATAGCATGAATGTCATCTTAGCAGCTTTTAATGAACTTAAGCAGTTAAGAGATCAGCAGCAGGGAATTGATCTTTCCCAAAAATTTGAACTTCCTTTATCTCCGGAAGAAGACGATGCCGTAGATGGAGCCGTTGTGGCCATAAGGGGGAATCCGTCATTAGGACGTGTTTCTGAATTCGGTATGGGAATCCAAAACCCCTATGATCCCTCAGATGTAAATTCACCCGGCGGCCCAAGCTTAGACGGTGAGTTTTGGTTGAATGAGCTACGTGTGTCCGGTTTTGATAATGAAAAAGGATGGAAAGCGAATGCCAAAGCAAGTTTTAAATTTGCTGATTTTGCAACGGTGAACACCAACTTCACCCGTACTACTACCGGCTTTGGCGGACTTGATTCCCGGCTTGGAACTCGAAGTGTAGCTGATGACATTGGCTATGACCTGAGTTCAACCGTTAACCTCCATAAACTGATCCCGGACCGATATGGCTGGAATTTCCCGGTAACAGTGTCAACCCGAAAAAATATATCTACCCCAAAGTTTTTACCCAATCAGGGGGATGTCAGGCTTGATGATTTTGTCAATGCCACAAACAGTAACCCATCACTCAGTGAAAGTGAAAAAGAGACGTTGATCAATCAGCGCATTGATGAAATTGAAACGGTAAGAGATAATTTCTCGATCAATGTCTCTAATATTTCAAAACGAAATTCAAAAAGTAAGCTCGCTCAATACACAATTGATAATACGAGACTGAGCTACGTATATAATGAAGGGAGTGCTAAGAATCCGGAAATACAATTTCAGAATGACTGGAATTACACATCTTCTCTTCAATACAATCTTGCCTTCAATAATGTGAAATTATTCCGTCCGTTCAGTTTTACGGAAGATGTACCTGTTTTGGGTGTTTTATCAGGACTAAGGTTAGGGTATATGCCCTCTTCTATTAGTGCATCCGCAAATTTGAATAGGTCTTACACAGAGAAAAGAAGAAGGCCTCAGGTATTGAGTGATGGCCTGGAAGAAATTCAGCCCCTACAGCAGAGTCATACTTTTAATCAAAGATCAACTTTTGGCTTCAGTTATAACCTGACACCAAACATTCCTATTTCCTTCAGAACAAATACCAATTATGATCTTTCAAGTGCAGGACGCCAAGATGTAAACGCAACAGGACTTGATGCAGACAGTGCCTCATACAGGCTGTTACCCACCTTTGAGGTTTTGAATAAGATTGTTACAGATACACTCTCGGCAAGAAGATCGAATTATGAGGAAACATATACTACAAGCTGGCGCCCGAATTTTAATAGGATCAGTGCATTGAACTGGCTGACCTATTCTGCTTCTTACAGTGGTGGTTATGGCTGGACAAACAGTCCGCGAGGTTCTGATCTTGGGGCTGGAGTCTCAAATAGTTTCAGGTTAGATCATACTTTAAAATTTGGAGTTGGTGACCTGATCGATAAGATATCTTTTTTCGAGAAAATGGAAGAAGCTGATTCCGAGGCTTCAAGGGAGAGAAATCAGGAAACTCCATATGGTGAGGAAGAACCGGAACCTGATCTGTTTAAAGATGCACAGTTTGTAGGGAGAAAAATACTATTGGCTCTATTCAGTATGCAGAGTATCGATATAAGCTATAATGATACCAAGACATCAAGTCAGGCAGGTTATAGCGGGGAGTCGCAATTGTATTATGCATTCTCAGGCCCGGGTAGCAGTCATTACTCTCCACCTTTTGGATACAGGATAGGTCTTCAAGAAGAGTTACCAAGGTCACAGCTAATACAGAGAGGTCCTGAGGGAAGAACCATCACACTTCCTAAAAACAACAATTACTCCGATAATGTCACACTTGGAACAAAGCTGAATTTATCGACTAATTTAACCCTGGATCTGAGCTGGAATACGAAATGGGATGAGCGAAGAACAGATAACATCTCATTAACTCCAAATGGAGAATTTGAATCAACTGTAACAGCCAGCGGAAATATCAGTTCTTCAGTCTGGGCGTTTGGGAAGGGTTACCGAGATCTGTTTGAGCGACAGCTTCAAACTGCTTTTGATGATCTTGACGGCTCAAATGTGATCAGTGATGAGACCGGGAACGGGGATGGCAGGGTGGTTTTGAATAGGAAAACGCTTGAAGAGGATTTTAGAAGTTCTTATCTGGGAGGAGGAAATGGCGTAATTGGTGAAAAGGGTTATACCCCCATTCCAAAACCAAACTGGCGATTGACGTGGTCTGGCGTTGAAGATTTGATTCCCTTTATAGGAAATAGCATGCGCAGAGCTACTCTGACACATAGCTATACAGGTAATTACCGAGTGGGTTGGAACCTAAATACGATTACCGGAGAACAACCCGGACAAGGGATTGGCGCATTCAGTGTTATCGATGTTAAAGGCGAATTTGAACCTACCTCTATCAATATAGAGCAGCGCTTTTCGCCATTAATTCAATTGAATGTTACCTGGCAGTCTGACCTAAGGACCCAGATCGGTTATGACAGAAGCAAGACAACCAGTCTTGCTCTTTCAAGCAGAACGGTAACGGAACGACTATCGAAAGGGTTGACTACTTCCATTAATTATACATTCAGGGGAATAAGGCTTCCATTCTTCCCAAGAATTAAGAATAACATTGATGTAACGATCAACGGGGGCTTCGCAAATGATACAGAACAGAAGTTTTATCTTAGTCAGGATATAGAGCAAGCGTTGAGTGTAATAGATCCTGTTACTAATGTCAGTCAGTATGATTTCACGGATCCATTTATTACAGGACAAAACCGTATCAATGCTTCATTTGTACTTGGATATCGGTTCTCCCAAACAGTGACTTCAAATTTTGAGTACACCTTTACAAAAGTGGAACCAAAATCCTCTGCATTTCCTCCACGTACAAACCATGACATACGCTTTAACTTCAGGATCGCTATTCAGTCGAGATAGAGGATAGCTGTGAATCACTCTTGTTTTTTGAATTTAAAAAAGCTCCAGAATACCCCTGACAGGATCAGACAAAAGATGGGTAGCCAGTTTCCAAAGCGCGTATATAAGGTTTGAGTAGTTTTGTTTTGAACCGTTCCCGTTAACCCGGTTCGTACCCAATAATCTGTCTTTTCAATAATTCTTCCATTTGGGTCAATGATCCCTGAAATGCCATTGTTTGCACTTCTTGCTATCCATCGGTCAAATTCAATGGCTCGAAGGCGAGCATAAGCAAAATGCTGATGATGTCCGCTGGTATCACCCCACCACCCATCGTTAGTAATAATGGTGAGGAAGGTGGCATCTATTTTCACAAATTCCCTGATCCAGGAAGGATATACCGAGTCGTAACAGATAAGTCCCGGAGTTGTGAAATGATCAGTAGAAATAAAGTCCGGGGTTGTTCCCTTTCCGAATTGCTGAATACTTCCCCAGTCTATCCAGCCAAATATATCAATGGCATTTAGGTACTCCACAAATGGAAGACGCTCCACTATCGGGACAAGATTAGCTTTTTCATAATCTGATATGCTTCCATCCGGCTTAAAGAATAAGGTGGCGTTAAAGTAATTGTATGGAAGACCGGTGCTGGGATGTATCCCCCGATAGAGAACATCGGTATCAGAGGCATATGATTTAAGGAGTCCGGTTCCGGTGATCAATGGGATATTCCATGATCTTACAGAATCTGAAATTTGATAAGATATACGCGATTCAGCAAAAATAGCCCCGTCAATTGCGTTTTCCGGCCATATGATGAGTTTAGTGTCGGTCGTAATAGTTCTTGCCGTAAGTGCAAAAAGGCTATCTACGACTTCTCTTAATCCACTCATACCGCCATAACTTTCATAGGAATCATGGTTAGGCTGAATGATGGCAACTTCAACGGGGTCTTGAGAAGCAGAATCAGGCTCACTTCCTGAATACAATAAAAATGAACAGGCAGGGAAAAAGAGAAACACTCCGATTGCTGCATATTGAATAGATTTCTCCTTGTGCAAAATAAATTGATAAGTGAGCGCTGAGGTCAGGATCACCCAAAAAGAAATACCGAGAAAACCGGTTACCGAGATATACTGAATGATACTTATCCAGTTTGACCACCCATTACCGACTGCCAGCCATGTCCAGGAAAGATCCCAGTTATGATGCAGGAATTCATAAGCTACCCATGCAGAAGTTTGCAGTAAAGCGATCAAAATGGGAGAGTTGCTTTTATTGGAAAAGAATTTCCCAAGACATAAAGGAATGGTCATGAGCACGCTGTTAGCCAGAATCGCGGCAATTCCTGCAGGCAGGCTTGCCATCATTAACCAGTAGGTGCCGATGAGATTCCAAACCACAAATCCCGGATAACTGAAGTAAGCAAGCTGTTTGTATGAATTACATTTGTAAGAAAGATGGAAGAACAAGATGAAAGCGGGAATGCTTAAGAAGGATAGATCTATAGGAGGGAAGGAGAGTCCCAGTAAAATACCTGCACTTATGGAAATGAACCATTTATTCTCGATCCAGTTTTTCATTCCGAATATCCTTTACCTGAAATAATAACCACAATTTCTCCTTTTATAGAATCCCGTTCTTCAAACTCTTTTTTAAGTTCTGTTATTGTGCCCCTGATAATCTCCTCAAACTTTTTGGTCAGTTCCCTTGCTACAGCTGCAAGCCGATCAGGCTCGAAGTGTTCTTCAAGCTCCGCTAATAGTTTCAGTAATCGGTTCGGACTTTCATATATAATAATGGTTCGTTCTTCTTCAGCAAGTTCCCCGAGCCTTTTTTGGCGCCCCTTTTTGTGAGGAAGAAACCCTTCGAAAACATAGCGGTCACTGGGAAGGCCACTGGCAATAAGCGCTGTGGTAGCGGCATCGGGACCCGGGATCACGATTATGTTATGCCCGCCTTGTTTCGCTGCCCTTACGGCTAAAAAACCAGGGTCAGAAATCCCAGGCATTCCGGCATCGCTGATCAAGGCTACGTCCTGATTAGCATCAAGGATGTTTGTCAAATGTCCGACTTTACGATGTTCATTATGCTGATGAAATGAAAACTTTGGTTTATCGATGCCAAAGTGCTGAAGGAGGTTGCCTGAAGTGCGGGTATCTTCACAGGCGATGTAGTCTACGGACTTAAGAATTTCCACCGCTCTTGGAGAAAAGTCCTGTAGGTTTCCAATGGGCGTAGCTACAATATAAAGTATGGACACAATATTAGTTTAGGTTAAGAAGAAGATAAATATCAAACTACCATCAACAAAAAACAAACCAAATGGCAGAACCCGACATATTCTATATCCCGCTTTGGAATTTCCTGAACGGGTTGTATGTTTGAGGACTTTAACATTATAAATTTATTTGAAAACGTATATGAAGTTCAAACCATCCGGAATAAATCACATTACCATTCGTGTTAACCGTATTGATGCCTCGAAAGAATTTTATGGTGACATCTTAGATCTCGAGTTGGTGAAAACCATGGGGCAAAGCATGGCAGTTTACAGGATCGGAAAAGAAGATACCCTGGTAATTGTTGAAGCAGAAACAAGTTATGACCCTACATCCAGAGATTTTCGTGTAGATCACTTTGGGTTCTACGTTGATAGTCCTGAGCAGGTTGATGAGTTGGCCAAATATTTCCGGGAAAAGGAAGTAACTATCATGAGTGGACCCGCAAACCGGAAAAAAGGCCGGTTTCTTTTTGTATCTGATCCCGATGGGAATATGATCGAATATTTTTATGAAGAAGAAAAATGAAATAGAGCAAGAGCTGGATCAAAAGGAGTTCGAGAATGAAATAGGAAGGGATCTGAATAGCCAATATCAGCGCATCGAAACTCATGAAAAGATGCACCAGGATAAAAATCCCTATCTGATCGGAGCTATGAATTTCTTTTCAACATTATTCTTTTTTGAACTTTTTTATTGGTTGGTAAAGAGCTTCATAAATGCTTTTACACTTGGTTTTACAGCCGGATTTTTTACAACCATGGATCCATACATACACATTGCAGTTTTTATTTTGTGTATAGCATCAGTGGTCCAAAAGAGATCAGCTGTAGAAGTTGTAATAGACCGGTGGCCTTTTTGAGGGTTTACCTGTTTATGTAGTAGGAAGTTCGGATCAGGAACAAATGGTTGATACCACCATCGCTGAAAATATCTTGTGTTCGGTATTGTAGGCCAAGCTCAAATTTCTGCTTATCATTGAAGTACCAACCCAACCCGATGTCAGCCCGATTTTCAGCATCGGCTTCATCTTTATTGAAGGCGCTCATCATTTCATTTTTAATGATGAAATACTTCTCCCCGGCGTCAAGTTTTTGTCCTTCAAGAGGGAAGTCATAGCTAAGCCGATATCGAATTCTATTTTGGTATGAACTAGACCGTACCCGTTGTTCAGCACGTAACCGATGGGCAATACGCTTATCTCCGATATATGAAACAAAACCTATCTGCTCTAAAAATCGGTGCTCATACTGATTTCCGGGCAAGAAAGGAGTAACATTTCTGTAATAATAACCTCCACCTATTTTAATACTTGGAGTAGTGCTGTATGAAAAGGTAAGTTTGGGTTCTATATATCGAACAGCTGATCTGTTATCGAGATCTCTAAGGGAATTAAACATCGAGACTTTTGCTGTGAATCCAAGTCTGTCCGATTGTTTCCAGGAATAGGAGAGGTCGTGACTCCAGATAAGATCGGCCTCCTGGGCTAGTGCTGTAGAGCTGAAAATTCCGGTTACCGAAAACAGCAATCCAATTTTTAAAAACTTCATATATTACCAGATGTTATCCAGCGAACGTCTCACGATCTTACGTTTCTGGAGAAATTGTCCATTTTTGTTAAACAAAAATTCAAAAGCCCCCAGTTCTTTTTTGTTTTGTGCTTCAACCTCCAATTCATAACGGATGGTGAGTTTTTCAAAGTCTCCATCAAGAAAACTTTTTGTAAGCTCATCACCGCCTGAATATTGGCGTTGAATACGGGTTATTTTGAATTTGGTGTACTGATCATTGAAATAAGAATTGATGGCATTACCTGTGTTTTCAGGAATTTGATCAAATTCAATGAGTTGCTCAATATCTTGAATCAAGCCTTCTTCATTGAACTCGATACTTAGTAAGTAGCTTTCGTAGATGAACTTAGCTTCATAACTCACTGAGTTGCCATCAAATTCGCGGTAAAAATCTGCTTTTTTTTTTCATTCCAAAATTGTTTTAGAATGTTCAATGCCGGGACAGGCATTTCGGTTTCTCCGATTGAAGTTTCTACTTCGCTTTTTTGATCCTGAGCGAACACATAAGGATTTGCAAGACTTAGCAAAATGATGGCTGAAAGGGAATATCTGTATAAATTTTTCATACCAGAATATTATCAACCTATGTTAGCAAATGTTTAATTCTGTATTAAACTACTGTGAAAAACTTCTGTCACTCAAAACGCGATTACTTATCTTTTCCAAACTAATCAGATACTTTTTGAGTGTTTAAGATTCCATTTAATATTCCAGACGAGCTTTTTATATGAAAGATGTTCTTACTTCAGGCAGTACGTACTTCAAGGTTGAAGTTCCTTATGAACTGATCGAGACCGGCAAGAAAGGTGAGAAGCCGACGATCGTGTATCTTCATGGCTACAATCAGAATATTGAATACTTTCAAAAGAAAGCTGCTTCACTTTTAAACATTCGCGCTTACCACTTATTTATTCAGGCACCATATCCTATCTACAACACTTCCCGGAATACTGAAGTAGCAAAATGGGGGAGAGCCTGGTATCTGTACGATGGAAATCAGGACCAGTTTATAAAGTCAATGGAAAAAGCGTCTGTTCTTATTGATGAGATCATAGAATCACTGCCCGGTGAGATCCAAAGTAATAGGTTTTGCGTATTCGGTTACTCAATGGGAGGATATTTGGGCGGCTATTATTCCTTGTCGCGCTATAAAAAGGTTAATGATCTTGTCATGGTAGGCTCAAGAATTAAAACAGAGGCATTTGAGGGTAACTTAGAATTGTCCAAGCATATAAATATACTTGCCTTACATGGAGAAAATGATGAAAGTGTTTACCCTGAACCACAAGAAAAATGTATAGAACTATTGAATAAAAAAGGGTTTAATGCGACTTTTAAGGCAGTGAAAGCCGGGCACCAACTGAACCCTGTTTTCTTTGACGAAACTCAAAAGTGGTTAATAAGGTCAGGATACTTTGAATGCTGATATTTTTTGTTATACTTTTGTTTCTAATGTTTGTTAAGTTATTTTAATTCGACTATAATAAAGCAGTTCAAAAATCAGTAGGCCCCCTTTACATTGTTAAAAACTTATTAGTAGGAAGGAAATGAATATACTTGTTATTGAAGACGACCCATCAGTTCGTACTTTAGTCAAGGCAGTGCTTGAGCATAATGGTAATTTAGTATCTACAGCAGATAATGCGACAGATGGTGAATCTAATGCTATTGAGAATGAGTACGACATGATCATCCTGGATTTAGGGTTACCGGATGGAGATGGATGCGAAGTATGTAAAAATATAAGAGCTAAGAATATTGAAACTCCGGTGCTTATACTTTCGGGAGAGCAAGAAACAGATGTAAAAGTCAAAATGCTTAAAGTTGGAGCAGACGATTACCTGACCAAGCCGTTTAATACCGAAGAATTGATCGCACGAATGACGGCTATTAAACGCAGGACAGAATCCGGAGGAGAGCAGCAGCTTACATGTAAGGAACTAAAAGTAAATCTCCTTAAGCGCGAGTTTTCCATAAATAATGAGAAAGTTCAGCTTACGAATAATGAGTTCAATCTTCTGGTTTATTTTATGAAGAACCGTAACCGGGTCATCACTCAGGAAGAACTTGCTGAAAAAGTTTGGGATATCCATTTTGACACTCAAACAAATTATATAAATGTATATATCAGTTATTTGAGAAAAAAGATCCGAGAACACACCGATGTAGATTATATAGAGACCATTCGTAAAAAAGGATTCGCTTTTCGGTGTGAATAGTATTGATGGAGATTCAATTTTAAGTCCTGCAAATAATCCATTTGCAGGACTTTTTTATGTGTAAGCATATGGACAGGTTAAAACAGGCGGAATTAGTAAACTATCTTCGTGAATTTGCCACTGAATCTCGTTGGGAGAAGATCACAGAGGTGGCTGAACAGCGAACCAGACATATAACGGTAGTTGTGGAAGATATTTATCAATCGCATAATGCAAGTGCGGTATTACGCAGCTGTGATGGCTTTGGTATTCAAGATGTACATATCATCGAAAATAAAAACGAGTTTGATGCCTCAAGTCAGGTTACCATTGGAGCAGACCAGTGGCTCACTCTTCATCGCTACAAAAAAGAAGGTATCGATAACACAGAAGCCTGTTTCAAAAGACTCAAGAAGCAAGGTTATAAACTTATTGCTACAACGCCACATGAAGACGATACCAACTTGAATGATCTGTCTATAACAGACAAAACGGCTTTGGTATTCGGATCTGAAATTGATGGTATCAGCAACAGGGCAAAAGAACTTGCCGATGGGTTTGTGAAAATTCCGATGGCAGGATTTAGCGAAAGTTTTAATATCTCTGTGAGTGCTGCTGTTTGTTTATACAATATTACTCGTAGATTAAAAGAATCAGATATCTTGTGGAAGCTTTCAGAGGAGGAGCTGGATGATCTGAAGTTAGAGTGGCTGAAAAAGTCTATCAAAGCAGGAGAACAGCTGGAAAAGGCCTTTCTCAACCAATAAAAATACCCTTATCCAATAAACTTGAATAAGGGCTTCTGATCTCATTCAAAGATGTACCTACCGGGGTAAGCGCGTATCAATATCTGCAACGGCATAAGCAAAAACAGCCATTGTAGCCACACATTCGTTGAAGTCTTCCTCATCAAGTTTGTCCATAGTATCAGCATCAGTGTGATGGTACCAAAAATACCGGCTTCCATCTACTACAAGGCCCATTCCGGGAACACCGTCACGCATAAGCGGACCAATATCAGCGCCACCTCCACCACGGGTTACCTCGCCGGATTCAATAGGTTTAAGTAAGTTTCCGATCTCGGAAAGTATTTCAAATGCTTCATCACTTCCCGTAAAACCAAACCCATAAGGATCGAAAACACCTGCATCTGACTCCATTGCTAATACATGGTCATCAAGTGATTGCTCTTCTTCCTTAACCCATCGATGATATTCGTTGCCGCCCTGGATACCGACCTCTTCACTTGTCCAAAGTACTACTCTAATGGTTCTTTTAGGTTTGATTCCCAATTCGATCATTAACCTTGCAGCTTCCCAGGAAGCGATACTCCCACCTCCGTCATCCATCACTCCTTCGCCTACATCCCAAGAATCTATATGCCCACCAAGCACGATGATCTCTTCTGGATATTCCGAACCCTCAATTTCTGCAATAATATTTCGGGATTCTGCATCTGGCAGTGTTTCGGCGTTCATTTCGAGGTGAATTTCAATTTTATCACCACGGTCATACAATCTTTGAATAAGCATAGCATCTTCAACAGTTATGGCAGCATGGGGGATTTTTTTAACTCCATCCTCGTAATACATTACGCCTGTGTGCGGGGTCTGCATAGAATAAGGGGTTACAGATCGGATTATACTGGCTACAGCCCCGTGCTTCGAAGCTTCGATGGCACCATTCAAGCGATATTGAACAGTTCGCCCATAGGATGTGAATTCTGCATTAAACAAAACGATCTTGCCTTCCACCGTGTCGCCTGCTTTTTCCAGCTCCTCAAAGCTTTTCACAACGATCACTTCAGCGGTAATTCCACCTTCAGGGGTCCCGACACTGCCACCGAGACCAAGCATTGGTAAGTTTCTTTCTCTGGGTGAAATTAGTGTTGCTGATTCTGTATTTCGTTTCCAGTTTGGTACCGACACCGGTTGGGTCCAAACACGATCGAAGCCATCCTCCTTCATCGTTTCTACGATCCAGTCTATCGACTTTTCTAAGTTTTCTGACCCGGAAAACCGAGGCCCAAAGGTATCAGACATATAAGTGAGTCTTTCCAGGGCAAGGTCGCTGTTCATGGCCTTATCAATAATGGCCCTTGCTTTTTCTTTATGTTCCGTTTCAAGTTGAGACTGAGCCTGTGTAGGTTGAAAAAGGAAGGTCATCAAGAATAGGATGGTAGCAAATGATCTCATATTTATTTGGTTGGATTAGATAGTTAGCCAAAGAAAATGAAAAAAGTATTATGATGCCATAAAAAAATCCCCGCACATAAATATATATCTGCGGGGATTTTTTAGTAAATCTAAGTGGATCAATCCAGGGAGTTCTTATTGGTTTCAGAGATCTCTTTGAACATAGCATACTCTTCCGGGGAAGTGTCTGCAAAAAAATAATATAATGGATCTACGGGGCGGCCTTTTAAATGAACTTCATAATGCAAATGCGGACCTTCTGAGAGACCTGAGTCGCCGGCCATGGCAATTTGCTGTCCACGTTCAACCTCCACTCCGGTTCTAATTCCTTTGGCATAACCCGAAAGGTGAGCGTAAAGTGTTTCAAATCCAAATCCATGATCTACGATCACGATCTTACCAAGTGTACTTTGAGGTCCGGCATATTTGATGGTTCCGTTACCAGTGGATAGGACCGGGTCGCCGACGTCAGCTCTGAAATCAAGGCCGTTGTGTGGGCGGGGGTATTTCAATATTGGATGATTTCTCATTCCGAACCCACTCAATAAGATCCCGGCAGTTGGTTTTATTGCCGGTATATGGCCCATTTTTTCTTTGTTGATATTGTATTGATTCTTGATCTCTTCAAAGCTGAGCTGTTGTATACCAATACGGCGTTCGAGATTATCAACCTTCGATGCAGTCCATTTAAGAAGTTCAGAAGTAGATTCAGAATAAACATCAAATTCATCATAAGGATCAGAGCCACCAACACCGGCCTGACGTTCTTCGTAAGAAATTTTTTCCATTCCCAAAACGGAACGATACATCTCATTGTCTTTTTCAGCGATGTTAGAGATCTGACTATCAAGATCTAAAAGAGCTGAACGGGTGGTTTCAAGCTGTTCGAACAGAGCTTCATTTTCAGCTTTGAGAGCTAATTCTGCAGGCGTGCCTACATAATTCGAGAGTAAAATTATACCTATTCCGGTAAGTACTACCCCTGAAAGTATCCATATTGATAAATTGTAAACAACTTGTTCAACACGGTTGTACTTGATAGGTACAAATTCACAATTTGCTTCGTCGTAGTAGTAATGATTTTTTAGAGACATACATTATCCTTATTCCAAAACTTTTCAAAGATAGTAAGCTGAGTATCACATTCAAAGAGTAAGCGTAAACTCTAATGTTACAATTATTCTATATCGCCTTCGAAATATTCAATAGCTCGTTTTGGCGACATATCGCCTCCTTTGGCTTTTTCACTGATACTTGATTTAATTCGTTCCTGAAACGCTTTTGCGGGATCATAGCCATAATGTTTCAATAAATAATTCATGGCAATTACTTCGGCTATCACAGTAATATTTTTCCCGGGAGTAATTGGGAGGTGAATAAGCGGAATATCTAAACCAAGTACATTTACTGAATCGTGATTGAGTCCTGTTCGTTCTACTTCACGTGTTTCATCCCAAAGCGTAAGTTCCAGCACTACTTCCAGCCTTTTTTGATATCGAATAGCCCGAATACCAAACATGGACATCACATCTACAATGCCAAGTCCGCGGATTTCCATAAAGTGCTTGCTCATTTCAGTAGCAGAAGACATCAGGACATTGTTCTTTTTGGTAAGCATGACAACATCATCAGCAACCAAACGATGGCCACGTTCAACAAGGTCGAGGGCAACTTCACTTTTGCCAATTCCTGATTTACCTGCAACCAGAATTCCAATTCCGTATACATCCATCATAGAACCATGAACCATGGTTTGAACTGCAAACTGGTCTTCCATGAAATCCCTAAGGATATACATGAAGCGTGTGGTTTCAAGCGGGGTAGAATAGATTGGAATGCCGGCTTCCCGGGAAATCTCAAGCAAATGTTCCGGAAGCTGATTGCCATCCGTCAAAAAAATAACTGGAATATCAAATTGAGTGATATATCGAAACGACTCACGTTTTTTATCTTCACTCATATGATCCAGAAATTGAGTCTCTGTATTGCCAATGATCTGAATACGCTGATACGTAAACAGGTCAATATACCCTGCAAGAGCCAATCCCGGTCGATGCAGGTCAGCTTCATAAATAAATCGATCTGCACTGCATTCCTCAGAAGCGCAAGATTCAATTTTGATATGTACGCGTTCACGTAATTTCTCAACCAGGTATTCGACTGAGATTTTTTCTTTACGCGGGATTGGATCCTGTGGGTTAAATGGCATATATGGTGCTTATTGGGTTGCGTGCATTTTTTCTTTATATCTCTTCAATTGCCTGCTTATGGTATCAATCGCGTTATGTACAGCTTGTTCATAGGTTTTAGCAGATTCTTTTACGGTGAGGACTTTTCGGGGTACTTTAACGATCAATTCCGCTTGTTGTGGGTTTTCATCGGAGGGGGTGGGTTCTAAAATAATATCACACATTACAATTCGGTCATAAAACTGTTCTAGTTTTTCAACACTGTCTCTGCAGTATTGCTGAAGATCTGCGCTTGCTTCAAAATGGCGTGCTGTGAATGTAGTTTTCATACTTCTAACTCCTTAAATGTAATGTTATTTATGTTTTTGCTCTTGGATGGGCTTGCTCATACACGTTCTTTAGCCTCTCGATGCTAGTGTGTGTGTATACCTGCGTTGCCGCGAGGTTTGCATGGCCCAAAAACTCTTTTATGATCCTAATGTCTGCACCGTTGTCTAACATATGCGTTGCAAAGCTATGGCGCAATACATGCGGACTCTTTTGAGTGACCTCACTCGTTTTCTTTAAATACTTTTCTACCATATAGCGAACTGCTCTGTCGTACATACGCTGACCGCTTGCTGCTATGAATAAAGATTTTTTGGCATCGGAATCTGTGCGATCTCCATAAAGTTCGCTTCTTTTTTCAAGGAACTCTTTGAGTATAGCCGACACTGTTTTTCCTAATGGAATAATACGTTGTTTATTGCCTTTTCCATTTACGATAACCTGATTCTGTTTCAGATCTATATCTGTGATATTCAATCCTGTTAATTCGCTTAAACGCATCCCCGTTCCATAGAAGAGCTCTAAAATAGCTCTGTTCTGTAATCCCTGAACGGTTTCAATGTTTACGTCTTCCATCATTCGCTCAATATCTTCTACAGTAGCTGTTTTTGGAAGGGTTTGCTCTTTCTTAGGGACTACCAATAAATGAGCCGGGTTCTTGGTAATATATTCACGCTTAAAACAATACTTAAAGAAGGATCGCAAAGCAGCAACTTTTCTGGCAATTGAAGTTTTAGCCAGCCCCTGTTCTGTAAGGTCACCCAGCCATAGCCTGATACTTAACCGTGTTATGGCATTAACATCAACTTTGTCAATATCAATTTCCTCAGTATTTGCTGTGAAATTGAGAAAAGACCGGAGATCATTCTCGTATGAAATAATGGTGTGTTTAGAGGCATTACGTTCCACACTCAGATATTTCAGGTATTTCTCGATCAGTGCTTTCATATGCCTTGAATATGTCTATGTATCTGCAAAAAAGAAAACAAATATTGATGAAGAGGAAATGAATTTTGATTCACACTTTACGTCCTTTCCAGTTCGCTTTCCTGCCGGTGTAATGATCCCATAAACATCGTATCCCCAATACTTCATACCAAAGTATGGTAAAAGGTTGAAGAAGGCTTACAAGTGGATTCCATCCAAATTTAAGGTCCATAATCCAGCGCTGGATGAGAATTATTGCTACCAGAACACCAGCAAACAGTTGTTGCCCGGAATTTCCGATTAAAAGAATGAGAAATGGAACTACATAAACAATAAGTTGCATGGCCGCCATGAATAGAAAAAGGGGAGTGTTTCGCCCAAAACCGACAAAGAAATTTTTACGGAGCCCTTCAAACAGGTCTTTGTGAGAGCGATACATTCTGCAATGCACGGTTTTAACACCATCAAACATGGTGATCTTAAATCCGTGACTTTTTATAGTTTTTGAGAGCTCAACATCTTCAACGATCTCTTGTTTTACGGAAGTATGTCCTCCGATGGCATCATATACTTTTTTGTTAAAAGCAATGAATTGTCCACAGGCGGCAGCAAATTGAGGCCCTAATTTATTCCGTAATTTACCGGGAAGCCATTTAGGATTTTGTTCCACATACTTAGCCGGGAGCAGGCTATATAATCCATAATAGATCATAGGGATAACAAGTTTTTCCCAAAAGGTTATAACGTGTTGTTTAGGCCATATAGTGATAGTATCAGATATTTGTAATGCATTGACAGCCTTGTAAATAGCATCTTCATCTAACCAGACATCCGCATCAATGAAGATCAGGAATTCCCCTTTTGCATGCTCACTTAACTGATGACAAGCCCATGGTTTTCCCAGCCAATCTTCTGGCTTGGGTTCACCTGTCAGGTGATGCAAATTGTTTATTATACCCGACAATTTATCTAAGATCTCAGTGGTGCCATCCGTGGAATTATCGTTAAGTACAAGTACTTCAAAATTTTGGTAGTCTTGTTTAAGAGCACTTGTTACACACCGCTCGATAACTGCTTCTTCGTTTCGGGCAGGTATGCAAATACTTACCAGTGGAGACTTATTACTTTCCGGTTTGAAAGATGCTATTTTGCGCAAAGAACGAAATTCAAACCAGTTGCGTACAAATACAAACATTGTGAAAGCGAGATAGGAAGCAGCAGCGTATAATAGTATGTCCATTGAACGAAAGATGTCAGACTTCACGTTGCCGTTCAGTCTTATTATAGCATTATTTGATTATGAATATATCTACAGACTTAGACCAGGTTTCACCGGATCCCAATAAACCGCCAAGCGGTTATGAATGGTGGTATTTTGATGGGTTAAGCATGGATGGTACATACGGTTTTGTTGTCATATTCTACCATGATAACCCATTCTCTACCCACAAAATAAGAAAACTGGAGAAAGACCCTTGTAAGAAGGAGTTCCATCCGGCCATCAGTGTTTCAATATACCGCAACAAGAAGACCATCTATTATAGTTTCCTTGAATTCAAGGAAGATGAATTCAATTGGGATAAAGATGGTCTTAAGCTCTCCATTCAGAATAACTTCTTTCAGTATGATCTTAAGGGGAATCGTTTTTCTTTTGAAATGAAACTTGACCAAGAGTTAGCTTCAGGGCATAAGATCAATGGAACCGTAAAAGGCAGCGGAGGATTGTCTCCAAGCTCTTTGATCAATTCGGAAAGCACGGATCAGCATACGTGGAATTTACTACTACCTGTTTTTGACTTTGAATCTGAACTTATGATAAATGGGCTAGATGGTAAGGATCACATTATGACAGAAGGAAAGGGGTACCATGATCATAACACGGGTAACGAACCCATGAAAGAAAGTTTCAAAGAATGGTATTGGGGGAGATACCACTGTAAGGATTTTACGCTGATCTATTATTTGATGGAGAAGCATGGTTCTCAGCAACTCGAGGCTTGGATGATCGATGCTGAGAATCAGTCTGTTTTAGAGTATTTAACAGAAGCTGACTGGAGCTATAAAACCAGGAATTGGTTCGGATTGAATTCAGCTCGTAAAATCGAATTAAATTCACCGCAAGTATCTGTAAATATTCAGCTAAAAGATAAGATAGATGATGGTCCATTCTATCAAAGATTTATTGGTGACTCAATTGTTAACTATAATGGACAAGTTTATGCGGCACAGGGTATTTCAGAATATATATATCCTGAAAATATCCATAATAAAGTCTTCTGGCCATTGGTGCATATGCGATTAAGGTATATGGATCAGGCTCCTCATTGGGTTCAAAGATCTAGCTTGATGTATCCCTGGACGTGGTAACCTAAATTATTTAGGCTAAAATTGCTGATCGAACCCTTCGTCAGTAAAGCCGGCAACCTCTCTTGTTTGTAAGATTATACGGTGTAAATCTTCCTGAAATAATTCCGTTAATTCATTTTTGCTCAATGATTTATCATAAACAGTTGATATTCCTATTGATAAATAAAGCTCAGGTTTGCTACTTCTCAAGGTGTGAGAGTAAATTGTGATCGGAACAAAGTCGATATCATCCAGATTTTGGTATAACCATGCAAGGCCTTTCCTGAAATTCGGTTTGTTTTCAGAAGCGGGAGTGATCCTTCCTTCGGGATAAATGAACAGGCAGGCATTGTCTCTTTTCATTGAATCTACGGCATAGCGCAACGAGGATATTGAAGCCCTGGGGTCTTCGAGGTTAATAGAGAATGCTCCGATCTTACTGAAAAAAGTGTATTGCCTCATTTGCTTGTCTTCCATCAGGGCACGGGCTTTTTGATGGAAAAGGTTTTCATTGAGATACAGTGGAATAAGGCCATCCCACCAGGAATTATGATTCAAAAAATAGACGGTTTTGGAGTCCTGTTTTGGGTGATAATCTTGTTTGATCCACAGGTGTTTGAATCTGCGTTTCAGTGACCATTTGGTGTAGTGATCAAAAAACCAGATAAAAAAGCGGGATTCGTCTGCAGGTGTAATATTCAATGTGTTCTTTTTTTGGTGATAATAGGGTGTTGTGCCTTATCTTTCAATTATGAAGAAGCACAGACATAATCCAATCGTTCAAATCACAGATCAACGCATCGAAGAGTATTCGCTTAGAATGACCACAGTTGAGTCTGAGCGCATCAAAGAGCTGGTAGCCTCATCACGTAGTGAGTTAGACTATATCGACATGCTCAGCGGAAATTTGGTGGGTCAAATACTTAAAATGCTTATTAGGGTCAGCGGTGCTAAACGCATACTGGAGGTGGGTACTTTTACCGGATATTCAGCAGTTATGATGGCAGAGGCACTTCCTGAAGATGGAGAGATCATTACTATTGAAATGAATATCCTTTATCAGGAACTGGCGGAACGCCATTTCAAAATGTTTGATGTGGAGAATAAGATCACTTTAATGAAGGGGAATGCACAGGAATTAATAAAGGATATAGAAGGGTTTTTTGGCCTCATTTTTCTGGATGCAGACAAAGTGAGCTATTCTTTTTACTATGAACAGGCACTGAAGAAACTGGAATCAGGAGGATTACTGGTGGTTGATAATGTGTTATGGAATGGAACTGTTTTGGAGCCCTCTGACCATAAAGCAGAAGCACTGGGTCAGTTCAATGGATTAGTACAGCAAGATAAAAGGGTAGAGCAAGTTTTACTGCCTGTCAGAGATGGGCTTACGGTGATTCGAAAGATTTAGTGTTCTCAGTGCTAATTCGTTATTTTAAGGCCTATTGCACAATATTTAAAAGGGAGAATTATGAAATTTTCAACAGTGGTCGTAATTATGATAACAGCAATGGGGCTTTCTTGTTCAGATACCCCGGCCGGAGAAGAGGGTGTAGTATTGGAAGATGTGGTAGAAATTGAGTTCGGGTCTAATGCGCATTACTACCCCCAAGAAGGGGATGTGACCAAAAAGATCTCCTCAGGATCGGTTTTTCAACAAGAATGGGAAACGGTTCATCAGTCCATGATTCCAATTCCTGAATTACCTGAGGTTAATTTTAACGAACGGATGGTAATACTCCTGATGATAGAAGGAAAGTCAACCGGGGGGTATACAATCGATGGTCCACAGATACGCTTGGTGGATGACCAAATTGTTGTCAAATACGCGGAAGTACATCCCGGAAACAGTTGTGGTACAACTCAAGCGTTAACCAGGCCATATAAATTCATTTCGATACCTAAGTCTGATAAGAACATAAAGTTTCAAAAGGGGAAAACGATATTTTTTGACTGTAGTAAACTATAATACAGTTGTATCATTTGAGTTGTGTGCTGCTACAGTATTCTTACCTTCGCTAAAAATTGACACTTGCGATCGGTAGAATTTCTATGAGTTTATAGCGAAACTACGCCGAAGTGAATTAAGATCATCAAGGATGACGCTAAAAGTATTAATTATTGGCAAAGTATGGCCTGAGCCGAACTCTTCTGCAGCAGGGACGCGAATGATGCAGCTTATTGAGATTTTAAAAGCTGAAAGCTGGGAGGTTACTTTTGCTTCCGCAGCTTCGAAGAGCAGTTATGCTTCAGATCTGAATGAGCTGGATGTGCCATCTTTGTCCATAAAACTCAATGATTCTTCCTTTGATAGCTTTGTTTCAGGACTTAATCCAGATGTGGTACTTTTTGATCGTTTCATGACGGAAGAGCAATTTGGGTGGAGGGTAGCAGAACAATGCCCTGATGCACTTCGGGTGTTAGATACGGAAGACTTACACTGTTTAAGGGAGGCAAGGCATCGTGCCTGGAAAAAAAACAGGGATTATCAAGAAGCTGATCTTTTTAATGACCTTGCCAAAAGAGAGATCGCGAGCATTCTTCGGTGCGACCTTTCACTGATTATTTCAAGCTACGAAATGGAAGTATTATCCCGTGTTTTTAAAGTGGATGAAAATGTGCTTTTGCACCTTCCTTTTTTACTAAATCAGTTAGGTGACGATATCACAAGTTCATGGTATACAATGGATAATAGAAAACACTTTATATCTATTGGTAACTTCTTGCATGAGCCGAATTGGAATGCAGTTTTGTATTTGAAAGAGGACATCTGGCCCTTGATAAGGAAGCAATTAACGGAAGCAGAGCTTCATATTTACGGAGCATATCCATCCCAAAAAGTAGAGCAATTGGATAACCCCGGTGAAGGATTTCTGGTGAAAGACCGAGCTGAAAATGCTAAAGAAGTAGTTGGGAAAAGCAGAGTACTTTTAGCACCACTCCGATTTGGGGCAGGGCTTAAAGGTAAACTCATTGAAGCCATGCAATGCGGTACTCCCAGTGTAACTACAGAAATTGGAGCCGAAGCTATGCACAGTGATCTGCCATGGCCGGGATCCATTGAGAATGATCCCCGGGATTTTGCTGAAAAAGCAGTAAAGTTATATCAGGATGAAGGCAGGTGGAAGGAAGCTCAGCAATCAGGAATCCATATTATTAATCAGTTATACCCGAAAAATGTGTTGAGAGATGCGTTTATAAAAAAGATCGAAGAGATACAGGGTGATCTTGATGCTCATCGAAGACGGAATTTCATCGGAGAGATCTTAAAACACCACACTGCTGCAAGCACGAAGTATATGAGTAAGTGGATAGAGGCAAAGAACAGGATCACAGATTAGTAGAGTTCGTATTCAAGCAATCGCGCATCTATGGTAGAATTATAGAATTCGATACGCTGATTGGTTCTGAGTCCGATCTTTTTAGCCAGGTCAAAGTTCCCTGTAAAAACATAGCCCCAATATCCTGTGGCTTCCTGTTTAAAGAAATCTCCAATGCCTTCATAAGTAGGCTCTAAGTCTTTTTCATTCCCAATACGGTCACCGTAAGGAGGATTTAGCATGATTATGCCGGTCTTATCAGAGGGAATCTCAGTTTCACTGAAATCACACTTTTTGACTTCAATCAGATGATCGAGTCCGGCTGTTCGGGCATTCTTACGGGTAGCATTTACGGCTCGCACATCATGATCGGTGGCGATAATACGTCCTTCAAAATCCTTTTCGCTTTTATTTTTAAGGTCTGTACGAAGATCATTCCAGCGCTCCTCATCAAAGCCAAGAATATGTTTGATCCCATAATTAGGTCGCAACAAGCCTGGAGCTTTATTTAGCGCCTGTAAGGCCGCTTCTATGGCAATGGTTCCGCTTCCGCACATAGGATTGATGAAATGCTGTCCCGGGTTCCACCTACTTGCAAGGATCAATGCCGCGGCCAGTGTTTCCTGCATGGGAGCTACACTTGTTTCGGTTCGGTAACCTCGACGTGAAATGGACTCTCCTGAAGTATCAAGATAGATTTGTGCCCGATCATTTTTCCAGAAAATAAACACTACGGTTTTATTCAAATTCGGGCCTGAGTCGGGCCTTGATCCTGTTTTTTTACGAATACGATCCACAATAGCATCTTTTGCTTTCATATTGGCAAACTGCGTATTTGTGACCGTCTTATTCTTAATGAAGGAAGTAACGCTCACATATCCGTGCTTATCGATGTAATCTTCCCACGGAATTTTAACCAGCTCATTATAAAGCTGCTCTCCATTTTGAGGCCGGCAATCCTTCAGCATAAAATGCACACGATGTGCTGTACGAAGATTCAGATTCAACATCATACAATCATTCAAACTGCCTTTAGTCTCAATACCCGCCAGCCGTTCTTTGATGATCGGGAATCCAAGATCGGTGAGTTCTTTTTTGAGATAAGGGGTAATCCGCTTTGGGCAAGTGATAGAGATCGTACTTTGCTGGGAAAAATCGGCCATAGGAGTTTTTTAGCTTTCAGGAATATGTAGGATATAAAAAATGGAGTTCCTCTCTCGAAGAACTCCATTGTGTAAATTTTGATAGATCGAAATTAGTTTACGATATCAACCAATTCAATATCAAAAGTCAGGTCTTTGCCTGCAAGAGGGTGGTTTGCATCGATCATGATGTTTTCCTCTTCAACTTTTGTGATCTGAACCGGAACAGGTTGTCCGTTAGGTTGATTCAACTGAAGCTGCATTCCAACCTGAGGTTCAATATCCTCTGGAAGTTGGTTTCGCTCAATTGATAATTCAAGATCTTCTCTGCGCTCGCCATAAGCGTCTGCAGATTCAATACTAGCAGTGGTTTTATCTCCGACTTCTAAACCAACAACAGCTTTTTCAAAACCGGGAATCAATTTTCCTTCTCCCAGTGTTATTTCAAGAGGATCTCTTTCAACAGAAGAATCAAATACTGATCCGTCTTCTAATTTTCCAGTGTAGTGGACTTTTACGGTGTCACCGTCTTTTACTTTAGACAAAATAAATCTTGTTTTAATTGTGAATATATTGTGCTAATTAAGATACAGAAAATTTCACACTTATGAGGATCGTAAACACCTATTAACATGATCAGCGATAACAAAGACATCCAAAAGATCTTGAAAGAAGCCACAACCGTAGCTATGATCGGTTGCTCACCCAATGAGTACAGGACAAGTAACTATGCAGCTAAGTTTCTACAGGACAAAGGATATCGGGTAATCCCGGTTAATCCGGTGGCCGGGGAGATCTATGGAGAAAAGAGCTATGATAAACTGACGGATATCCCTTCTGATATTCAGATCGATATCGTGAATGTATTTCGAAATTCGGAGTTCTCTGCCAAAGCCGCACAAGATACTGCCGACTGGAAAAAGCAAACCGGTCAAGCTCCGGTGGTATGGACTCAACTCGACGTTTCATCCTTTGAAGCCGAGAAGATCGCTGAAGAGAACGAACTCCCTTATATAAAAAACCGATGTATTATGGTGGAATGGGACAGGAATTTTAAATGAGCCAATGAAAGTTGAGAGTTGATAGAGTGATAAGTGCCGAAAATACGTCTGTCACTCTATCAACTCTCAACTTTCAAACAACTACTTCATATTCACAAACTGTAACGGAACGCCCATATCTTTGGCTTTCATGTGTTTTATGACAGCCTGCAGATCATCGATCTTTTTACCATCAACACGCACCTGATCGTCTTGAATCTGAGGTTGAACTTTCACCTTCAGGTTCTTGATCTCCTTTACGATCTTCTTAGCCGTCTCCCGGTCAATACCTTCTTTAAGCATTACGTCCATTTTTAAATGACCTTGTGATGAGCCTTCCGGATCTTTGAAATCCAATACTTTGGAACTGATTCCTCGTTTAATAAAATTTTTGACCAGCATATCCTTCACAGCCTCCAGCTTCATGCTTTCGGCTGCCACCAAGTGGATACGGTTCTCTTTTTTGTGAAACTCCACCTCGGTGTGAAGTCCGCGGAAGTCGTACCGAGTATTGATCTCTTTCAGCGTGTTGTTGATAGCATTATCAACTTCTTGGGCATCTACTTTATTTACGATATCAAATGAGGCCATAAAGGAAATTTTAAATTTTAAATTGGAAATGATAAATCGGCGTAATGTTCAATTATTGTTGAAGCGATAATTTCTTAAAGTGATGAAGTAAGTTGAATACAAACTACTTCATCACACTTCACTCTAACTCTTCGTATTCGTCAAATTCGTCTTTTTCTAGTTTTTCGGCAATTTTTTCAGATAAAATTTTCTCCACAAACAATTCGTCTTCATCCGGGATCATTGTTTTGAAACTGCGGATGGAATCATTCAGCTTATATTCAATTTCAATGATACCCTCAGAGAACCAGGAATAAGTAAAGAAATTCTCCCAGCTAATTTTCCGGTCTAATAGGACGAGCCCTTTTTCTCGAATCTCCGGTACCAATCGAATGGTGAAACTATACGCACCAACTGCTATAATTGATAGTCCTGAAGTTACGCGAATAGGAGTGAGGGGAAGGTCAGATAAAACAGCAGTGCGCTGAATTCCAAATAAGATGATACCCAGTGCCACCAGATTTGGAAAGATATCGGTCCAGAATGAGCGATTCACATAAATGATCTCTCCAAAATCACGTTTTTGCTGAAATTGTTGAATCGCAGCCCCTAAAAAGAACCCAAACAAGGAAGCATACACATTAGCCATAACGGCTCCGGCAATGGCTTCAGGAAAATAGCCTATACGGTGCATCCATTGCAGGATCAAGAATAGAAAAACTATGCCAAGCAGGGTTAGGGAAAGACGGCGAGGGGTAACCCGGTCGATGTATAAAAGTCGTTTAAAGCCTAGGTAAATACTTAGTGTGGCAACGATAAATGCTGAAACAATTATCCAAAGCATTGATTAATTTTAGTTAGAAGTTTAATCTTATAAATAGTTTTTGATGGACGAATCGACCACGCCTACGGGCATTGAAGTTAGCAATAAAGATCAGGTTCTGGAAATTTCATGGCACGATGGACATACTTCTGTTTTTCCGCTTTACGGATTGAGGGTAAACTGTCCGTGTGTAACTTGTAGAGGGGGGCATGGAAGTATGGGAGACTTTGAACCGGAAGCTTTTTTTGAAGAGAATCTATCACGTATCGAGATCAGAAATATTGAGCAGGTTGGGAATCATGCTATTAAAATAACGTGGGGAGACGGACATAATTCCGGGATGTATCAGTGGGAAACACTAAGGTGGCTGGATCCTGAAAACCACAAGTGACGAATAATGAAGTGATGAAGTAATTGTATTCGATTTACTTTATCACTCCTCACTTAATCATTATATAGCGTTTTTGATTTCTTGTTTTAACAAGCTTTGAAAGTGATACACGCCAAGTTCTCTTTTCACTGAAAAACGACCTTGATGGTAAACTTTTGATTGAATCCCTCGCTGTACCGCTTCACAAATCTCAATATCCTCATTCTGGATATCATCACTATAAGCTATGTCCTCTTTAATTATTCCTGATCTTTTCCTGGCTTCAGTCTCATCATAGAAATAACTGAAAATGACTTTACAGCGAGTGGGGGATACAGGGATAACCAGATTCATTTGAAGTCTGCCGGGTAAAATATTGAGCATCATATTTGGAAAAACGAAATAGTAAAAAGCCTCTCCGCCATTTTCTGAGTATAAGTTATCACCATTTTTAAAGGGGCTGTGTTGCAAAGAATACCATTTTTCAGTTTCTGTTACATAAGACCGGTAATCCAACAGATTCGCAAGTTCGGGATGAACGATCGGGATATGATAACCCTCCAGATAATTATCTACATATACTTTCCAGTTACAATTAATTTCATAAACCTGTTCTCTTTGAAACTGGAGGTTGCTGAGGTTAAGTGGTGCTATACGCTTTTCAATTCCTTCTAAAAGTTGAGCTAACTCAAAGTCGTTAGTATCGACTCGCGCGAATATTAAACCTTGCCAAATAGAAACCTCGAATGGTTCCAGGCCAAAGTCTTTTTTGTCAAAAAGTTCAACAAGATTCCAGTCTGGAATTCCTCGCAAAGAACCGTCATCTAAATAAGTCCAGCCATGGTATTGGCATTGGAGAACGGTTTTGGTCCCTTTCTTGATAGCTAATGGGCCTCCACGATGTTTGCAAACGTTATAAAAAGCTTTGATCTCATTCTTAGTATTTCGGAAAATAATGATCGGATTTCCAGCTACTTCACCCGCGTAAGAATCACTTGCTTTGGGTATCTGATCTATATGGCAGACGTACTGCCATTTTTTATTGAAAAGATTTTGCTGTTCAAAAACATGTATATCCTCTTTATGATACCAATCTGATGGTATGGTCTTGGCTTTTTCGATAGGGTCAATTTGCAAAACCTTATCTGTAAATAAATTTTTATAACTTTTATTACTCATCAATTTAGATTTAATCTAAATAAAGTTTTATTTTAGAAACGTTAATTAAAAAATTCACAAACCAATTTTACTAATGAAATCTAACATGTTGTTACTCATTGTATTTTCAATGCTCTTTATTTCTTGTTCTGATCAGGAAGAAGTTAACGTTTATTCTGCGCGGCATTACGACACCGATCAGGAATTATACGCGGAGTTTACTGAAAAAACCGGAATTGAAGTTAATCTTATTGAAGGCGGTTCAGATGAGCTCATTGAGCGGGTTCGAAGTGAAGGAGTAAATTCTCCTGCCGATATTCTGATCACTGTAGATGCCGGTAGACTTTGGAGAGCCGAAGAAGCTGACATCTTACAACCTATTGAATCCGAAATCCTTGAAGAGCGTATTCCTTCAGAATTTCGTCATCCGGACGGACTTTGGGTGAGCCTCTCCAAACGAGTAAGAGGCATTGTAGTAAATCCTGAGGCAGTGGAGAATTATGAAGAGCTGACCTATGAAGATCTTGCTGACCCTCGTTTTGAAGGCCGTGTATGTGTTCGTTCATCCAACAACATTTACAATCAGTCGTTAGTGGCTTCCATGGTTGAAACGATCGGAGCTGATGCTACCGAAGAGTGGGCAGAAGGACTAGTTGCTAATTTTGCCCGGGACCCACAGGGTGGAGACCGTGATCAGATCCGTGCAGTTGCAGTAGGTGCTTGCGATGTCGCTATTTCAAATCACTACTATTTAGCTGTGATGATGACAGGCGATGATGAAGCTGATCTTGAAGCGGCCTCAAAAGTTGAGTTTGTTTTTCCAAACCAGGGTGAGAATGAGCGCGGTGCACATATCAATGTTAGCGGCGCAGGTATCCTTAAAAACTCCCCGAATAAAGATAATGCAGTTCGGTTTCTGGAATATCTTACGACTCCTGAAGCTCAGAAGTATTTCATAAGCGGTAATAACGAATACCCTGTGAATGATGAGGCTGAAATAGCTGAAGTACTACAAGGCTTCGGTGAATTCAAAAGTGATGCTGTAAACGTGTCAGCTTTGGGAAGAAACAACCCTGAAGCTATTCAGATCATGGACAGAGCCGGCTGGAGATAGTCTAAAGAATATTGAATATTCAATAAGGAATATCGAATAGCGAAGTGATCAATTTCGTTATTAGGTATTCCTTTTTTTATTGATAACAGTTTATCTGAGTTATCAATACGATCTACGGTCACTATTGAGTTTCTGACTTTCGTGATCTGGCGATGGTTCGGCTAATAATGATCACGGGTATAATTCCAACTAAAACGATCATTAAAGCGGCCCCGGATGATTCCGTAAGCCTTTCATCGGAAGCATATCGGTATACCTGCACAGCGAGTGTGTCAAAGTTAAACGGGCGTACAATTAAGGTTGCCGGAAGTTCTTTCATCACATCTACAAAGACGAGTAAGCCGGCAGTAAGTAATCCACCAGACATCATAGGGATGTGAATACTTCTCAGTACTTTTGAGAATCGATATCCCAATCCTCTAGCTGCTTCATCCATATTGGGGGTGATTTTTTCCATGCTTGCTTCAACTCCTCCAAATGATACGGATAGAAAACGTACGAGATAGGCAAAAACCATTGCAAAAATAGTTCCGCTGAGCAAGAGTCCGGAAGAAAATCCTAAATATTCCCGGAAAAAGGAATCGATGGAGTTATCAAAATAACCGAAGGGAATAAGCACACCCACAGCTATCACAGAGCCTGGAATAGCATAGCCTAATGAACTCACACGATTAAAGAACTTTACGGATCTGGTTGGATTCAACCGGGCCGAATAGGCCATTATCAAAGCCATAACTACGGCTAAGAACCCGGTTAGTGCAGAAACAGTGAAAGAGTTAAAGGACAGCTCAATGAACTTTAAATTCAAATGATCGAGGTTTGAGAAAAACATCTCAAGAAGAAGAATGACCGGAAGAATAAAGCCTATCAACACCGGAATAAAACAAACAGTAAAAGCAGCTAAAGACTTAAACCCTTTTAACTCAAATCTGTTTAGGCGTTTAAAACGGGAAGAATTTGCTTTTTCATTGCTGATCTTATTTCTGGACCAGCGTTCTAAGATCAGTAAAACTACAATGAATGAAAGGAGAAATGCAGCTAATTGTGCAGCAGCAGGGCGTTCACCTAATCCAAACCAGGTTCTATAAATTCCTGTTGTAAATGTCTGCACACCAAAATATTCCACTGTTCCGAAATCGTTAAGGGTCTCCATTAGTGCGAGGGCAAGTCCGGCCGCGATTCCGGGCCGTGCAACAGGGATAGCAACCTTGAAAAAACTTTGCCAGGTCGAGTACCCCATAATTCGGCTGGCCTCAAGTAAACTGGTTGATTGTTCTAAAAAGGAAGAACGAGCCAGCATATATACATAAGGGTAGAAAGCCAAAGACATGATAATAATAGCACCCTCAATAGAACGAATATTGGGAAACCAATACTCACCAAGACTTAACCCAAAAAGGTTGCGGATCATTGTTTGAAGCGGCCCGGCGATATCAAGGAAGTCTGTGTAGATATAAGCCATCAGATAAGCAGGGATGGCAAAGGGAAGGATGGAGGCCCATTCAAACACTTTTCTTCCCGTAAAGTCTGTCATGGTGATCAGCCAGGCGGAAGAAACACCTAAGACGATCACGCCCAGGGAAACTCCAGATATGAGAATCAGAGAATTCAGAACGTAGTCATCCAGAACAGTGTCAGCAAGATGACTCCATACTTCTCCTGCAGGAGTAAATATTGAAAATACCACCGTCAGAATTGGTATGGAGATCAGCAGGGCGATGGCCATACTGAAGAAGGTCCATTTAGGGGATTTCTGTCGGATCTTTGACGAGTCGGATCGTAAATTTTGTATCGTTGTATGCAGTGCTTTTAGCATGCTGAAAGATAAGCTTCTGTGGCTTTAATTATGAATTGAAACCAAACTCATTTTTGAGGACAGATTCAGCTGCATGATACCCACTCATTCCATGAACTCCACCGCCGGGTGGGGTAGATGAAGAGCAAATATAGAGTCCATCTGCAGGAATTTTATACGGATCCCATTTAAGCACAGGTCTGCCAAAAAGTTGGGTTGAGATCTGAGCGCCACCGTTAATATCTCCACCAATATAATTGGAATTATAGGTTTGCATTTCCCGAGTGTGCATGGTGTTCTTAGAAATTATGGTATCTCTAAAGCCGGGAGCAAAACGCTCTATCTGATTTTCTATGAACTCAGTCATGTCTTTTTCAGAGCCATTTGGTACATGACAATAGGCCCATAATGTGTGTTTTCCGTTAGGGGCCCGGCTTTTATCAAAGATACTCGGTTGAGCTACTAATACATATGGTTTTTCGTGATGTTCTCCTTTCCATGCCGCTTGTTCACTAGTGGCAATTTCCTGAAATGTACCCCCAAGATGCAGAGTTCCTGCTTTTCTGGAATGTTCATTTTCCCAGGGTACCGGTTCAGAAAGAGCCCAGTCTATTTTAAAAACTCCGGGTCCATATGTGTAAGTAAGTAATTTCTCTTTGTATTTCCCGGGAAGTTTATCGCCGGCAATCTTTGCGATTTGATGAGGAGTGAGATCAAATATTACGGTTTTTGAGGTAGGGATATCAGCCATACTATTAACTTCGTGATCTGTGATGATCTCGCCGCTCAATGACTTGAAAAGTTCAGCAAGTGCATTAGTGATAGCAGAAGAACCACCCTTGGCAAAAGGCCACCCAACGGCATGGGCAGAACTCCCCAATACCAATCCAAATGAGGATGTAAACGCTTTACTTAAGGGGATGATGCTATGGGCTGCACATCCCGCAAAAAGCGCTTTGGTTTGAGGGTCTTTGAATAAAGAATTGGTAAAATGTTTTGCTGAAAAAAGGCCATACCATCCGAATCGAGCCATCAGTAAGGGATGTTTTGGGATACGTAAGGTTCCAAAGATATCTTCAGAAAGATAATCCCAGTTCTCTGTAAATTCTTTGAAGATCTTTAGGTAGGCTTTACCGTCAATTCCCAACTGCTCGGCTGTTCTCTCGATACTTCGAAAAGCGGCAACCGCATCTCCATTATCCAAAGGGTGAACATATGGTATATCGGGATGAATAAATTCGAGCCCGAATTTTTGCAGATCCAATGTTTTAAAAAATGGGGAGCCGGCGGCTGTAGGGTGAACTGCAGAACAGACATCATGCAAAAATCCGGGTTCTGTAAGTTCCTGAGTTCTTGTACCTCCACCAATGGTTGATTTGGCTTCAAGAATGATCACTTTCAATCCTTCCTGAGCAAGCCTGACACCTGCACTAAGTCCGTTAGGGCCGGAGCCGACTATTACTGCATCGTATTCTTTAGGGTCTGTTTTCAAAACTTTTAATTAGATCTTTCACCTGCCAGTTTTAATGCTTCATAGGCATTTATAATGCCCCCTGTACTTGAAAGTTCTGAAAAATGGATGGCTTCCATAGTTCCCGGTTTGTAAACCATCTGATTTACTTTGGTAACCGTTTCAAGAATAATGTCCTTAACCTCCGATGTTGAAAGCTCAGGATAATAAGACATTATAAGGGCTGCAACTCCCGCAACAACAGGCGAAGCCATGCTGGTTCCACTATTCATCTGATATTCATTTTCAGGATAGGTGGAATATACATCTACTCCGGGAGCGAAAATATCAACGTTAGACTTCCCATAGTTTGAAAAACTTGCTACCAGGGTTGAATCTGATTGCCATGAAGAAGCACCGACACTTAGGTAATTGGTTGCTTTCCCTCCATCCTTATAAAATCGGGTGGGGTAGGAGTTTGTACTGTCAATATTATCACTTCCATTTCCTGATCCTGAAACCATCAGTACACCAAGGCTGTCAGCGAATTTCATAGCAGCATCCACATATTCTTTTTGTGGGGAATATCCTTTTCCGAAACTCATATTGATGACCCGGGCTCCATTTTCAGCTGCGTAGCGAATAGAATTGGCAACATCTTTATCTCGTTCGTCACCATCAGGCACAGTGCGTAGGATCATTAGCTCAATATGGTCAGCAATACCCTGAGCTCCAAGATCATTGTTTCGGATAGCTCCAACAATACCCGCAACGTGTGTACCGTGATCACCGGTTGGCCCGATTACATCATTATTTCCATAAATTCTATTTTCCAGATCATCATAGTTATCTCTAACAATAGTTCTTGGGTTGAAGTCTGGATTAAGTCCATATTCTGCGAGTCCGCTTATATGCTCATAATAATCTTCCAATTCTTTCAGTTCAGCTTCACTCGCTCCGTTATTAAGCAAATATGTGATGATCTGTTTGGCTTGTTGCATTTGTTGACCATCTTCAGAAGTTACCTGAAGCATGTCTGAATCAACAGAATCGATACTGGCAATACCAAGTGCTCTTTTAGCAAATTGAATTGCTTGTCGGGTTTGGCCTATCTGGTTTAGTTCTTGTCTATTTTGCTGAACACGCTGTTCAAAAGCCTCTTTAATTTCCAGGTAATATTGGTAGTCTTCCTGCTCATCTGATAAAACAGAATCTTCTTTAACGCCTTCAAACCTTTCACTGTATTTGGCATAAAGTCGGGTTAGTTCATAAGTATCTTTGTTGACATGACTGCCATCCGGACCTCCAATAAAATTCCAGCCGTTGATGTCATCTATATATCCATTCCCATCGTCATCTTTCCTGTTTCCGGGAACTTCGTCATCGTTCACCCATATTTTATCTGAAAGGTCTTCATGTTCTATATCCGTTCCTGAATCTATGATAGCTACGATCACCTTTTCTTTTGGCTCAAGCCCTGATAATAATTCAGTATAAGATTTTTCAACCCCTGTGCCATAGTAGGGGAAGGCGTTGGTTGAGTTTAAATGCCAGGTTTCCGTGGCCTTTACTTCAGTTACTTCAGAAGTTTGTGAATCATCAGCTTCTATCTGATCAGTATCAGTTTCAGTAGTGGTTCTAGTCCCGGTACAACTTATCACAAAGGTAGAGAGGAAAACCAGGATGAAGAGCTTATTTAAATATTTCATGAATAGGGTTTTTGAAATTACTTGGATGAAATTGATGAGATAAGAATTATTTTTTTAATCTTTGGATCAATATATCAGCCATTACTGTAAAGCTGATAATAAACGCTAATAACAGGATACTCGCAACCGGTTCCCAAATAATGAATCCTCCAAAAGTACCAAGTACGGCTCCTAAATATTGAATGTATTTTAGCTGATCGTTGCTGGCGTTCTTTATAAGGTTTTCGAGCTTCTTTTCATCATACTGGCGGAGGTTGTCTTCAACTAAGGCATGCACATCCAGTTGATTGATGAGCTTATATAATAGTCCGGTTACCATCTCTTCAATAACGGAACCGTGTTCATCCAGTTTTGCAGGAAGTTCATCAAGAAAGGTGTCCATCTTATTCAGTCCATGCTCTATTCCTGTTGGTAATTTTACAAGCGCACTTTCCACAAGATCCTGCATTTCTTGCCCTTTCAAAAAGCTGTAAGCCCTGAGGGCTACTTTCTCGAATGAATTCTCTTCAATGGCATCGTCAATTTGCTCCATCAGTTTTTTTGCTATGGAGGAGCGCACTTCTGGGTCGGCGATCATCTCATCCACATAACTGACTACAAGTACTTTCAAGCTTGCTCTGAATTCAGGATCGTCTATTATGTTCTTGACGTAAACGGTAGCTTTTTCCCGATATTTAGCAATAGCCTGTGATTCATGAATCTTTTGCTTTATGATCTGCGGATTGATAAGATCCTCAGAAACAGCTCTTGCCAATCTGTATGCAATGCGATCTTTTTGAGCAGGTATGAGTCCCTGACCAAGTAGTGGTCGTTTATGGGTTGGCCTGAAAAGCATGGTAATAGCCAGCCAGTTTGTAAGAAAGCCTATTAAACCACTCACACTTACGATTCTGAGCAGGCCTTCAAATGAAAAATTATGGCCAAATAGATCGGCTGTCATATTGTTAAAATCCCAGAAAAAGGATACGATAAAAACTACAAGCAGGAGGTAGGGAACTGAAAGTAACAAGATCATCAACCAGGGATGTTCTGTAGTTTTTTTTGGCGGAATATATTTTACAGGAACTGTTTCTTCTGAGCTAGAATGTTTTTGCACCTGATTTTGGATCAACTCCCAGAGTTGTCGCCCATACTGTTTTGTCTGCTCTTTAAAAGTATTTGAATTTGGCTCTTTACTCATGCAATTTTTTGAGTGGATGTACGAGATAAGTGATTATTTGTTAGACTCTAAAAGTCTTAAATAATTATTTTCGAGATTGGTCATTTCTTCTTTTTTGGCTTTTGTGTCATCTTCATAGCCGATAAGATGTAACAAGCCGTGAATAAAAATACGCTTAAATTCGCGTTCTGCAGGTTCACTAAACTCTTTTGACTGTTCGAAAATTCGGGGGACACAGCAAAACAGGGTTCCTTCAATGGAACTTTTGTCTTCGGATTCGGCTCCATCATCATACCTGAAAGAAATGATGTCTGTTATATAATCCCGGTCTAAATGTTCTTCATTGATACGAACGATCTCGCTTTCATCAACATACACGAGTTCAACCAACACAAATTTGGCGGTCTCTTGATTGCTAATGATATCCAGAGCTAAGTCTGCCTGACTTTTAGATAAAGGAACTTCCACATCGCTATCATTGAATATCTGAAGGATGGAAGTTTCGTTTTTCAAAGGATCTTGAGTTAGAATGAGAAGTCGTCATCCATGGACTCGGTGAGAGAAAGAGCGATCCCACACATCATTAAGTCTTCAGGAAGTTGAGTAAAGTCTCCATTCAGGATGGCATGGTCAACATTTGCATATAAGCTACAACCGGCAGTTTTTTCAACGATCAATCCGGAGGTTTTGTCACCTGATCTTCCAAAGAATGTAACTTGTTGCAGCATCTCACTTGCTACAAAAGCAGTGCAGTTGTGAAGTTGAAGAAATGTATTATAGGCGTAAACTGAGACCATATTCATTTGCTCATCGTTTACCTCTAATCCAAGGTGTATTTCCAGTGCGAGCTTTCGGGGTTCATCTTCGTTTTTTACCTCGAAACGAAATACATCATTACCCAATGGTTTAGGCTTGGTTCCGAGAACTTTACCTATTGCGTCAATATTTTCTTTAGTGAACTGATGAATCATAGCTTGTTAATTTGTGTATCCAAATATACGGCACCAAGATATAAGATTAAATGATAGAGTTAATTGAGTCCATATTGACTGATCTCCTGCTCATTCTCTTCTTTAGTTAACGGCAATTGAGGGAACGTTTGTCCCATCTGTTCGTTAACACTTTCTGCAAGATCAATTGCTTTCTCAGTTTCATCACCTTGGAAATATACATATTGAATAAGTGCCAAAGACTGACGAAGGCTTCTTATCTGTGATATATATTCCTGAGCGTTTGACTGGAGTTGATTCAACTGTGGCCTGATTTCTCTTTGAGTGCGGATGTCGCCTTGATTTCGGGCACTTTCAAATTCAATATTTAAACGGTTGAATTCAGCTTCAATTTGAGCAAAGTTATCCAAATTACTATTAAGGTCTTCTATCTGTTCTTCCTGAGCTGAACTGGCAAGCCGTATGGCATCTTCATGAGCATCTATCTGTGCATATCGAACAGCATATAAAAGTTTTAAGGTTTGATTCGTTTCATCAGCCCGGAATGGAACTTTATCCTCACCCCATTTCAACCAATATGCGGCACTGTCAGCCATACCTTGATCTTTATATTCCATAGCCAAAGCCATGAAGTTAAAGCGGTAGTTGCTGAGCATTCTTCTAATATTCTCGTCCAGGTACAGATCCGGATTATTCCATTCCCTGAATTGGAAGTTTTCTAATCTGTCGGTAAATATTTTAGTATTGATGTGCCCGTCTCTTCCTTTACCAAAATTCTTAGGAACCACACGGTAGGCTTTTCCTTCAGTTCTAAAATAATTGTGAAGGTTAAGCTGACTTTGGTCTGAAACTGTATTGGCAAAATAAACCGGACGCAGCCAGTTATTGGTTTGTAAGATATCAAGAATCAAACGATCCTGGACCTGAAGGTAATAAATTCGATTACCTTGTTGGTCTTCTCCATACAAACGTCCATTTAATCGCCAGTTTACAACATCATCAAGTGAATCAACAGGTATTTCAAAGTCAATTCCATTTTGAAGTATTGGGAGGGAAGTATCCGGTTTTACACCAATGGACTCTTTATAACTTCTGTCATCAGAGAATGCATTTCGGAGCATCTCTTTATCCACAGGTATTTCAATGGTCTGAGGTTGCCACTGACTAATTCCAGCTGTTACCCGTTCCAGTTCTTCATCCGACAATGAGATCGGAAGAGGAGCAGATTCATGTGACCACTGATCCCTGAGCTGTTTTATATACCAGTCTGTATTTAACAAACTCAGGCAAACAATTCTGACATCGGTTCTGACACCTTCAACTTCCTGCAGATACCAAAGCGGGAAGGTATCATTATCACCGTTGGTAAATAATATGGAATTTGGAGCGGTAGATTCGAGCAGGTTACGGGCATAATCAGGTGCTACGTAACGATTGCTTCGGTCATGGTCGTCCCAATTCTCAGATCCCATCCAAACCGGAGATGCCAGTAAACAGAATACAACTGCAGCATAGCCTAATAGTTTATTATTGGCATATCCTTTGATTAATTCCACTAATCCGGTTACTCCCAAACCGATCCAAATTGAAAATGCGAAAAAGGAGCCCACGTAAGCATAATCCCGCTCACGGGGTTGATAGGGGGTTTGATTCAGGAAGACAATTATGGCCAATCCTGTGACAATAAATAAGGCCATTATGGCGAGTGCCCGCTGCCAGTCAGAATTGAAGTGGTAGATCATTCCAAATAATCCCAAAATAAAAGGGATAAAGAAATAGGCGTTATTAGCTTTGTTATCAGGGTAAGCGGGTTCCTCAAAACCTGATCGCCACCCTGCATCCTGAATGTCTGCCTCCCTGCCTATAAAGTTCCAGTTGAAATACCGGAGATACATATGATTAACCTGATAATCCCAGAAGTAAGACCAGTCCGAATTATATCGTGCGTAATAATCGAGGTGATTAGGAGCCGGGGAATATCGTCTTGGAAAGAATTCCTCATTATTCCGGTCTATCTGCTGTGTATCTTCATTGAAATTATTGCCCTTCAAAATAGGGGTAGCACCATATTGCTCCCGCTTCAGATAGCTGATAAAGTCTTCAACGGTTTCCGGATCATTCTCATCAATGGGGGGGTCAGCTATAGAGCGGATCATAATCACTGAGTAGGATGAGAAACCAATGAGTATCATAGCATAACTAATGGCAATGATATTGGCGAGCCGCATTTTATTCTTTTGAGTATAATATATAGCATAGGCCACGGCTATCATTACCAAGAAAATAAAAGTAAGAGAACCTATAAGTCCATAGGTGGCATCGTCAATCCCATTTGCGATAGATGGAATATTTTGAATAGTGAAAGGGTAAATAGCAAAAAAGCTGATAACAGAAATAGCACCCATTATCAGGAAACTTTTCCATTCGAAATCATATAGCTTAAAGTAGACGATAAGTGCTACAAAAAAGAGAGCAAGAAGATTTAATAAGTGAACCCCAATGGCAATACCGAACATATAAGCAATAAGTACAAGCCACCTTTCATTGTAATCCTGATCATAATTTTCAGCCCACTTCAAGGCCAGCCACACCACAATGGAGGTAAAGAACATAGACATGGCATAAACTTCAGCCTCCACGGCACTGAACCAAAAGGTATCAGTAACAGCAAAAGTAAGTGCTCCTACCAAAGCGCCACCATACATTCCGATCTTATCCATGATATCCATGCTGTCCGGATGTCCTTTCCATTCTCTGACCAAGCGGATCACGATCAGGTATAAAAACATCACGGTTAATGCCGAAGAAAGTGCACTTATAAAGTTTATGCTTACTGCGACATAACCGGCAGGCATAAACATGGAAAAGAGTCGGCCTACGAGGGAATAGAAAGGAGCTCCCGGAGGATGATTTACCTGTAAACCGTGTGCAACAGCAATGAATTCTCCGGAGTCCCAAAAACTGGCAGTAGGAGCCAGTGTAAGGGTATAGATTACAAGAGAAACAATAAAAGCAAAAAGAGCGAGGTACTTGTTGGTGGTTTTATGATCTGAAAACATGTAATATTTTTTAACGGCTCAAAGAAATTTTTGGATATTGCTTGAATACGTTTTATGCTTGGCTCGCAATGATAAGCACAGCCTTATACTAATCAAAATCTAAGATACATAAGAATTTAAACTTCTCGCAGCTAAAACGGGAAAGTTTGCTTTGTATTTTAAAACATATTTAACACCAATGTCAGCAAATACAAACGAAAGGTTTTCTTCCAAATTAGGACTGATTCTCAGTGTATTGGGAATAGCAATTGGAACCGGTAATATTTGGCGTTTTCCAAGGATCGCCGCACAAAATGGTGGTGAAGAAGGGGCAGGAGCATTCTTATTTGCCTGGATCTGCTTCCTGCTCTTATGGTCTATACCACTTATAATTGCAGAATATGGGATGGGTCGTAATGGCCGGAAAGGGGTAGTTGGATCTTTTGTAGCTCTTATTGGTGAGAAAAAAGGCTGGTTAGGTGGTTTTGTAGGCTTCGTTGCAACAGCCATTATGTTTTATTACAGTGTCGTTGCTAGCTGGTGTCTTTATTATCTGATCACGAGTATTACAACCGCCTTACCTGCTGACCTTCAGCAAGCAAATGCCATATGGGAGGGATTTCAAGGCTCTAACTGGCCACTTGCAGGACATGCCTTTGTGATGTTTGTAGGAGGCTTTATTGTTATAAAAGGAATTTCATCTATTGAAAAAGTAAACAAGGTGCTTATTCCTTCTTTATTGTTGGTGCTTGTGGTCTCACTTTTTAAGGCACTTTCTTTGGAGGGGAGTGGTCTTGGACTTGAATACCTGTTTACCCCTGATTGGTCAACACTTAAAAGACCTCAGATCTGGCTGGAAGCTTTAACACAAAATGCATGGGATACCGGGGCTGCCTGGGGTTTGATCCTTACATACGCAGCATATATGCGTAAAACAGATGATGTCACTGTTACCGCCTTCCAGACCGGTATTGGTAATAATGTGGTTTCCTTGGTTGCTGCTATAATTATTTTCTCTACTGTGTTTGGAACTTTAAGCCCAACCATGGGTGATAGCGAGATTCTTGAGGTAATGCAAACATCAGGGCCGGCATCAACAGGTCTGACCTTTATTTGGATGCCTCAGCTATTTGCCACTATGGGTGGAGGTGGAATATTTGCCATCTTATTTTTCCTTGGTCTTACCTTTGCTGCCTTTAGCTCATTGATCTCCATGATCGAGCTTGCTGTTAAAGTATTTGTTGATATGGGAGCTGTTAGAAAAAGAGCAACTATGATCATCTGCGGAGCCGGTTTTGGGTTCGGTATTCCTTCAGCAGTTAACCTTACCTTCTTCGCAAATCAGGATTTTGTATGGGGAGTTGGATTGATGGTTTCAGGGGCATTGATATCGTATGCCGTAATTAAATATGGCACACAAAAATTCAGGGAAGAATTGATAAATACCGAAGATCGGTCAACAACACTTGGCAAATGGTGGGAGGTCATCATTAAATATGTGGTTCCTATAGAAGTGGTTACTTTATTGGGATGGTGGATGTACTTAAGTGCTGCCGAATATGCCCCGGATACATGGTACAATCCTCTTAGTACATATTCTGTAGCTACTGTAGTATTGCAATGGGGACTTGCATTAGGACTGGTTTGGTTCTTCCGAAAACGGCTGATGAATAAAATGAAGAAGAAAGAGGATACGCTGGATAAACCACCTGCATCTCCTCCAACAAAAGCTGATTAATTCTATGATTCACATTCTGGTTTGTACGCCCAGGTTCAAATAATGTAGAATCATAACAGTATATATTGCTGAATATCTTAAATAAAAAAAGCCGCAAACCCTTGAGAGTTTGCGGCTTTTTTATTTTAGTGCGAACTGTTAATCGTCTGAGTCTACAATACTGACGTCTTCAGCAGGCATTTTCCCATTACTTCCGCTTACAGCGGCCTTGTGGGATTCGCTCACCTTAAAAAACTCATGGGGATCTTGAACCGGTTCCTTTTCAAGTATGATATCCAATAGTGGCTCCATACGTTCTAAATATTGAACTTTAAGGTCACCAATAACTTCTTGTTCAATTTCGGCTACATCCTTTTCATTTTTCTTTGGCAGTAATACTTCTTTAATACCGGCTCTTTTTGCAGCCAATACTTTTTCTTTGATTCCACCAACCGGTAACACCAATCCACGGAGTGTGATCTCACCTGTCAATGCAATGGTTCCTTTCACTTTTCTCTGAGTGAAGATGGAAGCTATAGCAGACATCAATGAGACACCTGCTGAAGGTCCGTCTTTAGGTACTGCACCGGCAGGCACGTGTACGTGAAGATCCCAGTATTTGAAAGCCTCTTCCGGAATACCAATGTGATCGGAATGTGCTTTTAAATATGAAATAGCCAGCATAGCCGATTCTTTCATAACATCACCAAGCTGACCGGTAATATTAAGTTTACCTGAACCTTTGGAAACACTGGCCTCTATAAACAGGATGTCACCTCCATAAGGAGTCCAGGCTAAACCTGTAGCTACACCCGGAACAGTGGTTCGTTCTGCAGCATCACTGAAGAACTTCCGTTTACCTAAAAATTCTTCAACATCGCTTTCATCGACATCGAATTCTTCGATCTCGTTGGAAGCGATCTTGGCTGCAACACCGCGGCAAACGCCAGCTACTTGTCGCTCAAGATTTCTTACTCCTGATTCCCTGGTGTATTGATCAATAATTCTTTCAATGGCATCATCTGTAAATGAGATCTGATCCTTCTTTAATCCATTTTCTTCTATCTGTTTTGGGATCAGATATTTTTTTGCGATCTGTGTTTTCTCTTCCAGTGTATATCCACTAATATTAATGATCTCCATACGGTCTTTTAAAGGAGCCGGTATGGTATCAAGGGAATTTGCGGTAGCTATGAACATTACTTTGGATAAGTCATATTCAAGCTCTAAATAATTATCGGTAAAGGTGTTGTTCTGTTCAGGGTCTAAAACCTCCAAGAGGGCAGAAGTGGGGTCCCCGCGATAATCAGCACCTACTTTATCTATTTCATCTAACATGATCACGGGATTGCCTTTCCCGGCTTTTTTCATGGAGCGGATGATCCTTCCAGGCAAGGCTCCTATATAAGTTCTGCGATGACCTCGAACTTCTGCTTCATCACGAATACCACCCAGGCTGAATCGTTCAAACTCTCTATTTAAAGCTCTCGCAATCGACTTCCCAAGTGATGTCTTACCAACACCCGGAGGCCCGTAGAAGCAAAGGATAGGGGCCTTCATGTCTTTCTTGAGCTTCAGTACAGCTAAGTATTCGACAATACGCTTTTTAACTTTTTCAAGACCATAATGGTCTTCATCCAATACCTTCCTGGCAAATTCCAGATCCAATTTGTCTTCTGAAAATTCTTCCCAAGGGAGATCCAGTATCCATTCCACATAACTGTAAATGATGCCGTAGTTTGGAGATGCATTGGGAGTCATTTCTAATCGCTGAAGTTCTTTCTCAGCGGTCTCTTTTGCCTCATCAGGTAATTTCTTTTTAGCGAGACGGTCACGAAGTTTCTCAATGTCCTGCTGTTCAGCATCTTCTCCAAGTTCTTCCTGAATAGCCTTCATCTGCTGACGAAGGTAAAACTCTCTCTGTTGGTCATCGATATCTGACTTTACCTTGGTTCGGATCTTCTCACTCATATCCAGAACCTGAACTTCCTTCTCAAGGAATTCCATAACTTTATCCAGATTATCAGAGAATTTTCTGATCTCGAGAAGCGACTGTTTATCCGATACGGAAACATTGAGGTTCGATGAGATAAAGTTCAACAGAAATGTAGGACTGTTGATATTGTTAACTGCAATGGAAGCCTCTGATGGGATATTCGGAGACATGTTGATGATCTTACTGGCTGTCTCTTTTATGTTCCTGACGGAGGCATCAAGCTCAAGCCCTTCAATATCCATTTCTTTAGGGTAGGGCTCAACATCAGCTTTGAAGTAAGGATCGTTTTGGGTGAAATCTGTTATTTTGAAATTAGATTTACCTTGAATAACGATACTTTTACTTCCATCAGGCATTTTGATGAGCTTCAAGATCTGTGCAACGGTACCGATTTTGTGCAGATCTTTATACTCTGGTTCTTCGATATCCTCGTTTTTCTGAGTTACTACGCCTATAATTTTATCTCCTTCATAGGCCTCTTTTACGAGTGCAAGAGAACGGTCGCGACCAACAGTAATTGGCACAACCACACCCGGAAACAATACGGTATTCTTCAGTGGAAGAATGGGAAGGGAGTCGGGGATATCAGCTTCAGTGAGTTCCTTTTCCTCCTCTTCTGACATTAGAGGTATAGCTTGTTCAAAATCATCGAAGTTATCATCCGACTGGTCTAAATCCTGAAATAAATCAAAACGTTGTCTCATAAAATATGTGTCTGCAAAAATTTTTCTGTTTTATTAATCAAAGGCAAATACAAAGCCATTTCAATCATCTTATACAAACCGTCATAATCACCCGCTGCCTGTCAGTAAAGTAGGGCAAAGTGTCAGGCTTTAAAAGTGAAATTGAAGAGTAGCAGCGGCTGCTCCGGTAACTTCAGGGGTTTCAATTAATGAGTTCGGTGTAAATATTCCGGCAAGGGAGAGGTCCCATTTTTTAAATTCTAAAGCCATACCAATACTTAGGAACTCAGGTGTTTGAGCTTCGAACTGAATTCCTCCACGTAGAGGCAGGAAATTAAGGGGCCGGAGTTCCATTCCAAAGGAAGAAATAAGTTTGGTCGAATTAAATGCGTTATTTGTAAGTCCGACACTTACATCTCCCATAAGCTTGAGGCGATTGATCTCTAACAAAGCCCCACCGTGTAAAGACATGGGAAGGAGAGAGGAAAATGAGCTTTGGTCAGGAGGGTTTCCGGTAAAAGGATTATCTTCTCCAAACTGCTCAATGAAATTTATGTATTGACCTCTCGAACCTATAAAAGCTTCTCCGGCAATAGAAGTTGGCAGGTCAGATACAAGAGTAGTATCCCGAGCGGATAAAATGGAGATATCATCATTGTTGTAGGAGATGAAACCTATATCTGTCATAGAAAATGAAAGTCTCAGTGAGCGTCGGGTTGGCTGACCATCTCTTTGAATGGCTGAAAGATCTCTACCCAATGTTAGCAGGTATGTGACTCCAATATCAAGTCCGGCACCAATTCCATTTACATTGAATGAAGTTGTGGAGAAAAATTGTGTATTAGCCTGATTGATGGGAGTACCACTTAAATATGCAAGGGTTAAAGCTCCAAACTGCCCGGTGGCATTATAGGTGAAACTCTGCACTCTTTCTGAGGCTGGGTTGCCATCTAATTCCCTGTAAACGTTATTCCATTCTGCATTTTGATATCCTGTTCCTATGATCAATTTCGGAGCAATTCCAATAATAAAATTATCAAGCTTTGATGTGAGTCCTGTTAGAAACTGAAAGGATTCTGCATATCCAAAAGAGAGCTCATGCAAACTCTGATATCGGTGAATAAGAGAACGATCCAGGATAAATTCATCATCTGATGTTTGCTTGAAAGAATCGCTGTACCAACCCTGACCAACTCTAAATCTCGAGGAAGTACGTGTGCGTAAAGCAACAGAAAAAGCCCGGTCGTTTTTGAGCCATTTCAAACCTATTAAAGTAGCATCATATCTGAACTTATTATCAGAAAGTGTAGTCCCCCTTGGATAGTTAGAATCGATGATGTCGATTCGGTCATTTCCGGAAATGGATGTTTTTCCAGGGCTGTAAAGTTCAAAATAGTTCTTGGTATTCTGAAACTGTTGAGAGAGGTCGCTATAATTTTGAGTACCATCTAAATACAGACCAACAATGCCGACCCCAAAAGAGAATGATCCCGATTTGTCTTGAATCAGCAAATTGGCGGGATTATAAAAATTAGCATTATAATCGGTGATATAAGTACTTCCGCCTCCTCCGAGCGCCATATTTCGGGGAGTTAAGACGGGTTGTGCCACGCTTTCAAAAACGTACACCAACATAAAAAGCAGAATAAATAATACCTGCCGCATCAAAAAATACCTTCCAAATTTTAACTAATCAATTACCTGTAAAGGTGCCGCCCGCAGCATCAGTTTTTTTTGACCACGGTTCTTGAAAAATACAACAACTTTAGCATCTGTTCCTAATCCACTTCTGGAGATGATCTTTCCGGGACCAAACTTGTTATGAATAACTTTTGTCCCAACCTGAAAAGGGTCTTCACCATCCTCATAATCATATTGGATGGTCGCTGATGGAGACTTATAAGTTTTTTTGGTGTGAGATTGTTTCCAGTCGTAGTCTACTTCATAGTCAGAATTACCAGATGATCTGTTTTCAAATCGATCTTTCTTCTGAGTGATGGTGGCGCCTGTTTCTGTCTGAACCACACCGGCATCAACTTCATCTAAAAATCGTGATCGAGCCTGTCTGGTTTCCTCACCAAATTTAAAACGGCTTCGGCAGTGGCTGAAATACAAACGTTGCTCAGCCCGGGTAATTGCCACATAAAAAAGACGCCGTTCTTCTTCTATATCTACATCAAAGTTATCACGTGCTCCCATAGGAAAGAGATTCTCTTCAAGCCCGACAATAAAGACGACTGGAAATTCAAGCCCTTTTGATGCATGAACAGTCATCAGGGTGATCGCCGGCTTGTCCTCATCGAATTTATCGGCATCAGTGATAAGACTTATTTCCTGTAGAAACGCACTTAGTGAGGGTTTGGCTTTCCCTTTAGAGTAATACGAGATGGCATTCTGCAATTCAATGATGTTGTCTCTTCGCATCATCGATTCATGAGAATTCTCTTCAACCAGAGCTTTCATGTAGCCTGACTGTTCCAATATCGATTTGGTAACATTTACCAGCGATTCTCCATTCTCAAGATTATCTCGCAGCCGGTCGATCATATTCACAAATTCACGAACCCGGGCTTTTGCAGGTTTATAGACATCCAGCTCTTCCACATGCTGAATGATACTCCACATTGATCGTCCCTCAGACCGAGCCTGTTTTAAAATATCCTGGATCGATTTGTTCCCGATCCCCCTGGATGGTTCATTGATGATCCTGAGGAGGTTGGTCTCATCATGTGGATTGACAAGCAGTGTTAAATACGCAAGTACGTCTTTGATCTCTTTTCGTTGGTAGAATGAAAGCCCGCCAACCAATTGATAGGTCAGGTCTTTACGCCTCAGTGCTTCTTCAAATACACGCGACTGATAATTGGTTCGATATAAGATGGCAAACTCATTATTCTTGTAGCCTTGTTGCATCTTAAGATTCTGAATATGACTTGCTACCCGATTGGCTTCATCCCGTTCATCAAAGTTCTCGAGAACTGTGATCCTTTCACCATAATTCTGTTCGGTCCATAAAGTCTTATCAAGCTGCTTGGTATTTTGCTTGATGATGGAATCGGCACATTGCAAAATGGCTTTTGTAGATCGGTAATTCTGCTCTAAGGGAACCTGAGTGGCATTCTCATAATCTTCCTTGAAGTTCAGGATGTTGGAAATATCGGCTCCGCGGAAGGAATAAATACTCTGGGCATCATCGCCTACCACACAAATGTTTCGGTATTTGTCGGCCAGCATCTTGGTTACTTTATACTGAGCATGATTGGTATCCTGATACTCATCAATCAATATATATTTGAAACGATCCTGGTACTTCTCCAGGATATCCGGGTGTTCCTGAAACAACTCGATCGGCTTTACCAGCAGATCATCAAAGTCCATGGAATTGCTCTGTTTCAGTCGCTTGTTGTAGATCTTATACACCCGTGCGGTAATATCATCAAGCGTACTGCTGACAAATTTTTCCTGGTAGGTATCGGCTTGAATCAATTGATTTTTTGAGTCACTGATCTTGTTGTGGATGGTTTTTGGCTTAATCTCTTTTGGATCAAAATTAAGTTCCTGAAGGATCTGCTTCACAACGGTTTGAGAATCATTGGAATCATAGATCGTAAAGTCTGCGCCATACCCGATCTTGTCGGCTTCAAATCTCAGGATCTTGGAGAAGATTGAGTGAAAGGTTCCCATCCATAACTTTTTCCCTTTGTCTCCGATCAAATTCTGAATACGGTCCTTCATTTCCCGGGCCGCCTTGTTGGTAAAGGTGAGAGCAAGGATTTGTTCAGGAGCGGCTTTATACTGTTGAAGCAGGTAGGCGATCCGGTATGTGAGTACGCGGGTTTTACCGGAGCCGGCACCGGCTACAATTAATAGGGGGCCATCTGTATGGGTTACCGCTTTTAACTGCTGCTCGTTCAGCGTGGAAAGAAAATCCGGCCGTCCCTTGGGTTCTTCTGATGGAAGTGAAAATGTTTTCATAATATTATTTAACCACGGAAGATACAGGCCTCACTGAGTATTATGAACTCATGCAACTCTGTAATCCTCAGTGAACTCTGTGGTTACTCTTCAAAATCCTTCAACTGTTCCCGTAATTTTTCGAGACTGTCTTCGGTATCTGTTTTCTTTTTCTTCTCTTTCTCGACAACGTCATCAGGAGCGTTATTTACAAATCCGGCATTGTTCAGTTTGCCATTAATACCCTTAAGAAAACCTTCAAGCCGGTCAATTTCTTTTTGGATACGCTCACGTTCTTTCTCAAAATCTACCAGGCCTTCCAAGGGGACATAGATTTCGTTTCCATCAACCATGGAAGAAGAATAGACTGTTGGTTTTTCAATTTCAGTGCCAACGGATAAAGATTTAATACTCTCCAGCTTCTCTAAAACTATTCGATTTTCTAAGATCTCATCCGCTATATCTTGCTGTTTTGTCTGAATCAATACATCTAATTCTTCCTTAGGAGAAACATTCACCTCTGAGCGAATATTACGTAACGAAGAAACCATTTCCTGTAATGTGCCGAAAAGCTTGATGTCGTTTTCATTTAATCTTGATTTATCCACTTCAGGCCATTGTGAAACCAATAACGCTTCTTCAGTGGAACGCTCCTGAATATGCTGCCAGATCTCTTCACTGATAAAAGGCATAAAAGGGTGGAGGAGCTTCATCAATTGCTCAAAAAATCCTAAAGCCGTATTCAGTTTTTCTTTAGGAATGTTTTGCCCGTATTCTTCCGGCTTGGCAAGCTCAATATACCAATCGCAGAAGTCATCCCATATTAGCGAGTAGACTTTCTTAATAGCATCATTCAGCTTGTACTTATCGAAGTCTTCATTAACTCCGGCAATGGTCTGCTGAATGCGGGCAGCCATCCATCGGTCGGAAATATCCTCTTGGTTGATGGAGATGGTTGGTTCGTATTTCACACCTTCTTCCATATTCATGGTAAGGAAGCGAAAGGCATTCCATACCTTATTGGAAAAATTTCGGCCTTGTTCGCAAAGCTTTTCATCGAAGGGGAGGTCGTTTCCGGCGGGAGTAGCAAACAACATTCCCATGCGTATTCCATCCGCTCCGTATTTATTAATAAGCTCCAGCGGATCGGGCGAATTCCCAAGACTTTTGCTCATCTTGCGGCCTTTCTTATCACGTACAATACCGGTGTAATATACATTGTCAAACGGTTTGTCTCCTTTGTACTCATAGCCGGCAATAATCATACGCGCCACCCAGAAAAACATGATCTCAGGAGCCGTTACCAAGTCTTTGGTAGGGTAGTAATAGTCTAATTCTTTGTTGGGTTTTCCGGTTCGGATATATTCCGGATCAAAAACCGAAATGGGCCACAGCCAGGAAGAGAACCAGGTATCCAGCACGTCTTCATCCTGGCTCAGGTCAGAAATTTTTAAATCTTTATTGTTAGTTTTCTCCTGAGCTTTCTTCAGGGCTTCATCTTCAGACTTTGCTACCACAAAATCCTCTTCGCCTTCTCCATAATAATAAGCAGGAATTCGATGCCCCCACCAAAGCTGTCGGGAAATACACCAATCACGCACGTTTTCCATCCAGTGCCGGTAGGTGTTCTTGAATTTCTTCGGGTGAAATTCGACCGTATCATCCATTACATTATCGAGAGCGGGCTGAGCCAGTTCTTTCATGGAAACCCACCATTGCAAAGAAAGTCTTGGTTCTATCACCACGTCGGTTCTTTCGGAATAGCCGACTTTGTTTTTATAATCCTCTACTTTTATCAGGAGATCAGCTTCTTCAAGGTCTTTGGAAATTTTCTTGCGAACATCAAAACGGTCCATGCCGATATAAAGCTCACCTTCTTCGCTAACTGTCCCATCTTCATTCAGCATGTTGATAGTCTCAAGGCCATGCTTCTGACCGATATTATAATCGTTTTCATCGTGAGCCGGAGTGATCTTCAGACAACCGGTTCCAAATTCCATATCTACATAATCATCCTCGATGATTGGTACCTGGCGATTCACCAACGGTACGATCACTTTCTTGCCTTTCAGATGTGTATACCGCTCATCATCCGGATTTATACACACAGCGGTGTCACCAAGTAAAGTCTCAGGTCGAGTAGTGGCGATAGTCACAAAATCTTCCTCGCCAACGATCTTGTACTTTATGTGATAGAGCTTGGAATTCACTTCCTTATGAATCACCTCTTCGTCACTGAGAGCTGTTTTTGCAGCCGGATCCCAGTTGATCATCCTTGCACCGCGATAGATCTTTCCTTTTTCGAACAGATCGATGAAAACATCGATCACGCTCTCAGAATACTCGGGATCCATAGTGAAATTGGTACGATCCCAGTCACAACTGGTTCCTAATTTCTTGAGTTGTTCAAGGATGATACCGCCATGCTCATGTGTCCATTCCCATGCGTGTTCGAGAAATTCACCTCTTCCGAGATCACTTTTTTTGATGCCTTTCTCGCGAAGACGGCGAACTACCTTGGCTTCTGTAGCAATGGATGCGTGGTCGGTACCGGGAACCCAACAAGCATTATAGCCCTGCATCCGCGCTCTTCTAACCAACACATCCTGAATGGTGTTGTTGAGCATATGTCCCATATGTAATACACCTGTTACGTTGGGAGGAGGGATGACTACAGTGAAAGATTCTCGGTCATCCGGCTCAGAATGGAAATAATTGTTCTCCATCCAATGCTGATACCATTTATCCTCAACTTTAGAGGCGTCGTATTGTGCAGGAATTTCTTGTGGATTCTTTTCTGAACTCATAGATCGTAATCGGATAACAAAATTTAAATAAAACTACTGTTGAAAGAATATCAGGACTCAAAACCCAGAATTCAGAATGAAGGGTTCTTACTCCTGTATTCTGATTTCAGAGTTCTTGTACTTACTTCACTCGTTTCAAAAGTACGCCGAAGTGACCGTCACAGCCATGTGTGTGTGGGAAAGTCTGATAGGATTTCCCGTCTTCAGCCAAAACTTCCTCAGGCAGGTAATCTTCCAAAGGCTCCAACTCAAAGTTGTCCATTTTGGATAAGAATTTTTCGATCTGCTCCATATTCTCTTCAGGCTCTAACGAACAGGTGCTGTAAACCAGTCGGCCACCACGTTTAACCATGTTAGCAGCTTCTTCAAGTAATTCTTCCTGGAGGGCAGCAGCTTTCTTCAACCCTTCTTCATCACGTCTCCAGCGGAGATCAGCACGTTTACTCAGAACACCCGTACCGGTACATGGTGCATCCAGAAGTACTGCATCTGCCAGACCTAGTGATACTTCCAAAACATCTCCTCCTTTTATCTTGATGTTTTCAGCTCCGTAGTTCAAAGCACTCTCAGCTAACATTTTCAGTCTTTCGGAAGAAATATCGACGGAGGTGATCTCACCTTCACCTTGCATCAGATCTGACATCATGATCGATTTTGTTCCGGGAGCTGCGCAGAGGTCAAATACTTTCTCGCCAGGCTGGGGGTCTAAAATGGTAGGGGCAAATCCGGCAGCGATATCCTGAACTAAACAAATTCCTTTAGCAAGCAATCCCTTTTCAATAAAAGATTGAACGGAATCTACTTTATAGTAATAGGGAAGCCAGTCGCTAGCTTCAAAATCAACATCCATTTTTTCCATACGGAGTTCAAAATTCTCCGGCTTAGTTCGCAGGCTGTTTACCCGCACATAATAATGAGGGCGAGAATTATTAGCTTGCATCAGTTTAAAAGCTTCACGCTCACCAAAACGTTCTCTCCAGCGGGCAACCATCCATTCTGGATGAGAAAAGGAAGTAGCTACTAATTTGTTCCTGTCTTTATAGGCTGGTTTTGGAAGCTTATCACGATCTCTTTGGAGATTACGCATAATGGCATTGACCAGATCACCGGTTTTTGAACCGAGTTTCATTTTCGCGATCTCAACAGCTTCGTTTATGGCTGCATAATCCGGAGTACTATCCATAAAAAGCATATCATAAATAGCGAGGCGAAGGATGTTTTTTAATCCCGGCTTCATTTCCGCAACAGAAACACTGGAAAATTCATCGATCAGAAAATCGAGATAACTTCTTTTACGTAATATATTTTGTACGTATTCCCGAACTTGTGCTCTCTCACGAGTTTCTAAATCGTTTGCATGGGCAAAGTCGAGTATCTGCTTTTCATCAAATTCAATGAGAATGTCTATACTTACCGAGCGTTCTGAAATTTCAGTTTCCAAAGGAGTCGAGTTTTTAAAAATTGTGGTTACCTGCTACAAAAAAAGGTGATTAAGCTCACCTTTTTCCGGTTGATTCAATAAAAGAAGTCACGGTTAAAGGCGTAACTTTAATAGCTTATAAAGATAAAAGTTTAACGCCGGACTTGCTAATGATAACTGCTGTGTTTTGCAGGTTTTTTTTAATGAAATAATAAAAGTGTCTTGGGTTTAGTGTTTATTTCTTCTTTTTCCACTCAAAGCCTCTCAGATTGCGATAGGGTGGGGTTAATATTTACCTACTTTTTTCGTTGCCTCTCTTTATGTATCTCCCTATCTTTACCAGCCTTTGCAGTAGTGCATTAATAAGGCTGCTAATTATCAAAGCAAAAACTAACAAAATCGCGATTTAGCACATGAATAAAGGAAAGATAGCACAGGTAATTGGACCTGTAGTTGATGTTGATTTTTCAGACAGTAAAACTCCCGCTGTTCTCAATGCTCTTGAAATTGAGATGACAGACGGCTCAACCCTAACGCTTGAGGTTGCTCAGCACCTTGGTGAAGATCGTGTGCGTACTATCGCGATGGACTCTACCGATGGACTTGTTCGTGGTATGGATGTAACTGATACCGGAAAGGCTATCTCAATGCCTGTTGGTGAAGATATCCGAGGCCGGCTGTTTAATGTAGTAGGTGCCTCCATTGACGGCATCGATGCTCCGGAAGGAAAAAACTCTTATCCAATTCACCGTGATGCACCTGCTTTTGATCAATTGGCAACATCTACCGAGATGCTTGAAACCGGGATCAAAGTGGTAGACTTGCTTTGCCCTTATGCCAAAGGTGGAAAGATCGGATTATTCGGTGGTGCCGGTGTAGGTAAAACCGTATTGATCCAGGAATTGATCAATAATATCGCGAAAGAGCACGGTGGACTTTCTGTGTTTGCCGGTGTAGGTGAGCGTACCCGTGAAGGAAATGACCTTCTTCGAGAATTCCTTGAATCAGGAATTATTAATTATGGCGATGAATTTAAAGAGTCTATGGAAGCAGGTGAGTGGGATCTGTCTAAAGTGGACAAAGAGAAATTAAAAGAATCTCAGGCTACACTGGTATTCGGTCAGATGAACGAACCTCCTGGAGCCCGTGCACGAGTAGCACTTTCCGGATTGACTGTTGCCGAGTATTTCCGTGATGAAGTATCACGTGACATCCTTCTTTTCATTGACAATATTTTCCGATTTACACAGGCCGGTTCTGAAGTGTCTGCACTTCTTGGACGTATGCCTTCTGCGGTAGGTTATCAGCCAACACTGGCTACTGAAATGGGTGACCTTCAGGAGCGTATTACTTCTACCAAAGACGGATCTATTACATCGGTTCAGGCTGTTTATGTACCTGCCGATGACTTGACTGACCCTGCTCCGGCAACAACCTTTACTCACTTAGACGCCACTACGGTACTTTCCCGTGCGTTGACACAGATCGGTATTTATCCTGCGGTAGATCCTTTAGATTCTTCGTCAACCATCCTGGATCCTAAAGTTGTAGGACAGGAACATTATGATGTTGCTAACCGGGTAACCCGACTGCTTCAGAACTACAAAGATCTTCAGGATATCATTGCCATCTTGGGTATGGATGAACTTTCAGATGAAGATAAATTGGTAGTAAGCCGTGCACGTCGTGTTCAGCGTTTCTTATCACAAAACTTCCACGTGGCCGAGCAGTTTACCGGTCAGCCGGGTGTTTATGTGAAAGTAGATGAAACTATTCGTGGCTTCAAGATGATCCTGGATGGTGAATTAGATCATCTTCCTGAAAGTGCTTTCTACATGGTAGGAAACATTGATGAGGCGATCGAAAAAGGCGAGAAGTTACTTGCTGAAGCTGAAAAAGAAGAAGCTGCTTAATTAACTTTTAGAACCCGATCATGAGCACATTTAACGCACAGATACTTACACCAAATGGCTCTCTCTTTCAGGGAGAGGTAAGTGGGGTGAAATTACCTGGAACCCAAGGAAGCTTTGAAGTCAAAGCCAATCACGCTCCTATAGTATCTACTTTAGAAAAAGGGAATGTGTTGGTTAGAAAAGCTGATGGTGATACCACTTATGCTATTTCAGGTGGATTTGTCGAGGTCAATAATAACAAATTGACGCTTTTGGCTGAATCTGTAGAAGAAGCCTGATAGCAGTACATAGTTAAATTTTAAAGCCTCATACAATTATTTGTATGAGGCTTTTTTTATATCCAAAGCAATTATATTCCTTAAAAGCATACATATCGACTATGAAGAATTTACTATTTGTTTTAATTGGGATACTTCCTCTGCCTATTTTTGCTCAGCAACAACCTGATATGTCTTTTGAATTTTCAATTACAGAACCTGCCTATGAAAAAGGGGCAGGCCCAATGCTGTGTATAGATTCGGCCCATAACAACCTCCACACGCTCGAAAGTGGATTTTCCCCATTTGCAAGAGTTATGAGGGAGGATGGGTATAAGTTTAAAGATGTGGACTATTTATTGGATGAAGAGGTCCTGCCATGGGAGTGTGCAGTTTTTATTATTGTTAATCCGCTTCATGAAAGCAACTTAGGGAATTGGGTACTTCCTAATCCCTCTGCATTTTCAGAACAGGAGATAGCGAACTTGAATAAATGGGTAGAAGAAGGTGGATCGTTATTTTTGATCGCAGACCACATGCCCTTTGCCGGTGCAGCCTATAATTTAGCTGATTCATTTGGATTCAGGTTTCGAAATGGTTTTGCAACGCTGGCTAAAGAAGATAATCAACCGGATCTGTTTAGTATTGAAAATGGACGATTACTGAAAAGTCCTGTATCAGGAAATGAAGTTACGAGCGTGACTACTTTTACAGGTTCAGCTTTCACATATCCTGAAGCTGCTATTCCTGTTCTTGTTTTTAAGAGGGGAGACTACAGCCTGGAACCTGAAGTAGCCTGGCAATTTGATGAAGATACCAAAACGGTGGAATTGGGTAATTATACGCAAGGAGCAATCATGGAATATGGTGCAGGTAAAATTGCTGTATTTGGTGAGGCCGCCATGTTTACCGCTCAAAAGATCCAGACTCCACAGGGGGAATTCAAAATAGGACTAAACAATAGAGATCTTGCTCCCCAAAATCTCTTATTCCTTTTAAATCTCGTACACTGGCTGGATTGATAAAATTGTTTATCAACTACCAACCAATCCTGCCTTTATCCTGATCTTTAATGAGTTCATTCCGGGTCTCATTGGGATCTTCCGGCATCACAAATCCGGGTGGCGGATCAAATGCGTCATATTTCCAATAAGTGTCTTCATCATTAGTAGCATAGTTGATGAACTGACCGACTATAGGAAGTGCAGTTCTTGCACCCTGTCCAATACTAACGCTACTTGGTATGTTCTGGTTGAACCTGATCCTTCGGTCTTCACCTCCAACCCAGGCACCCATTACCAAATGAGGCATCATTGCAACAAACCAGTTATCAGCGGCATCATTGGTAGTCCCGGTTTTTCCGGCTACATCTTGCCGTACTCCGTAGGTATTTCTAAGCCGAACTCCCGTTCCATAAAAATCCTCTCCGCCTCTTATAACACCTCTAAGCATGTCCGTTATAATATATGCGGTCTCCGGGCTGATTACTTCGGAGGTATAATCAGGATGAAATTCCTGTAAAATATTGCCTTCTTTGTCTTCAATTCGTGTAATGGCAATAGGTTCAATATGTACGCCGGCGTTCGCAAAAGTAGTGTATGCACTGGTAAGTTCAAGTAACGAAACACGTGCAGTTCCCAAAGCTATGGAAGGGAAGGCGGGGGTATCACTCATGTCAATTCCCAGATTGGATGCCATGTCTTTGATCTTACGGGCAGCAGGGTCTAATTCCCAAAGTTTATTGGTTCCCGGTGCTCCGGCAATTTCAGGAAGAAGACGAACAGTTACGTTGTTCATACTGCGTGCAAGTGCTTCTCTGAGTGAAACATCTACAGGTCCTTCCGCAACAGTTTTATCTTTAGGATTCCATATATCTCCTTTACGATCATAGAATGAGGTCGGAAATTTGGAGAATTTGTGATAGGGCTTATACCCATTATCTATGGCTACAGCGTAAACAAAGGGTTTGAAAGTAGAGCCTGCCTGTCTTCGGGATTGATACACATGATCATACTGAACATTACCATAATCGGTACCGCCCACCCAAGCTAAGATATTGCCATTAGCCGGTTCAATTGCTACAAAACTGGCTTGAAGCCGCGTGCGTGCTTTCTTGACAGAATCAACATAGGCGGTGTCAGCAAAAAGAGAATCAAAAACGACTTGTTCTATTTTGGTATCATATTTTGCAAAACCATTTTTGTAACGATCGGTTTCACGCATGAAACTTCGAAGGAAAAGTGGAAATTCTTCCCAAAGAATGTCCATGTATTCATCACTTCCGGATGAGGTCCATTCACGCTCAAAAATACTTTGCAAGGAATCTAGTTTAGTCTTAACCGCGCGTTCAGCATGCTTCTGTAATTTTGAGTCGATGGTTGTGTAAATTACCAATCCATCTTTGTATAGATCATAGCCGTTTTCTTCCAGCCATGGATTTACTTTTTGACGCACATACTCTCCAAAATACCTGCTCTGTCTTCCGGTCTTAAAGGGAGGGTGATAATCGAGTTCGATCACCTGCTCTGTGAGAACTTCATGTTCACTTTGTGTAAGGAAATTCCGCTTATACATCTGACCGAGGACAATATCCCTTCGGGTTTTGGAGCGTTCCGGAAATATTCTTGGGTTATAGGCATAAATAGCTTTAAGCGAGCCTATCATTACAGCAGCTTCAGTGATGGTCAATTCTTTTGCTGGTTTCCCAAAATGTGTTTGGGCTGCTGCTTCAATACCAAAGGTGGAGTTTGGAAACTCCACGGTATTCAAATACATCTCGGCTATCTCTCGCTTTGTATATCTGCGTTCTAGTTGTATAGCAGTTATCATTTCACGGAATTTCCTGGAAACCGAAAACTCCTGTCCGATCTTTTTATACAAATTTCTCGCTAACTGTTGGCTTATGGTGGAGGCTCCTTGCCATCGACCATTTATCAGGTGCCAGGGAATAGCCAGTGTTCGAAACATATCCATACCCCAGTGGTTATAAAATCTATGGTCCTCTGTAGCGACCAAAGCATCAATTACATGGGGAGAAATTTCATCATAGCGAACCCATTTCCGATTCTCTGTAAAATACTTATCGAGTGTCACACCATCCCGACTTCGAACTTCTGAGGCAATTGCTGTTTCAGGATTTTCAAATTCGTCAGCTGAGGGAAGTCCCTGAAAGAGATAGAATACATAACCTGTAACAAGGAGTAATATAAATCCGGCAGCCATGCCAGACCATTTTACTATGGTATTGAAATAAGGATTTTTATTCCCGGAGGGAGATCCTTGCGGATCTGTATTCCTTTCCTTTCGTTCTTGTAGAATTTTTTTACGGTACTCGGGATCGTTGAAATACCGTTTATGATCAATAGGTTCTTTTTTATCGTCACTCATAATGTTGATTTATTTCACTCGAAAGGTATAAAATTTTTCGATGCCGCTTCCCATGTAACGAGACTTAATCCTGTATTGTTATATAAAGCCATCGTTCTGTGATTAAAAAACGTACCAAGGTTTATATAGCATCCTCTGGAAAATGTTTCCATCCTTGGAACATGGTCATGACCACTTATAATATAGTCCAAGTTGTGCTTACTGAAGATCTTTTTGGCTTGCCGGTTCAAAGGCTCCGGATTATGATTGTCTTTTCTACGGGTAAAAGAAGAAAATGCTTTCATAGTTGCCAGCCCTAATTCAGGAGATAACATCTTTTGATAAGTTCGCACAAATGTATCGTTACGTAACAGTTTATGGAATGCAGCCCTGGGGAAATCGATCTTAGCTGCGGCTACTCCGTCACCATGCATTAACAAAACTCGTTTTTCTGCGATCTCCTTTAGCCTGAAATTTGATTCCAGGTCGAATCCACGATCCTTAAAATGGCCAAAAGTCCAGTTGTCATGATTCCCTGTGATAAAAAGAGCCGGAGTTACAGTTCTGTTATAGTCTTCAAAAGCGTCCAAAACTTTCCTTCCAAGATCGGGGACAAATCCTTTTTCTGGATATTCCATCCAGTAATCAAAAAGATCTCCTAAAATATTAATTTCAATTCTTTCCCTTTTACAATGCTTGATCAGGGCTATCAGATCTTCTTCGATCTGCTTATTGGTATTTGCTGAAAATGCACCAAGATGTACATCTGATATAAAAAGGTGCTGCTCAAAACTCATTATTATTTCTTTCGCGTAATTACAAATTGTATGAGATCAGCAAAGTCTTGCTTTGCAGGTGATAAGGGCACGGAATTCAAGCTATCGATGGCTTTATTAGCATAATCGTACATGGTTTGCTTTGCGTATTTCATTCCTCCATTTTCGTGAACAAAATCTACGATCTCATCAATATTATTTGTTGATTTTTTCCGCTTTTTCATAAGTGCTCTAATGTGTGCGGACTTCCTTTTTGGGGCGTGTTCAAGAGCTTTGATCAATGGAAGTGTAACCTTTCTTTCTTGAATATCATTTCGAGTGGGTTTACCAATATCATCCATGCCGTAATCAAACAGATCGTCGCGGATCTGAAATGCGATTCCTATACACATTCCGATCTCTCTCATTGTTTCATGGATATTTTCATCATCAGTCACCGAAACGGCTCCGCACTCGCAACAAGTAGAAATAAGGCTTGCTGTTTTTTCTGAGATGATCTGGAAATAGCGGTCTTCGGTCATATTAAAAAGCCCGGCAGTTTTGAGCTGACGAAGTTCACCTTCACTCATTTTCTGAACAGCCCGTGATTGCACTTCAAGTAAATTATGCTCTTTATTTTCCAAGGCAATTAGTAATCCTTTTGACAAAAGATAATCACCTAACAATACACCGGCTTTATTTTTCCAGATCTTATTGATGCTCACAAATCCCCGTCTACTGTCAGCTTCATCTACTACATCATCATGAATAAGGGTAGCAGTATGCAAGAGTTCGATCATGGTTGCTGCAACATAACTTCGGTTATTGATCTCTCCGAATAAGTTGGCTGTCATAAAAACAAGCGTTGGGCGAAGCTCTTTCCCTTTTTGTCGTAATAGGTAGTTAATGATCTGGTCGAGTAAGAATACGTCTGACTTGATGGTCTCCTTAAAAAAATTCCTGAACTCCGATAAATTTTCCGAAACTGGAGTAGTGATTTCTTTTAAAGTTTTTCTATTAACGGTCTCGGAATTTATATGTTCTAACTCTTGGTTATCGATCATCAATTGTGGTGAAATTTTCTTAAACTTGGCCGTGTAATAATTTACTGATAATACGGAACAATTATTTACTCTCAATAACTCACTCACACTCATTTAATTTTATGTCAACAGATATTGTCAATGTTAAAACCATTGGAGTTTTAACAAGTGGAGGAGACTCTCCAGGAATGAATGCAGCGATAAGGGCTGTGGTACGTGCCTCCGCCCAAAATGATGTTTCAGTTTATGGTATCAAGCACGGATACTATGGCTTGATCAACGATGAATTTATAAAAATGGATACCCATTCAGTATCTAATATCATTCAGCGAGGGGGTACGATTTTGAAATCTGCCCGGTCTGATGAATTTTATACTGAATCAGGCAGGAAAAAAGCCGCTGAAAATTTAGAAAAATATGGTATTGATGCCTTGATAGTAATTGGAGGTGACGGGACATTTACAGGGGCTAATAAACTTAGCAAGGAACACAACATTAATGTGGTTGGTATACCTGCAACGATTGATAATGATATCATAGGTACAGATGAGACCATTGGATACGATTCTGCTTTGAACACAGCATTGGATGCCATTGACAAGATTAGAGACACAGCTGATGCCCATGAGCGAATGTTCCTTGTTGAGGTTATGGGAAGGGATACCGGTTTTATTGCTCTTGAAACAAGTATCGCAAGCGGCGCTGAGTTAGCTTTGTTACCCGAAGAACTGACCAATATTAAGGAAGTTAAAAGGCAGCTTCATGAAATGCTTAAACAACAACGCAGAAGTAGTTTAGTCGTAGTAGCGGAAGGAGATGAAACAGGAGGCGCCGTGAAATTGGCGGAAAAAATTAAAGATGATTTTGCTCAATATGACATGAGGGTATGTATTTTAGGTCATATTCAAAGAGGCGGATCTCCAACAGCCCGGGATCGGGTTTTGGCCAGCCGTTTGGGAGCTGCAGCAGTGAAGGTATTGAAAGAAGGTCATAGTGAAGTGATGGTTGGTGTAGTGAATAATGCGCTGAAAATTACGCCGCTTAGGGTTGCAATTTCTAAAAAGAAAGAAATTGATCATAGATTAATAGACTTAGCAAAAGTACTCAGGTAATACATGATTAAATGTGATATTGGTTTCGCACGGAAGTTCATTGAAGACGATGCTTATTTTAAGGCTCGTAAAAAAGCTGACAATGCACTTGATCAGCTAAGAGATAAAACCGGCCCAGGCTCGGAATGGTTGGGATGGAGAGATATCCTTGCTGATCCGAATGATGCAGAGCTTGAACAAATAGGTTCCTTGGGAGAGGAAATACGCGCTAAAGCGGATGTATTTATTGTCTGCGGAATTGGAGGATCCTATCTTGGAGCAAAAGCTGTTATTGATGCTCTTTCACCTCATTTTGGGAGCAACGGCCCGGAAATATTATTTGCAGGCCATCATATAGGAGGTAAGTATTTAGAGGAAATGCTTACCTATTTGAAGGAGCCAAAAGAGGATGGTTCCGCAAAGAATATCTACCTGAACGTGATCTCCAAGTCTGGTTCAACTCTTGAAACAGCTCTTGCCTTCAGAATACTTCGTGAGCTACTGGAGAAAATGTATGGAGAGGACTCATCAGAGCATATCATTTGTACCACAAGTAAAGAGCGTGGCTTACTCAATAAAGTCATCGATGAAAAAGGATATCGTAAATTTATAATTCCTGAGGATGTTGGTGGTCGTTACTCTGTGCTTACCCCCGTTGGATTATTACCTATAGCCGTAGCAGGAATTGATATCAGAACGTTATTTTATGGAGCCGTTTCTGCATATAATCAATACGAAGACAATGCAGAAGATCTATTGGAGTATGCAGCCCTAAGAAATGCGATTCATGAATCCGGGAAAACCATAGATGTTTTTGCCACTTTTGAACCTGAACTCACATCTTTGGGAGGTTGGATACAACAGTTATTAGGTGAAAGTGAAGGGAAGGAAGGGAAAGGGATATTTCCTACTGTTGCTACCTTTTCTACCGACCTGCATAGTCTTGGTCAATTTATTCAGCAAGGTCAGCGCAGCCTCATGGAAACATTTATTATTGTTGAAAAGCCATTTTCTAAACTCAGGGTTAATGAAATAGAGGGTGATGGAGATAACTTGAATTACCTGGCTGGCCGATCATTCCATGAAATAAATACCAAAGCCAGAGAAGGAACAACAGAAGCTCACAGTGAAGGAGATGTTCCTATCGTTAGAATTTCAATGGAGACACTTAACGCTGAAAATATTGGAAAGCTTATTTATTTTTTTGAATTGCTAACGGGAATATTTGTGTATAGTCTTGGGGTAAATCCCTTTAATCAGCCCGGAGTAGAAGATTATAAGAAAGCCATGTATCGACTACTTGGTAAATAACTAAATTAATTATGGATCAGGAAAAAAGAGAATCAAAATATATAGCCGTAGCTGGAAATATAGGTGCGGGTAAATCTTCATTAACAGGATTGCTTGCTAAGCATTTCAATTGGGAAGCTTTCTATGAATCAGTAGATGATAATCCATATCTGCAAGATTTTTATGAAGACATGCGCCGATGGAGTTTTAATTTGCAGATCTATTTCCTGTCAAGCAGATTTCGCCATCAAAAAGAAATGCTTAACGATGATGTAAACCTGATACAGGATCGAACCATCTATGAAGATGTGGAGATATTTGCAAAGAACCTGCATCAAATGAATCTGATGAGTGACAGGGATTTTGTCAACTATGAAGCCTTGTTTCAGGAGATGAGTTATTATCTTCGCCCACCCGATTTACTTATCTATTTACGTGCACAAGTTCCCACACTTGTAAAGCAGATCCAACAGCGGGGGAGGGATTATGAAAACACCATTCGAATTGAATATCTGGAGCGATTGAATAAACTCTATGAGGACTGGATAGACCGTTATCCCCATGAAAAACTGATTATTGATACAGATGATCTGGATTTTGTTAGCAATCAAGAGGATCTGGGTAAGGTAATAGACCTTATAGACCAGCGAATGTTTGGGTTATTTAATTGATTGAACCACACTTGTATTATGCTTATTTTAGGTAGCTATTGAGGAGATGTTCTATGCTAAAATTTAAGATCTTTGAAATACCTGAAGAACAAAGTGAGAAAACCTTTGAATTGGGCTCAGATGAGCTTGATTTAGGAGAACTCGCTTTTAGGGGCGGTATGGTTCATATAGAATTTTACCGCACACTTCATTTTGTGAGAACTCAGTTTACAGTTGATGCAAAAGTAGAGTTGATCTGTGATCGCTCTTTGGAAGCATTTGATTACGAAGTTCATCAAGATTATGAAGTGCTTTTTAAGGCAGAGCAAGTAGAAGAATCAGCTGATGAAAATGGAGCCGTAAGAAATTACGACCATGCATCGAAGCAAATAGATCTTGAGCAAGATGTAAGAGATACTATTTTACTGAATCTCCCAACAAAAAAATTACATCCCCGCTTTTTGGACGAGGACGGCAATCCAAAGGAAGTATTGAATGAACAATTCGGTGATATTCCTGAAGATGAAGAAGACCAAATTGATCCAAGGTGGGAAAAATTGAAAGAATTAAAAGAACAACGATAAGGTATATTTAATGGCACATCCAAAACGAAGAACCTCGAATGCGCGTAAAAATAAGCGCCGTGCTCATCATGCTATTTCTGACGTTACGTTAGCTAAATGCTCAAACTGTGGAGCATTGCACCGCTACCACCATGCCTGCGCAGAGTGTGGATACTACCGTGGCCGTCAGGTAATGAAAGCAGCTAACTAAATTATTGATATATGATTGTTGCAGTTGATGCAGCCGGTGGAGATTTCTACCCTAAAAACCCAGTTGAAGGAGCTCTTCAGGCTATAGAAGAGAACAGTGAACTTACTGTTCTTTTAGTAGGCCCTGAAGATATCATCAAAAAAGAACTTGTTAATCATTCTTATGATGAAAAGCGGCTTTTGGTTCATGATGCTCCACAATTGATAGGAATGGAGGAATCGCCTGCTCAAGCTGTTAAAACGAAGCAACAATCATCAATTGTGGTTGGTATCGGTTTACATAAAGCCGGTAAATGCGATGCATTTGTAAGTGCTGGAAATACAGGCGCTTTACTTGCAGCCTCTATGTTTATTTTAGGTAAACTGAAAGGGGTTTTAAGACCAACCATCGCAGCCTATTATCCTACACTAAAGGGATTCAGATTATTGGTGGATGCCGGAGCGAATCTGGAGATCAAACCGGAAACGGCTGTTCAATTTGCTAAAATGGCTGAGATCTATTGTGAACAGATCTTGAACATTACTGATCCCAAAGTAGCACTATTGAATGTTGGTGAAGAGGAAGGAAAAGGAACTGAGACCCTTAAAGAAGTCTTTCTCACGCTTAAAAAAGAAGATAACTTTATCGGTAATGTAGAAGGAAAAGATATTCTTCCTGGTAAAGCTGATGTTTATTTATGCGATGGCCTGGTAGGAAATATAGTACTCAAGTTTGGAGAATCTATTCCCGAGATTCTTCAGCAAATGATGAGTGCAGCAATAAAAGACATGAATCTGTCTCAAAACGAAATTCAAAATATTCAAAAAGTACTCCATACTGCTTTATCACCTTTTAACTATGAAAATGTAGGCGGTATTCCTTTCTTAGGGGTTGATGGCGTGAGTATTGTAGGACACGGCGGAAGCTCTCCTTTAGCCATTAAAAATATGATCAAAAGTGCTGTTCAAACAGTTGAACAAGACGTGAACGGTAAAATAGTAGCATCTTTAAATTGAGCTGAATCTCTTCATGGAAGTAAAAAGAGCAAAAATAACGGCAGTAGGACACTATTTGCCTGAAAACCGAATGACGAACAAAGATCTTGAAAAGTTGGTAGACACCAATGATGAATGGATCCGAACCCGAACAGGCATTGAAGAGCGAAGAATTTTAAAAGACCCTGACAAAGCGACTGCTTTTATGGGGACTGAAGCTGCTAAAGAAGTTCTCGAACAACGCGGTATATCAGCTGAAGAGATCGACCTCATTATTTTAGCTACCGTCACTCCCGACTACCTTTTCCCTGCAACAGCTTGTTTGGTTCAAAAAAATATTGGAGCAAAAAATGCTTTTGCCTTTGATTTATCAGCGGCTTGTTCCGGTTTCTTGTATGCTTTGAGTACAGGGGCCATGTACATAGAATCAGGCCGAGCCAAGAAGGTAATGGTGATCGGTACCGATAAAATGAGTTCGATTTTGGATTATACGGATCGGACCACATGCATTTTATTTGGTGACGGAGCCGGAGCTGTATTGCTTGAAGAATCGGAAGACGGAACCGGTATTATCGATCAAAAACATTATGTGGAAGGAGATTCGGAATGTAGTCTCTATCAACCTGCGGGCGGTAGTAGAAACCCTGCAACGAAAGAAACGGTAAAAAATAAATCTCATTATTTGAAACAGGATGGTAAGGCTGTTTTCAAAAAAGCTACGATGGGAATGGCAGATGTTTCTCTTGAGATCATGAAACGAAATGATCTGGATCCCGAGGATGTGGCTTGGTTAGTTCCACATCAGGCAAACATGAGAATTATTGATGCTACAGCTCGACGAATGGGGCTTTCAAATGAAAAAGTAATGATCAACATAAATAAATACGGAAATACTACAGCCGCTACTATTCCGCTTTGTTTATACGATTGGAAAGACAAACTTAATCACGGTGATAACATTGTATTAGCTGCCTTTGGTGGAGGATTTACCTGGGGAGCCATTTATTTAACTTGGGGGATGAAATAATGAGTACCGCTTATCTATTCCCGGGACAGGGATCTCAATTTGTTGGAATGGGAAAGGAGTTGTACGACTCTAACACTGATGCTGCTAAATACTTTGATCAGGCCAATGAAATACTTGGTATCAACCTTAAAGAAATCATGTTTGAGGGGCCGGAGGAAAAGCTAAAGCAAACAGAATTTACCCAGCCTGCTATTTTCCTTCATTCCGTAGCTTTGTTTAAAACTTTAGATGCAAAACCGGATATGGTTGCCGGACATAGTCTTGGAGAGTTTTCAGCATTAGTTGCATGCGGGGCTGTTTCTTTTGAAGATGCGTTGAAGATTGTACGTAGACGAGGAGAATTAATGCAACAAGCCGGAACTGAAAATCCGGGAACTATGGCAGCTGTGATTGGTATGGATGATGAAGCTGTTGAAAAAGTGTGTACTCAAGCCTCAGAGGAAACAGGAAAAGAGGTGCTTGCTGCTAATTACAATTGTCCGGGACAGCTTGTTATATCAGGTTTTAAAGAAGCTGTTGAGAAAGCAGTTGCATTGGCTAAAGAGAATGGAGCACGAATGGCTATGTTGCTTCCGGTAAGTGGTGCATTTCACTCATCTCTTATGCAACCTGCATATGACGGCCTTAAAGAACAATTGGAACAGCTTGAGATTGTTGCTCCAGATTGTCCAATTTATAGTAATTATACAGCTGAGCCTACCAATGAACCTGATGAAATAAGATCAAATTTACTTAACCAATTACTTAATCCGGTTCGCTGGACACAGACTTTGAATAACATGAGCTCAAACGGAGCGGATTCTTTTGTGGAGGTAGGCCCCGGTAAAGTATTACAAGGGTTAGTAAAACGAACTCTGAAAGGCGCAGAAATCTCAGGACATCAATAAGGAAAAGATTATGAGTTTATCATTAGAAGGAAAAACATGTTTGGTAACGGGAGGAAGCCGGGGAATTGGTCGGGCAATAGCTCTCAAACTTGCTGACTTTGGAGCTGATGTGGCCATAACCTATGCACGTTCATCCGAAGCTGCTGAAGAAGTGAAAGCTGAGATCGAAGCAAAAGGCCGAAAAAGTAAAGCTTTACAAGCCGATGCTGTCGTATATGAAAAGGCGGAATCTGTAATTAACGAGATCGTTGAGGATTGGGGTAAGATCGATATTATTGTAAACAACGCAGGTATCACAAAAGACAATCTCATTCTTCGGATGACCGAAGAGCAGTGGGATGATGTCATTACCACGAATTTGAAAAGTATTTTTAACTACTCCAAAGCTGCTGCAAAACCGATGATGAGAAACCGCGGGGGTTCCATTATTAATATCAGTTCTGTAGTAGGTATTTCAGGAAATGCAGGGCAAAGTAACTATGCTGCCTCTAAAGCCGGTATTATTGGATTTACGAAATCATATGCCAAAGAGCTTTCTTCAAGAAATATTCGTGCAAATGTGATTGCTCCGGGATACATTCTCACCGATATGACCGGTGAGCTTGATGAGAAAGTATTGGAAGGCATTAAAGCTGAAACTCCACTTGGGAGAGCAGGGGAAGCAGATGAAGTTGCCGATGCTGTTGTATTTCTTGCATCTGATATGAGCTCTTACATAACCGGGGAAGTTATTCGGGTTGATGGCGGTATGGCAATGTAATTGTGCATATTGCAGATACTTGTATGAATTTTTAAGTTGAAATAACTTATTTTATCAAAATTATAATTATCAACTAATCACTGAAAAAGGATACAAAATGTCACAAGACGTAGAATCAAAAGTAAAAGCTATCATTGTAGATAAACTTGGTGTAGATGAATCAGAAGTAGCAGGAGATGCGAACTTCACCAACGACCTTGGTGCTGATTCATTAGATACCGTAGAATTGATCATGGAGTTCGAAAAAGAATTCGATCTCAGCATTCCTGACGAAGACGCTGAAAATATCGCGACTGTAGGAGATGCTGTTACCTACCTTTCAGGAAAATTATCCTAATTTAATACTTACAGAAAATCACCTATGAGCACTCGGAGAGTTGTAGTTACGGGTATCGGTGCTTTTACCCCAATTGGTAAAAGTGCGCCTGACTTCTGGAACGGATTAGTTTCAGGTAAAAGCGGTGTTCGCTCGCTCGAACATTTTGATACGACCGACTTTGCCACAAAATTTGCTGCTCAGATTGAGGATTACGAACCTACTGATTACTTCGATCGTAAAGAAGCCAGAAGATTAGATAAAGTTGCTCAGTATGCACTTATCGCTTCCGGTGAAGCCATCGAAGACAGTAAACTTGATCTGGAAAAAATCGATAAAGATGAAGTTGCCGTATTAGTAGGAACAGGAATCGGCGGAATGGAAACTTTTTATGAGCAATCTGTTTCGTTTCATGAGCATGGACCAAGAGGGGTATCCCCATTCTTTATCCCCATGCTTATTCCTGATATCGTATCCGGGCAAATCTCTATCAAATACGGATTCAGAGGACCCAACTACTGTGCTGTTTCAGCATGCGCCACAGGTTCTCATAATATAGGATTGGCTTACGATTCCATTCGGTACGGCCAATCAGATTATGCTGTTGCCGGTGGTACAGAGGCACCTGTAACCCGAATAGGGATATCCGGATTCAATAGTATGAAGGCAATGTCTACCAGAAACGATTCTCCTGAAACAGCTTCACGACCATTTGATAAAGATCGTGATGGTTTTGTTCTGGGAGAAGGAGCCGGAATTTTTATTCTGGAAAGTCTGGATTCAGCGCTTGAACGTGGGGCTCGTATTTATGGTGAGATTAAAGGCTACGGTTTCTCAGCAGATGCTTACCACATAACTGCTCCTGATCCTGACGGAAATGGGGTGACGTTATCATTAAACAGAGCAATGAAAGCTGCGGGAATCAAACCTGAAGATGTTGATCATATCAACATGCACGGTACATCAACTCCATTAGGTGATATTGCAGAGACCAATACCATCAAAAAGGTTTTTGGAGATCATTCCAAGAACATAAACCTGAACTCCACCAAGAGTATGCATGGTCATACTTTGGGAGCAGCAGGAGCTATTGAGTCTATTGCAACACTGCTTGCCATTTATCACGGTATGGTACCGCCAACCATTAACATTGAAAATCAAGATCCTGAATGTGATCTTAATTACACAGCTAATGAAGCCGTTGTTAGAGACGTTGAATATGCATTGAATAATGCATTTGGTTTTGGTGGTCATAATTCAACCTTAGTATTTAAAAAATACAAGGACTGATATATATGCCGAGATGGTTCAGATCCCTTTTCAGCTCTAAAAAGCAGGAAGATCTCAGCCCTGAATTAAAAAGCAGAATTCAAAAATTGGAAAGGATCGTTGGTTTTCAAATCGACGATCCTTCTTTATTTTTAAAAGCTTTAAGGCATCGTTCAACACTCTCTCAGGAGAAATACGAAACCTATGATTCGTACGAACGACTTGAGTTTTTGGGAGACGCTGTTTTAGATCTTATTGCAGCAGAGATACTTTTCAATAATTATCCCGAAAAAGATGAAGGGTTCCTAACCAAAGTACGCGCTAAGTTGGTAAGGGGAGATACACTTACAGATTTTTCAAAGAAACTTGGTCTAGAAGATCTGATGGAACTCGGAGAAAGGAATGGAGCAGGAAAGATATCAAAAAGTATTTTAGCCGATGCTTTTGAATCAATTATTGCCGCCATCTATATTACTAAGGGCTACAAAGAAGCTTATCAATTTGTTGATACAGTAATTGAGAACAACCTGGTTATTGATAAGCTTATTAATACAGTCGATAATTATAAGAGTGCACTTCTTGAATTAGCTCAGGCTCAAAAAAAACCAATTCCTCACTATGAACTGATCAGTGAAAGTGGCCCTGGACATAACCGGACTTTTATGGTTAAGGTATTAGTAGGAAATGAAGATTTAGGCCAGGGTAAAGGAAAAAGCAAAAAAAAGGCAGAGCAAAAAGCTGCGAAGCAAGCTCTGAAGAAGTTGAGAGACTGATACTCAGTTAGATTCTTTTCTTGTTTAAGTTTCTTTAAAACATCTGTTCAGAAACTTGTTTTTTGCGGGATTTACCCCGATTCTAAGTCCCATCTAAAAAGGTAATATTTCACCGGAGAACAATGTTCGTTCAACTCATAAAACCTGAATTCGAAGAGCTTATTGAAGCTAAGGACTGGGTTGCACTTAAAGAGGTATTGAATGATGTACCTTCTGCTGATATAGCTGATCTTTTATTGGAACTCCCTGGTGAAATTGCCATCGTGGTATTCCGTTTACTAAAGAAACCGATCGCTGCAGATGTCTTTGCTGAATTACCTTCATCTAAAGGAGTAGAACTTCTCGAGCTTTTTAATAAGCAGCAGCTTAGTGATGTAATGGGCAACCTGGAACCCGATGAACAGGTTTCGATTCTTGAAGAACTCCCCGGTCATCTAACCCAGCGTGTGATGAATTCTATCACCAGGGAAGACCAAAAACAGCTTAAAAAATTACTTGGCTATCCTGAAGAGAGTGTAGGCCGATTGATGACACCTCGCTATGTGAAGGTGAAATCGGATTGGACCATAAAACGCAGTATGAAACATATTCGGGAGTATGGAGAAACCGCAGAGACCATTAATGTTATTTATGTAGTTGATGATAAAGAACATTTGATCGATGACCTTCGTATTACTCATCTCATTTTAGCTGAACAAGACAAGCAAATTGAGACCTTAATGGATCGTTCTTTTGAAGCACTTTCCGTTAATGATGATCAGGAAGAAGCCGTGAAAATGCTTGCTAAATACGATAGAGTAGCTTTACCTGTTGTTGATTCTGATGGTGTTTTGGTAGGTATTGTAACGGCCGATGACATTATTGACGTTGCTGAAGAAGAGACTACCGAGGATATGCAGAAAATGGCCGGTATGGATGCTTTGGATGATTATTATTCCCAAACATCCATCTTTGATATTGTCAAAAAACGATTATGGTGGTTGATCATTCTTTTTGTAGGCCAGATCTTAACAGCTATTGCAATGGGAGGGTACGAAGAGATTCTTCAGAAGGTAGTTGCCCTTTCATTTTTTGTGCCTCTTATAATTTCCAGTGGAGGTAACTCCGGTTCTCAGGCAGCAACACTTGTAATACGGGCCCTGGCTACCGATGATATAAAACTTGAAGACTGGAAAAAGGTATTTAGCCGGGAATTTACCTCGGGTTTAATGTTAGGCAGCTTGATTGGGTTGATGGGTTTCTTCACCTTAATAGCATGGGATTTGCTTGGAGGCCAAATACTTAGCATGACTGTTATTTTAACAGCAGCAGTTGTTGGCTTAAGTCTTTTCGCAATTGTATTGTTCGGTAATTTTACCGGTGCCATGTTACCATTCGTATTATCCAAACTTAGTATTGACCCGGCTGTTTCATCTGCTCCTTTTGTGGCAACTATTGTGGATGTAACGGGAATCATTATTTATTTTAGTATAGCTATCTTACTTTTAAGCGGAACTCTCCTTTAAAAAGCAGAATTATCTCATGAAACAATATCACGATCTTGTTAAAAATGTACTAGAAAATGGAGTAAGGAAAGAAAATCGTACCGGAACCGATACGATATCTAATTTTGCTGAATTTTATAAAGTAGATCTTTCTGAAGGCTTTCCTTTGCTTACTACAAAGAAGGTATATTTTAGGTCTGTGATACTGGAGATGTTATGGTATCTAAGGGGAGAGGATCACATTCGCTGGCTACGCGATGAAAATGATTGCCATATCTGGGATGCCTGGGCAGATGAAGACGGCTATGTAGGCCCTATTTACCCCGTACTTTGGAGGAAATTTCCGTATTTCGAAAAAGAAGAAGTTAGATTTGAAGGTAATTGTTCAGCAATAAATAAAGATGTTTGGGTTCGCAAAGAATTTGATCAGGTACAACGAGCGATTGATATGCTGAAAAATAACCCAAATAGCAGACGCATAGTAGTGAGCGCGTGGCACCCGGGTTTATTAGAAGAAATGGGGCTTCCTCCATGCCATATTATGTATATTTTTAATGTAAGTGATGGGAAATTAAACTGTCATCTTACTCAGCGATCCGGCGATATTGCATTAGGTATTCCTTTTAACCTTGCTTGTTATTCAGCTCTTACTATGGCAATTGCTCAGGAAGTAGGTTTAGAACCGGGTACTTTTGCACACACTATTGTAGATGCTCACATTTACGAAAACCATGTGGAAGGACTGAAAGAGCAACTTACCAGGGAACCTAAGCCGCTTCCTACTCTTAAAATCGCAAAAAAACCTGTAGACCAGTTAACATTTGATGATTTCACGCTTGAAAATTATGATCCAGATCCTGTTATCAAATTCGAGGTTGCAGTATGATCATTACACTAGTTGCGGCCCATGACAAAAACCTGGTGATTGGAAAAGACGGTGGATTGCCCTGGAGATACCCTGAGGATCTAAAGCACTTCAAAAAAACAACGCTGGGGAAGACCATTATTATGGGAAGAGGTGTGTTTGAAGAACTGAATGAGATCCCACTTCCGGAAAGAAAGAACATCGTTCTCTCAACTACAAAAACATATGATAACGTAGACACCTATACTTCACTTGAAGAAGCTTTAGACGCTGTGGATGAGGAGGAGGTATTTGTCATTGGCGGAGGAGTGCTTTATCGTGAAGCATTAGATCAAGCTGATAAACTTATAATCACCGAAATCCATAAAGAATATGATGGTGATACCTTTTTTCCGGAATATCGAGATCAGGTAGGGAAGGAATGGGCAGAAGAATCAAGAGAAGAAGCGGGTGAGCTTTCATTCGTTGTTTATAAACGTATATAGGCAAAATTTACAATTATTAATTAGGAAAGATTAACCTGTAATAGGTTTATTCATTTTATAATTTAATTCCGATATAAATATTTGGAAGAGAACCATTTATCGGTTTTAAATTATAATGAGCCAAAGAACAGAACTTAGCAATATATCTAAACAGAATAAGGGATTGACCGCTCTTATTGTGGATGATCTGTCTATCAACAGAAGTATTGCCAGGATTATTTTGGAGAGGAATAATTTTAAGATCCACGAAGCCAAGAATGGGAAGTAAGCTTTAGACCGGTTTCATAAACTTAAACCGGATGTTGTTTTAATGGACATTTGTATGCCTATCATGAATGGTATTGAGGCTATGAAGCAGATTCGGGAACTCAATAAAAAGGATCATAAGATACCTATCATTGCATACACTTCCGGAGAACATGGTGAATCAAGATCAGAGTTGATGGATCAGGGGTTTTCAGAATATCTCCTTAAGCCATTTAAAGAAAAAGACCTCTTCGAAAAGATCTCACTGTTTCTTCCACTTAATTTTTCAAAAGGAAATTAGCACTTTCTCCCTATACAGAGATCGTTTTCAGGTGAACACAATATTGTTTGACAACTGGTTCTGTTAAAGCAATTATGTTTTTTGTTTCAGCTGCTTTTGAGAACTCGATGGCTTTCTCATCTTCCAGGATCCAGATGCTTTCATTTTTATATTTATAAGCCTCGGAATAGCTATGCTCAAAACTTATGTAATATTTTAATACCTCATCATTGTATGGCAAACGAGCTTTCTTCAAAGCTTTTTTGGTTTGATCCAGAACATTATCCCTCTGAGACTTATTGAGTTTTTTATCCACAAAAGTTGTTCTGAAAAGGTCTCGATTCAAGAACCGAAAGCTTAGATCTGCTAAAATTTTATCTTCACTTTTAGTCCACTGCTTAATGGACAAATATATGTCATGATCATCCATTTCAGTGTACCTAGTTATCATTTCCTTGGAGATTACTTTCTTAGCGGATGGTTGTTCTGTTAAAAAGTAAGCAAGAGAAGAGGAAGCAAAGGATACCTCTTTACCATCAGCAATAAGATCACTGACTCTCTCAAAAATACTTCGCAGTAAAAAATCAGCGCTGAGTACAGTTTTGTGTTGATAAACTTGCATATACATCAGTCTGCGAGCAATGATGTAATTTTCTACGGCATAAATTCCTTTCTTTTCGATAACAATATTTCCTTTAAAAACCCGCATGGTTTTAAGGATTCGATTGATACCGACCGTACCTTCTGAAACACCTGTAAAAAAACTGTCTCTTCTGAGATAGTCTAATCGATCAAGATCTAGTTGCGACGAAATAAGTTGATGTAGAAACTTCTTCTTATGCTGATTGGTAAATATTGAAATTGCCTCATCCAGAGCCCCATTAAATTCTTTATTGAGCTCTTTCATTATCGCCAGACTCATCATTTCATGGTTGAAATCTTTGATAAGAGAATGCTCCAGAGTATGGGACAAGGGGCCATGCCCAACATCATGCAATAAAATCGCCATTAGTGTACCGTCATATTCAGGCTGACTTATGGTGGTATCTTTTTCACGTAGATTATTTAGAACTCTTTGCCCAAGTTCTAAAGCACCAAGGGCGTGGGAAAATCGGGAATGCTCTGCGGCAGGAAACACCAGGTAACCTAATCCTAACTGCCGAATACGCCGTAACCTTTGAACATATGGATGGTCAATTAGTTTTAGAATAGGTCCTTTTGGGACGGTTATAAACCCGTGAATAGGGTCGTTGAAAATTTTATATCGGGTGCTTTTGTCCATATCAGAACTGCGAATGTTAGGTTTGAACCGTCTGAAGATATTAAAAAGTGAAGAGTGTTAAAGCGAGTGCTAATAAAGTATGTGGTTTAAAATATATTGAACATTCTTGTACACTAATGATCTTTAATGATCATATCGTCAAGATTTTCTATATCCGGAAGTCGGGTTGGTCGTTGTTTCTTCATATCAAACCAGACACCGGTAGATTCTGCGACACCCACCAGAGCTTTCGATTCCTTATCATAGATTCCTTGTAGTGCGGTGATACTTGAATTTCCAACCTCGCCGATTCCGGTTCCCACTAAAACAGTGGCAGGAAATTTGATCTGTTTTAGGTACTCGATGGTACATTTCACCAACACAAAGGTTTTCCCTTCTGTGAACTCAGTTTCCATTTGGCCAACTTCTCCAAGGAATTTGATTCGGGCTTCTTCAAGATAGGTATTGAACAAAGCATTATTAACATGGTTTAATGGATCCAAATCCCGAAATCGAACAGGAATTTCAGTCCAATGATAAAAGAACTCGGCGTCATATTTTGGTCTGAACATAGTGATTTATTTTTAGCCTGAAGATGCGGGGGAAATCGGGAAATGACAAATCTAAAACCCTTATTCTGGAAGCTATATTTCTTATATTCCTGCCGATCAAATTCAAACAAAGTAAAACTACGATGGCCAAGAAAAACGAGCGAGATTTTTTAGATGAATTACTTATCACTCCAAGCCCAACCGGATATGAAAAAAAAGGAGTGCAGGTCTGGAAAGAATATGTAGATCAATTTGCGGATGAAGTGGTGACCGATGCCTATGGCTCATGTGCCGCAAAAATCAACATGAGTGGTGATGTAGCCACTGTAATGTTGGAAGCACATTGTGATGAAATCGGAATGGTGGTTCAGCATATAACCGACCAGGGATTTGTTTATATCAATAAACTCGGAGGTAGTGATTCCACAATCGCGCGAGCTAAGAAGGTGTACATTCATAACAAGAGAGGAAGAGTGGTTGGGATAACCGGAAACACCGCGATCCATCTTCAGGACAATAAGAACGGCGGAGGCAAACAGCCGGCCTGGAAAGATATTTATGTGGATATCGGGGTTTCTTCAAAGGAAGAAGCATTGGAACTGGTTCAAATCGGAGATCCTATCACCTACGCTACCGACACAGAATTTTTAAATGATGATCTTCTTTCAGCCCGGGCCTTGGATAATAGAATTGGCGGGTATGTAATTGCTGAAGCTATGCGAAAGCTGAGCGAAAAGAAAAAAGACCTTAAAGTCAATGTGATTGCATTGAATTCTATTCAGGAAGAAGTAGGAGGGTTTGGAGCAAGAATGATGAGCTATCGTTTTATGCCGGATGTTGCATTGGTAACAGATGTAACACATGCTACTGATACGCCCGGAATTGATCAGAAAGAGCATGGAACCATAGAATTGGGTAAAGGGCCTACTGTACAGCATGGAGGCGCTAACCATCCAAAAGTGGTTGAGTTTGTTGAGGAAGTTTGCAAAAAGAAGAAAATCGACATTCAACATGAAGCAACTAGTGTAAGAACCGGTACCGATACGGATAGTATTTTTTATCAGCAGACGGGAATTCCAAGCGCGTTGCTTTCAACCCCGCTTCGATATATGCATTCTCCTGTTGAACTGGCATCTATGAAAGATGTGAATACGCTCATTGATATTATGGTTGAAACGGTATTAGCGATGAGACCCGACCAAACATTTTCGGTATTTGAAGATTAATACTTCAAAAGAGTGAGATATAAAAAAAGCCTGTCCAAGAAATTGAACAGGCTTTTGTTTTATATGAAAATAGTGATCAGTTTGTGAAACTTGGTGGAATCAGTACACCATCTATGATATGTACAACACCATTTGTTCCTTCAAGATCTACGGTTACCACACCTACATCTCCATTGAAGAATACATTATTCTCAGCGTCAATGGTTACGGTGATATCTTCACCTTGTACCGTCTCAATGGTCATTCCGTCAGTGAGGTCTCCTGCTAGCGCTTCCTGTGCAGCTACATGATAAAGGAGAACTTCCTCAACTTCACTTGCGGTCAAACCATCAAGTGTAGCGCTAATTTCTGCAAAAGCAGCATTAGTTGGGGCCAATACGGTAAATGGTCCGTCACCTTTCAAAGTTGTTACAAGATCAGCATCAACTACCAAGTCAACCAGTGTGGTTAAGTTATAGTTTTTCTGAGCTATCTGGACAACGTCCAAAAACTCATTAGGCAGAATAACAGCATCAATGGCATGAATAACACCATTAGATACGTCAACGTCAGCAGTGACAACTGAAGCTGAACCGTTTACAAATACTCCATCATTGTTGGAGGTTATAAACACATCTTCTTCTGATAATGATTCTACGGCTTGTTCCGGATCTAGCTGGTTTGAGAATACTTCTCCTGATAACACATGGTAGGTCAAAATCTCAGTGACCTGCTCATTAGTCAATGAAGCAAGTAGTCCGTCGGGAAGACTTGCAAAAGCATCATCGGTTGGAGCAAATACGGTAAAATCACCTTTATATTTCAGGGTAGAAGTTAGACCAACTTGGTCGACCGCACCAACTAAACTGGTAAAAGTGCCCAACTCGTTTGCTTAATCCACAATATTAGCTTCTCTGATTCCAGCAGGAAGTAATACTGCATCAACGGCATGAATGATTCCATTTGAGGCTTCAATATCTGCAGTGGTTACGCTAGAGTAACCGTTAACAAGTACTTCACCTTCACCTTCAGCTTCAACTAAAAGCTCTTCTCCTAAAAGAGATGCTACGTCCTGACTTGCTTCCAGATCAGCGGAAGCAACAGTTCCCTCCACAACGTGAAATTGCAGAATTTCCTGAAGCTGTTCATTGGTCAAACTTTCCAAAGTTCCTTCAGGCAGATCATTAAAAGCTTCATTTGTTGGAGCAAAAACAGTAAATGGGCCGTCTGCTTCCAATGCTGCCGTTAAACCGGCGTCCGTAATAGCCTGCACCAGGATCGAGAAATCATCGTTCTCTTGTGCAGTTTCAACAATGTTCAGCTCTGTCATTCCACTTGTTCCACTGTCATCTGAGTCATTATCGCAACCGATAAATGTTACAGCTGAGACGAGAACAAGAGAAAGAAATAAATTAAGCCTTGATGGTATTTTTACTTTCTTCATGAATAGTCGGTTTTATTAAAATTGACTACCATTAAATCAATTTTTATAAACTTTCAGTTCCCATTGAAAACTCAAAAACCCGCCATTAAGTTATTTTAGGGGTTAATTAGCACATGAGTTTCCTAATTTTATCAAGTTAGAATTAGGATTATAAAACGATGGGGAGGAGACACTTATGAAGCTGAAATATCAACCTTTTGCTTTCTGAATTCGGTTCAATAAAGCCGAATAAAAAGAAGGAAAATTATTTTTGTGATCATCGATATTTTCGATAAAAATGGTTGAATAATCTTCAAGATCAGCCTGACGAAATCGATCATAAAGTTCTCTTGAGAGCATTAAAAGATCACCGTTATATGAGATTATATTCTCGGAATTATCATATTCTTTTTGGACAAGATACAAAGTATCATTTTTAGGCACCTTAATGCGACCGTATTCAACGGTTGCTTGTGGCTTGTAATGTGAATACTTCTGACCTGGACTTCGAGGTTTTTTTTCCATCGAAGAAACAGTTTTTACTTCTAAGTAAAGAATCAAACTAAGTTCTTTCTCTCCAATCATTCCCGGTCTGAGGATCAAAGGAGTTTCTTTTGTCAAGTCGACTACTGTAGATTCCAAACCAATTTCAGTAGCTCCTCCGTCAATAACCGGAAAGTTTTCACCGAAATCATTTTTTACATGAGCTGCCTTTGTTGGGCTGGGTTTTCCCGATCTATTGGCACTTGGAGCTACAAGGGGACCTGTTTGGGAGATTAACTCAGAAGTAAGAGGATGGTCGGGCATTCTAAGGGCAACCGTATCAAGTCCTGCAGTGATCAAATCAAGTACTTTTGGCTTTTTCTCAAGAATGATGGTAAGCGGACCGGGCCAATAGAATTCCATAAGTTTTTGAGCTGTTTTCGGAATTTCATTGGCAAAATCATAGACTTGTTCAATGTTTGAAACATGAACGATCAATGGATTGTCAGATGGCCTGCCCTTGGTCTCAAATACTTTTTTAATAGCAGCAGGATTCCACGCATCAGCCCCCAAGCCATATACGGTTTCAGTAGGAAAGGCGACTACTTCACCGGATCGTATCAGTTCAATATATTTTGAAAGGTCATGCATGGACTTCACTCAATACTAATCCTTTTAAAAACTCCAGTGCTGCATTGATATCCGGAATATCCTGAACCACAAATCGTACCGTATCTTTCTTCTGTATGACTTGGAATTTACCCTCTCGTTCGGCTTCAATTTTTTCAAGCACTTCCTGAAATGTACCCGAATCATAGAATACTTTCCCCATTTCTGATTCTTGTTTGGGGCATACCAGCCACATCCGGTCGGCACGAATTGTTACTTTTGTTAAGAAATTCTTGGATGCAAATAATTTGATCTTGCTTGCAAGTATTAGGTAATCAGCTTCTTTTGGTGTTGGCCCAAAGCGATCTTCGATCTCTTCTTTCCAGTCATCAATTTCCTCCGGTTTATTAGCCTGTGAAAGTTTGCGGTATAAATTGAGACGCTCTACACTATCTGATACATAACTCTGTGGGAGCAAGGCTGTTTCATCAAATTCAACGGTTGTTTCAGGGTGCTCAACTTCAACCTCAACATTATCAAAAAGGTCACTGAACTCAGACTGTTTAAGTTCGTTCACTGCATCATTCAAGATCTTGGTATAAAGATCAAACCCGATATCATTGATGAAGCCACTTTGCTCAGCACCTAAAATATCCCCGGCACCACGTATATCAAGATCACGCATTGCGATGCTAAATCCTGAACCCAGGTCTGAGAATTCTTCAAGTGCCAATAAACGTTTTCGCGCTTCAGTACTCAAAGTTTGGATGGGATTGGTGATCAGATAACAAAAAGCTTTCCGGTTAGATCGCCCGACACGTCCTCTAAGTTGATGTAGTTCAGCAAGACCAAAATGGTTGGCGTGATTTATGATAATGGTATTTGCATTGGCAATGTCGATCCCATTCTCTACAATATTGGTCGAAACCAGTACATCAAATTTATGCTGATAAAAATCTCCGATGATCTTCTCGAGCTGAGACCCTCTCATTTGTCCATGCCCGAAACGTACTCTGATATCAGGGACAAGCCTTCGTATCATTTCAGCAACTTCCTCAATATTCTTGACTCGATTGTGGATGAAGAAAACCTGTCCGCCCCGGGAAATTTCCTGGAGAATGGCATCTCGGATAAGCTCTTCATCAAAGCTGTGAATTTCCGTATACACCGGTTGGCGGTTGGGCGGAGGGGTGCTTATGATGCTAAGATCACGAGCGCCCATCAAAGAAAATTGCAAGGTTCTCGGAATGGGAGTCGCAGTTAGGGTAAGAACATCCACTGTAGCACGGAAATTTTTTAGTTTTTCCTTAGCCGAAACTCCAAATCGCTGCTCTTCATCCACGATGATAAGGCCGAGGTCTTTGAACTTAACGTCCTTGGAAAGTAAGCGGTGCGTGCCAATAACCACGTCCACTTCACCTTCTTCGAGCTTACTGATCACTTCTTTTTGTTCTTTCGTTGTTCGAAAGCGTGAAAGAGCTTCAACACGAACCGGGAACTTCTCCATCCGCTTCATAAAGGTTTTGGAATGTTGCTCCGCTAAAATAGTTGTCGGAACCAGCACGGCTACCTGTTTATGATCCAGTACCGCTTTAAATGCAGCTCTTACGGCAACTTCGGTCTTGCCAAATCCTACATCACCACAAATAAGGCGGTCCATGGGATGCTCACTTTCCATATCACTTTTAACAGCCTGTATGGCGTCATATTGATCCGGGGTTTCCTCAAATTCAAAATTGGCTTCCAGTTCAGTCTGCCATTCATTGTCCTGAGAAAAGCTGTGTGCTGTTTGAGCTTTACGTTTTGCATAAAGCTGGATCAACTCTCTGGCAATATCTTTTACTTTCTTCTTGGTTTGTTCCTTCTTTCGGGCCCATGCACCTGAACCAAGTTTTGTGATCCTTGGTACTGTTCCCTCTTTACCGGAATACTTCTGAAGCTTGTGAAGGCTCGTTACATTCACGTATAGGGTAGAATCATTTTTATACTGAAGAACGACGACTTCCTGTTCAGTGTTTTTTACGTTGATCTTTTTGAAGCCCATAAACTTACCGATGCCGTAATCAACATGAACTACAAAATCGCCTCTGCTGAGGTCTTTTATCTCCTTGAAGGAGATTCCTCCATGGAAGCGCCGCCTTTTTGTTTTAGGACGGTGATATCGGTTAAAGATCTGGTGATCTGTATAGACAGCTAATTTTGCAGGTTCATAGACAAATCCTTCATGAAGCGATTCTACGATCAAACGATAGTTGAACTCATGGTTGGCTTCCCCAAGTAATTCCTCAAAGCGATCTCTCTGGCCGTCATTATCACATAAAATGATAGTGGTTAGTTCATCTTCTGTGTTTTTGGTGATCTGTTCTCTTAGCAGCTTAAAGTTACCGTGGAAATCAGGTTGTGGCTTTGTTTCAAGAGTCTTTGTCTGCTCATCTTTTTCAGACACTCCAACGTTAGCCACAAAAAGCTGATGATCAAACTTTGAAAGTTCTTTCTCAAATACTTCTCCTGAGAGATATCTTTGCTCCGGAAGGTCGAGCCCTTCATTATTCTCGTGATCTTCGTAAGCATCTTCAGCTTTCTCATAATTTTCTCCGATCTTAGAGATCATAACATCACGATTTGAGGTAACCAATAAGGTCTCATTATCGAAATAGGAGAGGAAAGATGATTTTTCTTTTTCCGGAAGGTTAGTGAGGTCGGGAATGATACGCGCTTCATTCAGAAAAGCTATAGACCGTTGCGAATCTGCATCAAACTCTCTGATAGTATCAAGTTCATCCCCAAAAAATTCAAATCTAAGAGGATATTGTCCTGAATAAGGAAATACATCGAGGATCCCTCCACGAACGGCAAATTCACCGGGCTCATCCACAAAACGAACCGGGGAATATCCTTGATCAGCAAGTTCTTCTTTAAAAACGTCCAGATCTATCTCATCACCCTTTTTGAGTATAAGACTAACTTCATTGAGGGCAGATGGTGGTGCTATTTGCTCTCCGATAGCTTCTACAGATGTCACTACGATAGACTTGGAATGATCAGAGATCTCCTGAAGTGCTTCCGACCGCTGTACTAACAGCCCTGTATCTTTTAGTTGCTGCTTGTCATATGGTTTGCTATTAGAAGAGGGGAAAAGAATGACGGTCTTATTCCCTGAGATCACATCAAGGTCTGCTTTAAGAAACCTGGCTCCTTCATCTGTTTCTGAGATCACCAGAAGCCGATCCTTTCTAGAGCCCAGGTCTTCAAGTAGAAAGCTATTTAGTGCACCGATGCTTTTTTTGAGATTCAGGGATTTTTTGGAAAGAAGGTGTTCATATACTTCATCGAAGATCCCGACCTTCCGGAGTTGTTCCTTTATAAAAGAAATGCTCATGTATAGCTTTTTATGGACTTAAAATAGAGATGAAAGATACGCTGTTATATTGCCGATTAGCAATGAAAATTGGCATAAAATGAGCGAACTGTAAAACGATTGGAATCCTGATCATTCAGGATGTTTCAATTCCAGTTAATATCGTTTTATTTAATACGAAGCTTATTAAAAGAAGTCCAAACGACCAAGCCAGATATATAGCGTATAGATCTTTGTAATCTGTATAGATTAATTCTTCTACTTCTGTGGTTTCCAGTTCGTCAATTTCTTCATAAATGCTTTCGAGTTCGTCAGAATCTGTGGCTCTGAAATATCTTCCGCCTGTAAGTTCTGCAACACTTGTTAGCATTTCTTCATCAATATTCACCTCTATGTTTTGATAACGCCTTCCAAAGATCGGATCCTGAATAGGGTAAGGAGCAGTTCCACGCGTTCCGGCTCCAATGGTATAGATCTTTATGTTATAGGTGAGTGCCAAGTCTGCTGCAGTAACGGGATCGATCTCACCGGCATTATTTTGCCCGTCAGTGAGGAGGATTATAACCTTACTTTCAGCTTTGCTTTCTTTCAATCGGTTGATAGCTGTTGAAATTCCCATTCCAATAGCTGTACCATCTTCAATAATTCCCATTTCAAGATCATTGATAAGATCCTTAAGCAGTCGGTAATCAAGCGTAGGTGGAACAACAGTGAAACTTTGCATGGCAAATGTCACAAGGCCTATTCTGTCAGAATTTCGCTTGTCAACAAAGTCTTTGGCAACTTCCCGGGCTGCTTCAAAACGGTTTGGTTTCAAATCCTCAGCACGCATGGAGGTTGACATATCCAGTACCATTACAATATCGATCCCTTCTGCATTTCGTTCTACAGTAGTAAGACGTTCTTGTGGCCTTGCCAGGGCAACAATAAGTAAAGTTATACCGGCCCACATCAATAGAGCCTGCAACCAGTGGAGGTGTGATTTCCAGTTTCCGGGGAGGTCATCTAATAGGTCCAGTGAAGAAAAGGTGAGTGTGGTATGCTTTTGCTTAAAAAATCGGTATAGATAGACCCCTATTAATACAGGAAGAATTAATAATGCCCAAAACCATTCAGGATTAGAAAATTCCATCCTTAATCCTCCGCTTTTTGTTCAGAAGGTTTGGGTTTGAACTGCTCTTCATATTTTGCTTTAAGGCGCGAAATACGAGTTGAGTCGGCTAATTTAGCACGTTCCATAAATTCGATAGCATGATCAAAAGTTTTCCAGGCGTCTTCAAGGGTTGGGGTGAATTTTGCAAATTTAACAAGGTCTGCTTTTCTAAGGACAACCCTGGTTTTCTCCGCCATTGTATCATCTACACCATAAGCATCCAGATAACGAAGTAACTCAGTGGAAGTGGATTCTAATGCAGGGATTTTATAAAGTTCTTCAAAATAAGTACGTATTGCATCACCCATCTCGCTGTAAAAAAGTTTGAAGTTTTTGGTCTCAGCAAGATCTGATTCCTTATTAATTCTGTGCAGACTTTTTTCAAGCTCTTCAATTGGGTTATAAAATGGTTCGATCTCAATTTTAGGTTCGTTATCAGCTTTTTCAGGCTCTTTTCTAAATTTATACCACCAGATCAAAAAGGCTGCTAAAAGTGATCCGGCTAATATCCATGGCCACCATGGTCTTGAAAAAGCAAAGTTAGGCTTCATTGGCTTCAGTGTAGTATCACCTTCGGCAACTACGCTTTTAAAAAAAAGAAGAACAGGATCTGTTCTAAGTTGTAGGGTATCTTCTTCAGAATAAAAAGTGACAGGCAATCCAGGCAAATTGAGATCTTCATTCCCGAAATACTGTAGATTATATATCAGACTGTCACTAAACTCTGATAATTTGAATTGTTGCCTGTCAATAAGCTCAACAGATGGGGGGAAGGAAGTGGTATCCGGAAATTCTATTTTTTGATATTCCTGATCTTGCTGAATTATCAGGGAGTATCTAAACGTATCACCAATGCTTATTGAGTCTGTGTTAACATTTGTTCGAACAGTTTGGGCATGAATATTTACTGAAAAGAATAGTAAAATCAATATGGTAAGCGATTGTAAAGCGTTAGGCTTTAACAAGATGATTTTCATTTAGGGTGTGTCAAAAAATTTGGTTTAAAATTTAAAACTGAAAATATAACATTGAGATGTAAATATTTTAGAAATTTGGGGATGCTATACATTTTATGAAAGTAGCATATTAATTCTTATTATTTTAGCAACGAAAAATCTACAGTTCTATAAATGATAATTATCAAATCTAAGTGGGGAATAGGGTTAATTACGTTTTTTACAGCCGTTTCCCTGGCGTTGATGCTAAATTTTACGGGAGATTATACTCCTCCGGAATTTAAAATATCAGCTGAAAATGTAGTTGAGATCAAAGAAGACGTTGAGCTTGATTCTTACGGCTTTAATGTAATAAATGCTGAAGTAGAAGAGGGGCGAGTAAAGCGGAATCAAAGTTTGTATTTGATACTGCGTGATTTGGACGTAAGCCCTCTAACCATATATGAGATCAATAGAGAGTCAAAAGGGGTGTTTCAAAGCAATCGTGTTAAACCCGGTCAGCGATATATAGTATATAAAGAGGCTGAGTCTTCACAAGCTTATCGACTTATTTTACATCAAGATGCTCTTGATTATGTAATATTTGACTGGAAGAATGGGATAAACGTTGGTACCGGAAAAAAAGAGGTTACAAAAAAGGTTCTGGAAGCTTCAGGAGTTATTACTTCCTCATTGTATGAGTCACTTGTAGAGCAAGACAAAAATATTCTTATAGCCAACCGATTAAGCGAAATCTTTGCCTGGCAGATCGACTTTTTCAGATTATATCCCGATGATAACTATACATTGATCTACGAAAAACAATTTGTAGATGGAAAGCCTTATGGTATAGGTGAAATACTTGCTGCAGAATTTGAGCATAACGGCATAACATACGATGCGTATTATTTTAAGGGTGAGAAGAGCATAGGTTTTTATGACAGTGAAGGAAATGGCGTACAGAAAGCCTTGTTGAAAGCTCCATTTAAATTTTCTCAAAGAATCAGTTCCTCATTTAACAGAAATCGATTTCATCCGGTCTTAAAAAGAAGATTACCTCACACCGGAGTAGATTATGCTGCTCCTATTGGAACTCCTGTATTATCAGTAGGAGACGGAGAAGTAACGGAAGCTCAATACAAAGGACCAAATGGTAATATTGTCAAGATCAGGCACAACGGAACCTTCACTACAGCTTATCTGCACTTGAATGGATTCGCCAAAGGGATTACGCCGGGTACAAGAGTACGACAGGGGCAGGTGATCGGTTATGTGGGTAAAACCGGACGGGTAACCGGAGTGCATCTTCACTATATGATATATAAAAATGGGCAACCTGTAAATCCATTGACTATAGATCTTCCACCATCAAAAGCCATAGATGAATCAGAGAGGAGCAAATTTGAGGAGTTGATGAAGCGCTTAAAAGAACAAATGGAAGAAACAAAGCCCCAGGAAAACGTAGCTTCAGCTGTTACTACTGATTGAGTCAAACAGAAATAAAATCAGTACCTGCTACCGCGACGTTGAAAGAAATTCATTAAGGGCTTTACGTAAGACTGATTAGTTTGAACTTCCACGGCATCGATCTTCATCTTAAGCATCATGTCATGGATATAAGCTTTCTGCTCCATACGTTTGACCTTATATGCTTTCCGAACTTTCTTGCTTGAAGTGTCAACGATTTTTTCAGCTCTTGTTTCGGCATCTCTTAATGTTACCAACCCAATATCCGGCAGTTCATCTTCAAGGTGGTCGTTTATGATGATACTCACCAGGTCATGCTTTTGATTAGTAATTCTGAGTTGTTTTTCAAACTTATCATCCCTGAAATCCGAAGCTAAAACTACAATTGCTCTTCGGTCAAGTAGTCGGTTTATATAAGAAAGGGCATCAGCTATATCGGTGCCTGTTCCAGTTGGTTTGGTGGTAAACAACTCGCGGATGAGCCGGAGTACATGAGTCCTTCCTTTTTTAGGAGGAACCACTTTTTCGATATGATCACTAAATAGCACCAATCCAACTTTGTCACTATTTTTGATAGCACTAAATGCCAATACAGCACAAAGTTCAATAGCAAGATCCATCTTACTTTGACTCTGACTCCCAAATGTACCGCTTTGTGAAATGTCGATACAAAGCATCAGTGTTTGTTCCCGTTCTTCCTCAAATATTTTTATGAAGGGATCACCGGTTCGGGCTGTTACATTCCAATCTATCTGCCGGATGTCATCACCATAAGTGTAGGCTCTTACTTCTGTGAACTCCATTCCACGTCCTTTAAAAGCAGATTGGTATTCACCGCCAAACAAAGTATTTACGATACCCTTGGTTTGGATTTCGAGCTTCCGGATTTTTTTGAGTAATTCTTTTGGGATCATGAAGTCTGCTTATTTGATGGGACGAAGATAAGAAATGGCAGGTATAATCAAGAATCTGAAAAGTAAAAAAATCTACTGTCGGTCTGCCGGCTCCAAGTCCGTCTGATCGATTGCTAAAATCAAGTAAGTAAGCCAATCTTAACCTCGTTACGGTGCTCCGCTCCGTAATGCCCCTCCGAGGCTCTGCCTCAAGATGTATGCTAAGGCTACTGATCTAATCTACCCTCTCGGTCTGATGGCTCTAAGTCCATCTGACCTATGGTTTGAAACGAGTAAGCAAGTTGATTTTGTTTAGTTTAAAATTCTGTAGCCTATTCTATCGATCAGACCGGTAATCGGTCAGATCGAGTTCTGGGTTGTTCAACCTACCTCTGGGTCTGCCGGTTAAAGTCCGTCAGATCGGTGAATGAACTATTAATCAAAAGATCACACATCTATCTCTATATCTGTGTAGTCATATTTTTCTCGTTCTAAAAGGGGGTAAAGAAGGAATAGAAGCAAAGTGACCACTCCGATCCAATACATTGCCCAAGCATAAGTCATGTGATCATTCAACACTCCATTCATCATAAAGAGATTATAAAAATCGTGAGATGATTTTGGAAGGTTACCTATCAAGGGCATTTTTCGTTCAAGGGCATCAGCGGCATAAGCAGCAGATTCGATCCATGCAAAAGCTGTTAGGAGCAAGCCCACCTGTGCAGTAACACGACGATGATTCCACCACCCGAACAGAAAAATTATAAAAGGGAGAGTGACCTCAAGTAACGTTCCGCCAAGAATAGTCAAAAAGCGATTGCCAAAGAATCCGAAAAAGGTATGGCCTGCCTCATGAATGATCAGTAAAAAGTTGTCGATAAAAAAGAAGAAGGGGGAAAGGTAAAAAGGGTAACTGTACATCCATGCAAAGGAGATCTCCCATTTTAACGCCATCCAGAATTGATCTGCCAATATCCAGCAAAAGGGAATACATACTACTGAAAACCACCACTTCTTTATGTGAGGCAAAGATTTATCGAAATAATGTTCTAAGTCGATATTCAATATTATTGAACCATTTGAGCTTCAATTGAGTTGAGATAGTAGAAATTATAGACATATCAAACAATAAGCTACCTATGAGTAAGCCACTTAACGTTACACAAAAATTAATTAAGGATCATTTAGTTGAAGGGGAAATGAATCCCGGGGAAGAGATCGGGCTTAAAATTGACCAGACGCTCACACAAGATGCTACCGGAACATTGGTGATGCTGGAATTGGAAGCCATGGAACTGGAAGATGCTAAAACCGAAGTTTCTTGTCAGTATGTTGACCATAATCTCCTTCAAACCGATTCCAAAAATCCCGATGACCACTTATTTCTAAAGTCTGCAGCTGAACGATTTGGAATGTGGTTTAGCCGCCCTGGAAATGGAGTAAGTCACCCAATTGAAACTGAACGATTTGCCATTCCAGGTAAAACACTTGCAGGCTCTGACAGCCATACACCTGCCTCAGGTTGTATGGGAATGTTTGCTCTTGGAGCAGGAGGACTTGATGTAGCTTTTGCGATCGCCGGCGAACCGATGCATATCAAAATGCCAAAAGTGCTGGGTGTTGAGCTTAAAGGAAATCTCCCGGATTGGGTGAGCGCCAAAGATGTGGTTCTTGAAATGCTTCGCCGATATGATGTGGATGGTGCTACCGGTTATGTGATTGAATATTTCGGGGATGGATTAAAGAACCTGTCAACTATGGATCGTCATGTTATCGCCAATATGGGTACTGAAATGGGGGCTACAACTACAGTTTTTCCTGCAGATGATGAAGTGCGACGTTTTATGAGCTCACAGGGCAGGGGGGATGATTTTGTTGAACTGGTAGCGGATGAAGGTGCTGAATATGATAAGTACGAAGAACTGATACTTGATGATGTTGAGCCTCTTATCGCACTCCCAAGCAGCCCTGGTAACGTAGTTCCGGTCCGGGAAGTGGAAGGTAAACCAATATACCAGTCGTATGTGGGGTCTTCTGCCAATCCTGGATATCGTGATTTCTGGATGGCTGCTGAAATAGTAAAAGATAAAGTGGTCCATGAGAACGTATCGCTGGATATCAACCCAACTTCACGGCAGATCATTGAAAATATGGTGAAGAACGATGTAATGTTTCACCTCGTGCAATCTGGGGCACGGATTCACCAGGCCGGTTGTAATGGTTGTATAGGAATGGGACAAGCACCTGCATCAGGACAAAACAGCTTACGGACTGTTCCCCGGAACTTTCCTGACCGTTCAGGAACAAAGGAAGATTCCGTCTTTTTGGTTAGTCCTGAAACAGCAGCAGCTTCAGCTCTTACAGGCAAGATTACTGACCCCCGGGATCTGGAAGAGCTATATGATATGAAATACCCACAATTTAAAGAGCTTGAGAATCCAATTGTTAATACGGATATGCTGAAAGAGCCGGTTCCAATGGAGGAAAGAGGGGAGATCAAGAAAGGTCCAAATATTTCATCCATGCCGGATTTCGACGAACTTGGGGATTTTGAAGTTCCGGTGTTACTAAAAATGGGTGATGACATTTCCACGGATGAGATCCTGAGAGCAGGAGCAGAAGTACTTCCATTTCGGAGCAACATCCCTGAGATCAGTAAATTTACCCTTGATGTAGTAGATGAGAACTTCCATGACAGAGCGATAGAAGCCAAAGAAGAACATGGCGGACACATGGTTATTGCCGGCGAGAATTATGCTCAAGGTTCCAGCCGTGAACATGCGGCTATTGCTCCACGGTATTTGGGTCAGCGTGCGGTGATCGCTAAAAGTTACGCGCGAATAGGGTGGCAAAACCTGATAAACTTTGGGATCCCACCCTTTGAGTTTGCCAATGATGAAGATTACGACGACATCGACCAAGGTGATGTTCTGAGAACTGAGAATATTCGGGCAAGTATTGAAAGTGGAAATACCGCTAAGATTATCAATGTCACCAAAGGCAATGAATACATAGTAAAACATACTCTAAGTAACCGACAGCGAGAGGCGGTTTTAGATGGGGGTGTAATTAATACTTTTAAAAAGAAGAAAGCTTCTTAAGCCGGAGAATGCTATTTCTTGAGGTCGTTAAACCGGTTTACACCTCTAAAGAAGTGCTTCCAAATGATACTGATATTCATCATTGTTTCAGGCTCATCATGGCTCACTCTTTTTGATTGAAGCTCTTTACGATTTTGGCTTAATTTCCCAACATTCAAAAGAAAATGAATATGGGCTTTAGCTACTGCGAGCCATTCTTTGGGTTTTCCTTCATACAAAGCTTTCCATGCTGCAATAATATCGAGCAGAATTCTTAGGATAAATCTTTTTCTGAGGTTAACCGAGGAATAATTTTTCCACAGCATAAATAAGCTGTTTCGAAAGTTATAGTACACTTTTCGGGGAGAACCCATAGGCAGTGAGCCACCTCCAAGATGATAGACTATGCTCTCAGGTGCATAAGCTATACGGTAACCTTGGTTTTGTAGTCTCCAACTGAGATCGATCTCTTCCATGTGGAATTCGAAATCTTCATCAAACCCGGCCTGACCAATAAATACATCCTTTCTGATAGCCAAAGCTGCACCTGATGCCCAAAATAGATCAGTTTTATCATCATATTGCCCTTCATCTTTTTCAACTTCATTGAATATTCGTCCCCGGCAAAACGGAAAGCCGTATTTATCGATATATCCACCTGCTGCACCCGCATATTCAAAATGATCGTGTTGTTCTAAGCTCCTTATCTTGGGTTGAGCGGCAGCAATATTGGAGTCACTGAATGCTTTATTTATACCGTGAAGCCAGTTTTTATTCACTTTCACATCATTGTTGAGGAAGACTAAAATTTCTTTTTCTGCAAATGGAACTGCTCTGTTATTTCCCCCGCAATAACCGTAGTTTCCATCGAAGGACGCAATTTTAATTTCAGGATACGTTGACTTGATCCATTCTTTGGATCCATCATCAGAGGCATTATCAGCTATAATAATTTCAAAGTTCGGATAATCAGTTTTGGTTACAGAAGGAAGAAAGTTTTTGAGATGCTCTAGAGCATTCCAGGTTACAATAATTATGCTAAAGCCTTTCAACGAATGAATAAAATTTTGTGAATGTTGATTAAAAAAGTAGAACAAAAGGTGTAAATATATTTCCTTGTTCTAAAGAAGTTTAAAGATGATACAAAAAGTATGATCAAAATAGGGCTAATTTCAGATACTCATAATTATCTAGACCCTCAGGTTTCAGAGTATTTCAAAGACTGTGATGAAATATGGCATGCCGGAGATTTTGGTACTATTGAGGTAGCTGATCAGCTAAAGGAGATCGCTCCCTTAGTTGGCGTTTATGGGAATATAGATGGACAAGATATTCGTAAAGAATACCCACTTCATCAGCATTTTGAGCGAGAAGGCCTTCGCATATGGATGACTCATATTGGAGGAATCCCAGGCAGGTATTGCATTCCTATACGTGAAGAACTTGAGAAAAACCCACCGGATATTTTTATTTGTGGGCATTCACATATTTTGAGAATTTCCCGGGATCAGGATCTTGAAAAGATGCTGTATTTAAATCCGGGTGCGGCAGGAAAGCAAGGTTTCCAAACCCATCGTACTATTGTTCGCTTTGAGATCGATGAGGGTAAAATCCATAATGTGGAAGTGATCAACCTAGATGTTGAAGATGAATTGAATGAGGAAAAGGGACAGGCTGAAGTTAAATCTAAACAGTGATAGATTCTTCGGTTGTTTCATTTCTATCGATTAATTCCATAGCATTAAAGGCTGATTGAACAACCAAAGGAATTCCGCCGCCCGGATGTGTTGATCCTCCTACAAAGTACAACCCATCGATTTCCTTGGACTTATTTCTGGGACGTAAAAACGCAGAAAATTTATTATTTGAGGAAGTCCCGTAGATACTGCCTTTGTTTGATAAGTATTGTTTATAAAAGTCTACAGGAGTGATGCTTTTCCTGTAAAGGATACTATCTGAAAGTTCTTCCAAGCCTTTCTTCTCCAAAATGTCTATCACCTTGTTTTCGTACCATTCAGTGTACTTATCCCAACTATAGGAATCCGACAGGTACGGAGCATTAATAAGAATAAATAGATTAGAAGCTCCCTCCGGAGCGTGATCAGGATCAGAGTATGAAGTGTTTGCGATGTAGACAGTTGGATCGTCAGGCATCACTTTCTCTTTAAAAATCTGATGAAACTCATGTTCATAATTCTCTGAGAAAAATATATTGTGATGGGTAAGCTGATCAAATTGTTTATTCACCCCCAATAGTAATACAAATCCCGAGCAGGAGGGTTCTATTTGTTTAGCCTTTTCTTTTCTGCGGGGTGAAATGGAATCATTTGGGATAAGATTTGTAATCGTTTCCGTAGCGTCACTGTTTGAAACTATGAGGTCGAAGGGGATCTGCTTATTATTCGAAAGCTCTATTCCTGACACCTTTCCTTCTTCCACTAAAACAGATTTTACAGTGGCCTTGAAATGGAATTTTACTCCCAATTTCACCGCTAAATTTTTGATAGCTTCGGCTACTTTATATAAACCACCTTTCACATAGTATCCTCCCTGATTGATCTCCACATGTGGGATGACATTAAGAGTAGCAGGAGCGAGAAAGGGGGAAGACCCGTTATAGGTTGTGAATCTTTTGAAAAATTTCCTGAGGTATTCAGATTCGAATCTGCTATCTACCCGGTCACTTACAGTTGTAAAGGCATCAATACCAAAAAAACTAAGCAGGTCAAGTTCTTTTAGATCCCGGAATTCAAACAGTGGATTAAAAATAAAAGCATCAGCTGTTTTTTTATACAGTGTTTCTGCATAATCAAGAAAATCGGTATAAGCCATAGTATCATTTGGGGCAATCCTATTGATCTCCTCAACGGTAGCTTGACGGCTTTCGAAATTATTAAAAATGGTGCCATCCGGATAGAAATATCTGCAGATAGGATCGAGAGGCTTAAGTTCTATATGGCTGCTGAGCTTATCACCACATTGCTCAAAAAGTTTTTCGAGAATAAAAGGCATAGTAAGCAAGCTGGGACCGGTATCAAATCGAAAACCATGCGATTGAACCTCATTCATCTTCCCGCCGGCAGAGTCATTCTTCTCAAAAACGGAAACTTCATATCCTTTTCTGGCTAGCAAACAAGCCACAGACAGGCCACCAAGCCCGGCACCGATTACACAAACTCTCATAATTTCTTTAAGCTTTAGTTCGAGATCTTTTCTTCAATTCGCTTTAAAGAATCTCTAATTTCTATAAGTATTTTGTTGGTTGAATCGTTTTCCGGAGAGGCAGAAGATATGCTCTTGTCGGTTACTTTATCTCTTTGTTCAAATACTAAATTTCGAAACTTAAAAGCATCTATAATTCCTATCAAAGATAAATCGGAGGTGCCCTGTCCGGTATTACCTGCTGTTTCAATTTTTAAAATACTCAAACCAAAATATTTAAGGAGAGGACCTTCTTTAAAAGTGAGATCCTGAATTTTATCTAAAGGAATAGTGCGCTCTGTATGAAAAATATATCCTCTCTTAAATCTTAGTGATCGTGTTGTGAGTTCACATTCCAAACGTTCAAAATATTTGTTAAGATATATGGAGCCAAAGATAAGCCATAATGGAATCAGTGGTATTAGTACTACAGTTAATACACTGATCAAGGAACCATACCAGAGTATGTAAGTTTTGATTTTTGGGTTGAAGGAAGCTTCCTGAAGGACAGCAGCTTTTGTATTCATTTTAAATTCTAATTTAATTGCTGGATAATAAAAAAGGCGTCTTTTTACAGACGCCTGATAATCTAAATAGTTGCGAACATATCCAACCTACATATCTTTTGATTCTTCAGAAGAAGCCATTTCATCATCTCCGATAAAATCCATAGCTGCTGAGTTCATGCAATACCGTAATCCGGTTGGTTGTGGTCCGTCATCAAATACATGGCCTAAATGGCTGCCACAGTTTGAGCATACGATCTCAGTGCGAGTCATCCACAGGCTGTTATCTTCACGTTCTCCGACCAGTGAGTCGGCTAAAGGCTTCCAGAAACTAGGCCATCCGGAACCGCTTTCATATTTATGTTCTGAGCTATATAATTTTTGCCCACAAGCACCGCACACATAAAGACCTTCTTTCTTATTCCCGTTGTACTCATTCACCCAGGGAAGTTCAGTTCCGCTTTCACGAAGTATCCGGTATTCCTTGTCCGTTAATATTTCCTTCCATTCCGTCTCTGACTTTTGAAAAGGGTATTCCTCTTCTGGCATAGTGTCCTGCACGGCAGTCTGTATTACATGCTCTTCAGCTTCAGCCTCTAAGGGAGAGGGGGCAGGAGTAGCTTTTAAAAAGGTAATCAACAACAAACCTGCAACAGTTACTGTACTGGCTATAATTGCGTATTTCATATTCATAATAGTTTTTTATTTATGATAGCACATCTTATAAACAGTACGAAAGTAATTTTAGTTTAGATTGGGGTAATTTAATTCTATCTAATAGCTACCAATCAATATCCCAGTTATTGAATTCATCTTTAAAGCGGAGGGGTGCTTTTTGTTTGAAGAGACGAATTCCTGCAGTGAAACCTACCCAGAATTGGTAATCACGTCCTTTCCATTCCGGTGACCAAAGGCTATACCAGCTATAATCTTTGGCACCATCAACACGGGTAATTTGGGCGTTAAAGGAAGGACCGCCATATAATGAAAATCCGTTTCCGAATCGTTTTCCGACCAAAAATTTATAGGAATAGATCAGATTAAGATCTTTAGACCATTCATCCTCAAATTGATGAGTAACTGCAAATTCCTGATTCACAAACATGGTTTCATTTTTCCAGTTTTGAAAAGAGTCATTAATATTTTTCTCTAATCCAACTGCTAACCCTATGCGGTAAACATCACGATCTAGCAAAGTATTGTATCCAAACAAGGCAGAGTTATAAACACGGTGTGTTCCCAGTGTTAAACCAACATCAGTGAAGCCCCCATCTGAGAAACGAACATCAATATTTTTACGTCCATTGCCATAATAGCTAATCAATCCAATAGGAACTCCTTCAAATTCCTTGGCAACATTGATCAAACCGATCTGTAATCCTGTAGCGGTTTGAGAAGCATTTAGGAGACCGGCAATCTGTAGACCGGTAAGGTTCCGGGCAATGTTAGCACCACCTGAGATAGAAGCCCCTTCAAGGTTATTTGCGATATTCAGGCCACCCGATATAAGTAATCCACTTGCATCCTTGCGAGCTACATTAACTCCTCCAGAAGCCATTAATCCTTCAATATTTCCCAAAGCAACATTAGCTCCAGCTGCTGCCTGAAGTCCGGAAATATCAGCGCCGGCAAAGTTGAAAACACCAGCTGCCTGAAGTCCCTCTACATCTTCTTTGGCAATGTTTGCAATTCCTGCTGCTTGTAATCCTGAGATGTCGCCCCATGCGGCATTTAAAATACTTGCTCCCTGCAAACCTTCAATATCACCTTTAGCGATGTTTCCGATGCCGGCAAATTGTAATCCACTGGAATTATCTCCGGCTATGTTAAGACCTCCAACAACCTGTATGCCTTCAAGGTCTTCGCCTGAAAAGTTAGTTAAGCCTGCAACTTGAATACCACTCATATCATTTTTTGAGAAATTCCCCAGACCGGAAATATTAACTCCTGACATGTGACCTCCTGAAATATTTCCCAATCCCGCTAACTGGAAGCCGTGGCTATAGTGTTTGTTGTAATTAACTAATCCTCCAATCTCACCGCCATCCAAACCACCATGGCTGCCAACCAGAATATTAATGGAATATTTGGCAGTATATTGAGGCGCTTCTAATCCATTGGTGCTTAAAGGAGGGAAGAGGGTTACCCTCCATTTACGGTATTCCAGATCTTGTTCAGAATGATTTTGAGAAAAAGCTTGCAACGGAAGTAGTGAAATCCCTGCAGTGAAAATAATGAGTGGAAATAGTATTCGCTTGATCATTGAGATTGTAATCTTATTAGTTCTGATTATTGGGATGCACTACGATCTCAGTGAAAAAAAGTTTAGTTCTTTTCTGTTATCAGAAAGGTGAATGATTACTAAACAACTGCCGGTTTAAGATGGTCGAATTGCTCGTCCAATACTTCATTCCAATGCTGTACTTCGTTAATATTTCTGAGGAGTTCTTCATATTTGTCATCCAGTTCAATGGACTCAATTTTGTCTCCCTGGGATATAGAATTAACAATATCTTGGTCTTTCTGTGAGATAACCTCACCAAAAACAGCATGTTTTCCATCAAGCCATGGTGTAGCTACATGGGTGATAAAGAATTGACTTCCATTGGTATTAGGACCTGCATTAGCCATCGATAGCTTGCCCGGTTGATCATGGACCAACTCATCATGGAATTCATCTTCAAAACGGTATCCCGGCCCGCCTCTTCCATCTCCATTTGGGCAGCCTCCCTGAATCATGAAATCATTTATAACACGGTGAAAACTCAAATCATCAAAAAAACCGCGGGATGCCAGGTTTGCGAAATTTGCTACTGTTTTAGGAGCTCTTTCCTCAAATAACTGAATATTAATGGTTCCTTTTTTAGTGGTAATACTAGCTTTTATGCTCATGGATAAATTATTGAATGGAAAAATTTAGAAATAAAAAATTAGAGTCTAAACCGGGATTTTCAAGCCCGGTCTGGGCATTTGAAATATGGTGAAATTTATAACCGATAGCTATGATTGCGAAATGATTGATCTTAAAACTATTGGCGATGGTGATATCAAAGGTAAAATTTAAACTCCGAGCCTGATCTGTTGGAAAGTTATCTTCCATATATATAATGCCTCCTGAGGTTTGAAAATACGGGCCAAACCAATTTGAAATGGAATGTGTAAGAGAGAAGCCTACGGGCGAAAAACCAAAACCAGATCGAGATACTCTTCGATTATTTTCATCCCTTTTAGGGTAATCGAATTGAATGTATGGAATAATGTCGGCTGTGTACCAAAGTCGTTTAGTAGGGGAGTAGGTCTTTATGACCTTTTGAAAACCAAGTGCAAAGATCTGAGTTTGAGATTTTTCTGTTTTCCCTAAAAATCTCATTGAATTGGCTGAATATCCTCCCCAAACAGACCATCGGGTTTCCTTTTCAAAAGATTGGGGTTGCGCATTCAAAGGTTGTAAAAAGAGCAATGGCAAAGAAAAAATAAACGAATAACAAAAGGCCTGAATTTTAAACTTCAACGATCAAGGATGACAGATTAATTTTTTTTTCTTTTTGAGAGAGCTAAAACTTATCACGGAAACTACCCAAATGATTCCCCACGCACCGCTCAGATAGTAGTTGGCAGAATAAATCAATATAGCTACAGTTAATGCATAAATAACATTATAAAATAAAGGTGGGGCAGTGGTGTTATTTGCTTTTTGTTGAAGGGCCGGCATAAAGAACGCCAAAACTTTGCTTAATAAGAGGAGGGATGTATAAACCCACAGAATAACTTCCAGCACAGTATTTTCATACATGGCAAAAACCAGTATGAAAAGTAACACTATTACATCGAGGTACGCATCTTTTATCCAACCCATTTCATTTATTCCGCCTCGTCTTCTACAGGGTTTAAGGAAACTACTTCCTTTGCATGCAGACCTTTATCGCCCTCATCCAAAACAAACTCAACTTCTTCGCCTCTTCTTAATTTCTTGAACCCCTCAGCTTGAATTTCAGAATAATGAACAAAGGCATCTTCACCTGTATCCGTACTTATAAATCCATAACCTTTGGTATTATGAAACCACTTTACCGTACCCTTTTGCTTATCAGACATACATACCCGAATTATATTAAAGTTTAAATTACAAGGATATATTTTTCCTTAGGAACAAACCTAAAATAATTTTTGGCGGTAATACAATCAATAGGAACTTATATTTAGTTATCTGATGTGAAAATCTTCTATCCAGATAATAAATCCGTTGGGTTTAGTGGATTCAGACAGCTCAGTATTAGTTTTAAGCTGGTAGTCCGCTTCATTTGAGATATCCACCAGGAGTCCTCCTATTTTAATGATCTCACCATCTCTCAAAGATTTTATCCTTTTATCTATCTCAGCGGTAGAGGGGATCAAGTGCCAGAGATCACTTTCCCCATAAATTTTTGGAACGGATAATGGAGGGCGGGTAGGGTCTAGCTCAAATTCTCTTTCTCCCAATTGAAAATATATATAATCAAGATTACGGCTGTCTGAAAGTTCATTCCATCCAACGATGGCATCAACAGGGGAGTATTTTGAAAAAGAATCAAAGAAATATCTCTTTTTCTTAATGACGCGTACCTCTGCATCAATGATCTTTTTCGGGGTAAAAGTGGCTCCTTTAAATGTAAATGGTTCTTGCCATGTTAGACGTTCTATCTTGGGTTCCTCTTTGGCTGTAATCCCGGGACCATGATTCACGGGGAAATTTGAATATACAAGATAGCCTGATGCTACAAGAACACAGAAAACTAAATACTTGACCATAATTGCTCCTTCCTTTTTTTATTACAAGAGTATTTGTAAAGTACTTTTGTTACAGATTTGTTAGAACTTTTTAATCACCTTTACCCTGAAATGTTCCCTGATCAGAAAGAAAAATTTGTATAAGCGTATGGTCATATATTTTCTAAAAATATGATAAAACCCTTTTGTTATTTACCTCTTACAAGCCTTATCTTTGACGCCTTGATAATAGCCAAAGTGGCGGAACTGGTAGACGCGCACGACTCAAAATCGTGTACCTCCGGGTGTGTGGGTTCGACTCCCACCTTTGGTACAAAAGCCTTACATCTAGTAAGGCTTTTTTTATTTGCTCACATATACCTTTCCCGAAAGCTATTTTATTCTTTTCGCTAAGTAGAGCATTGAGTATTGATAACAATACTGAGTGTTGATACAGATAAGTAAGAGTAACAGTAACAACTTTATAGATCAGCTTTGATAGCCATTTGGAAAGTTAGACTGCCATCGCCAGGCATCTTCACACATTTGCTTTACGTCAAACTTTGCAGTCCATCCCAATTCTTTTTCGGCTTTAGAAGGGTCAGCATAACACGAAGCTATGTCACCCGGTCGCCTTGGGGCTATCTTATAGGGTACTTTTTTACCGGAAGCTACTTCGAAAGCTTTAACCATATCCAGAACACTAGACCCATTACCTGTTCCTAAATTATAAATAACCAGGCCAGGGGAGGTATCTAGTTTTTCTAATGCCTTAAGATGCCCCAAAGCCAAATCAACTACGTGGATATAATCTCGAACTCCGGTGCCGTCAGCGGTAGGGTAGTCATCTCCAAATACTGAAAGTTCTTTCAATTTGCCTACTGCAACCTGAGATATATAGGGCATCAGATTATTGGGAATATCATTCGGGTCTTCGCCAATCAATCCACTTTTATGCGCCCCGACAGGATTGAAATAACGTAATAAAGCGATATTCCAGCTATCATCAGCTAGATATAGGTCTTTAAGTATGTATTCAATAAACAGTTTTGTGCGACCATATGGATTTGTAGCCGAGAGGGGGAAATCTTCGGTGATAGGAACTTTATGAGGGTCGCCATAAACGGTAGCTGAAGAGGAAAACACAATGTTTTTAACTCTGTGCTTTTTCATGACTTCACACAAATAAATAGTGCTTGTGATGTTATTGTCATAATACTTCAGTGGTTTAGCCACTGATTCACCAACAGCTTTGTACCCAGCAAAATGGATAACTGAATCTATCTCATGAGAATTGAATATGTTTTCAAGCGCTTTTTTATTCAGCAGATCTTCTTCATAAAATTTGAGGCCTTTTCCGGTGATCTTCTGAACCCTGTTCAAAGCTTCTATATTACTGTTTGAAAGATTATCGATCACGATTACTTCATGATCATCATTCAGAAGTTCCAGAACTGTATGACTTCCAATGTATCCGGCACCGCCTGTTACCAATACAGTCATAATATTACTCTTGATTCAATTTAGCGTCTAATTCTTTGAGGACTATTGTGCAAATTTCATCGATCTTTTTGACGGAGGTTTTTAGTGCTTCATCAGGTTTATCATCCCAAAGCAATGTTTTCGCATGTTCATATTCCTCCAGAATTTGATCCAGACCAAGCATCTGCGCCACCGGTTTTATTTTGTGGCCAGCTTTACGAAAATTTGTTTCATCACGAGCTAATAAATGTTCTTTGTAGCTTTGTTGAAACTCAGAAAAAGACTGGACGGCAGCTTCGGAAAATTCATTTATAAATTTTTCCTCCCCGTATAGCATTTCATGAACCGCGGAAAAGTCGATCAGACCATCTTTTTTAGTGCTCAAAATATAATCTCTTATTCGTTAACGGGTTCAATGATATTGTGCGGGGTAGGTTTACCAAACTCATCAAGATGTACAAATACAATTTTATCAATACTGATGATAGTTTCTTTAGTAAACTTATTCCTAACCACACATTTTACAGTTATTGATGTACGACCGAATTTAACGGTTTCCATCCCAATCTCTATAACTTCACCAAGTTTTGCTGAGTTTACGAAGTTAATCTCAGACATGTATTTAGTGACAATGTTTCCTTTTCCAAGCTGACAAAGTACATAGATGGCAGCTTCTTCATCTACCCAAGAAATTACAGTTCCTCCAAAGAGTGTGCCGTGGGCATTCAGGTCTTCCGGTTTAATTAGTTTTCTACTGAAAAATCTCATTTTATCCTTATTGATTATTGGTACATTAAAGATAAGAGATAAAGCAATAATGAAATAATTTCATTTGGCATTCTTAGAATTAATAAGTTTTATTGGATAATCAATAGAACTAATATTATTGTAACAAAAACAGCTGAGGATACTCTCTCTAGGTAAAAAGAACATATCACGGCTTAGATATTATGAAGACAATTGCATTAACAAATCAGAAGGGCGGCGTTGGAAAAACAACCACAACCATTAATCTTGGTGCCGGGTTGGCCAATAACCAATGAGTAAGAAAAAGAGCCTGGGACATAATCCACTGGATATAGCACGCGGAGGCATGCTTCTTTTGATTTTATTACTCCTTCAAAAGATGAGGAGGAGGATGGGCTTCTTACGAGTGAGGAAGATAAAAAGGTCAACAAGACCACTGTCAGCTACTATCTTGAAGAACCATTGGTCAAAAGGGTTAAAAACCTGGCAGATCAAAAAGATATGTCCTATTCAGCATTGGTAAATGGTATCCTCAAAGATTCTTTAAAAGACATCACTACCGGTTAAATTTATAGTTTATAAACCCTCTGCTTTTCTTATCATAAGCCCACACTTAAGGGACTATGATTCATATTTATAACTCACATTCTTTAGATAAGCTCGCACAATATTTCTCCGATATTTTACAAGAGGAGCGCTCTGATCCTTTGCAGCCAACCTGGATTATTGTCCAAAATAACGAGATCAAAGAATGGCTGTCCCTTCAGTTAGCGTCTAAACAAGGTATAGCAGGTAATTTCAGGTTTATTTTTCCGTCTGAGTTTATGTGGGTTCTTTATCGGTTAAAAGAAAAAGATATCCCTCAGTCGCTTCCCTCGGATTTAGCTGGAATGCAATGGGCACTCTTTGACCTTTTTGAAAAAAAGCCAGAGCTGCTGGATCTGATCCCTGTCTATGATACTGAGTCTGATTCTCTTCAGAAACGATTTCAATTAAGCGGTCAGGTCGCAGATATTTTTGACCAATACCAGGTATATCGGCCTAAAATGATTCAATCCTGGCTTGACCATAATTTGAGTACAAACAACAAGCATGAGAAATGGCAGTCAGCTCTCTGGAAACGGTTAAATGAATATTGGAATAAAAATGAATTAACACATTCAATACCGAGTCGCTCAGAAGCTTACAATGGTCTAGTTAGTTGGATGTTAGGTAAAGGAGAGGATTTTACTAAGCAGTTACCGGAGCGTATTTTCGTATTTGGATTATCCCACTTGAATAAGCCTTTTTTAGAGATAATCAGTCATTTATCAACTTTAAAGAATGTCCATTTTTTCCATCGTTATTCTTTACAAAGTTATAAGAATAAAGATCTCCAAAAACTTCTGTCAAGCTGGAACGCATCTTCCAAAGATCAGTTTCATCTTTTTCAAAGCTTGTTAAAGAACTTGGACTCTGAAGTTAATACTGTTGAATTGGATGAAAGTCAGTTTTCAAGTATTTCTGAGATAAGTGTTCATTCTTGTCATAATTCCCGGAGGGAGGTTCAAGTTTTAAAAGATTCTGTTCTTGATTACCTCGAAGAGCACCCAAATGCAGGGCCTGGGGATGTATTGGTCTTGGTCCCAGATGCTGAAACATACAGCTCAGAATTAGAAATGATATTTGAAGGGAATGAAAGCGAGCCTTCTATTCCGATTACTCAGCTACACAGGAATCAGCAGTCTGACATCTATACATTGACTGCCTTATTGGACGCAATAGATTCATCCCATAAACCCAGTACCATTCTTGAACTCATTAATCTTGAGCCCACCAAGAAAACTTTTTCATTTACTGATGATGAACTTGAGCGTTTGGAGGAATGGGTTATCAACAATAAGATCCATCGGGGAATTGGGAGTGCGTTTAACAGTCCTTACAGCTGGCAGAAAGGGGTTAATCAGCTTTTATTGGGGGTTTTTATGGAGCCCGGCGAAATAGAACTGTATAGAGATCTTATTCCATATCGTTCTATTGCATCGAATGAGCATATAGAACTTACGGCCAGATTTTCTTCATTCATCGATTCCTTAATTGAGGCTGCAAATGGGGCGCAGGAAGCTAAAACCCCAATGGAATGGCTTAATTATGTAGATAAACTTTATCAAACCTTTCTGGGTGGCACCAAAGAAGAAACATCAGGGGTACATCGTATTCTAGAGAGTTTAAAGGAGTATTTGCATTATTCAAATGTATCTGGAAAAATTCCTTTTCAAATGATGATAAGTTGGATCAAGTCACAGTTTAGTACAAATGACTCAACTTCGGGCCGATTTGGACAAGGAATTACAGTAAGCTCATATATTCCATACCGCTCTGTCCCGTTTAGATTTATAGCTGTAATGGGCCTTAATGAGGGGGTTTTTCCACGTAAAGCAATCCGACCTGAATTTGATCTGATCTACGCCTTACCTCAACCAGGAGATCGTATTCAAAAAGAGGATGATACCTATCTATTCTTAGAAACTCTGCTAGCCGCCGGTGACCAACTTCATATAAGCTATCAGGGGCAGGATCAGCGTTCTGATGCAAAAAGGCTTCCCTCAATGCTTGTTCAACAGCTTTTAGACGTATCGGATAAAGGCAGAATCTCTTTCTATGAACATAAACTGCACCCTTTCAACAGGAGCTATTTTTCAAATGAAAATGGAATGAGATCTTATTCTTCATTAAACCTTAAGATCGCAGAAAATCTTGAAGAGCAATCAGGCTCCGATCGCATTTTTACAAATGAGTCCCTTAAAGAACCAAGTGCTGATGTGCATGAAATAGTATCTGTAAAAGATCTTATATCATTTTTTACTAATCCATCTAAATATATAGCGTTAAATAGTTTAGGTTTTTCTGACAGTATTTATTTAAATGACATTACAGACCGGGAGTCTTTTAGCCTGAATAGTTTGGAGTCTTACCATTTGGATGATTTTATTCATGCCTCATTATTAAAGGGTAACTCTAAAGAAGATATTTTTGAGTTTGTCAAGACTTCAGGGATGATTCCGGATAAGCTGAAAGGAGAGAAGCTGTTTGAGGGTGAGTTTGATCAGATTCGGAAACTGAATTATCAATTAGGTCTTTTAACCTCAAGAAAAGAGCAGATCATTGATGTTGAACTTAGTATAGAGGAAATAAGTGTTATTGGTAAAATATCTGAGCTGTATGGAGATATACTCGTTACAAGTCGTGTTGGTAAGAGAAAACCAAAATATGAAGTTGGTCACTGGCTGAAACATCTTATCCTAATGGAAATTGGTATTCCTATTCAGAAAAGTTTGTTTCTATCAATGGAGGGGAATGAACTTGAAGTATTGGAATTACATTCAAAAGACATCCCTGAAGATACATTCTCTGGCTATTTGAGGTGGTTTTTAAGTAAGGAACCTATGCCGGTAACTGCTTCTTTTTTCCCGGCTACATCAAAATCCTATACTCAAAAATGGAATGAAGCAAAGGATAAAAAAAGTGCTCTTAATGAAGCCAGGAAAACCTGGGAACCTTCCTATAAAAATACTTTCGTTGAGTCCAATGATTACTATAACCGGGTGCTGTGGAGGAATCGTGATCCTTTGATCAGAGATGATTTCCATGATAATGCATTAAAATTTTGGGAACCATTTCTAAAAGCTTGTGAGGAAGTAGGATGAGTAAAAGTAAACTCCTTCAGGTATTTGATGTTCCTCTCAAAGGCATTTCTTTGGTTGAAGCAAGTGCTGGAACAGGAAAGACTTATAATATCACTTCTATATATGTTCGGGCGATTTTAGAGCAAAATCTGGAGCCTTCTCAAATATTGGTCATGACCTTCACGGAAGCCGCTACAGCCGAGTTGAAATTACGGCTTCGAAGCAGGCTCAGGGAATCGCTTAATGCAGTGATCAATAAAGATGCTGGTGAAGATGATTTCTTAACAAATTTGTTGTCGGGGAGTTTTGTGGGGGCAGAACAAAAGCTTCGTAATGCTATCGAGCTTTTTGATGAGTCGGCCGTATTTACCATTCATGGTTTTTGTAATCGTTTATTGAGCGAGTACAGCCTCCAGTTTGATGTGCCGCCAAATTTTGAGCTGCTTACAGATCCTTCAGAAATGCTACAGGACTGTGTTGATGATTATTGGCGAACCTTCATTAAATCCGCAGAAAAGGATGACTTAAAATGGTTTGTTTTGGACTATCTAACGGACGTTGGGTTTGGCCCCGATGAACTCAAAAGCTCAGTTGAAACCATTCTTGCTCATCCTCAAAGTAAAGTAGTACCTGAGAACATCAGTATATCTGATCTTCAAGATTCGCTTAATGAGTTAGAAGCAGCTTTTAAAACGCTTCAAAAGCATTGGGAGAGGGAAGGAGATATTATTGCTGACATGTATCTCAATAGAAAACTGAATGGTACTGCTTTTAGGAAGGGTAAATCCTGGGAACAGGATTGGGAAAACTTGAAGGAGTTAATCTCCTCAGACCGCCCAAAGGTGAATATTTCTGATCGGATGGTTCGCTTTGGTAGCTACATGAAAGAAAGTGGTAGTAAAAAGGATTTCACTGTTCCTGAGTTGGATTTCTTCACAGCTATGGATTCCTATGTTGAAATTACAGATCGTTTGAAACTTATTAAGCCAGCTTTTATTAAAGACTCCGTTGAAGACATTAGAGAGAAGTTCAAGGAGAGAAAGCGAAAGGCGAATGTTTTAAGCTATAATGATCTGCTTGAAATAACACAAAAGGGCATAAGGAATGACAAAACAGGATATTTGACTGACCGTATAAGGGAAAGTTACCCATTGGCTTTGGTTGATGAATTTCAGGATACCGATCCCGTTCAGTATGGTATATTCCGTAAGATCTATTATGATCATCCGGAGGCAGGATTATTTATGATAGGTGATCCAAAACAGGCTATCTATAGCTTTCGAGGGGCAGATATTTTCACATATCTGTCAGCAAAAAAGGATACTGATAAAGGACAGTCTTACAAGCTTCTTCATAATTATCGTTCTAATAGACGAATGATAGAAGGAGTTAATAATTTATTTGATGCAGCGGATAACCCATTCTTGCTGGAAGACTTATCCTTTCAATCAGCTCAATTTCCGGAATCAAAAGAGGATTCGGACTATATAAAAAATAGTTCAGGTGAAGTAATAAATCCATTGCAATTCATAGAGTTAAATGATGATATTTATACCAATAAAACAGAATTAAATAACACTATTTATGATACAGTTAGCAAAGAGATAGCAGAAATACTATCTAATGATTATACGATCAATGGAGGAAAGGTCAGAGAAAAAGACATTGCAGTTTTAGTACGGGAGGGTAGAGAAGGCGAGGCTATTCAGTCAAGTCTGAGAGAATTTGGTATTTGTAGTGTGCTGCGATCACGGACTAGCGTCTTCAAAACCCAAGAGGCCGATGAGTTATTTCGAGTACTTAATGCAATACAACGAATAAGCTATGAGCCCGGAGTCAGGGCTGCCCTTGCTACTTCACTATTGGGTTTTACAGCGAAAGATCTCATCGATCTTAATAAGGATGGAGACAAATGGATAGAAATTATTCAATTGTTCATCAGGATTAGAGAAGTTTGGAAAGAAAAGGGTATTGAAGCTGCTATTGATGAGTTATTTACTTTGTTTAATGTACTCCAAAGAATATCAGAAGAAAATGCAGCTGAGCGCCGAATTTCAAACCTTATACATATATCTGAACTATTATCTAAGGCTGCAAGGGAGCAACATCTGCATGATAAAGCGTTGCTCAAATGGTTTTATTCCAAGGTCAGTCAGGATGACTCTAAAGATTCATCCGAAGATGAGCAGCTAAGGCTGGAAAGTGATGAAGGGCTGATACAGATAACGACTATTCATTCATCAAAAGGACTTCAATACCCCGTTGTCTTTTGCCCTTTTTTGTGGAGCTCCAAAGCTACGCCTAAGAAGGATGATATCTTGAAATTTTATAAAGAAGGTTTCACTCATATTGATATCAGCCAGGGAGCTAACCACTCCAGAAATTCCGATCATATTGCTTTAACTGAGAAGCAAAATCAGGCAGAGGATGTACGACTTACTTACGTGGCATTGACCAGGGCCATTTCCGCATGTTATGTGATCTTACCCAACTACAGAGATATTGATAACTCTCCGCTTGGGTTTATTTTGAGAAGAAATTCCGAAGCCACAAAGGTAAATTTCGGATCTATAAAGGAAACACTTGAATCAACTGAGAATATAAAAGTATGCCCACCCACAGCATCAAAGGTGGTTACAATGTCTCTTGATGCCAATGAAAAAGAAGAACTAAAGAAAGCTTCTTTTACCCGTAATGATCTTTTCAGATTCCCGAGATTACTCAGTTATTCATCTCTTTCAGGACAAAAGGAGAAGCGAGAATTCGGGAAAGATTATGATGAAATTGAAATAAATACCGTTCCCACCACTGAACGCAATGATCGGTTTGGATTTCCTAAGGGAGCTAATGCAGGGACTTGTTTGCATAATATTTTTGAAGATCTGAATTTTACTGACCCTTCAAACATCAATGAGGTTATAGAGCAGAATCTTAATTATTCCGGTATAGATGAGAGATGGGAACCACAGACTATAAAGTGGATTTCTGAGGTTCTTGAACACCCATTAAAGAGTCCTGATATTTCTCTTTCAAAGCTCTCAGATCCTAATGTCCTCAAAGAGATGGAATTCTTTTTTCCTGTTCAGAATCTGAAAGCGGAAGAGTTGTGGAAGATCATTCGAACTGAATCTCCAAAATCCATTCCGGGGGAAACAGTGCAAGGATTTATGAAAGGGTACATTGACCTTACTTTTAGAGCAGATGGTAAGTTTTATATCCTTGATTACAAGTCGAATTATTTAGGTGATCAATTGGATGACTATGGAAGTGAAAAACTGCGGAGAGCGATGGAAGATTCCGGCTATGATCTGCAATATCATATTTATACGCTGGCTTTGCATAGGTTTCTTTCGTCACGAATAAAAGATTATGACTATGAAGCTCACTTTGGCGGAGTGCTATATCTGTTTTTGCGGGGGGTAAATCGTGATGTGCCAGGAAGCGGAGTATATTTCGACCAACCTGACCAAGAGGTTATTCAGAAACTCGATCAATATTTTAAGGGGGAAGTATAAGTGAATATTCTTGATAAAATGGAGGTTTGGCACCAGAATGAAATCATTACCGGAATTGAAAAGGAATTCGTTCGGTTATTGATTGAATTGGATAAGGATGTTTCCAAGCCTGTTTTGCTAGCTGCGGCCTCCTGTGTATTTGCTCAGCAACAAGGCCATCTGTGTATTGATCTAAGTAACCCGGAATCATTACCCGATTTTCTTTTTGAAGATGAAAATACGGGTATTCAAATAGATCAGAATGTTCTTGAAATTTGGGAAAATGAACTCCAGAGAAGCAAATTGGTAAGCCAAAATGGGGAACTTGCCCCTCTGGTTCTTGAGAACCGCAGATTATATTTTCATCGTTTTTGGAAGTATGAAGAGGAATTGACTAAATGGATAAAACAACGGTCTTCTGTTACAAATGCCATCAATAAGCAGGACCAAAAAATTCTGGCAGGTTTACTTAGGTCTGGAGGAGATCTTTTTGAAGTAGACTGGCAGCAGGTAGCCGTGTGTTTAAGCTTTTTAAAAGATCTGGTTGTGATATCAGGAGGACCAGGTACCGGTAAAACATATACGGTTCTGAATATCATCGCAGCTCAAGCAAAAGCGCATCCTGAGGAAAAGTTTAAGATCGCACTTGCCGCACCAACCGGAAAAGCTGCCCGAAGGCTTATAAACTCCATTGAGGAAGGAAAAGTACATCTTCCTGATATATTTAAAGACGGAATTGAGCTTCCTGAGCATGCCCTTACCGTTCATAAATTGTTAGGTGCTGATCATAATGGCAGTAATTTTAAGTTTGATCAAGATAATCAGCTGCCCTACGATCTTGTGATTGTAGATGAAGCATCTATGCTGGATATCACTATGTGGGTAAGACTTATTCGTGCTGTAGGTCCTGACACAAAGTTAATAGTTCTCGGAGATAAAGATCAGTTGGCTTCTGTTGAGGCCGGTTCTATTCTTGGAGATATATGCGGCGGAGAAAATAGTTTTTCTGAACAAATTGCTGCTACAGTAGGAAAACTGACAGGGGCATCTATACCGGTTGCTAAAAATGTACCTTCAGTTAATGATTGTATTGTATTCCTGACAAAGAGTTATCGTTTTGGGGAACAGAGCGGAATTCAAAAGCTTGCTGAAGCTATCAATCGTGCAGATCCTACCGAAGTTCTGAAAGTCTTGAAAGATCCTGAATTTAGTGACGTAGCTATCATTGAACCATCCAGGGAAAGCATAGATAAGCTTATTGAAACATTCTCCATTCAGCACTACGAAGAGTATAACTCTAAAAGTCAGGATCTAAGAATGAAAGAGGCTAATCGGAAGAAGATCCTATGTGCCATACGAAAATCGGATCTGGGGGTAGAACAACTTAACAGCTGGTCAGAGTATAGGATCAAAAGGAAGAATAACCTATTAACATCCAACGAGTGGTATGATGGAAGGCCTGTAATGGCTACCAGGAATGATGCTATTTTACGGATAAGGAATGGAGAGATCGGTTTATATAATGAAGAACAGGAAAGCGTGATATTTGAAGGAGAGCAAGATGTAGTTGTATCGCCGACCAGATTATCAGGCTATGAACCTGCTTTTGCCATTACAATACATAAAAGTCAGGGTTCAGAGTTCGAGAATGTGGCAATAGTGTTGCCAAGTAAAGAAAATTCAATACTTTCTAAAGAAATTTTATACACAGCTGTAACAAGAGCCCGACTTAACACTCTTTTAGTTGCACATGAGGAAATTGTAATAAAATCTGTACTTAGATCGGTATCAAGAAATAGTGGGGTTAGACACAAACTTTGGGAATAGCAAAGTAAAAGAATTTCGGAGTCGGAACATTATCACATAAAAAAGCTACAACGCATATAACATTGTAGCAAAAAGTTTGTACCCCAAAAAGCCAACGTATCAGGGGGGAGCAGTTGATAGCTGTTTCCCCCTTATTCTTTTCTGAATATGCTCATCTATTCTATTAAAAGCACTTAGATAATTTTAATGTGAGTTAGTAGTCTTTAATTTTTTGCTTTAAATGAAAAAAGCCCCGCTCAAGATAATGAGCGGGGCTTTTTATTTCCTTAGAAAGAGATTATCACTCTGCCGGTTTTACTTCCAGTAATTCAACTTTGAAAATCAGTGTTGAATTAGGTCCAATCGGACTTCCCTGAGGACCGCGGGCACCGTATGCGAGTTCAGAAGGAATATAGAACTCATAAGTAGCACCTTCCTTCATCAATTGAACACCTTCTGTCCAGCCCGGAATCACGCGGTTAAGAGGAAATTCAGCAGGATCGCCTCTGTCATAAGAACTATCAAAGACCTCACCGTTAATTAGTTTCCCTTCGTAATGTACCCGAACAACATTTTCAGCTGTTGGAGATTCACCTTCACCTTCTTCAATAACTTTATATTGAAGTCCGGATTCAGTTACCATTACGCCTTCCTTGTTTTTGTTTTCTTCAAGAAAAGCGGCTCCTTTTTCCATATTCTCACTTCCTCTTCTTTCAGAAAGCTCCTGAACATAGGTATTAATAACAGCAAAGAGTTCATCCCTGGACATAATTCCTTCTTCTGAATTTAATGCTTCATTAAATCCGGCAAGGTAATTTTCCATATCAATATCGTTGAGGCCCTCACTGTCTAAAAGCATGCCGTTCTGGTATCCAATAGCATAACTTACACTGTCAATTTGAGAGGAAAGGTCGGCTTCATAGTTACCGTCCGTATTTTGTTGGCAAGCTGAAATAAGGAGTACAGTACTTATAATCGCAGCTAAACTTAAGTTCTTCAATTTCATAGTTAGTTTTAGTGGTTAAGATTTATGATAAACTGATAATTAGATTCATAAAATAGGGTAAATAATAGCAAAGTGGAATAAATAATCACTTATCTGTGTATATTACGGGATCATAAAAAATTTCATAACAGACGAATACATTGACCTTTAACGATTTTGACTTTAACGACGAGCTGAAAGCAGGCTTGCGCGACATTGGCTATACTGAACCAACTCCTATTCAAGAACAGGCCATCCCCATAATTTTGGAGAAAAAAGACCTTATCGGTGCCGCTCAAACGGGTACCGGTAAAACCGGGGCTTTTGTGATACCGGTGATACATCAGATCTTAGAAAACCCATCTGAACATACACAAGCCTTGATCTTGTCTCCAACCCGGGAACTTGCACAGCAGATAGATGAGCAAATTTTTGCTCTTGGCTACCATACAGGAATTTCATCCGCTACGGTAATTGGGGGAGAGGATTTTGCAAAACAGGCCAAAGCGCTTCGCTCAGGAATAGATATTATTGTAGCTACTCCCGGTAGATTGATAGATCAAAGTAAAGTACTTGATGTTGATTTCAGCCATGTGAAATTTCTTGTGCTTGATGAAGCTGACCGTATGCTCGATATGGGATTTTTGCCTGATGTAACCAAGATCATTAAAAAGCTGCCCAAGGAACGCCAGACATTGTTATTCTCAGCAACCATGCCTGATCAGATCAAAAAGCTGGCTAATGACTTCATGAATGATCCTGAGAAGATCGAGATCGCTATTGAGAAGCCTTCCGGAAGTATTTCCCAGAAGGGATATTTTGTGGAACAAAAAGAGAAGTTGAATCTTATTCAGGATGTTCTGGATGATCTCGAATGGGATTCGTGCATAATTTTCTGTGCTACCAAACGAGGCGTGGATGAACTGGAAAGGTTATTGATCAAAAAAGGAATCAAGGCAGGCAGTATTCATGGCGATAGGGATCAGGATGAACGAAATAAGTCACTGCATGAATTTAAGAGCGGTAAAGTTCCTGTAATTGTAGCTACCGATGTATTGGCAAGAGGAATAGATGTAGCCGATGTTTCCCTTATTGTAAATTATGATGTGCCCCGGCAGGTAGATGATTATGTGCATAGAATAGGACGAACGGGTCGTTACGATAAATCAGGTGTAGCCATCACTTTTGTAAATAAGAAAGACCGTCGTGCATTCAGTGCCATTCAGGATAAGGTAGGCGACCAATTGGAAATGTTGGAAATAGGTAGTTCCAATAAGAAATCATCCAAGTCAGATTCCACTAAGCCCGAACCCAAAGAAAAAGTTCGGAAGAAAACTCCCGACTCTAAGAAAAAAACTACAAAAGACACAGATCAGTCTTCAGATCAGAACAATGTTTCTGCGAAAAAGAAGAAGGATTCTCAATCAGGCTCTACAGAAAAAAAGGCATCTAAGAAAAAGACTGAAAAGAAACCTAAAAAGCTTTCTGCCAAGGAAATTGCAGAGGCGAACCGAAAAGTCCAAAACCTCAAAAGTGTAGAGGTGATCTTAGCAGGGGATAAGAAAGTAGCTAAGTCTTCCAAGAAAGGTTCTGATAACAAGCAGAATGGATCGTCCAAAAAACAAACAGGACCGGTTATACCAGCTGAACGTATCAAAAAAGCCACAAAACGAAATCAAAAATCACTAAAACCTGCTAAAGGGTTTTGGGGTTTGATCAAAGCTTTGTTCTCCTGATTTATTGATCAGGATTTTACATTTTCTTAATCTAAAAGCCGAAGTAATTCATTAACTTGAAAGAAAAAATTTGTCATGAAAAAACTCAGCTCGATATTATTTATTACTCTTTTAACAGTAGCCTGCCAACAAACAGAGCCTGAAAACACAGAGGTTATTTCAGTCATGGAATCTGAAGGTTCAGTTCCTGAGTTATTACCCTTGGTGGAGACCAATACTATAAAAAATGTGATCCTTTTAATCGGAGATGGAACAGGTTTAGCACAGATCACAGCCGGGCAATACGCTATTGTAGGTCCGGATGGACTGCTTCACATGCAGACTATGCCGGTAACAGGCTTTGTAAAAACACATTCTTCTGATAACCTGATCACAGACTCTGCCTCGGGTGCTACAGCTTACTCCTGTGGACTTAAAACCTACAACGGAGCCATTGGTGTTGATCCAAATCAGGTGCCCTGTAAAACCATTTTGGAGCTTGCTGAAGAGAAAGGGCTTAGCACCGGATTGATCTCAACTTCATCTATTACCCATGCAACACCTGCAAGTTTTGCAGCGCATGTTGAACAAAGAAGTATGCAGGAAGAAATTGCGGCTGACTTTTTGGATTCCGGCGTAGAAGTGTTTTTAGGTGGAGGAGTTCAGTGGTTTTCTGAGAATCAGCGAAGCGATTCTTTGGATCTTTTAGGGCAATTTGAAGAAGCCGGGTATCAAATACTGATGAATGAACAGGATCTTCAGAATTCAGATTCAGATCGTTTGCTTGGACTTTTTGCAGAAGATGGAATGGAAAGAAATGAAGGTGAACCTTCGACTGCCACAATGGCCCAAAAAGCTTTGGATATAATGAGCAAAGATGAAGATGGGTTCTTTTTGATGCTTGAAGGCAGTCAAATAGATTGGGCAGGACATGGAAACGACTCCGAATACTTGCTGCGTGAAGTTGAAGATTTTGATAATGCTGTTAAAGCCGTACTTGATTTTGCGCGGGAAGACGGAGAGACCTTGGTTGTACTTACAGCAGATCATGAAACAGGAGGGATGACCCTTCAGCAACAGTATGCAGACGGTGATTCACTTGAAATTTATTGGACTACAAGTTACCACACTGGTACGCCCGTTCCTTTAATGGCATATGGACCAAGAGCTTTGGAATTCATGGGCTGGAGAGATAACACATATGTTGGGCAGAAACTATCTGAGTTACTTCAGGTCGGAGAGTTGCCGGTTTTGCTGGAAGACTGATCCTAATCGAATCCGGCGTTTCCGATACCTTTTTTTGTTTCCTGTTTCTCAAAACGGAGGGTGCAGGTAGTACCATTACCCGTATTTTAGTATTCACCTGTTCCGCTTATTTGATCACAAAGCACATTGATCAGATGAATTCCTAATGAGCCACCCTGTTCTAACATCCCTTCAGGAATACCTACACCATTGTCCATTACTTCAATAATGATTTCAGTATTCAGTTCTTTCAAATTAAAGCTAATAGTACCTGCTTTTTTATCCTTAAAAGCGTGTTTATAGGCATTTGTAATTACTTCATTAACTATAAGAGAGGCAGGAATAGCCTGGTTTATATTCAAAGTGATGGGGTCACAGTGAATATCAATGCCTATTTTATGGTCAGGCTGTAGCGTTTCGGAGATATTTTCAACCAGTTTTTTTAATGTATCAGAGAACTCCAGTTTTGAAAAGCTGTTAGACTGGTATAGAAGCTCATGAACGGTTGCCATCGTTTTGATACGCACTACACTATCATACAGTTTTTCTTGTAAGACTTCATTGTCAGATTCAAAAGCCTGGAGTTGCATCATCCCTGATACGACCGCAAGGTTATTTTTCACACGATGATGAATTTCAGCAAGTAAGGTTTCTTTCTCAGAGAGAGAGGCTTTTATAGCTTTTTCATTTTGTTTTCGATCAGTTATGTCTCTGCCAATAGCCACCCAATGTGTAAAATCACCTTTACTGTTTTGAACCGGAACCATGGAAGTATTGATCCAAAACTTTTCACCGTTCTTTTTATAATTTATGAACTCCACCTCCAGAGGTTTATAATTATCCATGGCTTTGCGGAGTTTACTGCGGATCTTATCATCTGTGTCAGGTCCATTTAAAAGTGCAGTGTTTTACCCGTTACTTCCTCTTCAGAATATCCGGTGAACTTTGTAAAAGCGTCGTTTGTAAAAATTATCTCACGTCCGCATATGTTGGTTATGCCATGTAATACGAGCTTGTGCGAATTCTTCAAACAACATAGCTCTTGGAATAATATTAGCTGCCTTTTCAAGCAACTTAGGTATGGTAAGGTCTCCTTCATTTAGATTTGTAATATCGTATAGGCAACGTTGCTCTTTGATTCTTTCAACCAATGCTTCATTAGACCTTTTCAGCTCTAATTCTGCCTCTTTCCGCTCAGTTATATCTTGAGTTGTCCCATAAATTCGGACGCATTTTCCATCCCTAAAATCGGGCTTCCCAATATTTCGTATCCATTTTCTATTTCCTTTAGCTGTAGTGATCTGCAATTCAATGTCATAGGATTTACCTACTTCCAGTGCCTTTTCTACAACTTTCTCTACAGCATCCCGATTCTCATTCTTTGTGTAAAACTCGATAGCAGTATTTAACTCAGGTTTAAAATCAGGATCAACTTCAAAAGTTTTCTTTACTACTTCTGACCAATATAATTGATCATTTACCATGTCCACTTCCCAATTTCCAATGGATGCTATTTTATAGACTTGATCCAGTTCAATTTGGAGTTCCTTTTCTTTATTGATATCAATTATAACTCCGCGAATGACTTCCGGTATTCCATCTTCAGTAATTACCGTAATTACATCTCGTACCCATATATATTCTCCATTTTCTTTTTTAAAACGATATTCAAGTTCATGGTTCTTTCCGGCTTGAGTCAGTTTTATGAATTTATCACAGGTTTTCTTTTGGTCATCGGGATGGATGTGATCTTCCCAAAAACCAACGGTGGAAGCCCAAACATCTGCATCATGTCCTAAAATGGGTAAAGACTGGGGGCTCATGTAGGAAGTTTGTAATGAGTCAGGTTCAGCTTCCCAAACAACCCCGTCAATAGTTTGTATTAGAGATTGGTACTTTTCCTTAGCTTCGGCAATAGCTTCCTGGTATTCAATGCGATCTGTGATGTCTCTGAAATTGTCAACAATACCATTTATAGCAGGATCGTGAAGCATGTTAGTTATGGTAGCTTCGAACCATCGATAACGGCCATCTTTATGCTTCATTCTGGCAGGAGTAACTTCCAAAGGTTCTCCTGGTTTGTCCATACATTTTTCCAATTCAGAAGCTACTATTGATATATCATCCGGATGCACAAGTTTCATTAGGTCCATTTCGTACGCTTCTTCCTGAGAGTAACCTAATACGTTTTTTATGGAAGGGGAGATGTAGGTAGGTTTAGCTTCAGGAGATAGAATGAATAGAACATCATTCCCGTTTTCTACTAATGCCCGGTATCGTGCTTCACTTATCTCTAATTCTTTTTTGGTGTCAAATTCTTTAGTCTTTTCATAAACTGAAAAAAGGGCACCGTAAATAGCCCCGTTCTCAAGAATTGCAGGCCGATATGTAGTATAGAAATACCGATTGCGACCATCCGTATTTGTCATTTCAAGATCGGCTTTGACTATTTCCCCATTAAAAACCTTTTCTAAAATATCATTTACCTTATCTACTCTTTCCGGAAGAGCAAATTCCATAATAGATATACCTACTTCAGGATCTTTACCAAAAATATCTCTGGTTTTCTCGGCATAGGCTTCGTTGAAGTTCAAGATCTTCCTTTCCCGATCAATGAGTACAAAACTATCCTCTGCATTGTTGAGCATCAGTTCGTACTTGTGTTCATTCAGCCTTTGTTCAGTAATATTAGTTGCTGAATTTATAATGAACTCAACAGAACCTTCATCATCAAAAACCGGAACATTTACAACTCTCCAATAATACTCCTTGTAGGTTCCGTCTTTGAGAGTTATGTCATAACAGATGTCATTCATTTAATCCGTTTGTTTCGTATTCAATACTCGTTGGAAGGATGCGCGCAGCCGTTCAGGCCCGGTAGGCTTTGCTTCATCCGGGTTGGCTGGAAATGCCTCAAAAATAGAGCGACCGATAAGGTCTTCTTAATTCCCGCCGGTCATCTCCAAATAAGCATCATTCATTTGAACGAACGAAAATTCAGGATCATCAGCAGAAACAATAGAAGTAGGGGTAGGAGATGCCTTAAAGATCTCTATAATTTTTTGACGATCAATCATTTTAAATCCTTCTTGAGAACAATCCTCTTAAGCTGTACTAGTAGTGATTATTGGACCTTAAAAAAACCAATTATTTTTTAATTAAACAGGAAGCCAACGATGTATTTTTTAGCACTTTAAACTATAATCAAATATTAAAATAAATTAATATTTAGAGATAGACAATAAAAAAAGCCGCAACAAAATGCGACTTTTTAGTTGTTCAAAAATGAATTGTTTTTTTTAGAAATAAAAAGAGGCTGAGATTCGCAGAGCAGTTGAGAGATTATTGGCACTGTCGCCAACTCTTGAATTTAGATTTGCATCTCCACTAACACTGAAGTTCTCGGAAAAAAAGTATTCAGCTCCATACCCAACACCAATATTAAAGTCAGTAATAGAGGTATTAGCATTATTTATAGAAGTGTTGCTAATCCCAAGTGTTCCGGTCGCATAGGTAGCGAAGGAGTTTTCACTATTTATATAGTAACGGGGACGTACACCTAAAACAAAATTAGTGGTCTGGTCCTGGGTTGCATTTAAACCAATGAAAGGAGCAATTGATAAGCTTTCATTAAGCATATAGGGGACCTCGATACTTGTTTGCCCGGTGATATTTGCTCGAATACCTACATTTCCAGTTTCGGGAATAGATTGAGCATTAAGGGTTAAAGTACATAAGGTTGTGATGATAAGTAACCCAGTTGTTTTGATCATAGAATTCATAGGAATTATTTATTTGTTTGATGTTATATACAAAGGATAGATTTAATCTCTGTTTGTTGCAAAATAAATTAATCGTCTATCCCATATAACTCACTAATTTGGTTATAGTTCCTATAGTCAATGCCTTTGCCTTTTACAATAACTGAAGAAGGAATAGCTATTACTCTAAGCACATCCCGATCAAACAGTTCTTCATTTGCCTGATTATTTCCACCTACTTCGCCTTCAATTATCAGACTGAAGTTATTGATATCGAATGAATACCTGAGGTTAACAAGGTCATGTTCGAAAGGAACAGAAAAGGGCAGGGCTTGCCAGGCGGTTGTTCCTTCGAACCTTAGATAACCTAATACCATACCGTAATCAACCATTTCTTCATCTAAGTTATCCCAACCGTAATCAGCCACGGATATGAAATCGTCTTCAGCTATGAAATCATTTGATCTAACATTAATAGTACTGCTATAAACGGTATCAGCTTCACCTTCAACATCATTATCGTAAATGGTACATGAGAAAAGAGAAAGTAGACTAAGAAGGACCAGTAATAATTTGAATGGTCTCATGATTGGCTCCTTTATTTTAAAATTGGGTTGCTTAATAATAGAAGAGAAGCCATTCATTTATTATCACATGAAGTGATTAGTCTGTTCATGCGATATGGTTATATAAAAAAGCCGAACTCAAATGAGCCCGGCTTTAAAATCACTAAATTGATCTTGTTTAAAACCAGTGAGTGTAGGCATACATCCCAAAAGCGATAAGCGCAAAATTAAGAATGCTAAGAGGAAGTAATCGTCCCCAGCCTAACTTCATAACTTGATTATACTTGAAGCGGGGGATGGTCCATCGTACCCAAATGAATACGAAGCACCAGAACACTACTTTACCCATAAAAACTGAGACATCTAATATCCCTTTTACTAAAGGATCTAATTCAGGTAGCCAATATCCTGCAAAAGGGAGGTGATAACTTCCGAAGAAAAAGGTAGTTATCAGGATACTTCCGATAAAAACATGCATGTATTCAGCCAAAAAGAACATTCCAAACTTCATTCCGGAATATTCAGTATGAAATCCCCCTACAAGTTCCTGCTCGGCTTCAACGAGGTCAAAAGGAGTCCGGTTGGCTTCAGCAAATGCTGCGATAATAAAAATTACAGCTCCGATCGGGTTGATAAATACATTCCATAAATGTTCTTGAGAAGCTGCAATCTCAACTACACTTAATGACCCTGCTACCAAAACTACGGAAGCAACAGCCATTCCCATCGGTAACTCATAACTTATCATTTGAGCAGCAGCTCGAAGCCCGCCCAACAATGAATATTTACTGTTAGAGGCCCATCCTGCAAGGGTAACACCGTAAACTCCCAAAGAAGCTACTGCAAGGATAAATAAAACACCTCCGTTTATATCAGTAACATAAAGTCCTTCACCAAAAGGGATAACTGCTACCGACATGATTGCCGTTATAACCGGGATCATCGGGGCAATGGCATGTATTCTCTTAAAACCCTGAGCCGGGGTAACATCCTCTTTAAGGAGTAGTTTAACCACATCGGCAACCGGTTGTAAAAGCCCAAAAGGACCAACACGGTTTGGACCAACACGATTCTGAATAAAAGAAGCAATACGCCGCTCAGCATAAACCAAAAGAGCTGCTGAATTAAGATAGGCAAATACACCTAACCCAAGAACAGCTACCCATGTTGGGATAAATAGAAGTCCGAAAATATCAATTCCACCTGTACTCATTTATGCGGTAGCCTCTTGCTTATTTGAAGGATTAAGGTTGATGCCCATTTCATTGTCCATACGTTCGTAGCTGATATTTTCAAAAACTGGGTTTGTAGATGCGATTTCATCCATTATTTCTCTTGGATGACCGAAGCTTATACTTAAGCCCATTCGCTCAGCAAGCTGATTCATGATCTCCCAGGAAGGAGCGCAGTCGACTTTATTATCCTCAGTAACCCAGTTATCAAAATTGGTACCATAACGATCTAAACGTCCTTGGTTCATTTCGAAATCTAAGCTGCGGTTTGTGTATTTGGTTTCCTTAGCAGGGAAGGAGCGCTGAATTCGACCATCTATATTCACATAACTAGCAGCGTGTTCTGCAATGCAAGTTACAGGAATGACCAAGTCAGCCGCTTTGGATGTTTCACACTCATTGGTTGATAAAAGGATACTGTATTTGCCTTTAAGATCATCCGCTGTCAGAACTTCACGATCAATAAGCTCATCAGAGAGCATGATAACGACCTTGGCTTTTTTAACATCAGCGGCAAGATCTGAACTCTCTTCATATCCCAATAATTTGACACCTGAAGTATTAGGAGCCTGATCATCAGTCAATAAGAAATCATCTCCGGCACCTTCTTCAATATGGGGAGTGAACTTGAAATTATTAACACCCCAAAGGTTGAATACCTTCATTAATGCGTAATTTTCTTCAACGGAAGCATGTGCACTACCAACCACCAATACTTCTTCCGGTTTGTGAGACTCCAAGGACTCAGCAAAAGTTTCGATAGCATTATTCCAGGATGTTTTGGATTGGTTATCACCATCTAACTTGATAGCAGGGCGCGAGATACGGTTTTCGTTAAATCTTCTGTAAGCTTCTCTTCCGACGTCTGACATCCAGTGGTTATTCACCTCTCCGTTATATCTTGGAGTAATACGCATGATCAGATTATCTCGAGTCCAGAGATCAATATTCGTTCCTTTACCATTGGTGATATCGATGCTTGGGGTTTGATTCATTTCCCAAACACGAGCCTTAAATCTAAAGTCAGTAGAGGTAAGGGCACCGACCGGACAAATATCTACGGTGTTCAGTGAATAAGGGTCATCGAATTCTCTTCCCGGTGCAGCCATCGGGTAATTCTTATCACCGCGTTGTACAATGGTTAGTTGATCGGTTCCACTAATTTCTTCGGTAAACCGAACACATCTTGTGCAATTGATACACCTTTCAGCATCCAGAGTCACTCTAGGGCCTAACTGAATTCTTTTAGGCTTATGCTGTTTTTTAACTTCAAAACGGCTGCCTTCAGGACCGTATTTATACGTCTGTATTTGAAGAGGGCATTCACCGGCCTGATCACAAATTGGGCAGTCCAACGGATGGTTTATAAGAATGAGCTCCATGGTATCTTTCTGAGCTCTGGCAACTTCGTCATCCGATTCCTGGGTTTTTACAACCATTCCATCCTGCATACCCAATGAACATGAAGTTTGCATTTTTGGGAACCATCTGATCTTGCGATCACCGTTCTCGTCCAGCTCAAACTCTCCGGTTTCACGGTCCTTAACAGGAGTTCCCGCCTTTACAAAGCATTGGCGACAGTTTGCAGGAGCGCTCATTTCAGGATGATAGCAAAAGAAAGGGACTTCCTTGCCTTGATCTAAAATGAACTGAAGAACGCCACGTTCGTCGCCTTCTTCAAATTCGTATCGTTGTCCGTCTATAAATATTTCTGACATATTGGATTGTTGATTTATAATTTTTGATTGATGAGTCAACCAAAAACAATCATTTTCTTTTAGGCTACAGCATGCACGCTTTTCTTACAGCGTGCTTCAAATTCATCTCTGAAACGATTAATAGTATGTCGAACCGGCCAAGCTGCGGCGTCTGCCAGAGCACAGATAGTTCGACCCTCCATTTGGGTGGTGAGGTCAAGCAACAGATCAAGATCTCTTATCTCACCTTCACCGTTCTTAATCTTCAGTAGTATTTTTTCTAACCAACCGGTTCCTTCCCGACATGGAGTACATTGTCCACACGATTCATGATGGTAGAAGTGTGAAATTCTCCACAGTGCATCTACCATATCAGTGTCTTCATCCATTACGATCATTCCTGCGGTTCCCATCATAGATCCTGCTTCACGTAGAGAATCGGCATCCATTGAAACGCCTTCGAGTTGGTCTGCTCGCAGGATCGGGGTAGAAGAACCACCTGGAATCAATCCCTTCAATTTCTTTCCGCCTCGAATTCCCTGGGCAACGTCATTAATGAGTTCCATCACCGGCACACCGGAAGGTAATTCATATACTCCGGGCCGATTTACATGTCCTGATATTCCGTAAAGTACCGGTCCGGGGTGAGTCTCAGCTCCAATATTCTTAAACCAGGCTGCGCCATTATTAATTACCGAAGGCACATTAGCCAGTGTTTCAATATTATTGATGGTAGTTGGACGTCCCCAAAGTCCTTTTTGAGCAGGGAAGGGAGGCTTAACCCGAGGATAACCTCGTTTTCCTTCCAGTGACTCCAACATCGAGGTTTCCTCACCACAGATATAGGCTCCGGCTCCTCCTGTTACTTCAAATTCTACGCTGAAATCGGTTCCGAATAAATTCTTTCCAATAAAGCCTTTATCACGAGCATCTTGTAATGCTTTCTCCATCATCTTGATCCATGAATAATATTCTCCACGGATATAAACATAAATAGTGGTTACTTTCATCGCATATGCAGCGATCAAAGCTCCTTCAATAAAAATGTGAGGGTTGTATTCAAAGATCTTACGGTCTTTGAAGGTTCCGGGTTCAGACTCATCACCATTACAAGCAAGGTAACGTGGGCCTCCATCAGCAGGAGGCATGAACGACCATTTTAGTCCGGCATTGAAACCCGCTCCGCCACGTCCGCGGATATTGGCTTCTTTAACCTCATTGACTACGCTTTCAGGAGTCCAGTCGTCTCCTTTGACAACCTTTTCAAGCGCTTTATAACCACCATTTTCTATATACACATCGATCTTATCCAGATTTGGAATATCAGGGATAAGAATCGGTTCAAAGGATTTCCAATCAGAAGCCATAATTACTTGTTATTAATATTTTCGAGGAGAGGCATTCCTACGGATTCAAATTCGGGCATTTCACCATCTTTAAGGCTGTCAATAACCTTATCAAGTTTCTCTTCGGTGAGATTGTTTACATAAATATCATTCGTGATCTGCATCATTGGGGCGTAACCACAGGCTCCAAGGCACTCAACGGATTGAATACTAAACATTCCGTCTTCGGTAGTTTCACCTGCTTTGATCCCAAGCTTATCTTCGAGATAATGAAGCATCTTGTATCCGCCACATAGTTGACAGCTGGTAGTAGTACATACATCCAGAACATATTTGCCTTTACGTTCTTTATAGTATTGAGTATAAAATGTAGCTACACCATGTACATGTGATTCCGGTAAGCCTAGGGTTTCAGCAACCAAGCGTTGCACCGGAGGTTCAACGTGCCCGAATCTTCTTTGAGCAACCCAAAGAGTAGGCAGGGTAGCAGGCATTACTTCCGGAAATTTAGCCTTTATGGCTTCTATTTCTTTTAAATCTTCTTTTGTGAATTCGTAAGTTTCTTCCATCTTATTTATCTGCTTCTCCCATTACTGGGTCAATTCCACCAATTATAACTACCGTATCAGCTACCATTTCTCCGTCCAGGATATTTTCCAACACCTGAAGGTTTCTGAAGGAGGGAGCATTTACTTTCAATCTCCATGGGTGGCCGGTTCCATCACTTTGAATGAAATAACCTAGTTCTCCTTTTGGAGATTCTACGGCATGATAAACTTCTTTGCCGGCCGGAGGACAAATACCGGTGTCGGTCATCATAAAATCATGGATCATCCCTTCCATAGAATAATACACTTCGTCTTTTGAGGGATAGGCATGTTTTGCGTTGTTAGCTCTGATAGGCCCTTTTGGCATTTTATCAAAACATTGCTCAATAATTCGAATACTTTCGGCCATTTCTTCCATTCGTACGAAATAACGGGCAAGGTTGTCACCTTCAAGCCGTGTAGGAACTTCAAAGTCCACTTCATCATATTTTAAATAAGGAGTGATAATACGTTGATCGACTCCATATCCTGCAGCTCTCAATACCGGGCCTGTAGCTCCAATATCAAGGGCATCTTCCGTTCTTACGATGCCTACGTCCTTATTTCGGTCAATAAAAATTCGATTTCGGTCTAAAAGCCCGTGCCAGTCTTTAAGTTCGTTAGGAAAGGTTTCTACGAATTCTTTGATACGAGCTACGGCGTCATCCGTAAAATCATTAGCAACACCGCCAATTCTGGAATGTGATACTGTGAATCGATGCCCGGCCACTTCATCAAAAATATCATAAATCTTTTCACGCTCGCGGAAGGTCCATATGAAAAAAGAGATTGCACCAGCATCCATGACCATCGTTCCAAGCCATAAAAGGTGTGAAGAAATGCGAGCCAGTTCCATGCATATCATTCGGATATATTGAGCTCGTTCAGGAACTTCAACTTCAGCGAGTTTCTCAACGGCCATACAAAGGGCTACGTTGTTACTGTAAGGAGATAGATAATCCATGCGATCGGTATAAGGCATGAATTCCTGATAGGTTTTGTTCTCTGCAATTTTCTCAACTCCACGGTGAAGATATCCGATATCTATCTTGGTTTTCTCGATAAGCTCGCCGCGCAACTGAAGGATCAAACGAAGCACACCGTGAGTGGCAGGGTGCTGAGGCCCCATGTTAAGGATCATTTTTGCATTCAGTGGATCCTCTGTATCGATCTCTTCGATAGTAGTATGCTTATCTTCGAGGCTTTTATAGATGCCACGCTGATGCTTTTCAAAAAACTTCGGCTTTACCTTACTGTTTATCTCATTCATAATTCCTTACTCCGTATCTGGGGTTGTGTTAGGCAGTTCAATGGAACCGGGGATACCCAACAGCGGAAATTCTTTTCTAAGCGGGAAGTATTCAAAATCTTCCGGCATATATATTCTTCGAAGATCAGGATGCCCTTCAAAACGAACACCGTACATATCATACACTTCTCTTTCTAACCAACTAGCCGACTTCCAAACAGATGTAACTGTATTCACCTTTGGGTCTTCCTCTTCAACACGCATCTTTATGAACAATCGGTCTTGTGTTCTTAGATTTAACATGTTGTAGATCACTTCAAAGCGTTCATCAGATGTGTAACGATCTGTACCGATGATATCAGTGAGATAAATAAAGTGATGTTTGGTTTTAAGATGACTACAGATTTCAATAATGTTTTCTGCTTCTACACGGATGTATGTATGGCCACAAGATTGATAGACTTCTATCAGGTCCTCTGAAAAATCAGATGACAAACTATCTACCACACCTTGAATTGTATCATTTAATTCTAAACTCATATTCTTAGGTATCCAATAAAACGGAATGCTCGGTTTTAATTTTATCCTGAATTTTCATTAAAGCATGAAGCAGTGCATCAGGTCGGGGAGGGCACCCGGAAACATATGCATCTACCGGTAAGTAATTATCAACACCTTGTACTACTCCATAGCAACGATGCATTCCGCCGGTTGAGGCACAAGCTCCCATAGCTATACACCATTTTGGATCAGGCATTTGATCCCATATTCTTCGGATAGCGTGCGACATCTTATATGTAGACCATCCCGCCACGATCATAACATCACTTTGTCGAGGGGAAAACCTCATAACCTCTGATCCGAAACGAGAGGCATCATAACGTGGACCGGCAAAGGCCATCATCTCAATAGCACAACAGGCTAATCCCATTGGCATTGGCCAGGCAGCGTTAGCTCTAGCCCAATTTGTAAGTGCATCGATTTTAGTTGTAAAAAATCCTTCACCAAGTGCTGATTCAATTCCCATGGTATCTCTTAAGCTTTAAAATGATTTAAGTCCCAGTCTAGTGTTCCTTTTTTGAGTGTGTACAGAAGTCCAACAAATAAAACTACTATAAAAACCATCATGGCAATGAACGTTCCAAAGCCAAGGTCCAGATATCTTACAGCCCATGGATAGATGAAAACAACCTCAAGGTCGAATACTATGAACTCCATAGCCACTAAGTAAAAACTTATGGAATATCGATCTCTGGCTTCACCCACCGGATCCATACCACTTTCATATGGATTGAGTTTAGTTTTGTTGGGGCGAAAGGGGCCTAGAATTTTGGATAGTGTCAATAATACTAAAGCCAAAACGACGGCTACAACAGCAAGAATTAAAATCGGAAAATAATTTTCGAGCATATTCTGAAATGTTCTCGGTTAATAGGCTGAAAAGTTAGCCTCAATGTTTTGCAATGTCAACGAAATTGGGCGAGAATATAGCCTTTATTTGAATTTTTATAGAACTAAAATCAAAGAAAATTCAATATTCTTTTTCTAAATGCATAAAGTTGGTTTATTAAATACCTTGGTTTAAGACTTAACCAAAATTCGTTACCTTTTACAATAAACTACTAAAAGCTGATAGAAGGTGTTGATTTGAGTAAAGTATTAATGGAGATTTTAGGGCTCTCAACAAGCCCGAGCAGCGGCGGAGCATACGCACTTATTTTAAGCGAGGCGGAGGGTAATCAAAGGCTACCAATAATCATTGGTTCATTTGAAGCGCAAGCAATTGCTTTGGAATTAGAGAATATAAAGCCTCCAAGGCCAATGACTCATGATCTGTTTAAAAATTTTGTTCTTAGTTTTAATACTGAGATCAAGCAAGTTTTTATTAATGATCTGTCTGAAGGTACATTCTATGCTCAAATTATTTACGAACGGGATAACCAGCTTATAGAAATTGATGCCCGGCCAAGTGACGCTATTGCTTTGGCTGTACGTTTTAATGCTCCAATTTATGTGAATCAAGAAGTATTGGATGAAGCAGGAATTACTACAGAACCTGAACATCAAACTTTAGAAGAAGCATTAAAAGGTGAAGAAACTAGTCCGGGACAAAAAGAGTTATCGCAACTCGAAAAACTTGAAGCAGAATTAAAAACTGCCATTAAAACTGAAAATTATGAGAAGGCGGCTAAGATCAGAGACCGCATTTCAAAACTGAAGGGATAAATTTTGAACATTTCCGGCTGTTCGTTTAGCGAACTTTCATATTCGACACTTTTTAAGACCTACCTTACAAATTTTGAAAAGCTTAGCTCTTTTTATGAGTTTGATCCATTGAATGATCAAGAGTTCAAGCGGAGAGCAAACTCTCTGAATCCATCAACTGTGAATAAAGAGCAATTTATCTCAGCTCTTTCCCAATACCATAAAAAATTAGGAATTGAAGAACTGCAGAAAGTACCTCTGGAAAAGTATGCCAGGGATAATGCACTTACTGTAGTTACCGGGCAACAGCTGGGAGTTTATGGAGGGCCTGTTTTTACTATCTACAAAACGATAACAGCTATTCTTCTCGCACGTAAGTATGAAGAGCAATTACAGCGCCCGGTAGTACCGGTATTTTGGCTTGCAGATGAAGATCATGATTTTGATGAGATCGCATGGACAGGGATTACAGGGAGAACTGATTTCAGTAAGATAAAGCTTGAGCAGGAGAGATCGGGAATCCCCGTTTCAGATGAAAAGGTAACAGAGCAGATAAATAGCTTTAAAGAAAAAATTAAAGAAGAGTTATTTGAGACTGATTTTTCTGAATCTCTCTGGGAAATGCTTGATGCTCAGTACAAAGAAGGGAATACCCATGTTCAGGCTTTCTCCGGATTGATGAATGAATGGTTTGCCGGACAGGGAGTTTTAATAGTGGGCAGTAATTTCCCGGGCATAAAAAAATTAGTCTCAGAAACTCTTCAAACATCAATTTCTGAGTCAGATAGTATTCGTAATGCTATTGAAGAAAAAAGTGTGGAATTAGAGCAGGACTTTCATCGGCAGGTTACAAATGGCGATTCCAATTTATTCTATCTTTCCGACTCTGCAGAGAGAGTGAAAATTAATAGAAATAAAGAGGGTTGGATTGCCGGAGATACAAAGTGGACAAATGATGAATTGTTGAATGAGATCAGCACTCACCCTGAGAGATTTTCTCCGAATGTTTTTTTACGGCCAATTATTCAGGACAAACTGCTCCCTACACTTGGATATATAGCAGGTCCTGGAGAGATAGCTTACTATGGGCAAATGCGCTCTTTTTACGGTGAATTCGATCTCCAAATGCCTCCGATCATCCCTCGCTTTACAGCAACTATTATTGAATCCGGCATATCGCGTATTATCGAAAAGTTACCTTTTGAAGTATCTGAATATGAAAAAAGAATAGAGGATCTTGAATCAGAGTTTGTTGAAAAGACCGATACTGTTGATATCGAAGAAGTATTTTCCAGTTGGAAGGAGCTGATGGAAGGAGCCGCCAAAGAGCCCTTAAAAATAATCAATGAGATCGACCCCACACTTGATGGGACCGTAGGGAAGACCGTTGCTGGTTTTACAAATGAATTGGATAGATTAAAAGGGCGGGTATACCGATCCATAAAACAACAAGAGGAAACACAAATAAATCGAATTGAGAAGATCAAAGTGAATTTATTCCCTGGTGGCGGCCTTCAGGAGCGCTCAGTTTCTCCTATCTATTTCATGAATAAATACGGACTCGATATATGGGATAAATTGATTCATAATATTGAAGAAGAGGGCTTAGACCTGACGAAGCATCATTTGATAGAATTATGAGTTCGATCCGCCAACAAAAACAAGACCTGAGAGATACAGTATTAAAAAAGAGGAAAGAGTTCTCCAAAGAAGACTGGCGTTCTAAATCCGAGAAAATAATCGAGAAGATTCTGAATTCGGATAGCTATAAAGTATCTGATACTATTCATACATATGTATCAATGAATGATAGACGGGAAGTTTGGACCGATCCATTGATCAGACAGATATTAGCTGATGGAAAGCAGGTAATTGTTCCTGTTATAAATTCCTCGGAGGGCTCATTATTACACAGTCAGATTTACTCATTGGATGAGCTTGAATCAAATGATTGGGGTGTTAGAGAACCTGAGACCAAAAGACTGATCGATATTTCCGAGTTAGATTTAATCGTTATTCCGATGGCGGCTGGAGATAGAAATTGTAACAGGTTAGGCTACGGTAAAGGATTTTATGACCGGTTTCTTAAACAAACTACAGCTTCAAAAATTGGCTTGACCTACCTGGACTTTATATTTGATGAAATCCCGGTAGAGGAGTTCGATATTAAATTAGATGCTATTATTACGGAAGAAGAAGTGATTTTGCCGTAACATTACATCATCGCAATCGTAGGGCATAACGGAGGAAAATTATGGCAGACAAAACAAAAACACGATCAGCATCAAGAACCGGAACCGCAACACTTGAGTTTGATGAGTTTGAATTAAACTCAACCATGCAAGAGTTTCTTAAGGAAGAAGAGAAAGATACTGGTAAAAGTATTTGGAATATCGCAACCATCTCAGGTATGGTTATGATATTTCTGGCATTTACTTTTTTAATACAATCAGTAGGATTACCAGTTGGCAGCTTTTTATCCGGATTATCTGAGGGATTGGTCGGCTCATCTGCCTTACCTTTAATTGGAGGAGGATTGATCACTTTGGTTGGGTTTGGTTTTTTAGTAGGCGACAGAAAACGAGCCCGAAAGATCAAGAAAGCAAGAAAAAAGGCTGCTAAATCTCAGTCTAACTCTTACACTGATATTCCCGGATCTGAAGACACTCGTTATTCATCAGGCTCAAAGCTCAATAACGCGCTTGATTCTAAAGGGAGCAGGTCTTCAAGTCAGTCCTCAGCTTTAGATTTCGATGAGTATGGATACCGTCACTCCAAAAGACTTATGAAGTCACGCTCGGACAAGAAATGGGCCGGTGTTTGCGGTGGACTCGCGAAATATTTTGGAATCAGTGCAACTGTAGTACGGTTTATATTTGTAGCGGCTTTTTTTATGGGATGGGGAGCAAGTCTATTGGTTTATTTCGGGTTATCATTAGCCATGCCTAAAGAACCGGTTGAAATGATGGACGACTTTAACTTCTAATCTTTTTTCAATTTATTTTGTCAGTTAGAGAGCGATGATATTTTAAAGACATTCTGTTGTTCAGAATGTCTTTTTTAATTTAATTTAGCTGAGTATTCATCTAAATAACATTATCTTAGAAGATTAATTCTAAGTAATTTAGGCCAAAAATTTAACGGTCCACTAACTAAAAGATATCGTGAATCCAGCTGACAGTTTAATCCTAATTGTTGATGACACGCCTGCTAACCTTCGATTATTGTCTCATGTTTTAAGTAAAAATGGATACAACTTTTTAGAGGCATCGAATGGGAAAGAAGCTGTTCAAATAGCCAAAGAGCATGAGCCTGATTTGATATTATTAGATATCATGATGCCTGATATGAATGGATATGAGGTTATCAAAGAGATCAAGTCAGATAAACTTATTCAAGATTTTCTCATAATTTTTTTAAGCTCTCTTACGGATACCGATGATAAGGTTGAAGGATTTAAATCCGGTGGAGTTGATTATATCACCAAGCCTTTTCAAAAAGAGGAAACCCTTGCCCGGATTAATACGCACCTAAAGATCAGGTTTCTTCAAAAGCAGTTAAATGAACGTATAAAAGTGCTGAGACAGCGTGAAATCGAGTTAAGCAGGCTGAATCAAAAAAAGGATGATTTAGTCAGAATGGTGAGCCATGATATTAAAAATCCGCTAACCGGTATCATAGGTTTGGTAAAGCTCATGCGTGAAAGTGACAAGATCAGTGCAGAAGAGTAGATACAGATGCTTTCCGTAGTTGAAGAAAGCGGAAGTAATTTATTGAATATGGTAAGGGAAGTTTTAGATCGTGAGAGTAAAAAGACTGAACCTGAAACACTTGATTATTCCACTGTTCAGGTCTCTGAACTTCTGGAGCGTGTTATTTCCATGAATAAAGCGAAATCTGTTGTTAAGGAAATTTCACTATCCTATAAAGTTCAGCCCAATAAGCTACAAGCTGTTATTGATGAAAATAAAGTTGAAATCGCGGTAAATAATCTGGTAGCAAATGCACTTAAATTTACTCCCTCAAAAGGAAAGATCAGAGTAAAGGCATCTTTAAATGATGATCATTTGTTGTTTGAGGTAAAAGACACCGGTATCGGTATCCCTAAAAAAAATGCAGTCAGATCTGTATAAAGATACTATGAAAACATCGCGAAAAGGGACTAGCGGCGAAGTCGGAACCGGGCTTGGTTTAGATATTGTTCAGCTTTATGTTGAGCTGCACGGAGGTGAAATTTGGGTGGAATCAGAACTAGATAAAGGAACCAAATTTTTCATCAAAATACCCCAAAATAAAGACTCATAAATTTAATGAAGAATATGAATTATAAGGTCTTAGTGATAGATGATGATGAGCCTATTCATTATATGATAAAGAATTTATTGAAGAATGAATTCTCTGTTTTGAATGCAAGCAATGTGCAAGAAGCCATCGATATATTATCCGAAAAAAATGTGAATCTTATCTGACATTCATATGCCCGGAATATCCGGCTTGGAATTTCTGGAATCCATACGTCTGGATGAGAAAAAGAAAAGGATTCCAGTATTAATAATGACCAACTTGCCTACCGTTGAGAAGGAAAAGAAAGCATTTGACCTTGGTGCAGCTGACTTTATCAAAAAAGAACTTCTGAACAATGATAAAGAGAAAGTACTGGAGATCATCCGAATGAAGATCGTAACCGATGTTCGGGTAGAAGGTGTCAACGAAGATCAATCCAGGAATAAAGATCGGTTGGTCATGAAGTTGATGGAAACGGCTATTTCCGGAACTTTTGAAGAGACTGTTAAGGTTTTTTGTGAAAGTCTGAATGAAATTGTGGAAAGTAAGTATGCCGGTTTTTGGATGGTTACAAGCGGCTCCACAGAACTTCTTTTTGAAAAATCAAATAATGTTGAAAGTCCGGGTCAAATAAATGATCTGATGTCAGAACGTTCTTTTAAACATTTAAAGGAATCCAAGGAACCATATTTAAGTAACCACATATTCAATGAAGAGCTGGGCTTTTTTCATAAGTATTCAAAAGAACATGAGCTTGCGGCAGAAATCGCTGTCCCATTGTTTGCATTAAGTTAACGAGAGTTGCTTATGAACAACATGAATGTTCCGGCAAGTGCAAATATGTTTGGGGTTTTGGTCTTAAAACGATCGGTATTGTATTCTACGGAAGAGTTTGAACTTATATCCAGATTGATAAAACAGTCTGGATCAATTTTATACCGTCTTTACAAAAAAGCCCATTCTTAAAGAGCCAAATTCATGCATATCCTGCTAATTATTGAAGGTCCTGCTTTCTTTGATGCCGATCAGGAAGAAGATCTGCAATATGATTATCGTAAAAATGAGGGAATAATCATTTCATTAAATGGTGAGTATCGCGATGATAATTTTAATGATACTTTCGCGAGAGGAGGGCTTTCGGCTCAGATTGGAGATCGTACAGATAAATATCATTCCATTAAAACGGAATACCTGATATTTTCAGATGATGAGTTACAGGCTCAAACAGCATTGCAATATCAGGGACTTGGCTATGAATTTACAAATAGGTCTGATAATCAGCTTTTAGAGTTTAAAGTAGGATCGGCCGTCCTTTTTGGTGAAGATGATGTGATACCTGAGGGTTTGATTTCCCTGGGGATTTTTTATGATTCAACATATACGTCAATATAGCTTAACGGCGGTTCTGAGCTTACTTCAACAGCACTTGATAACGATTATTATCAGGCTCAGCTGCAGGTCTACCGACAGGATTTTTGGTTTCATGGAAATATTTCAACGGTTGTCTCCGCTAATGGGAAATATTATACCAATGAGGTGTTAAGATATGGCGGTCAGCTCAGAACTTATCTTGAGTTGATGGAATCAAAATGGAGGATAAGGCCTATCGCTGAATTATCATATAACGATGCGACCGAGAATTTTACTTCTGGAATTCCTTATTACACTCCGGACCAATATTTTTCACAGGGTCTTGGAGTAGATGTTCAATACAGAAATCCTGATTCCTTCGATTATAGAACCCGTTTTATTGGAGAAATAATGGGTAAGCATGAGAGAAGGGATGGTTATTATTTAACAGGCCGTTTAGAAATTGAACATACTTTTGATAATTTCTGGAGTATAAGGATTGGTTCAGAGATCTCAACGAGTGGTGTATACAGATCGAACCGATTATTTTTTACCGTTTCACATGTGTTCCCAAGAAAATTACTTCCATTTGGAAAGTAACTTTAACAAGTTAAGTCTCGTAACTAAATCATGAAGTTCATTCATCAACATTTGGAGTGGCTGGTATTCTCAGCTGGATTATTGGTTTTGGCTTTTATGGATCCTGAATATGCAGGCACTTCATTTTGTTTATTTGATCTTGCCGGAATAGATTTTTGTCCCGGTGAAGGATTAGGGCATTCGATATCATATACTTTTAAAGGAGAAATTGACTCTGCTATGAATGCACATTTTGCAGGGCCTATCGCAATTTTAATACTTAGCTCAAGAATCACTTACTTGTGGCACAGGCTTTATAAACAATCAAAACTAACTTTAGGAATTAAAAATCATGGCGAATGTAATTGACCATCTACCGGAAATTGACGGCGACGAAGCATTATATGTAGGTAAATTAATTTCAAGCCTGTCTGATGAACAAGCTTCGAAATTCGCTTCTGTATACCGCTCCAGACGTAAAGACCCGCAAACTATAATGATCACTTGTATCCTTGGGTTTTTCCTAATTGCAGGTATCCACCGGTTAATGCTTAATCAGATCGGGATGGGAATTCTTTACATATTCACCGGTGGGCTTTGCCTGATTGGAACCATTGTTGATCTGGTAAACTATAAAGACCTGGCCTTTCAATACAATCGTGAGGTAGCTAAAGAAGTACATTCATTTATTTGATGAATATGACCAGGGAACAATCCATAAATCTGTTAAAAACTTATATCGAAAGTGAAAGCCTTCTCAACCACTCAATGATGGTAGCTCAAGCCATGGAGGCCTACGCCCGTCATTTAGAGAAAGGAGAGGCTGAGATCGAGGAGTGGTGGACAGCAGGGCTACTACATGATCTTGATTGGGAAAAATACCCTGATGAACACCCCAATAAAGCTGTAAACGAGATTTTACCTGAGAAAGGATTTTCTATTAAAATCATAGAAGCGATCAAAGCACATGCCCCTGAACGAACAGGGAAGGAGCCGGAGTCTGAAATTGAAAGATACTTGTTTGCTTGTGATGAGTTGTCCGGATTTATGAATGCTGTATCTTTGATGAGGCCTAATAAGTTCGAAGACATGAAGGTGAAATCGGTCACGAAAAAACTTAAGGATTCAAAATTTGCAGCTAATGTTCCCCGTGAAGATATCCGGAAAGGTGCTCGATTGATCGGTAAGGAATTGCAAGATCATATATCATTTTTGATTGAAGTATACCGTACTTAAAATCCTATTTCCTTTTTTAAGTTTTTTAAATTAGATTTTAATAGTGGGTTTAAGAGATAACATCAATCAAATAAAACACTATGAGAGCATTATGTACAACACTTCTTATGGTACTAAGCCTATCGCTTAGCGTATCTGCACAAAACCTCGATGTTACATTTCATAATTCAATTGATCTATATGAAGGGTTAGATGAGGGGTTCTATTCCGAAAGTAGTTTTGGCGTGAAAAATCCGGTGTATTCAGCATTCCCGGTAACTGAAATGATCCGGCATAACAGAGTCGATGGATTATTTATAGGTTATCAGGAAGAAAAAATGGATTGGAATAATTCTAATTTTTTGGGGATTGAAAATGTAGATCTACATGGATTGATCGGGTACTCAACAGCTTTGAATGAGATCCAATATTCAATTGGTGCTGAGAAGAGTATTGGTGATTACCGTAAATGGATGTTAATTGGTGGTGAATTTTACAATTCTACATCTACTGAAGATTATTGGAGATCGGGTATTTTTGAAAATAGCGTATCCTCAATTACTGCAGGTTTTGATTTTCATGATTATTACAAAGCCGATGGATATGGGTTTTATACTTTATTAAAACCGATTAGATTTTTTGAACTTGGAGTCGCATACAATTACGATAAATTTAGTTCACTTGAAGCAAATTCTGACTTTGCTTTATTTTCAAGCTATTCGTCTTTCAGACCAAATCCGGCAATTGATTCGCAATTTGATCAGATTAGTCAACAGAGTGTGAATTTAGGGTTGACTCTAAATCGGAAGGGTATTGCTGACTTTTCTCCGGTATCTGCCACTGTTTCTGTAAAAGCGGAACTGGCAGGCATTAGCGGCTTTAATAACGATTTTACTTACAACAGCTATCAGGTTGAAACTAAATCTTTTCTTAGATTAGATAGCAGTACACTTTTTAAATGGAGGGTTATGGCCGGAAGTATAACCGGAGTGGCTCCTGACTTTAAGAACTTTAAGTTAGGTGGAATTGGCAGTATGAGAGCACTGGGATATAAGTCACTTACCGGTAATCAAATGTTGCTGAGTAATTTTGAGATTGAATTTGGGAAGTCTTCTTCTCATGAAAGAAGGTGGCCTGATCTGAGTTCAACTTCTATTTCTCTTTTTCTTGATTCAGGGACTTCGACTATAAATTCTAAAAATTATAGCGCCTCAAATCCTATAGAAAATTTTGATCTGTCGGTATCTGACTTATCTCATAATATCGGCATAGGTCTTGGTTTAGGCATGATAAGGTTTGAAGTTGCCAAGCCAATTGCCGGAGCTGAAGGTCAGTCTTCTTTTTGGATTCGATTTAATCCAACATTTTAGATTTAATACGATCACTTAATAAAAAGAAACCCGGACCGATCAAAGTCCGGGTTTTTTCTTTAGGGCATTTGGTGCTTATGCAGCATCCAAAAGCTCTTTTGCTCTTCTTGAGACAAATACGATACTATAATATTTATGTTTCATCAGCTTATAATTTGTTCTTCTACGATCTAAAATTGGACTGTTCCCTTTTAGTCAGGTATTAGTATCTTTAAGTATGAATTTGCTGAACTTAATAGCCCTCAAAAAAACTGAGTTAATAGCAACACTGCTGGTATTTGTATTGATCCTATCTGCTGTGTTAAGCTCTCGCCTCATTCGTCTTACTTCCGGTTCAGCTCTTTATTTTGAAGAAGAAACAGAGGTGTTTTTTCATGAACTTGGGGATTTGAATGATCTATTTTCAATACTAACTCTGGAAGATATTGAAGCTGATGAAACAGAACTGGAATGGGCAGCTAATATTTTAGGGTGGAAAAGATTTCAACGTGGCAGATATATATTTGAAGGAGCATACTCATACAATGATTTTCTTTCAAGAATGACCAAAGGAATTCAGGATCCTTCAAATGTAGTCATTTTGCCAGGTAGTACACCTGAACTTTTTTCAGAATCTGTTTCTAATAAATTCTATTTCAATGAACAAGAATTGCTCCGGATTATTACAGATAGCACATTTCTTGCTGAGAAAGACTTAACAATGGAGCAATTATTTGGAAGAATGTTGCCTGAAACATATCTGATGTATTGGACAACAACACCAAAAAACTTTGTGAATAGAGTATTAAGAGAATTTAGTGCGTCTATTTCCGAAGAAGAAATGAATAAAGCGGAAGAAATGGGATACTCCATCGATGAGATCCTGACGATGGCTTCTATAGTGGAATGGGAAGCAAAGATACCGGAAGAAAAAGCCCGTATCAGCGGATTATATTGGAATAGAATAGAGAGAGGCATGCGGCTTCAGGCAGACCCAACAGTTAACTATGCATTAGGAGAACGAAGAAGATTACTTTTTGAGGATTATCAAATTGACCACCCTTTTAATACATACCAAAACAGGGGTTTACCACCCGGGCCGATCACAAATCCTAGTTTATCAACTATCAGAGCTACCTTATATCCTGAAGACCATAATTATTTATATATGGTTGCCAACCCTGAGGGTGGCCATGTTTTTACCAGAACCTTTGAAGAACATCGGGCAGAAAGCGAAAAATGGCGCATATGGCTTCGAGAGCAATACCGAATCAAGAGGCAGCTTGAAGAAGAAGAGGCTGAAGACAGCGAAGCAAGTTGATCAACAGATCAATCTTGCGCAGTCACTTTTTTCACTTTAACCTCTTGGTTAATTTGTGTATTTCTGAAGCTAACCACGGTTATTAGGCCTCGATAATTATTGAATCTTTTCAACCCTTCTCTAAAATAAGCAGGGTTTTTTACCCTTTTTAGAGTCTCTAACACTACGTTAGCAGCGTCGTATCCTATATAAGCAAACCTATTTGGTTCGGTATCGAATCTAAGACGAAAAGAACTGGTAAATTCCTGGCTGATTGTACTGTCTGCATTCACTTCAAATGTTTTAGTATAATAAATCTCAGCTTGTGATGACCATCTGGAATCAAGATCTGTAGCTTCCCATTCTTCCGATCCCAGTATCGTCATTTCACTTTGCATGGCTTCAAGGTTAGTAAGTAGAGAACTCATCAATGTCTGTGCTATATTTCCTGTAAAAGGGGCATATACTGCATCGATATTATAATTAAATACGGTATCTACTTCAGGATTGAAATATTTCGCATATTCACTTATATCGTAGCCATCGGAAGCAAGGTCTTCCACATAATATCGAACAACCTCTCCGCCTAATTTACGGGCCTCATCCAAGAAAGCAATTGCTGAAGGTTCTCCTAAAGAACCTCGTTCCGCTATTACAGCCAGGGTGTCAAACCCTAAAGTATTAATGGCATGTTGAGCCATTTTCTTACCTTGAATGGCAAAGGTTGGATTCAGCTGATACGTGTAGTTATGATCTAAGTTCAAGTTATCTGAATTTGCCAGAGGAGTGAGAAGCGGAGTCTCATATAATTCCGCATACTTTGAAAGTTCAGTGGCAACTTCAGAAAAAAGAGGACCAATAATAGCATCTACATCATGATTCCATACAAAATCGTTGGCTATTGAAGATGCATTGGAAGCGAGGGCTTCAGTATTTCTATAAGTTATAAAAGCTTTTTTGTCAGAATTCTGACTGTTGAATTTTTCTATTGCCAGCTGAATACCAAAATACAGATGCTGAGGTATTTCAAATTGAGAAGATTCTATATCAAATTCAGGTAGCGCAACACCAATATTATACGATATACCCTTGGGTGCTTCAGGAAATTGACTTGGGTTATAACGCTGCAAGTATCTTACAGAGTCATTCAACACGGATTCAATAGAAGACCATTGCGTAGTGTCGGGATCAACAACCGAACTTTTGTAAGCTGAGAATAGGGAGCGGGCTGAAGCAAGATCTACACTTCCTATGGCTGATTCAACCAGGTCTAACCTTACACTGTCATTATTTGAGGCACGGAATGCTTCAAATCTTTGGTCTAAGGAAAGGTAGGACAGTAGATCTCTATAGAAATTATATGCGTCTCTTCTTACTGATAACTGTCTGGAATATTCCTTTATATCATATAAAGCGTTAAGGGAAGCTCCGAAATTTTTTAACTGGAAATCTGCAAGTGCATTGGTGTATCTGGCTTCCCAAAAAATATCGTCAGAAGTACTGTCCACCTTATTCAAGTAATATTTTGCTTTCAGGAAATTGTTTAGTGCGAAATAGCTTTTCCCGGCAAAAAGATTTGATTCAGGTAGGTCAATGTCATCAAATATGCGTAATGCACGTTCGTAGTTTCCTTCTTCATAAAAATCAATTCCCGTTTGCAAAGTTTGTGCAACAAGTGTTGAAGAAGCTAATGTAAATAATAAAAGGGTGGTTAAGGTCAGTCGTTTCATTAATCTTATTAAATTGGTTACTAACATGTAACTGTGTTGAAACTAAAAAGTTCTGCAATGGAATGCTTCTTTACAGAAATAAATATTTCGGAAAAAGACCGGGTCATTTTATGTAACCCGATCTTTATTGAATGCAACTGCTATCAAGGAGCAGGATAGAGGTAATTAGACTCAAAGCTAAGCGGAATTCCTATCCACCAGTATAATAGTAAGAAGATCGTCCATACTACCATAAATATTAATGAATAAGGTAGCATCATGGAGATGAGGGTTCCAATACCCGTATTTTTACCGTAGCGCTGACAGAATACTACTACAAGGGGAAAGTATGGCAATAGCGGAGTAATGATATTAGAAACAGAATCTCCCACGCGGTAGGCTGCTTGTGTTAAGTCAGGAGAGATGCCTAGTTGCATCAGCATTGGTACAAAGATAGGGGCGATCAAAGCCCATTTTGCTGACGCAGACCCGACTAGCAGGTTTACGATCGCACTTAACATTATGATACCTACTACGGTTATCTGCCCGGGTAAAGCCAGTGATTGAAGGAAATTAGCACCTTTAAGGGCTACCAATAATCCTATATTTGATTTTGCAAAGGCATCAATAAATAATGCGCAAAAGAAAGCCATTACAATATAATACCCCATGCTTTCCATCGACTTTTTCATATTGTCGATCATATCCTTGGAAGATTCATACTTTCCGGAAGCATATCCATAAACTACTCCGGGAATTAAAAGGAAAATGAAGATTAACGGTACAATTGCTTGCATTAATGGAGCTTGAAAAGAAAAGAGGGAACTTACATCGGGATTATTCCAGTTTGGATCACGGAGTGCTGAACTTTCAGGCCATGCCCAGATAAACAAACCAACCACACCCAAAATCATAGCGCCAAAACCCAACCAAAATGCACGACTCTCCCTACCGGTGACTTTCTCCATTTGCGGCATCTCATCTTCATCGCCGTCCACCTTAACTCCATCAAGTCGGGGCTCAACAATTTTGTCGGTTATATACCAACCCACTAAAACAATAAGAATACTGGACGCAGCCGTGAAGTAAATATTATTAAGAGGATTCAGGGCAATTTCAGGATCAAGGATCCTGGCTGCTTCGAGCGTGAAACTCATAATAAGCGGATCTATGGCAGAGGGAATAAAATTCGCTGAAAACCCACCGCTAACCCCGGCAAAAGCAGCTGCAATCCCGGCAAGGGGATGCCTGCCCGCTGCATAGAATATTACCCCGCCTAAAGGAATCACCAGTACATAGCCTGCATCAGCGGCCGTATGGCTAACGATAGCTATCAAAATCAGCATGGGTGTTAAAAACGCTTTTGGGGTAAAATTCAAAAGCTTCTTAAGACCTGCGTCGATCCAGCCGGAATGTTCAGCTACACCCACACCCAGCATGGCAACCAATACAATTCCCAGAGGAGCAAAAAGCACAAACGTCTCAATCATATTAGCCAGAAAAGCCGCTAAACTTGCTCCTGTTAATAAGTTGTTCACTGCCAGCTCATCTCCGGTAAGCGGATGGGTTGCATCAAAATCAATAGGTGAAAGTATCGCTGATAGTATCCAGACTAATACTAACAACATAAAGAATAACATTGCAGGATCAGGCAACTTGTTACCTGATTTTTCAATGAAATTTAGAAACTTGTTAAATAAAGATGTCTTGATCTCTTTTTTGGGTCCCGATTCTTTTTGTCCCTGTTCCACGATATATAAATTAATTTCGATTTTCGATGGAGGAAAATAACACATTCACAATTCTATTCAATACCTTAAATATAGTATTGATTTATTGAGATGAGATCTCGTAATTCATTGCTATTACAAATGGGATAAATAAGGGGACTATGTTTAAAAAGATCAAAGCTAAAATTGAACGACTGCAACAAGAGCGCCCTAAACTCGATTTATCACATTTTGATGATCCATTGGCAGGCGAAATAGACTGGTTTCCGTTGAAGGGTGGAGGTACTAATTTTAAAACACGCAGTCTGAGTAAAAAAAGTTTTAATCGGTATCACTTTAAAGCCACACTTGGTTCTTTATTTTTTTCCGGGGTATTTACTCTTTGTGGAATTGGATTACCGCTCGGTATTATTCTGAGCAACGACCTTCCAATATTCAGTTTAGAGACACTTGGTATTGTTTTTTTTGGCTCAATATTTACGGGTGTGGGTTCTTTATTGGGCTATCAATACCTTCAACCTGTTGTATTCGACAAAAGTGTTGGGTATTTCTGGAAAGGGTGGAAAGAACCTGAAATGTATGGACGGGATAATCCCAAAGGAGCAATTCGGTTAAGTGAGATCCATGCGATTCAGATCCTCGCTGAATATATCCGTAGTGATAACTCTTCGTATTACAGCTATGAATTAAATCTCATTTTGAGGGATGGCAGTCGATTTAATGTGATTGATCACGGTAAGCTAGACCAAATGAGAAAAGATGCAGAGGAACTTTCCTCATTTTTGGGTAAGCCTGTATGGGACCTTACTAGCCATGTAAACCGATAATTATTCCCATTCTATGGTAGCCGGCGGCTTTGAGCTTATATCGTAAACTACCCGGTTGATCCCTTTGATCTCATTGATCATTCTATTTGAGACGTGAGCCAAAAACTCATAGGGTAGGTGAGCCCAATCGGCTGTCATGCCGTCAACACTTGTTACTGCTCTTAAAGCAACAGTAAACTCATAGGTTCGTTCGTCACCCATTACCCCTACACTTTGTACCGGAAGTAATACAGCAAGAGCTTGCCAGACCTCATTATAGAGGCCTTGCTTTTTTAGCTCTTCAATAAAAATAAAATCAGCTTCCCTAAGAAGATCTAACCGCTCCTTAGTTGGTTCTCCAAGTACTCTTATTCCCATTCCTGGACCTGGAAATGGATGTCTTCCAATAAAATGCTCAGGTATTCCCAGCGTACGTCCTACTTCTCTCACTTCATCTTTAAATAACTCTCTAACCGGTTCAATGAGTTCAAGTTTCATCTTTTCAGGAAGTCCACCAACATTGTGGTGTGATTTTATAGTAGCAGAAGGGCCTTTAAAAGATACGCTTTCAATGACATCAGGGTAGAGGGTGCCTTGTGCCAGATACTTGAAATCAGCGTCACTTCCGATCTCTTTATCAAAAATCTCAATAAAAACTCGCCCGATTACTTTTCGTTTTTCTTCAGGATCAGAAATCCCCTTGAGTTCGCTTAAAAATTCTGATGAGGCATCGACTCCTCGTACAGGAAGGTTCAGATCACGAGTATAAAGCTCCATTACAGATTGGAATTCATTTTTTCTGAGCAAGCCGTTATCAACAAACACGCACTGTAACTGATCTCCAATTGCTTTATGTATTAAGGTAGCAACTACGGTGGAATCAACTCCTCCGGATAACCCGCAGAGTACCTTATCATTTCCGACTTTTTCCCGAATGGATGCGATCTGTTCATCTATAAAGGATTCAGGAGTCCAATCACCTTTTAACCCACAAATGGAATAAGCGAAGTTTTCAATAAGTTGTTTTCCATGATCGGTATGGGCTACTTCCGGATGAAATTGTACTCCATATATATCATTCTCCTTGTGGCGTACAGCTGCTACTTTTGCATTTGCTGTATGCCCTATGATATCATAAGAGTCTGGCAGTTCGTGAATATGATCACCATGGCTCATCCAAACTACACTCCCGGTAGGTATGTCCTTCAGCAGATCACCCGCATTATCGATCAGAAGATTAGCCCGGCCATATTCTCGTTTTTCTGCTTTCTCTACACTTCCCGGAATTTCTGAATGCGCAAGTAGTTGAAGTCCGTAACAAACTCCCAATATGGGAATTTCCCAGTCAAGGATCTCTGCTTGAAGATGCGGAGCACCTTCATCATTCACACTCATTGGCCCTCCTGATAAAACGATCCCACCCGGAGTGGGACTAGAGACTTTAGTCAAATCCACATTATAAGGGTGAATTTCGCAATAAATATTCAGCTCTCTGAGTCTTCGCGCAATCAATTGAGTGAACTGTGAACCATAATCAAGAATAAGGACCCATTCGGAATGTCGGCTGTGCATGAGAGAAATTTGAGGTGTAGTAATAGTTAGTTTAAATAAGTAAACCTGCCAGGTATTCTCAGAAATGAGTTACCCGACAGGTTTGAAAGTCTTTAAAGCCTGATCAGGCAATAACGTTTTCGTATTCCTCGGGGGTAAGGAGGTCTTCGAGCTGAGATTCATAATCAAGCTTAACTTTTACCATCCAACCATCACCATAGGGGTCATCATTAACAAGTTCAGGCTCATCTTCAAGGGTTTCGTTAACCTCAACGATCTCACCGTCAACCGGAGCGTAAAGATCAGATACTGTTTTTACGGCTTCAACTGTACCGAATGTATCGTCTTTAGAGATCTCAGTTCCTTCGGGATCGAGTTCTACGAATACTATGTCACCAAGCTCCCCTTGAGCGAAATCTGTAATTCCGATGGTAGCTGTTCCATCACCGTTATCTTTGATCCATTCGTGCTCACGGGTGTATTTTAGATCTGCAGGTATACTCATATTAGTCTTTCTTAGGTATATATTTAAATTCTCTTTCTAAATATTTGGTATCAAATTTCCCTTTTTTGAAATTTTCATCATCCATCAGCTGAATATGAAATGGGATATTTGTTTTAATGCCTTCAATGATAAATTCCTTTAGCGCACGCTTCATCTTTTTGATAGCTTCCTCACGTGTAGGGGCGCTTACGATCAATTTTGCGATCATGGAATCATAGTGCGGAGGTATTCGGTATCCGGAATAGGCGTGAGTATCTAAACGAACTCCATGCCCACCCGGTGGGTGGAAAACGGTAACCTCGCCGGCAGATGGACGGAAGTTATGCTCGGGATCCTCAGCATTGATTCGGCATTCTATAGCATGGTTAGTAAATTCAAGAGGAAATTCTTCAATCTTCTCACCTGCAGCAACTCTGATCTGTTGTTCAATAAGGTCGATACCGGTTACTTCTTCCGTGACAGGATGTTCTACCTGGATACGGGTGTTCATTTCCATGAAATAGAAGTTATGGTCATCATCCACTAAAAACTCTACCGTTCCTGCTCCTTCATAATTTACTGCTTTAGCAGCATTTACAGCAGCATCTCCCATTCTTTTACGGAGTTCTTCGGTCATAAGTGGGGAAGGGGATTCCTCAAGTACTTTTTGATGACGACGCTGCATAGAACAATCTCTTTCACCATAGTGAACAGCAGTTCCATGCTGATCAGCCATAACCTGAATTTCTACGTGATGTGGATTAAGAACAAAGCGCTCAATATAAACCGCAGGGTTATTGAATGAAGTCTCTGCTTCCTGACGACACATCTTATAATTCTTTTCAAGATCTTCGGCTTCCATAACCATACGCATTCCACGTCCACCACCACCAGCAGAAGCTTTAATGATAACCGGGAAACCGATTTCATCACATACCTTTTTAGCCTCTTCGTAGCTGTCAACCTCACCGTCACTTCCCGGTACAACGGGAACTTTATTTTTGATCATGGTTGATTTAGCTACGGCTTTATCTCCCATTCTATTAATGGCGTCAGGAGAGGGGCCGATGAATTTAATGTCATGCTCGGAACAAATACGAGAAAACTCAGCGTTTTCAGCAAGAAATCCATAGCCCGGATGAATAGCTTCGGCATTAGTGATCTCTGCAGCTGCTAAAATACTTGGTATCTTTAAATAACTTTCCTTGCCGGCAGGGGGGCCTATACAAACGGCTTCATCAGCGAATTTTACATGCAGACTGTCAGCGTCAGCGGTAGAATATACAGCTACCGTTTTAATATCCATTTCCTGACATGTACGAATAATTCGTAATGCAATTTCACCTCTGTTGGCAATCAGAATTTTTTTAAACATGAAAACCGTTTAGTCTTTTTTGATAATGAAAAGTGGTTGTTCAAATTCAACAGGTTGTGCATCATCCACAAGAATCTTTTGCACAGTTCCGCCAAATTCGGCTTCGATCTCGTTCATGATCTTCATTGCTTCCACAATACATAAGGTATCACCTTTGGAAACTTTGTCTCCAACTTTTATAAAAGGATCAGAATCAGGGGAAGGAGATTCATAGAATGTACCTACGATTGGAGAGGTTACGGTCTCACCTGCGGGCTGATCATCACCTGATTCTGCGCTTTCACCTGATGCTTGTTGCTGAGGTTGAGCGGGAGCAGCAGGTGCGGCGGCAGGCTGAGGAGCTGCGGGTTGTATATAACTAACCTGCTGTACTTCTCCTTGTTTTTTAACTTTAATTTTGAAGTCACCTTCTTCAAGTGAAACTTCATTGACATCACTTTCCGATATCAGTTCTAATATGTTCTTAATGAGTTTTAAATCCATGATAATATTTATTTAGCTCGTTCTATATATTCTCCGGTACGTGTATCTACGCGTACTTTTTCACCTTCGTTGATAAATAGGGGGACGTTTACAGTTGCACCAGATTCCAATGTAGCGGGCTTGCTACCACCTTGTGCAGTGTCTCCGCGTAAACCGGGATCGGTTTGTTCGATAACAACTTCAATTTGGTCTTTTGGTTCCGCATAAAGGATAGACTCTTCATCTGCGTTTACCATTACATTACAATTCTGTCCTTCTACAAAATATCCTTTCCGTTCTACCTGACTGGCATTTACGGGAACCTGTTCATAAGTCTCATTATGCATCAAGTAAAAAAGCTCTCCATCATTATAGAGATATTGATACTCGTGTTGTTCGATCCTTACGGATTCAGCATTCTCACCTGAACGCCAGGTTTTATCGATGTTCTTACCGTTCATGATCCCTTTAAGCTTTGTGCGAACAAAAGCCGGGCCTTTTCCGGGTTTAACATGTTGGAATTCAGTAATGGAGTAGAATTCTCCATCTAAATCGAGAACCATTCCATTTCTAAAATCTGATGTAGATACTTTCGACATTATTTATTTATGCTCCTTTAAATTTCGCCCAAAAATAGCACCTGCCTGAATGGATAACAAACAAGTTTAAATGAAATTAGAGATCAAATTGTAGAGTATCGCTGCAGGACAAATAAATTTGATGAAAATAGGCCAAACTTTAGAGAACAAGGTTTGCTTGATACCTGCAAATCCATATTCCATTTCATTGATAGCATTTTCTGTTGTCCAAAAATAGCCTACAAATAAACAGATCAGGAATCCACCAATAGGTAATCCAATACTGTTGAATATGTAATCAAACCATCCTATAAGAACCGGGAAGAAAGATACTATTATCGAAACAGCCAAAATAGATAAACCTACAGACCAGGCAGCTTTTTTTCTTTTTACTTCAAACTCATCGATAACATATGATACCGGAACTTCTAACAAGGAAATGGTTGAAGTTAAAGCCGCGATACTTAGGAGTAGGAAAAATGTCACTCCCAATATCATTCCCACAGCTCCACCAATTGTATGGAATAGGGCAGGGAGTATCTGAAATACAAGATCAGTGCTAGAGGCGAGCGAGCCACCCGCGTTAATATTGATACCCTGACTTTGGGCAAGGTACATTGCAGGAACAATAAGCAAACCTGCCAAAAACGCAATTCCAACATCAGCAAGGGTAACAAAAGCGGCTGCCTGAGGAATATTTTCTTTTTTATTAAGGTATGAGCCGTAAGTGATCAAGGCTCCCATCCCTAACGAAAGGGAAAAGAATGCTTGCCCCATGGCAGAAAAAATCAGGTTGGCGTTTATTTTACTGAAGTCAGGAAGTAAATATATCCGAACACCTTCTGCGCTTCCCGGTTGTAGAAGCACATAAATAATCATTATGATAATGATTCCAATCAGCATGGGCATCATTGCTTTAGTGGCTCGTTCAATTCCATCACTTACACCACCTGTTATAATCTTTATGGTGCCGAGCATAAATACCGAGGCAATGATCGCATTTTTAAAACCATTATTGGTATCAGTCAACCAATTTGCAGCACCATCCCATCCGAAATAGAAGAATATCTCTTCAAAGGCATAACCAAAAGCCCACCCTGCAATCACGGTATAGAAAGAGAGGATCATCACCCCACAAATCACACCCCAAAGACCTACAAACGGGAAAAACTTATTAGAGCTAATAGCCTTGAATGCACCAACAGGGTTTTTACCGGATTTCCTACCTATGGCTATTTCAGCAGCCATAACAGGGAAGCCTATAGCAAACGTGCAAAGTAGATACACTAATAGATAAGCGGCACCACCTTCTGTGGCAACTTTAGTTGGGAAGGCCCAAATATTTCCAAGGCCAACGGCAGAGCCGGCAGCAGCAAGTATAAAACCGAGTTTTGAATTCCATGAACCGCGATCGGTAGTAGTTGTTCCAGCCAAGTGATTTCCTCCTTAGGATGATTAATTGTTTAGACAGCGTAAAATATTTTAAGCATTGCTCACACGCAACTTTCTTAGGATAACTCCTGAACTTGCGGGAACACTTAATTTTTGTTGCACACTTTTTATGGTCTTATTACCTGCTTTAAGTGCATCAACGACTAATTCCCAGTATCCATCCGGCAGATCTATTTCGTGCTTGGTTTGGGAATTGGTGTTCAATGATACAAAGTAATCGTACATATCACCCGAACTTTTTCCATTAATTGAGAAAGTTATGTGCAGTGGATCCTGATACACTTTAAAATGTATATCATCGGGATCAGCCTTTCTAAAGGCTGGTGATGTTAAGCGTAAATTTATCAAACCTTTATAGTATTTATATAAATGATTATTAAGCTCAATTTCATTATAGTTAAGCCAATTTGTAGCATCATCTTTGTTGTAGGTATCCCGATCTAATGTTCCTTTTCTGGGATCATTTTGGTTTGGATCCATAATAACTTTTGCGCGTGCCCATTCTTGTCCAGCATGCAACATGGTGATACCCTGAGACACAAAAAGAATGAGTGCACCAAGTTTAGAAATTTTTTCTTCTTTCTTTGAGAGAGATGTAGCTTCGTCTTTGTTTTCGAATATTTTCTGAGCTTTATCTGGGTCTAAAGCTATCCTTATATAATCGCCGAGTGTGTAACCGTCATGGCTTTCAAGGTAATTGACACTGTGCCCGGAGTGGTTAAAAAGTCCAAATTCTCCTGAACGTAATGTACCTCGGATCAGGTTTTCTATAGCAAACCGAGTATGTAAGCCAATATTTCCAAAGATAAGCCCCTGATCATCCAATGGGTTATAGCCTTTGATCGCATTTCTAAAACGATCATTCCATGAAGCCCAACCGTGATCTGAAAACCCATCCGGTTTATACTCACTGCCCCAAGGCTCAGCAATAAGAATAACGTTTGAATTTATTTTTTGAGCTTCTTCTTTGATACGGTCTATAGTCTCCCAATCCAGGATCCCTGCAAGATCAAACCTGAATCCATCTACATGATACTCTTCCATCCAATGTTTGACAGATTCTATGATCAAAGCCCGGGAACGTTCTGAAGTAGTATCTATATCATTCCCTGTCCAGCTGTCGTTCAATAAGTTACCGTGATCATCTAATTTAAAATAATGGTCTTTTGCTGTGTATTTTAATGGGTTAAGATCATAATGAGATGCATGGTTATAGACAACATCCATTATCACAGAAATGCCTTCGCTGTGGAGCGTTTTGATCAAATTCTTCAGCTCAAATTCAGCTTTATTTGATCTACCGGTAATCGCACCCAATTCAAGGCTAGCATCAGAAGCATACACTGTTTCCGGAGCAAGGAAGAATGAGGTCATGTATCCCCAATAGTTTAGAGAATAAGGATTCCATGTATTCTTTATTCCTTCCTCGGTTTCTTCTTCAAAAGGAGGTTCAAAATATCCGAATTTTTGAAGTGGAAGAAACTCTACAGCATTAACTCCTAATTTCTTAAGATGGTGTATACCACCATACTCAGCTTCTCTAAAGTCATTATAAATTCCCTGAACGTATGTTTTAGCGGAAGGGTGTGCCACCATGTCTTTGATATGGGTTTCATAAATAATCAAATCTCTGGGATCATCAGGAGCTACAAATGTATCACCCTCCCAATCAAAATTGCTTTCAGGGACTATCTTTGTTTTTGGGAATTGCAAATGATGGTTTTTGGTGGTGACGTTCGTACTCATGGGGTCCGCAATGGGATGGGAGGGCTGCATAAAAAAGGGATCGTCTTTTGGCCCCAAAATATCATAGGCATACCAATGCCCATAAAAAGTATCTTGAATGATGATCTCCCAAATACCTTCTTTATTTTTTTCTAAAGGCAGTCTAAGACCTGTTTTATCCTCATAAGATTCAAAAATAACTACTTTGACAGAGGTAGCCTTAGGAGAAAAAAGCCTGAATATAGTCGAACCGGCCTCTATTGTACAACCCAAAGGATATGTATTTAGATCACTGATCGTACATCCATTCTCAAGTTGGGATTCCATTACGTAATGGGGCTACCCGGCTCTGCAGTAGTTTCTACAAACTTGAGTTCGCCTTCCGGAGTTTCTGCCATAAGTATCATTCCCTGACTTTCTACGCCCATAAGTTTCTTAGGTGCTAGATTAGCTACAACACTTACTTTTTGCCCAATGAGGTTTTCTGCATGAAAGTCATTTGCAATACCTGACACAATGGTTCGCTCCTCAAGTCCGATATTTACTTTGAGTTTCAGGAGTTTATTGGATTTTTCGATCTTTTCAGCAGAAATGATCTCACCGGCTCTGAGATCTATTTTCATGAAATCTCCAAACTCAATATCCTTTTTAAGTTCCGGTACATCAGGTGTTGGGTCGGCCGCGGCAGCTTTATCGTGAAGTTTCTGTATTTGTTCTTCGATGATATCGTCCTCAATTTTGTTAAAAAGTATATCTCCCTGGGTTACAGCAGTACCTTCAGCAAGCATATTTGCATTGATATCTGACCAACTGAAATCATCACTAAGTCCAAATTGAGCTCTTAACTGCTTCATCTTGGCAGGAAGGATAGGATCAAACAAGCAGGATAGTGCAGCACTGATCTGTAGACTTACATATAAGGTGTTCCCACATTTTACAGGGTCATTTTTACGGGTCTTCCAGGGTTCGGTCTCTGTAAAATATCGGTTGCCTATCCGGGCCAGATTCATGGTTTCGTTTATGGCTTCCTTAAAACGGAAGTTTTCATAGGCTTGAGTCACCTTTTCCTTTTGATCTTCGATCGCATCAAGGGTTTCCTGGTCCAGGTCGGATGGTTCTATCAATTCAGGAACTTTTCCTTCCGCATAATTTGCTGTGAATGATAAAGAGCGATTGGTGAAGTTGCCCAGAACATCAGCTAATTCAGTGTTGATGTGCATTTGAAAATCCTTCCAGGAAAAATCAGAATCTTTAGATTCGGGAAGGGTAGTACCAAGGGCATACCGGAGGAGATCCGGCTCAAATTCTTCCAGGTACTCATGTAACCAAACTGCCCAGCCCCGTGATGTTGATAATTTCTTTCCTTCAAGGTTCAGGAACTCATTGGCAGGTACATTTTTGGGAAGTACGTAATCACCATGTTCCATTAATATCACGGGAAACATAATGCAATGAAAAACGATATTGTCTTTACCAATGAAATGGTAAAGCTCGGTATCCTCATTTTGCCAGTAATCTTTCCAAAGCTCAGGTTTACCTTGTTCCTGAGCCCACTCCTTGGTAGCTGACACATAACCGATGGGGGCATCAAACCAAACGTATAATACCTTGCCTTCGGCTTCATCAAGTGGCACGGGTACCCCCCAAGTCAGGTCGCGAGTAGCAGCACGATCTGCGAGGCCGTCTGTAAGCCAGCTTTTAACCTGACCCATTACATTCGGCTTCCAGTTCTCCCGGGTTTCGATCCATTTTTCAAGTTTGGGTTGTACATCCCCAAGTGGCATGTACCAATGTTCAGTTTTTTTAAGCTCAGGCTTTTCTCCGGAGAGCGCACTAACAGGATCTATCAATTCAGTCGGGGAGAGTGAGGTTCCGCATTTCTCACATTGATCTCCATATGCTTCTTCATATCCGCAATTCGGACAAGTTCCCTTTACGTATCTGTCAGGCAAAAACATATCTGCTTTTGCATCATAAAGTTGTTCCTCCGTTTTCTTTTTGAAGAACCCCTTTTTATGCAGAGTTGTAAAAAATTCCTGGGAAGTTTCGTGATGGACTTTCGAACTTGTTCTTCCGTAATAGTCAAATGTAATTCCAAAATCCTCAAATACTTTCTTATTCATGCCATGATACCGATCCACAATATCCTGAGGAGTAACACCTTCTTTCTCGGCCGCTATGGTAATAGGAACACCATGCTCATCGGATCCACAGATAAAGGCTACATCGGCGTCCGTTCTTCTTTTGTAGCGTACATAAAAGTCGGGGGTGAGATAGGCTCCTGCAAGGTGACCAAGGTGAATTGGTCCGTTAGCATAAGGCAAAGCTGAAGTAACAAGAATTCTTTTTCTATTGGGCATGAATGAGTTTTGTCCGTCGTTTTTTTGGGAAGATAAGAAATGATGTTCTTAATATTTAAAGTAGCTATTGAATATTTTAAAACAATGCAGCATTTCAGGAACTTATATTATCAAGATACTAGTCTCTTTTATTTCTAAAGAACTCCTTTAATAGGAATTCAGCTTCCGCTTCCATGACTCCCTGAATAACATCCACACTGTGATTCAGTTTTTTATTGGATGAGATATTGAACACGCTGCCGCATCCACCGGATTTAGCATCTGTAGCTCCAAAAACCACGGTTTTTAATTTACTCCATACAGCGGCTCCTGCACACATCGGGCAGGGCTCGAGGGTCACATACAAAGTGCATTCACTTAAGTATTTTCCCGACAAGGTCTCACAGGCGGCCGAAATAGCGATCATTTCAGCATGTGCGGTGGGATCATTCATTCGTTCAACCTGATTGTATCCCTTTCCAACTATTCTTCCTTTATACACTACAATAGCCCCAACCGGAACTTCACCTTCCTCAAGTGCCTGTTCGGCTAACATAAATGCTCTTGCCATAAATCGTTGATGCTGTTGCATGAGTGGGAGATCGATTGTATTCATAAAACTTGATTGCTATTGTTGGTTTTGGCTACCTTGGCGCGAACTAAATCCGATCCTGATGAAGAACGTACACCAAAGTATTACTGATTATATTTCTAATACTATCCGAACTATTCCTGATTTCCCTAAAAAAGGAATTCAGTTCAAAGATATAACTACCTTGCTTCAAGACAAAAGGGCTCTTGAGTTAACTTCTTATATGTTAGCCCAGCCATTCAGAAATAGATCAGTTGATTTTGTAGTTGGCCTGGAATCACGGGGGTTTTTATTCGGAACTAATTTAGCTCAGGATCTTAACGCCGGTTTTGTTCCTGTCAGGAAACCGGGAAAGTTACCCTCTAAAACTCTTTCTGAGATGTATGCACTGGAGTATGGGGAAGACCATGTGGAAATTCATCAGGATGCTATTTTTAAGGGGGCGAAGGTTATCATCCATGATGACCTGATAGCCACAGGTGGAACGGCTTCTGCAGCTTCAAAACTGATCAAACGACTGGGAGGCGAGATCGTTGGCTATTCCTTTATAATCGAACTTTCTTTTCTGAATGGGAGAGATCAGCTTGTTCAAAATGTGCCTATCGAAAGTATTGTTATAGAATAAGGGAACAAATTTCATTTCTTCAGATACAATTTACTGAACGAAAAATATCAGTAATTGAGGACTTAGAAATGAAATCAAAAAGCTTTATACCGATCCTATTATTGGCTTACGTAATGTTGGCAACCGCGGCTTGCAATAAGTTTGTGGTCGAGAATGTAAACTATTCTCAGCAAATTGAATCTGTGTTGATACCTGATGAGAATGGAGATGTTAACGATATTCGCCATGGAATCACATTCAACATCGAGCCATTCAAAATTCAGGAATTCGGCGAAGAGGATACTACACCTGAGATCAAAGAAGTACGTCTTATCCGAAATGCAGAAGGCTATTATTTCATCACTGCAAACCAATTTAAAAATGTTTATGTGATGGAACCGGGCAAATCAGAACTTAAGCTGAAGAATAAAATTCAAGTGTCTGAAGAGCGTCTTAACGCTCCTGCATTCAATTTACGTGATAAAGCTGTACAACTCGTAAAAACGGATACAAACGAAATTCTCACTTTAAACGAAAACGGACTTCAAGAGAGTAAAGAGGAGGACCAATCATGAAACGCATTATATCATCAATATATATCATACTTATAATTTCATTTGTTGCCACCAATGTTGCAGCTCAAAATTCAGATTATCAGGTAAAACAACAATTTGTTCAATCATATGAAGAGTTGAAAAGCTCCATTGATCTTGCAATGTCAGTGGATGAGGTGGATAGTCTCCTTGATCAGGTATCCAAGCTAGAAGTCAAATATGAAGATCATGAAGAACTTTTAGATCATGCCTTGTATCCGCAAACATTTTCCAGCAGCATTGAGGCCTTACAGCAAGAAGCACGTAATGCAGAGCATATGTTGCTGATCATCGAAGGGCAAGAAGAGAAGTTGGTGAAACTTTCTGATGAGCTTGCAAATTATAGGTCAGAAATAGATCATCTTAACAACAGAACGGACTCTTTGCGAACTCTAATAACTGATTCTGAGCAAAGTGAAAAAGAGCTTGCGAACCTTGTCCAGAGGTACCGAAACAGTATCGAACAGAGGGATGAGTTTGTTCTGAATATGATAGATTCATTGTTCGTAACCTACCTGGATATGGAAGGGAGTACTTTTACAGAACTGAAAGAGGAAAACAGAACCATAGAAACCGGAGATAATCCATTGGAAGTAATTTTGGCTGTTATCGAAGAAAATATCCAAATACTGAAAACGGATAATGGAACTCTTCAAACTGAAGATTATCTGAGGATATATGTTGTTCAAAGTAGATTTAATGAGGTTTGGACACGAATAGGAGATGATCTGGCAACTATTTACGGTGGTAATAATCCCGAGCAGTGGGAGTCAAATGTTGAAGAAAGATTAAATGACTGGAAAGCAAGTGCCTCAAAAAATATGTGGGCATCAATTGATGAGCATTTAGAGCAAAACAATGTTGACCTGGGAGCATTTGATAACAATAAAAGCTTTTATGAAGCCAGTGATTCTTTCATAAGTAAAGCCACGGATGCAAGTCGTGATAAAGTAGTTACTAATGAAAACTATGAAGACTTTCAGAGATTCTATGACTTCTGGAATACTAAGATAAAAAGTGATTGGGGTGAGTTTGTTCAGGAAGGAGAAGTACTTACCATGGCTCAGATATCATCCATCGATACAGAGATGATGACCTGGAGAGATGAAGCAAAACCACGATCATTTATAATCCCAATTCTGTTTGGTTTGAGTTTAATAACCATTGTTGGATTGATCATTGTTCTTGCCCGTAAGAACTGAATCACTTAAAACTGTTCAATAAGAAAGGCCGGCTGAATAAGTCGGCCTTTCTTATTTTTTTTGAGAGTGTAACTTTTAAAGTTCAGATGCGATACATTCCCATCTGCCAATTTTAATCATGCATTCTACCATTATGAAAAAAATTACCTGTTTATTACTTCTGATCCTATTTACACTTCCTGCTTTTGCTCAGGTTAATTCACAAACAAATACAGAGACGACACTTATTTTTGTACGTCACGCAGAAAAACAGGATGATGGTACAAGAGACCCTTCTTTGACTGAAATAGGAGAGAAGAGGGCTCAAAAATTGTCTGAATTGATCACTTCGAGTTACAATGTTTCTGCTATTTACAGTACCGGATATAAGCGAACACAGCAAACCGCTTTCCCTACGTCAGAGGTTTTAAATCTATCCATCAATGAGTATCAGCTTAGTAATCCTGACTCATTAATTAGATCAATTATCGAATTACATAAAGGCGAACACGTATTGATTGTCGGGCACTCCAATAGTACACCAACTTTGGTGAATGCGGCGATCAATGAAAATAGATTTGAAAAACTGGATGAGTCCGTTTATGATAATATATTCGAAGTTAACATTGATGAAACAGGGGAGACTTCTGTGAACCGGTACACGTATTGGACTCAGGGCAAGGAGTAGTATTTTCTGAGCATCCATTCTGATCCTAATAACAATAGCACTAACATGAACCAAGGCAGGGAACGGACCGGGAAGAAATAATTTTCTTCGACCTGAATTTGGGGTTCTAACATGCTTGCAGATTCGAGCGTATTCCAAAAACTTTCAATGTCATCATAAGTAAAGAACGCCCCGCCTGAATTCTCAGCTATCGAGCGAAGCAAGCCATCATTTCTGGTTGTGTTTGATAGCTCTGAGCTGGTATTTGATACGAGAAACTCTCCATTTTGTGTATCCAGTTGCCGGTTTCCCTTTCTTGCTGTTGCTGAATATTCGTATAAACCTTCAGAAAGACGGGGAATATTCAATCTGTAATTTCCATTTCCTGAATGATCCATGTTGAAGGTACGAGCCGATCCGCCTTCTCTTTGTAACTCTACCTCAATGATACCGGAATTCTCAGGATCCCCTCGTTCATTTCTTAAGCTACCATTTAAAACCGGTCGTTCTGTGGTATTAAATACTTGTTTTATAGGGTTAATGCGAAGCATCCTGTCATCAGGGTTACTTGCTGTCCATGACACAAGGTTTGTGATCAGTTCAGCAGTAAAAACTCTGTGGTCTTTATTCGTACTTTGAAGCATTCTATACCACCCCCAGGAGACAACATGTCCTCTCCTAAGATTTCCTCTTTCAAGCACAGATATAACAGGGTAGTCTGAATCTATCTGGTTATAACGCAATGCAAAGAGGGCTTCTGCCTGAAGGTCAAGTACAGAGGTTCTTAAAGGTGCATAAAGAGGCGGGAGATCAGTCAGGTCAATTTCTGGAAGTTCAAGTACCGGGTGCGCATTTTGATCAATAAGAGGATGTAAGGTGACCTGAGCCGCTTGCCGGGTATCCGAAGTTATCAGAGTTAAAAGATCAAACCCGCTAAGTTGAGAGTTAATGTCAGAACTCAATTCAAAAAATAAGGTGGGCGTGTCATTTAATTCGGATAAAAATTCAAAATTTTGAATAGAATAAGGAGCCCCATGAATGATTATAAGATTGAACTCCTCCTCAGAAGGAAATTCTTCGATAAACCGATTTCCACCTAACCAGGTAAGCGTGTGTAATTCATTTGTTTCGCCACGCTCTATAATCGAGCGAATAGCTTTTACGTCGGGGTGGACCTGAAAAGCAATATGTAAGATCTTAAAACGATCATCTATAACATCCACAGAAAATAATTGCTCGTTATTAGAATCTGTCCATTCATCTGGAAGGGGCTGGACCCGAATCTCATATTGTTTAAGTCCAGCTTCTTCCAAAAGAAGTTCAAATTCAGCAGTAACAACCTGACCATCCGCTTCAAAAGTGATCTGTTTCTGTTCAATGATCTCATCATTTGATACCAGTGAAACTGTTACCGTGTTATTGGCAAATCCTGACTGTGTGATCTCAGCCTCTATGATATGATTGCTGTTTGTATAACCGGTGGCATTCGTGATCACATTGGAAACCGAAATATCCCTGACATTGGTCGTATCACCTATTGCAATCGTAAAAATAGGGATCGCCGAGTTAAAAGCACTTACACTTGGGTTTCGACCGTATGTAATGATCCCATCGGAGATTATGACTGCTGCTTTCACTTCATCTTCCATTTCCAGAATGGTGTTAATGGGGGCGGAAAGGTCTGTCTGAATTTCAACGGCTGATAATGAATCGGGATCAAATGCCTCAACATCACTTCCTATAGAAAAGTAGTTAATATCGGCTTCCTCGATAGAACTAAATGCCAGACTTGACAAGAGATCATTGTAGGATCTTAGACCCTCATAATTACCTTTTGTGATACCCGTGCTTTCTGAATTATCCAGAAAAACAGAAATTTTTGGCTTTACTTTTTTCTTTTCTGAAGAGTAGAAGTAGGGATTCAATAAAAGTAGTAAGACCACTGTGAGACTAATACCTCTCAAACTTATCAAAGACCAACGACTGAGAGGGGGAATGCTTTCAAATTTTCGATAAGAGGCCCAGGAAATACCGAAAAGGATGATAATAAGTACGACAATTAAAGCCGGTGGAAGAATATGTTGAAAGCCCTGGAAATCCACGTTAGCTCCTCATTAGAGATTAGGCTTCATCAATAAGCATGTTGATCAATTTGACAGTGGTAAAACCTTCAGCTTCTGCTGCGTAGTTATTTACAATACGGTGACGAAGAACCGGGATCGCCAGTTGTTTTATATCATCAACTGTAACATGATATCTGCCTTGAGATAAAGCACGGGCTTTACCACCCAAAATTAGATATTGGGAAGCTCTTGGTCCCGCTCCCCAGCTCATATATTTATTCACATACTCCGGAGCAAGCGCATTACCGGGACGGGTTTTAGCCACAAGTTCAACAGCATAATCCAATACGTTCTCTGGAACAGGAACTTCACGAACCAAGCCTTGTAATTCCTTGATCTTCTCTTTGGTTACAAGAGCCTCTATCTTGACATCCTGATGAGCTGTTGTTTTACTTACGATCTCTTTTTCTTCTTCAAGAGAAGGATAATCAACCCATACATTAAACATAAAGCGATCCAGCTGAGCCTCTGGAAGGGGATAGGTTCCTTCTTGCTCTATAGGGTTTTGAGTTGCAAGCACAAAGAAGGGCGTATCAAGCTGATATGTTTTACCTCCTGTTGTCACATGGTACTCCTGCATTCCTTCAAGTAAGGCAGCCTGGGTTTTTGGAGGAGTTCGGTTGATCTCATCAGCCAATAGAATATTAGCAAAAACAGGCCCCTTTATGAAGGTAAATTCCTTGCGACCAGAATCCTTGTTTTCCTCGATCACTTCTGTACCTGTAATGTCTCCGGGCATAAGATCAGGAGTGAATTGTATACGATTAAAAGTAAGGCTAAGTGATTCCGAAAGTGACCGTATCAGTAGTGTTTTAGCTAACCCGGGAACACCTACTAACACACAATGTCCTTTAGAGAACAGACTGATAAGTAACAGGTCAATGATATCATCTTGCCCGATTACAACTTTATGAATTTCATCTTTGATCTGATTAAAAACGGCATGAAACTCATCTGCAAGTTTAACCGGATCTTTTACACCTGAACTCATAGGTTGGTCTCCGTCCATGGTACATCAATTTTATAATCAATGTAGATGTCGTTACGTAACTCTTTCAGCCAATTCTGCATTATCCGAAATTGTTTTTGCTGCAAGGCAATGCTTTTTATTCGTTCATAATCCTGATCCAGATTTGCAACGTGTTCAGGTATTTGTCGGTCAAGTCTTACTATACGGTAAGCCTTTTTATTTTGGCTTTGTAAGGTGAAAGATTTAGGCTCAGAAATGGCGCCCTCCTCATCCATCATAAGTACTATTCTATACATAGAAGGGTCAAGTCGGTTAAGTGCAATAAGTCTTTCGCCTGTTTGTGGATCAAATACCTTACCGCCATAATTCGCAGTGTTAGGATCTTCACTTTCTTTTCTCGCTACTTCAGAAAAAGTTACTTCAGGGTTCGTAAGAATGCTATCCCGAAGAGTGTTTAATTCATTTATCGCATAGTCTTCATCCAGTTGATTTTCATCTACGGAGATAAGGATGTGATTAGTTTCAATACGGTCTCCAACACGTCGGTTAAGTTGAATCACATGGAAGCCAAACTGAGTTTCAACTACGTTTGAAATTCCGCCGGGCTGAAGGGCTGATGCTGCTGCTGAGTATTCAGGAACCAATTCGTCCAAAGACATGAGCGGTAATAGTCCGCCGTCCTGGGCAGAACCGCGATCAGCACTGTGTCGGCGAGCAAGCTCTTCAATAGATTTTCCATGAACTACGATAGAATCACGCAGCTGTTTTGCAAACTCATAAGCAAGTTCTTTGGCGTTACCTCTTGCGGGTGGAATTTTTACAATCTGCGATAAAGAAACTTGTTCAGGAATAGTAGGGAGGGAGTCGCTAGGGATGTTATTAAAAAACTCCTCAACCTCAGGTCTGGTAATAGTAATTGAACTCCGTTTCTGTTGTTGAACGCGGTTTGCAATCATTTGCTCTCGAAAGTTTTCTCGGAAATCAGCTCTCAACTGAATAATAGATTTCCCAAAAGCTTGTTCAAGCGCTTGTTGACTACCTGCCTGTGCGGTCAACTGCCTGATACGTTGATCCATTTGCATATTTACCTGATCATCAGAAACAGTAATGGAGTCGATCTCAGCCTTTTCAAGTAAGACATAATTATTGATGGCAGATTCAAGAAACTGAAACCAAAGTTCTCGGCTAAACTCAACATTTTCACCGGAAACCTGGGCTTGCCTCAAATAATCGGCTACGTTTTGATCAATTTCAGATTTTAAAACAATGTTTTCATTTACATGTGCTACAATTCGGTCAGCAAGCTTGGGAGCTTCCTGTGCATATGATTGTGTGGTAAATAAAAATGAAAGAAAGATGAGAGGTACAAAAAATAAGTTATTCTTCATTAGTTGTTTGATTCAATGTAAGAGTGTCTGATGACACCGAGTTAAGTTCGTTAGTAACGTTGTAAATTGTAATTTCGTTGTTAGCTTGCGCCTGAAGATAAAGATTCTTTACGTATGTGTTGAATGCTCTTTTACGTTTTTCGAGTGTCAGCCATTCCTTGATCTGCTCAATGAGCCAATCGAGGTCGGGATGATCTCCTGCAGGACGCTCTTCTATTAACTGCACAAAATGATAATCATTGCCCGAGCGATAGGTAGGAGATATTTCTGAAGGACCGATGATCCTTAAATATCTATTGAGCATGGAAATATCACCACCTGCAATAGATATAGGCCAGAACCTTTCAGACTCCCTGATCTTCAGATCCGGGTACTTGGAATACCGATCGGCTACTGTATCCCATTCAACTGCTTGCATGAGTTCTCGTTTAGCACGTTCAGCATCAGCGTTACTTTCTGCAATGAGATGCCGATATCTTACATAGCGTTCTTCCAGCGTGAATTTCTCTTTGTTTTGCTGATAATAGTTGCGAGCCTCTTGATCACTTACTTCCATACCATCTTCAAATTCGCCAATTATATAATCCTGAACAGATTGAAGAATAAACTCCTCCTGAAGTCGATGAAGCCTTCTTTGAACGTCTTGTCGGTTAGAAAAATTAAGCCGTTCAGCTTCCTGTAAAATTATTTGTCGGCGAACCCAATCATCTCTGAAGCTGATGTAAGCTGTACTGCTGTCGTCCCTGAAAATATTGGGGGGAATTTCAGATCGAGCATGTTCCTTGGTTAGTACCTCACTTCCAACTTGTGCGAGAACCTCTTCAGAATTTTCAGTGTTTGACTTACAGGAAGCCATTATAAAACCAAGCGATAGGAACAGTAAAAGAAGTTGTGCTTTCATTGAACTAAAATTAAGAATCTTTTTGATACGCTTCGAGTAATTGGTTCAAATCTGAGGAAACGTCATATTTCTCTCTGAGGCTCTCCAGCCATTCTTGTTCTCTTAGCGGCTGGTATTTCTTTAACAATTTGTTAAAAGCTTCGTCAAAGGTCATCTTTCGAGCTCTAAGTTTATCCTGCAGCCAAAATACTCCCCGAGAGTTGTTATAATGAAATTTATTTGAAAAGGTCTCCGGCTTCATATTACCCAACCGGTCAAAGGGTTCAGTAAAGGAGATAGAGACTGAGTCTGAACTAATACGCAAACCATCAATAGCTGAAGAGAGTTTGTCAACGGAACCACCTTTATATACAAACTGAATGGCTTTGTCGAGCGTAGAATCATGGCGTGCAGTAAGGAGATAATAGAAAGACCTTTCCTGGTATTGATAATTAGCAGGATTCGAATGGTACATGGACTGCAACCGGGCAGTATCCACCTTTGCAGGATTCCATAGCTGTTCTTCATTCAGTTTGAACACTATTAATCCTCTCATAAAACTCTCAGATTGCTGTTCAAACTCTGGATAATATTCTTTTGTCACTTCAACAATATCTTCATTTGCAATTCCTCTCCCTAATTTCTCTTCAAAGTAACTCAAAACATAATCGTTATTTGCCTCATAAAAAGAGGCTTGTTCAAGTTGTTCTCTCAGGGCCCGGTCTTTGGTTTCCTGATCCGGATAGCTTTCTACTGAATCAATTTTAAAAATATGAAAGCCGTAATTAGTTTTTTTAGGTTCTGTGAATGAGACATCAGTTTTGACATTCATTACGGTATCAATAAAACTGTTGGAAGCGACCTGATAGTTTAACCAACCAATTAATCCGCCATTTTGTATAGTTGAAAGATCTTCAGAAAAAGCATTAACAACCTGATTCCACAACGTCCCACTTTTAAGCTGCTGATAAGCTTTGGTTATCTTTTGATTTGCAGTAGAATCATTTGTTGGACGAACATAAATATGTCTTGCAAGGCGGGAGGGGGTTCGTTCTCTTTTATCCTGAAGTACTACAATATGATATCCGAATTGGGTTCGGAAAGGATCTGAGATCTCACCCGGCTCAAGAGTATAGATCTGATCTTCAAACTCCTTTACCGTTGTCCCGGCTGTAACCCAGGGGATATCGCCCCCCATACTTCGTCCGTTTCTTACGGTTGAAAATTTCTGGTTTACTTCCTGAGGATTTCTGCCATTCTCCAATTCACTTTTAGCTTGCTCCAGCTTCCTAAGAGCATCATTTCTCGAAGCCTGAGAGGCATCATCGTCAATAGCTATCAAGATGTGAAACCCCTTTAGCTCTGATCCGGAACGATGCTTAAATTCGTCAAAGGCTGAAGGTTTTATCTCCTTTTCTAACCAGTAAGAGTAAGCTGCTTGTGTAAGATAGTTCTCATATTCTGAAACCAGAGCTGAGTCTTTATGGTAACCCATCTCTTTTCCGGCTAAGATCTTGGCTCTGAAATCGAGGTATAGGGGGAGGAAGCTCTCAAGTTCATCATAGGTAGCTTCAGCTAAAGAACTGCCGGTAGAATTCAAGGCATAGTTATTCAACAATTCTTCATATGTGATATCAGTTCCGCCTACCGTACCAACAACCATCAGGTCAGGATCACTTTGAGCTGATAAGGTTGCAGGGATTGTCACTGCCAAAATAATGAAGACAGACAGATTCTTTAAAGATAGCATAGATCTATAGTACTGTTGAATGAAATCAGTTTAAAATAACATCCCTGCAAAAGTAGCTGTCATAAGGTTTGCTAAAGTTCCGGCGAAGACTGCTTTTATCCCAAACTTGGCGAGATCAGATTTTCTACTGGGAGCAATCCCTCCAATACCACCGATTTGAATGGCAATAGATGAAAAATTAGCAAATCCACACAATGCGAATGTAGCCATGGCAATTGTTTTTGGGGATAAATTAGCAGCGCCGACTTCTTCGGCCAGCTTCAGGTATGCAATAAACTCATTAAGCACGATCTTAGTACCTAACAAAGATCCCATATTAACAGCATCAGACCATGGGACACCAATAAGCCAGGCAATAGGAGCGAAGAGCCAGCCTAATATCATCTCGATCGTGAGGCTTTCGCCAAGTAAAGTGGTAATACCGGTCAGGTCGCTTCCCCAGCCTAAAATCCCATTGAACATAGCAAGTAATGCAATGAATGCCAATAACATAGCGCCTACATTTAAGGCTAATTTTAATCCAACTCCGGCTCCGGTTGCTGCTGCATCAATTCCATTGGCATCTGTTTGTTCTACATGCATGGACACATCACCTTTGGTGACCGGTTCGCCATCCTCAGGGTAAAGGATCTTTGCAATAACTAATGCAGCGGGAGCTGCCATCAAACTAGCGCCAAGTAATCGTTCAGCAAACAATTGCTGAGCTACTGCGATTTCAAGTCCATTAGCCTCTGCGAAAGGAGTTCCAAGCATTGCAACATACGCGGCCATCACTCCACCGGCAATGGTTGCCATACCTCCGGTCATCACAACCATCAGCTCAGATTTAGTCATTTTTTCAATAAATGGTTTTATGACAAGAGGGGCTTCTGTCTGCCCTACAAAAATATTTGAAACCACCGACAATGTTTCTGCTCCTGAAGTACCTAAAAGTTTCTGCATTCCTTTAGAAACTATTTTGACGATAAACTGCAAAATACCATAGTGGTACAGAATAGCCGTTAGCGATGCAAAAAAGACAATAGTGGGTAGCACCTGAAAAGCAAAAAAGACCCCCAGGCTTTCAGGATGTTCAGGACCTTGCCCCAATCGTCCAAATATAAAGGATGCTCCTTCTGTAGTATAATTAAGGACAACCACAAAGAAACTCGCGACTTCCTGAAATAAGAGAACCGGCCAACCGAGTGGGCCCCATACTCCGGCTAAAAAATCTGCTTTTAAAATGAAAACAGCTAAGATGAACTGGAATCCAATTCCTATTCCTACTAATCTCCAGTTTACATTCTTTTTGTTATTACTAAAAATGAAGGCAAGGCCAAGAATGGCAACCATTCCGATTACGCCGCGAATAATATCCATTAGGTTTGATCTGAGTTAACTTCTGTTTGTACGTTAGTTTCTTTGTTAGGGTCCTCAACATTTGGATTCAAAAAAGGTCTAATAGGACGCCCGCGCCTTCTATCCACAGGAGGGCGGAAGCAATGCCTGGCTCGAGGTTCATAAGCATCATATTCACCTACTAAAACCTGTCCTTCTTTCTCTACAACCCTTTGTGAATAATGAGCCATAGATCCACTTTCTGCACAGACTGCATGTAATTTAGTAACATATTCTGCGATGGCTAATAAATAAGGCATGGGGCCAAAGGGCTTGCCTTCAAAATCCATATCCAAACCCGCTACTATTACACGTTTACCATCGTTTGCGAGCGTGTTGGCAACTTCCACTACACGATCATCAAAAAATTGTGCCTCATCTATACACACCACTTTGGCATTTCCGGTTAGCAAAACAATTTGGTCAGCCGTATCAACTAATATACTTGGTAAAGCATTTTCGTTATGGGATACTACTTCGGTATCACTATATCGTTTATCGAGAGCAGGTTTTACAACTACAACTTCTTGTCCGGCTATATGCGCTCTTTTAGCTCTCCGGATCAATTCTTCGGTTTTGCCGCTGAACATGCCGCCACAGACGACTTCAATCCATCCAAATTCCCGTGGTGCTAACGATGGCTCATTGATCATTTATAAAGTGTACTTCTGGTTTAGAACCTTAAAATTTCGAGTTGGAATATATCAGGGCAAGAGGAGAAAAGGAAAGTATAAAAAGCTTCATTTATCTTTAATTGGCATCATAGAAATTCTCAATCATTTCGGTTTAGTTAAGAGAGGGAGATTTCGTATATTTGTACTCAATCTAAATAGACTGGTTAAACAACGAACGCATTATAACAGAAGGTTGTTTTTCCGGCGAGATAATAGAGCAAACCCTAAGACAAAAAAAAGCTAATGAGCGAGATGCAAGCCTTAGAATCAATGATCGGAGAAGACTATAAGTATGGCTTCTCAACCGATATTGAATACGAAGAATTTCCAAAAGGGATTAACGAAGATATTATTCGAGAGCTTTCCGCACTTAAAGAAGAACCGGAGTGGATGCTTGAATTCCGTCTGAAGGCCTATCGTGCCTGGACTGAGATGGAAGAGCCTGACTGGTTCAATGCTGAGTATGAAAAACCAAAGTTTGATACTCTTCAGTATTACTCAGCTCCGAAGAATAAGCCTAAATTGGACAGCCTTGATGATGTAGATCCCAAAATCCGTGAAACTTACGATAAATTGGGAATTCCTCTGGAAGAGCAAAAAGCCCTGGCAGGCGTAGCAGTTGATGCTGTGTTTGACAGTGTTTCTGTATTTACTTCTTTCAAGGAAAAACTGGCTGAAGCAGGCGTGATCTTTTGCTCTATTTCTGAAGCGATCAAGAATCACCCAGAACTGGTGAAAAAATATATGGGTTCGGTGGTTCCTGTTCGTGATAACTTTTATGCGGCGCTGAACTCAGCGGTATTTTCAGATGGATCTTTCTGTTACGTACCAAAAGATACGATCTGCCCAATGGAGCTTTCCACTTATTTCCGTATCAACAATATGAATTCAGGTCAGTTCGAACGTACGCTGATCATTGCAGAAGATAATTCTCATGTGAGTTACCTTGAAGGATGTACTGCTCCAATGTATGATGAGCATCAGCTTCATGCCGCTGTAGTTGAATTAGTAGCATTGGATAATGCTGAGATAAAATATTCTACCATCCAGAACTGGTATGCCGGTGATGAAGATGGAAAAGGCGGTATCTACAACTTTGTAACGAAACGCGGAGCCTGTCGCGGTAAGAATTCTAAGATCAGCTGGACTCAGCTTGAAACCGGATCAGCTGTTACTCTGAAATACCCAAGTGTGATCTTGCAAGGCGATGGCTCTATTGGAGAATTCTATTCGGTTGCTGTAACCACTAAACGACAGCAGGCTGATACAGGGACCAAGATGATCCACATCGGTAAAAACACCAAGAGTACCATTATTTCGAAAGGTATCTCTGCCGGACATTCAGACAATAGTTACCGAGGTGAGGTTAAGATTAATAAAGGTGCAGATGGCGCTCGGAATTATTCGGTTTGTGACTCTATGTTGATCGGTCAAACATGTGGAGCACATACATTCCCTTATATATCTTCTAAGAATCCAACGGCTAGTGTGGAGCACGAGGCTTCAACTTCCAGAGTTGGAGAAGAGCAGATCTTTTACCTGATGCAGCGTGGAATCAGCGAGCAGGATGCCATTTCCATGATCATAAACGGATTTGTGAAGGAAGTGCTGAAAGAGCTGCCACTTGAATTTGCTACAGAGGCAAATGCTCTGCTTGATGTGAAACTGGAAGGTAGTGTTGGGTAATTGTTGAGTTTGGAGGTGGATGTAAGCTGAGGAAATCTTGGCGACAACACCCCACGAATTTCATGCAGGAACAGCTGCATGAAATGATCTCCCCTTAAGGGAGACTTCTCTTAACAAGGTTGACATATTGAATTAGAAAAGTCCTCCCTTGAGGGAGGTGCCGACCGAATGGGAGGCAGAGGGTGTCGATTAGGGCAAAACAACCTTGAATGCCTCAACATCATCCCAAAAAAAATATTAATAATCAAAAAAAGAACAGAAACGTGTTAGAGATCAAAAATTTACATGCCTCGGTTGAAGGCGAAGACGAACAAATTCTTAAAGGTGTGAATCTCACCATCAACAAAGGAGAGATCCATGCTATTATGGGTCCAAACGGAAGTGGAAAGAGTACATTGGCCAAAGTAGTATCTGGCCACCCCGAGTACGAGATCACTGAAGGGGAGATCCTTTTTGAAGGTGAAGATATAACTGAACTGGATGCCGATGAGCGCGCCCACCTGGGTATGTTTCTCGCATTTCAATACCCGATAGAAGTACCGGGTATTACCAACAGAACTCTGCTTCGTGAGTCTTATAACACTATAGCTCGTGAGAACGACCGTGAAGAACTCGACCCTCTTGAATTTGATGATTACCTGAAAGAACGTCTTGAAGTGATCGATATGAAAGATTCATTCCTCGAAAGAAGTATCAATACTGGGTTTTCCGGTGGTGAAAAGAAGAAGAACGAGGTTTTTCAGATGGCAGTATTGAATCCAAAGCTTGCCTTTATGGACGAAACTGACTCCGGACTTGACATCGATGCCCTGAAAATTGTTTCTGATGGTATCAACAAAATTGCCGGACCTGAAAATGCGATCGTTTTGATTACGCACTATCAGCGACTGCTAAACTACATCACTCCTGATTATGTGCACGTGATGATGAACGGTAAGATCGTGAAATCGGCCGGTAAAGAGCTCGCACTTGAGCTTGAGGATCAGGGCTATGAGAAACTTGAAAAAGAATTTTCCCTAAACGGAGAGGCTCAGTAATGAGTACAGCAGTACAAGAAAAAGAAACAATACTGAACTTTTTGGACGGTGATTTCAGCACGACATCGAATGTTGCTGTAATTGGCGGGTTGAATCAAAAAGGAGCAGGAAATATTTCGGAGTTCCCATTTCCAACCAAGAAAGATGAGGACTGGAGGTTTACAGACCTGAGATCCATCAGCCGTAACCATTTTGTTCCTGTTGCTGAAGCAGGGGCAAACCCGGTGGGAGATATAAGTGATCATTATCTGCCGGAAGCACAGGAAAGCCGTTTAGTATTTGTGAATGGTGTATTTGATGCAGAAAAGTCTTCGCTGGATGCCATTCCCGATAACGTAACTGTAGGAACTCTTGTTGAATACGGTGATTCTGAAGTTGTGAAAGAGCATCTCGGTAAATATACCAATTATGATGACGATCAAGATGTGTTCAATGCCCTGAATGATGCCAATTTTAAAGATGGCGTATTCATTCACGTTCCTAAAGAGACCAAAGTTGAGGCACCCATTCACATCCTGAATGTTTTTACTGATGTTCAAAAGCCATTTTATGCTACTCCTCGTGTGTTATTTGTTGGGGAAGCATATTCAAAATCAACGGTTGTTGAGGAGCATATCGGACTTGCCGAAAATGAGTATCTGAATATTCCCGTTGCTGAATTCAAGATGAAGGAAGGTTCAAACATCCACCATGCGAGAATTCAGCGCGACAGTAAGAAAGCAAACCATATTTCCCGTCCCATTGCGCACCTCGATAAGTATGCTGAATATCATTCTTATACCATTTGTTTGGGTGCGAAGTTATTCCGTAATGACCCTCGGGTTGTGCAGAATGATGAAGAAGTGAATTTCACTATTGACGGACTGGTATTGATCGATGGTGAGCAAATTGCTGATACACATTCTGCGATCGATCACCGCCACTGGCACGCTCAAAGCCACCAGTTGCACAAAGTAGTTGTGAATGACAAGGCTCATTCCATATTCAATGGAAAGATCTTTGTTCGGGAAGATTCCCAAAAGATCGATTCATTCCAGGAAAACAGAAACTTGTTGCTTTCCGTTGATGGAACGGTTCACACCAAGCCACAACTTGAGATCTTTTCTGATGATGTACTGTGTTCTCACGGTGCAACTATCGGTCACCTGAACGAAGATGAGGTATTTTACCTGCATAGTCGTGGTTTGACCAAGAAGAAGGCTCGTGAATTGCTTGTTTATGCTTTCACCCTCGAAAGTATCGAGAATATGGAAGTGGAATCGGTTCACAAGTTATTATTGGACGAAGTGATCAAATTTACCTCTCGCGACGAAGAGTTTGTTGCCGTAGGAAGTTAAATGCCCGTAATTCGCTACGACGCAGAGCGTGCGTAGCGAGGCCTGGGTGAGATAAATTATTGTAGAAATACTCGCTCCTACGCTCTGCGTTGGAGCGAAAGTCCTCCCTTGAGGGAGGTGCCGGACTGAACGAATGTGAAGTCTGACGGAGGGTGTCGATTGGGGCAATGTTGCTTGAATCGACCAACACCTCTCACATCAAATCAGGAACAACTGATTTGATGATCTCTCCTCGAGGAGAGACTTGTTAAGAGCTGAATTAAACTTCAAGCTCGAATTTTCACATATTATTATCATGCAAGAAACCCTGAAAACAGAAACCAAAACTACCATTGACTGGGAAGCCATTCGCAGTCAATTCCCCGTACTTCAACGCGAAGTAAACGGGCATCCGGTGGTGTATCTGGATAACGGGGCTTCAAGCCAAATGCCGCAGCGAGTAATAGATCGTATCAATGCCTATCACTCCAACGAACATTCTAATGTGCATCGAGGCATTCATACATTGAGTCAACAGGCAACGGATGCTTTTGAGTTAGCTCGCAAAAAAGTAAAAGAGCTAATTAATGCTCGTTACAATGAAGAGATCATTTATACGACCGGAACCACCGACTCCATCAATTTGGTAGCTCAAAGTTACGGCCGTAAGCATTTCAGTGAAGGTGATGAGATCATTCTTTCCGAAATGGAACACCATGCCAACATCGTGCCCTGGCAAATGATTGCCGAGGAAACGGGAGCTAAGATCAAGGTCATTCCGATGACTGAATCCGGTGAGTTGATGATGGATGAATACCATAAACTTCTTTCGGAACGCACCAAAATGGTGGCCGTAGTTCATGTTTCCAACGCGCTTGGCACAATCAACCCGGTGGAAGAGATCATTGAAGCAGCTCACGCCAAAGATATTCCGGTGTTGATAGACGGAGCACAGGCAGTTCCACATGCTAAAGTCGATGTACAGAAACTGAATGCTGATTTCTATGCTTTTTCCGCTCACAAAATGTGCGGGCCAACAGGATTCGGAATTCTCTACGGTAAAAAAGAATTACTGGAAGAAATGCCTCCGTACAGAGGAGGAGGGGATATGATCGACAAGGTGACCTTTGAGAAGACCACCTGGAACGACCTTCCCCATAAATTTGAAGCCGGAACTCCGCCTATCGCGGCCGGAGTCGGTTTTGCTGAGACCATTGACTTCCTGAACGAAGTTGGAATGGAAAATATCTCAACCCGCGAGCATGAGTTACTGGAATATGCCACTGCAAAATTAAACGAGATCGAAGGATTGAAGATCATCGGAACGGCAGAAAACAAAGCATCGGTCATTTCGTTTTTACTGGAGGGAATTCACCCTGCTGATGCCGGTACTATTCTGGACCAAAGAGGTATTGCAGTTAGAACCGGGCATCATTGTGCACAACCTATCATGGATCATTTTGAAATCCCGGGGACAGCACGAGCTTCCATTTCTTTTTATAATAACGAAGAAGATATTGATCGGCTTGCAGATGGAATTAAATACGTACAAGAATTTTTTTGACAACAAAAGAGAACTGATATGGCTAAAATTAAAGAAATAGAACGCACACCAAATCCCGATGCAATGCGCTTTGTATTGGCCGAACCGCTGACGAATGGAACTACCCGTTCTTTTGAGAATGCAGCTGAAGCTGAAGGCGATGAACTTGCATCCGCTTTATTTGCTGTCGATAACGTGATCAACGTCTATTATGTAGACAAATATATTACTGTTACGCAGGATGGAAAAGCTGTTTGGTCCGAATTACTCCGCAAATTGGCTCCTCCAATTCGAGAAGCTGAAGCTGCAACTCATGAAGAGGACGACACCGATGTCCATATGAGTAAAGAAGTGCAGGGTTCTGATGATCCTCGCTTGAAGGAGATCACGCGGATGCTGGATGAGCAAGTTCGTCCGTACCTGCTTGCTGATGGCGGTGGATTGAAAGTACTTGGGCTTGAGTCCAACAGGCTTAAAGTTCACTATCAGGGCGCTTGCGGAACATGCCCAACAGCTACAACCGGAACGCTGTACGCCATCGAAAGTATGGTCAAGCGTATTGATCCCGAAATTCAAGTAGTTTCTGTTTAACTCTTAGTGAGAAGTATTATCGAAGAACTTTCCATCACAGAACGAGCTTCCGAACGCATCAATTTGATTCGCAAGGAACAGAATGTCCCTGACGACGCATTTTTGCGCGTAGGAGTGGTGAGCGGAGGATGTTCAGGTCTGACTTATGACCTTGAATTCAATTCTGATGTCCAGCCTGAAGAGAACGATAAAATTTTCGATGTAGAAGGACTCAAGGTATTGGTAGATATGAGAAGCTTTCTCTATCTGGCCGGAACCGAGCTGGATTACACCGAAGGCTTGAATGGACAGGGATTCCACTTCAAAAACCCCAATGCTACTAGGACGTGTTCCTGTGGCGAATCATTTTCGATTTAATTTTAAATGTTGAATGCTAAATGTTAAATGTGGCACCATATTTAATATTTAGCATTTAAAATTAAACATTTCCCCATGTCAGAAGAAGTAATCGTAAATAAGGTTCAGCAAAACAAGAAGTTGGTTACGATTGACTTGCAAAAGTTTCATGACCCAACACCCCTGGAAGAGCTGGATATCAAACAGTTCTTGTTTCAGGAAATGTTGTTAAAGGAAAAGGATTTCAGGGAACAGCTGAAAGAATTTGACTGGTCGCAATACGAAGGAAAAAACTTATGCGTGTATTGTAGCACCGATGCCATCATTGCTCCCTGGGCCTGGATGTTGATCACCTCTTATGCCGGTCCATTTGCCAACGAAGTTTTCCTTGGGAAGAAAGAAGCTTTTCTGCACCAACTCTACCAACGTAAGCTTGAGGAATACGACTGGGATCAATATGAAGACAAATTTGTACTCCTGAAAGGATGTGGAAAAGTACACGTCCCTGATTCCATTTACATTCTGGCTACCAATAAGTTAATGGGTACAGCTAAGAAGATTATGTACGGGGAAGCTTGCTCGAATGTGCCTGTTTGGAGAAGGTAAGAATCACATGTTTCTTTGATTACACTGATTAGTTTATCTTAGCCCATCCATTAATCAGAATGACAATCAATATTGCAACATGAAATTATTAGTCACGGGCACCTCTCGCGGAATAGGAGAATCCATTGCAGAACAGTTATTAGAAAATGGTTATTTGGTTATTGGCACTTCCCGTTCAACCAATACACCATTTCCCAATAACCAAAGCTACCGCCACATTAAATGTGATCTTGCGGTAAAGGAAGACGTGGGAAAGCTTAAGGAAGTCTTTCAGGAAAATGAGATCCCGGAGGTTCTGATCAACAACGCCGGGATGTTTGCTGAGGCACAATTTGATATCTCTGACGAAGAATGGCTCGAGAATTGGGATAAGACCCTGCAAGTGAACCTGCGTTCATCGGCATTGATCACGAAATGGGCACTGAATGCCTGGACCAAAGCAGGAATAGAAGGGAGGCTGATCAATATTTCATCCCGGGCCGGATATCGCGGAGATACGGGCGAATATGCCAGCTACGCCGCCAGTAAAGGAGGGATGGTCGCCTTCACTAAGAGTATTGCCCGCAGTTTTGGAAAGCACGGGATCACCGCCTATACCATAGCCCCGGGCTTTGTGGATACGGATATGGCTCAGGGTTCCATCGAAGTGTATGGTGAAGACTACCTGACTAAAGACCTGGCGTTGGATTCCATTGCACCGCCTGAGCAGATAGCTAATATTGTGGGTCTGTTGGCAGAAGGGAAACTAACGCATGCTACCGGACAAACTTTTCATGTGAATTCCGGGTCTTATCTGATCTAAATTCTATACATAATTTTTACATACTCAGTCAGTTTGCTATCTTGAGGTATGAAGAAATTTGTTCTACAGAAGGAAGAGCCTCGCAAACGCCCCGAAGACTATTCGATTCCGTATGCTGAACTTTTAAATCAGCAGCAGATGGATGCTGTTTTTCATGAAAAAGGTCCGGCTTTAGTAGTGGCAGGGGCCGGAACCGGAAAAACTCGTACCTTAGTCCACCGAGTGGCCCGTTTGGTTGAAAGTGGTATCAATCCTTCCAATATCTTGTTGCTTACCTTTACACGAAGAGCTGCTAAGGAAATGCTTCGTCGTGCAAGTAATATTCTCGATGAGCGATGTAAGCAAGTTCAGGGCGGTACCTTTCATTTCTATTGCAGTATGCTGCTTCATCGCTATTCGGATGCCATCGGTTATCCATCTAATTTCACGATCATTGATACAGCGGATGCTTTGGAGGTTATTCAATTTGTACGAACTCAGCTCAACCTTCATAAAAAGAAAAAGCGGTTCCCGAATAAAAATACTCTGCTGAATATGATCAGCACTTCAAAGAATAAACATCTGGATCTTAGGATCGTTTTATTGGAGGAATATCCTCAGTTCCTGGAGCAGGAGGAAAAGATCATACAGGTCGCAGAAGCATATCAGGAGTATAAAGAGAAGAATTTTGTCATGGATTTTGATGACCTGTTGATCAACACAAGAGATCTGTTGGCTAAAAATGATGATATCCGTATCAAAATTGCTTCTCGGAATGAATATGTGATGGTAGATGAGTTTCAGGATACCAATAAGCTTCAGGCAGAGCTGACGGAGTTGTTTTCCAGCGTGCACGGGAATATCATGGCCGTTGGTGATGATGCTCAAAGTATTTATTCCTTTCGCGGGGCAGATCATCAGAACATCATGGATTTCCCTGAACGCTTCAAAGGCACTAAACTGATCAAACTGGAAGAGAACTATAGATCTACCCCTCAGATCCTTCAGGTAGCTAATAATTTACTTAAACAAGCCAATTTCAAATTTGATAAGGAGCTGTACTCCAATAATAAGGAAGGTGAACTACCCGCCCTGGTACAATCTTCCAGTGAGCATGATCAGAGTCGGTTTATCACACAAGCTTTATTGCAGCTTAGGGAGCAGGGGAAGGAGCTGAATGAGATGGCCGTACTTTTCCGTAACGGTCGTGATTCTTTTGATCTGGAAGTGGAGTTGAATAGAAAGAATATTCCTTTCGTAAAATACGGAGGACAAAAGTTTACAGAAGCGGCTCATATTAAAGATGTATTGGCGCATGTCAGGGTTCTGGTCAACCCAATGGATACTATTGCATGGAATCGGGTGTTGATGCTTTTGGATGGTATAGGCCCTAAGACTGCTCAGGATCTGTTTGAATGGATACAGCTCGCAAAGAATCCCTACCAATTGGACCTGTCTGACACTACCAGTAAATCCTATATCGATCAGCTAAAAGAACTCAGCAAACTTTTGGTTGATATCAAAGAAAATGACCGGTCAGTATCAAAGGTAATCGAATTGATCGTGAATTATTATCGGGATTTCTGTAAAGACAGGTATGACGATTATCCAAAGCGGCTTAAAGACTTAGAAGCTTTTGTTAATGTTTCAGAAAGCTTTTTATCCCTTCCAAAAATGCTAGAGGAACTGGCCCTGGATCCCATCACTGCAACTGCTGTAGATACCGAGCAGAAGACCAAAGAAGAAGCCCCACTGATCCTTAGCACCATACATTCTGCAAAAGGACTGGAGTGGAAACATGTATTCATTATTCAATGTCTGGATGGTATCATTCCATCAGCTTATTCAGTAGAAGATGAGGAACAACTGGATGAGGAACTCAGGCTTTTATACGTAGCTGCAACAAGGGCTGAAGAAATGCTCTACTTTAGTTATCCGGTACTTGCCCAGTCAGCCTACGGCGATTATTTTACACAGCCTTCCAGATTTATTACGGAAATGAATGAAGAGCTGGTAGAAGAATGGAAACTTATTGAAGAAGAACAGCAACAACAACTTGATGAAGGAGACCAAAAGCAACTCCCGGGGTAATCTGACGTAGCCCATCAATCAAGTCTTAAATGGAATCTTATGCAAAAGTCGTTACTTAGTCTTCTTTTAATTTTAGTTTCACCGGCGTTAATTGCTCAGGGGTTTAATTCTACGAATGGGAGAAATCACCCGGAATTGAATTGGCATGTAGCTGAAACAGAGCACTTTTTGATCATGTATCCTGAGCGGATATCCGGTATCGAATCAAAAGCTGCCGCTATAGCTGAAGCCACATACGAATCTTTATCCCAAAACCTTAATGTAGAGTTTGATTACAAGATCAGGATCTATCTATCAGATGAGGATGAGGTAAATAACGGTTTTGCAGTACCCTTCAATAAAGCATTTACGGATATCTGGGTAAATCTGAATGATTATAGTGAGATCTGGACAGGGAGTGAAAAATGGCTTAGAAAAGTAGTAGCTCATGAACTGGCACATATCTTTCATTTTGAGGCAGTACGTTCACCAATGGGTCTTTTTCAATATACCTTTGCCAATCCTTTACCAAGTTTCTGGACTGAAGGCCTGGCCCAGTATCAAACAGAATACTGGGATTCCCAACGTGGAGATCGGTGGTTACGCAAAGCCGTATTTGATGATGACATGAATTATTATTCAGGTCAGGCTTTGGAAGATGGAAGATTGAGATATGCTCTCGGAAATTCTCAGCTTCGCTATTTCACAGAGAAATATGGGGACAGCACTTTAGTGAATCTGCTTCAACAAAGGGAAAAGCTATGGGGGCTTTTCACTTATCATGATTTTGATGCAGCTTTTTCTGAAGTGATAAAAGGTGGCTATTCCTCATTCTATGACGACTGGCGGAAGCATACCAATGTCTATTATAATACCGTAGCCTCGCAAATGGAAAGGGTAGATTCGTTGAAAGGAGATCCATTGAATTTCCCGGGCAGTTTCTACTTCGATGCAGCTATTAGTCCTAATGACAGTTTGGTAGCAGTGCTTGGTTTCCCATCTATGAAAAGGCCTGTAAGAAGACTTTATATTGTTCAAAATGATTCTACTCAAAATTCAACCTTGGCAGGAGAAGGGGGGATCAATGAAGATCTTTCCTGGAGCAGTGACAACAGCAAGCTTATTTACTCCAGAACGATGAGGGGGAAGCATTCATCACTTTTGAATGATGTTTTTATATATAACCTCAAAACTGAAAGAGAACAACAGGTCACCCATAGCCGAAGAGCTAAGTTTCCGGTATTTGGCCCCAGTGAAAACGAGATTTCCTATATCGTAAATGAAAATGGAACAGGTAATCTGTTTACATTGAATTTAGAAACAGGTGATGAGAAAAGAATCACGAATTACAGTGATGATATTCAGCTACTATGGACTGTATGGATAGATCGGTATGACAGTTGGCTAGTACATCGGTTTGATGAAACAGGAAATAGAGATCTTGTAATGATCAACAGGGAAACCGGGAATGAAGAAATTCTTGAAACCGGAGATGTTGACAACAGGGAGCCCGTGGTTAGTCCTGATGGAAATAGGGTGGCTTACATTTCATTACGGGATGAAGTTCCCAATGTGTTTATTTATGATCTTGAATCAGGATCGGAAAAAAGGTTTACTCAAGTTTTTACTGGGGCTGAGGTATTTGGCTGGACCTCAGACCATGATTCTACCGGATACGAACACCTGCTGATAGGTGCTTCAGAATCAAGAAGAAGAGATCAGCTTTATTTTGTTTCTGCAGATCGCAGTATCAGGGAAAGTGAGGTTGAATTACCAAAGCAATACTCAACCTGGCGTAATAAAACCCCTCCTTCATTTCTTGATTCAAAGATCAAAGCTGATCAAAGTCTGATTATTAACAATTATAGCTATTCATCACTCAGAAACCTCACTCATGTTACTTCATTCGGATTCCCATATTATGACGGGAAAGATGATTGGGGAGTCTTTGCTACTACCAACTGGACCGAGCCTTTAGGAAAACATACATTTGTAGCAGGAGGATGGGTATCTGCTCCCGATCCAGTTTCCCAATCATATGGAGCAATTTCCTATCTGAATAATCAGCTTTATCCATCTATTTATTTCAACTTATACAGGATCCCGGAAAACGGCCAATTTTATGGGGATAAATTCCTGATCGAAGAGTACACCGGAGGGGATATTAAGATGGAGTGGCCACTGGATATACTTTCCGGCTCTTATCAAAACAGCTCATTTTCGGCACGGATTCGTCATTATAAGACCCGGCCAATAGATATTGATAAGTTTTCAGGACAACCACTTCTTCCAATTCCGGAATCGGCAACCATCACTGATCTTGAGCTCGGTTTTATGGTCAAAAAACAAAGACCCTGGGGAGATAATCAAATTCACCCTCTGGACGGGTCCGGGATAAAGGTGAAATTAAACGGATCAGAGGATATTCTGGGTTCAGAGAGAAGTTTTTTAACTGCAGACCTAAATGCTTTCACTATACTTCCTTTTATAGGAATGCATCGAATATATATTCAAGGGAGGCTTCAGTCTAAATGGGGTAACAATCTGCCGCAGAACTATATAGGCTTTTCACGTTATGAAAATATAGGTGTTAATCTCCTGGAAGAAGTTCCGCTACAATTTTTTGGAGATAATGAGCGGGTTAGGGGATATCGGGACTTTGTAACCGGCAGCAGGTCCGCATTTGGAAGTATTGAATACCGGATCCCGTTTTTACCATCTCTTCAGACTGAAATATTGGGAGTGTTAAGTTTAGGCAGCACTACTTTTGCTTTGTTTACTGATGCGGGGATTGTTGCCGATGGAGTCTCTGAATCTTCAGAAACAGGTACCATTAAAAGATGGGGGACAGGTGCTGAGATCAAAAATAGAATATTCCTTTTTGGAATAGATTTTGTTCACAGTATTGGGTTTGCCCAACCGGTTAAAGAATTATTTACGGAAAGAGATCAGGAAGTTTATTACAGGATCAAAACGGTTATTCCTTTTTAAGGTATTCTATTCCGCGCTCTCATCATCCATATACTTACGCTGAGTGTAAATATCCAGAATAAGCCAGATCACGGGGTATATGGGGATAAGTACGGCTAAGATTATCTGCCAGTTGTGGCCTTTCTTTTGCCCACCATCATAGGGAAGGGTTATACCGGCAATTCCTGCCATCCATAAAATAAAAAACAGGAACATGGATATCGCCAGAGCTAGGGCCCCAAAGAATCCGAAGTTCTCATAAAAGCTTTGAAGCATAGTTAATTAAGTGCTGAATTATGCGTACCTTTAATGCTGTTTCAATCTAAGAATCTAACACTTAAAATGCTTCCAGTAGTTTCAATTGTAGGACGTCCTAACGTCGGTAAATCAACCTTTTTTAATCGTTTGCTCGGAAAGAGAAAAGCCATCGTTCATGATGAGTATGGAGTTACAAGAGACCGCCATTATGGAGAGACCTTCTGGAATGGCAGAGATTTCAATGTTATTGATACCGGTGGGTATCTTCCTGATGACATGAATGTAATGACGGTAGGTATCCGAGAACAGGTTCATATTGCCTTGGAGGAGTCGGATATTATTATTTTTGTTGTTGATGTAGAAACCGGAGTAAATACACTTGATAAGGCAGTTGCTTCTCTATTAAGAGAGCAAGAAAAACCGGTGATCCTGGTAGTAAACAAAGCAGATAATGAAGAACGGAGGCTCAACGCCTCTGAATTTTATGAATTAGGGATTGAGGATCTTTACCCGATCTCATCAATTAGCGGAATGGGTACCGGTGATCTGCTTGATAAAGTTACTGAATATTTGCCCGAAGGAGAGCCAGAGCCTGAATCAACCTTGCCAAAATTAGCATTCATAGGTCGGCCTAATGTTGGAAAAAGTAGCTTGTTCAATGCTTTATTACAGGATGAGCGATCGATCGTAACCGATATTGCCGGAACAACCCGTGATTCCCTAAACAGTAATCTCAATTATAATGACAAGGATTACATCCTGGTTGACACAGCCGGACTCAGAAGACGAACAAAAGTAAAAGAAAATGTAGAGTTCTACAGTACGGTAAGAACAGAAAAAGCTATACGTGAATGTGATATAGCAATACTCATTGTCGATGCAATGCAAGGTTTTGATGCTCAGGATAAACGGGTTCTTCGTGAGGCCGAAAAATTCAACAAAGGGCTGATGATCGTCCTGAATAAATGGGATCTGGTCCCTGAAAAAGACACCAATACCGTCCGGGACTTCGAAGAGTATATTTATACTTCTGTTCCTCAATTGTCCTACGTTCCTATTCTCACTATCTCAGCTATGAACAAACAACGCGTGCATAAAGTGTTGGATATGGCGGATTTGGTTATACAGGAACGAAAGAAGGAAATATCTACTTCAGAATTCAATGATTTCATAGATCAAATGCTTGGCGAAAAACCCCTTCCAATGAAAAGGGGGCAGCAGCTTAAGATCACCTATGCGACACAGGTAAAAAGTGATCCACCGGTCTTTAAATTCTTTATGAACAGTCCGCATGATCTACCTCCAAATTACCGTAAATATATTGAGAATAAGATAAGGCAGCGCTTTGGTTTTACCGGTGTTCCTATTACAATGGTATTCCGCCAAAAATAAAACAGAAAAGCTGATAAATAACTTTGATGCTAAGGTAACAAAGGTTTATTTTTCAGTGCTAATTTCTACTTGAAACCGATTCGAATTGAATGGCTAAGAATCTTGAAAAACCGACGGTAAACGCTTTAAGCGATAACTATAAAAAAGAGCGAAAACTTAATTTCCTCGAGAACATCTATCTCATAGAGATCTTTAAGGGGATGTGGTATTCCTTTAAACAGATGTTTCAGCCCACATTTACACTAAACTATCCTGAGGAAAAGTGGGATCCACCCGCTATTTTTCGTGGTCGCCCCGTTTTGGTAGAGGATCATGGAAAAGAAAGGTGTGTAGCTTGTGGTTTATGCGCACGTGCATGCCCGCCGCTTGCTATCAGTATGCAAGCTAAAGAGACCGATGATGAGAAAGAACGTTTTCCGGATTTCTTCGAGATCAATATGCTCCGGTGTATTTATTGCGGTTATTGCGAAGAAGTATGTCCTGAAGAAGCTATCGTTATGAGTAAAGATTATGATATCGTTTTTGAATCAAGAGAAGATGCCATTTATGACAAAGAACGATTATTAGTTCCAAAAGAAGACCTTGAAGAGCGCTTAGAATATCTCAAAAAATATCGAAATCAGCAGTTTGGGTCTTTTTGGGATTTCCAGGAAGAGAATAACATTCATTCGGTCAGGGATAGAGACCAGGAATGGAATACGGGATTGTCTTTAGTTGACATGATTGAGCAACAAAAAAATAATGATTCAACCCCGGCGTCCAAAAGCTGGTCTTAATCACTTTCCAAAAAGAATGGATATAAAACAAAGCCAGATTGATTCATTAATTGATGACGTTGCATATTTGGAACATGAGGCTGAGGCTTTAAAATATGTCATCGATTCCGTTCCATATGATGAAACTCCTCCGGGAGGGAGATCAATATCCGAAATACTAATGTTTCTGGATCATGCACAACAATCATATTACCGAAAAGTGATTGAGGATGCATATAAAAGTGTGAGGCCTATAAACCTAAACGCTTACATTGATCCTGAAGAGACCTTTGAAACGGATGAGGAACTTTCTAAGGACATTCAAAAACTATTGTATAAACTCTCAAAACATAGAGTAGCCCTCTTAAACCTGATTAAGAATATTCAACTAATTGACTGGGAACGGGAGATAAGTAAGGGCAGAGAATCGATAACTTTATATGAATTCACCTCTCAGATGGTCCGTAAGGAACGTAGTACATTGAAAGAAATAGCGGACTTGGTGCTTACCTACCAAAAAAGCCGCCAAGTACAGAGGGAGCTTGAAAGTCGTAACCCGGAAAGCTGATGGAACCGCAAAAGTGGGTTGACCTTGTCGTTTCTTTTTCATTCGGAACAGCATTCATATTACTCTTTAAGCTGTTTTTAAAAAAGAGATCTTTACTTGAGCTATACTTTAGTCTTGCTGCTTTTGTAATCTCAATCCCGTATTTATTAGATCTTTTTCAAATTGACCCTGTTATTGATCTTTTTCAATGGGGTAAGCTCATTTCCATCACTATTTATATAAGTGGGTTATTGGTATTAATACGTGAATCGAAACCCGTATTCGCTCGTTTCCCGATCTACTTAACGGCTTTGCCTTTTGTCAGTTTTTTATTTTTTCCACTTCTTATTAATTCGATCGTTATTAAAGACCTTATTAATGCTACTTATCAAGGCGGAGCATTAGTAGTAACAGTTCTGGTATTTACAGTTAATCAAGCCCGAGCTAAGGGACGACGTTACTATATTATTGGGATCAGTTTTATATCTGCAGCATATCTAAGTTACTGGTTATATCTGAATCGACTCAATGAACCTGATCTAATATGGATTACAGAAATTTTACTGTCTGTGGGAATTCTTGTGACTCTATTTAGATTTATTAAGAGCCAACAAGTACAATAATAGTCATAAGTCTATGAACACAGCCCCAAATTTTACTCTACAGGATACGAATGGTGAAGAAGTATCATTGTCTGATTTTCGAGATCAAAAGAATGTTGTTCTTATCTTTTTTCCATTGGCTTTTAGCGGAGTCTGTACTAAAGAACTATGCACAACAAGAGATAACCTGAAAATTTATAGTTCTCTTGATGCTGAAGTGATCGGTATAAGTGTAGACAGTTTTTTTACTCTCAAAGCTTTCAAAGAATCAAACAATCTAAACTTTTCGCTTCTAAGCGACTTCAACAAAGAAGTAAGCGAACAGTATGATACTTTATATCAAGATTACTTCGGAATGAAAGGGGTTTCTAAAAGATCAGTATTTGTTATAGATAAAGAGGGAAGGGTAGTACATCAAGAAGTCCTTGAAGACTCAGGTAAACTTCCTGATTTTGGCAAAGTTCAAGATGCATTAGCTGATCTCAATTGAAATCGAAACACAACTATTACGGTTTAAGGAGAAAAGGGTTTAAATCAAGACCAACCTTACTTTACATAATATAAATTATAAGAATAAATATATTATAATCACAATTGGCAAATAATTTCTTATCATCACACAGAGAAAAAACTCCATTAAATTGCTTAATAAAATCGATGCTTAAAGGATGAAGATTATAATTGTTGAAGATGATAAAGTGTTGTCGTTATTACTAACAAAAATGATAGAACGTCTTGGTCATGAAGTCTTAGAAATTATTACCAAAGGTTCTGACGCTATAAAAATTATTAAGGATATAAGTGCAGATCTCATATTAATGGATATAATGCTCGAGGATGACGTGGATGGTATTTCTGCAATGAGTTCTTTAAGAGAAAGCGGCCTTACTACTCCTGTCATATATATCACGGGAAATTCCGATCCGGTAAATTTTGAGAGAGCAAAGAAAACTGATTTTGTAGAGTACTTGATCAAACCGGTTGGTTTTGATGAACTCAAAGAAAATATCGAAAAGGTTTAGCTATTGAAAAGCGTTCTAAACCTGAAGCCTATTTGTATTTGTAACAACTGATAAAGCTCCCTTTTTCAAAGAGAACGAGAAAATATTTCTTTTCTCGTTAACTTGCTCTCCATCAGCATGTACCTTTAAGACACCTTCCGTTTGAATGTCAAATCCTTTTCTGCTTTTAACAACCTCTACTACACTTTCTTTAAAAGAATAGCCAAATAAAGCTTTATGAATTCATAGACCAATCTACTTTTTGATACCTTTTTTACGAGTATAAGTTCAATTTCCCCGTCGTGGTTTACTGAATCAGGTGAAATCTCATACCTCCCTCCTTCAGTTTTTCCGTTTGCAATCGCTGCCATCCAGGCATTCCCTTCAAAAACGGTACCAGATTCTCCTGTTTTAACTGAGACAGTGAAAGGTTCTGATTCAAAAAGTGCTCTTAATCCTGCCCAAAAATATTTTAACCCTCCGTGTTTAAATGGACTGTTGTTCGAGTAATAATTTGTAAGTCCATCAACTCCAATGCCAAAGGTGTTTAAGAAATAGCCCCATTCAGTTTTAATAACATCTACTGAAGTTCTTTGGTCGCCTAGAAAAACTTGCAGATCTTTCTCAAAATTCAAATAGAGACCGATATTTTGTGCAAAATCATTACCGCTACCTAAGGGAATTACTCCCATAACAGCTTGTGTGCCTATTATAGCGTTAGCAACTCGATTTACAGTTCCATCTCCTCCACAAGCAATAATGTGACTATATACTAGCGCTTTTTCTCTGGCTATCTCAAGGATTGAATCTCCTTTTTGGATATAGATGAATTCAGAATGACCGGGTAATTCTCGCCTAAGAACGGTCTCTCTTTCTTTGAAAAAAGATTCAGCTCTATAGGAATTTGATGAGCAATTAATTATAAAGCAATATGTGGAATCCAGACTCAATCGAAGTGTTTAACGTTTACTGAAAACGTACCTTTTTTGTTGGACTTAAGTTTGATCTTATCGATGATCGCATCCATTTTTACTTCACCTTGTATAGACACAAATTCAAAACCGTCTTCCTTAATGCGTTTGATAGGGCTTTGAATGCGCAGAGGATCTAATACGATAAGCAACAGTTGTTCAGTTCCATCGAAATAATGGTTTATAATTTCTTCTGCATGTTCTCCTGTAAATGAATTTACGGAACCATCCTGTTCAAATGATGCAGGCTTTAAGCGTTCTTGCTGTGAAACTTCGCGCCATTCTGATTGTTTAATGACTGCAAATAATAGATCTATATCCACTGTTATATTTGTTTATTTGTTATATGCATAATGAAGGAGTGCGTCACCCTTATTTACTACAGGACAATTATTTAAACCGATTACCATCCCATCATGAGGTGCAATAACTCTTGAATTCAGTTCACCATAAGGGTCTTTTATCAAGCCTAAAACTTGTCGTTTATTCAATTCTTCACCAAGTTCGGCTTTTGGAATAAAAAGCCCTGCATTTTTAGTCCTGATCCAGGTAGAATTATTGAACACCTTTGATTTATTTGGTTCAGGTGCTTCAGACATCATTCCCAAATATTTCATTAATCTTTTTGCTCCATTAATGCCTTCTTCGATCCCAAATTCATCATATCGAAGAGATTCACCGGTTTCGTAAACCAAGATCTCTTTCCCTTTCTTATGAGAAGCACTTCTGAAAGACTTTGATATGAGGGAAGAATGCATCATTACAGGAGCTCCAAAAGCTTTAGCCAACTCTTTGGCTTTTTTGATCTTAAAGGAACACCGGATCTGGGGATAGTTGGAACGTGCTGCTCCCCCAGTATGGAAGTCGATACCATAATCAATTTCAGGTATGATTTCCTTCATCAAAGTATGCGCCAATAACTTGGCCAATGACCCTCCTTTAGCCCCCGGAAAACTTCTGTTTATATCTTTCCCATCCGGTAAACCACGTGAGTTTTGTATAAATCCATAGATGTTTACAATTGGTATCGCGATCACAGTACCTTTTTCAGGGATCACCTGTTCCCGCTCTATCATTCGCCGAACGATCTCCACACCATTGATCTCATCTCCATGCAGTCCTCCGGTCAGTAACAATACGGGACCGTCAACCGGGGCGCGATAAACTAATACAGGCAGGTCAATACTCGTATAGGTAGGAAGTCGAGCTATGTTCAGGTTTATGATCCGCTCTTCTCCAAGCCCGATCTTCTGTTTGTTTATAGAAATAGAATCAGGCATTTTTCTTAGCCTTTTTCTTACGAGCTGGGTTGATCTTTCGGCCTTCAACTGCTTTTTCTATATAACTTATTATACTGCTCGCAATATCTTTTTTGGTCGTATTCTCAATACCCTGTAACCCGGGTGAAGAATTCACCTCAAGGATCAGCGGCCCTCGTTCGGATTGCAGCATGTCCACACCTGCAATCTGGAGATCCATGGCATGAGCGGCAGTTAAAGCAGCCTCTTTTTCGGCTTTGGATAATTTTATCAAAGTTCCGGATCCGCCTTGGTGTAAATTGGACCTAAATTCACCTTCCTTACCTTGTCTTTTCATGGCCCCAACAACTTTGCCATCAACAACAAATGCACGAATATCGGCACCTTTGGATTCTGAAATGAATTCTTGAACAATAACACGCGCCTTCATAGCATGAAAGTCTTCAATAATAGACTCAGCGGCTTTCTTTGTTGGGCCAAGCACAACTCCGTGTCCTTGTGTTCCCTCCAGTAATTTTACGATCAAAGGAGCTCCCCCAACCGACTCTATTAGTTTTTTAACCTCTTTGGAATAATTCGCAAATACGGTTTTAGGTAACCCGACTCCAGAACTGGCCAATAGCTGTAAACTTCTGAGTTTATCTCTGGATCGCACTAGTGCTTGAGAATGGACAGCGGTAAATACTTCCATCATTTCAAATTGACGTACCACTGCAGCTCCGTAAAAGTGACAGAAGCACCGATTCTTGGTATAATCGCATCCAAATAATCTATGCGCTTACTCTTATAGTAAATCTTCGGATCATCCTGTTCTATTACGATGTCACATTTCAAGTGATCGATAACCTCAACTTCGTGCCCTTTTGATTCTGCCGCTTCTACTAAACGACCTGTTGAATAGAGTGATGAGTTTCTGGATAAAATTCCGATCTTCATTAAGATTCCTTGGTCTTTGTATTCTTAGAACTATTTGTGCTTGTTACATCTACTATAAAAGGGCCTTTCTTGAGGAACTTACGCCCTATGAGCAACGGGTATTTCATTGCCGATCTATCCGTTAAAGAAAATTCGATGGTATACGAACCGTCAAAAAAATTAATCTTTGTTTGAATAAAATATCTCAGCTCCTTTTCCCCATTTGAGCTTTTTACTTCTCTTTGATCATGAATAGGCATTTCAATCTTACGGTCGTTATAAGACTCATGATCAGGATCCAGTAAATAAAAACGGATCCAATTTGCATCTCCTTTTTTAAAAGGTTCAATATGATGGCAATGCAAACTCGAAGTGAAAGCCCCGGTATCAATTTTTGCTTCGAGAGCATAAAATTCCCATTCAGGAAGATCTACCTGCTCAAGTCGTCCAATGATCTTTAGCTTTGATGTATTCATTTAGAAAATAAAAATAACGGTTTAATTGGCTAATTACATTCTTAGATATAAGTTATTTACGTTATTTTCATTTCATATCTTCTAAAAAAACTGAACAATCATTATGTATTCCCAAAAATTTGGCATTCTGATTCTTTTACTGAGCGTACTGATCGGTGCCTGCGGCTCAACACAGCAGATTACAGAATCAGATGAAATACCGCTTAACAAGACTACTCAGGCAACTCTTTGGGTGCAAAACGCTGCAGAATACACCGCAATTACGACTCAGTCTTATAATACAGCTCAGCGTATGCTTCCATTATCGCTGGAAGATTCCTTCTGGACCGCTTCTCTGAATCAGCAAGAGAATGAAAATCACCTCTCCCTCCCTCCTGCAATAATTATGGATATTGACGAAACTGTGCTCGATAATTCGCCTTTTCAAGCCAGAATGATCAAACAGAATAAAGCCTTTAATATTGCAGATTGGAACGCATGGTGCAATGAGGCGAATGCAGATCCTGTTTCCGGGGCATTGGAATTCACCAATTTTGCGGCTGAAAATGGAGTTGCCATCTTTTATATCAGTAATAGAAGCTACGAAGTTGAAGATGCTACTAGGAAGAACCTAATCGAAAAGGGATTCCCCGTTTCCGATTCCATTGACACGATCATGAGTAATGGAGAAGAGCCGGATTGGAATTCTTCTAAGGTAGAGAGACGTAAAGTGGTGGAAGAAAATTATCGCATTCTTATGGCTTTTGGTGATGACCTGAACGACTTCTTGCATGCCAAAGGTATCACCCAAGACAAACGAGCAGCTCTTGTTGAGGAAAACGCGAATAAATTTGGGCGCATGTGGTTTGTACTTCCTAATCCGGTATATGGCTCCTGGGAAGATGCTTTATTTGATTTTGAGGATGATCTGACTGAAGATGAACAAAATTCTATTTTGCAAGAACGGCTTAACTCAAAGAATAATTAACAGAAACTCTCATTTATATAGGTATGAAATTAGGATTATTGATCATATCAATACTTTTCGGCATTCAAACCGCTACCTATTCACAGATCGTGTTTGAGCCTAAAGAACAGAAAAAAGAACGATCACTCCCTGTTCATTCCTTGTATATAGATATTCTTGGAAATGCCTATTCTTACTCTCTTAATTATGATGTGATAAATAAGAACAATATTGGATTCAGAGTTGGAATCACCCCTTATTTTGATCTTACGATCAATGATAAAGAATTACCGAAGAACAATGATCGGTCTTCTCAAAGCTTTCTCTTAATTGGAATGGGTAATTATTATTTCGGAACAGGATTACATCGGTTAGAAACAGGATTAGGAATGGTTTTTTCAGTTACCGACAGAAATATTCGCCCGGGACTACCTACTTACCCTGCTTTCACAGGTACTATCGGGTACAGGATCATCCCTTTTAAAGAAAATATTACACTTCGTTTAGCTTTCACTCCAATTTTGTCGGGCGATGAATTTTACCCTCATATTGGATTTTCAATAGGATATATATTTTAAGAACAGTAAACATGAGCTCTATCTATCCCACCCTTTTTGTGGACCTTGAAATCGTCAAAAACAACATTGCAGCCATGGCTGATAAAGCCAGGAAATGTAATGTTGAATTTCGACCACATTTTAAGACCCATCAATCAAAAGAAATTGGAAGGATCTTTCGTGAATTTGATGTTTCCGGTATTACCGTTTCTTCAGTTAAAATGGCAAAATACTTTCTAAATGATGGATGGGATGATATCACTATTGCATTCCCTGCCAATGCATTAGCTATTAATGATTATGATGATATTGCTTCCAAATGTGACCTTAAAACGCTGGTTATTTCAGAAGAGGTTATACGGAAATTAGATCAGGACCTTAATCAGGAACTTGGCCTGTATATAGAAATTGACCCTGATTACGGCCGAAGCGGCCTACCGATTAGTAACATCAACCGTATACGATCAGTACTTACTGAGATTCATAATTCAAAACACTTTTACCCTGCAGGATTTTATTGTCATGCAGGTCATACCTATAAATCTAGATCCAAGGAAGAAGTTGAAGAGACTGCGTCTGCAGCTTTAAATAAGCTGAGTGATTTAAAGAAGCATTTTCCGGAACTCCCTATTTGTTTTGGAGACACCCCCTCCTGCAGTGTGTTAGAAGATTTTGGGCCAGCTGATCAGGTCAGTCCAGGTAACTTTGTCTTTTACGACTGGATGCAGGTTGAAATAGGTTCATGTACACCCAATGAGATCGCTGTGCACATGGAATGTCCCGTTATTGAGAAATTTGAGAATAGAAACCAAGTGCTTATACATGGTGGGGCAGTTCATTTCTCAAAAGATTTTGTGCAAGTCAATGGAATGAAGAGTTTTGGGGAGCCTCGTCTAAAACACCTTTCAAAAGAGACGTATATCAGTAGTCTATCCCAGGAGCATGGCATCATTCAGTGCAGTCCACAGGTTTATAAGGAGATCGAGATCGGTGAAGCCATACAGATATTCCCTATTCATTCGTGCCTTACTGCTGATCTGATGCAGTCCTATAAGACACTAGAAGGCAGGGTGATCGATCATTTATCAGGTACTGAACGCCCCAAATGAACTAAACCACAGCCGAATCATTGATTCTTATTATTTGGGTGGCTGCATCTATTGTCCCTGAAATTCCAAAAGGGATGGTCACATTATCATCCTCATGACTTATCATTGCACCATAGAACGCAGGAATATTCAATGGACTGATATGATCTTCAAACACCTGTTCTAAAGTAAGACTGTTATTACCGGCCGAGCATTCTGTACATTTCCCAAATACAAATCCGGATAATTGATCAAGGACTCCGGCGAGTTTCAATTGGGTTAGCATCCGGTCGATTCGATAGACACTTTCTCCGATATCCTCCAGAAATAGAATAGCTCCTTCAAATGACGGCAGGTATTCTGATCCTATCATAGAAACCAATACGGATAAATTCCCCCCGATCAATCTTCCTTCTGCAGTTCCTGGAGTAATCGTAAACTGGTCTTTAGAGTTATCCGGAATCATGTATTCTACTTCTTCTCCATTCCAAATAATACTTTTGAAAGAATCAGTAGTGAACGAATTCCATACTGATTTACCTACCGGACCATGAAAAGTATACAGATCACTCCTCTCATAAAAAGCCATATGCAGGGAAGTAATGTCACTGAATCCACAGAACACCTTTGGGTTAGACCTGATTACATCATAATCTATATAAGGTAAAATACGGTTGCATCCCCACCCTCCTCTTATGCACATTATCCCATCAACTTTTGGGTCTTTAAACATATTCATTAGATCTTCTAACCGTTCTTGATCTGTGCCGGCCAGATAGCCATTTCGATTACGGACATGCTTTCCCAGTTTGAGTTCGAAACCCAGATCAGTGAGATTAATGAGCATTTCATCAAATACTGATTCTTCGTAAATGGGACTGGCTGGAGCAATTAATCCTAAAGTATCGCCTTCCTTTAATGCCTTTGGTTTTATCTTACCCTTTACCGGTAAGTTTGTATTACAGGCCGTACCGCTAATCGTCATTCCGGCAAGTGAAGCTAAAGCCGTAGTTCTAAGAAAATCCTTACGTGTAAAATTCATTCTTTTCTATAATTATTGGGTAGCAGTAGTTAGCTATATAACTGCTCATTTTCAATAATTAATGCTACCTCTTCAGGAACCTCTTCCCTAATGGACGTCTTCTTTTTTGCTTCACTCCGAATATCAGAAGATGAAATATCAAGTGGGGTATGTGATACGAAATGAGTTTGAGACAGGATATCATCCTCAGTTTCATCATGTGAAACACCGGGACGCTGAGCTACCAACAACTCACATTCTTCCAGTATTTTATCATAAAATTTCCAGGTATGAAATTTAGCAAGGCTATCCTCTCCCAAACAATAAAAAAAGGTAGTATCAGGATATTCCTTTTTCAGATGCCTGATGGTTTGAATACTATAGGAAGGTTTTGGCAAGCTATTTTCAACAGTATTGATCTTAACTTTTTCCATACCTGAAAAAGCAACCTCCAGCATATCGAGTCTGGTTTGGTAAGATGTTGTCGATTTTTCTTGCTTATGTGGCGGGAAAGGGGTTAACAAAACCCATAACTCATCAATAATACTCGAATCAATGAATGACTGAGCAATGGAAATATGACCATTATGTACAGGATCAAAAGTTCCTCCAAATAATCCCACACGATGAGTCATTAACTCTGAGAGGTTTCTGAAACTTTTGGTGTGGGTACTTCTGCAAGCTTTTGTTGTGCTTCATCATGCAGACTTTCTACTTCACTTCTATACTCACTATCCGGAAAAAGCTGAAGGAATTTTTCATAGGTTTCAATAGCGCTTGAATATCGCTCTGCCTGACGGGCAATGATACTGTTGTCAGCATAGGTAATATATGTCTGAATCTGATCTACTAATGATCTCTCTGCCCACTCTGTTTCAGGATACTGATCTATTGTCTCATCAAAATAGATGTTTGCCGCCCTGTACCGGTCAGTTCTTACATAAAACTGTGCAGCTTCATAAGATTTACGAGCTAATTTATTTCTTAATTCATCGATCCGATCGGCAGCTTCAGGAACTAGTTCAGAATCAGGGAAACGATTATTGAATAACTGAAAACGTTCTATAGCCCTGCGCGTAGAGGTTTGATCCAATTTATATCGTGGACTTTGATGATAATAACTCATAGCAGCTTTAAATTCTGCATCTTGCCTTCTTGGATCCTGAGGGTACAAACTGACAAATCGGTCATACTCAGATGCAGCCAAAAGGTAGCGACGTCCGCTATAGTAACTTTCTGCAAGATAATACTGTGCTTCCTGACCATAATTTGTTCCCCGGCCTAATCGGGTTACTGTATCAAAAGCATCAGCAGCTTCACTAAAATCTTCTTCTTCATATAGCGCCATTGCCTTTCCGAAAGCTACATCAACAGTGTCTCCTCGTTTAATAAGCTTATCGTTTTGGCAAGCGGTGAAAAGAAACAGGAAACTAAATACAACTAAAAGTTTTTTACGCATTGAATAAATTTGTTCTGATTTAATGGTCACGATTCTGTAGAAAGATAAGAAGTTTTTCAAGCTCTTGTTGATATTCTGAGGGTGTAAATTTATTGAGCACTTCAAAGGCTTTTTTATAATGCTGATCCACTTCTTCTGATACATCTTTAAGCACATTCAATGATTTCATAATATCCAAAACTTGATCCACCTTTTCAGCTTCAGGATCATCTGTATTCAAGGTATCCTGTATTAATGCTGCTTGTGCCTTATCTGCCCGTTCTAACGCAAGTATGGTAAGATATGTTTTCTTTCCTTCAAAAATATCTCCACCTGGTCTTTTGCCAAATTTTTCAGGATCAGCGGTAGCATCCAGGAAATCATCCTGTATCTGAAAAGCAATCCCCATTTCATATCCAAGTTCATAAAGTTGACTTCTTTTTTGAGAAGAAGCGTGCGCAGATATAGCCCCCATTTCAAGCGCGGCGCCTAATAATGCTGCAGTTTTGCCGGCTATCATCTGTATATATTCTTCGTGTTTCACATGTCTGCGTTCAACAAATTCCATATCTAAGGCTTGTCCTTCACAAACGGTGATTATGGCCTTTGAAAAAACTTCATGAATAGCAGCATATTCATCTTTTGAGAAAGATTTATTCTTAGCATAATACCCAAGCTGCCGGTATGCATCTGCAAACATCACATCTCCGGAAAGAATTGCTGTGTTCTCATTCCATTTTTTGAAAACACTGGGTTCTCCTCTGCGGGTATCCGCACTGTCCATAATATCATCATGCACCAGAGTAAAATTATGCAAGATCTCTACAGCCAAAGCAGCAGGTAATGCATCATTAATATCACCTTCACACAACCCACAAGCTAAAAGAGTTAACATGGGACGAATACGCTTACCTCCTACAGAGAGAGCATAACGATAGGGCTCATAAAGGGTTTTAGGTTCACCCGGAAGATCAAGTTCCTGCAGGGCCTTTTCGATCCTGTTTAGTAATTTTTTTTGAAGGTCTGTTTTACTCAATGTTCTGTTTGTAGATGAAGTAAGAATATAAGGAAATTGGCTGATGCATTAAGAAATTTCTCGCAGGTGTGCAGTATTCAATTCTGCTATACTTTTACATCCTAACAACGTAAGAATAGTCTTAAGGTCTTTTTGCCAATGAGAAAAAAGGTGATCAAGTTCATCTATTCCATTTTTGTTGATCGCTTTGATAATCGGCTGAGCAGTGGCCGAAAAATGCGCTCCCAAGCAAAATGATTTAGCCATATCAAAAGCAGAACGAATTCCGCCGGATGCAATGATCTCAAAACTACGTTCCCATTCTAACTTGCTAAGTTGCAGTAAACATTCAGTGGTAGGAATTCCCCATTCATCAAATTGATGATCAGCTGATTTGTTTGAGCTTCTGAAATTTTCAACTTTTGCCCAGCTGGTCCCCCCCGCTCCGGAAATATCAATCACTTCAACTCCAACATTCAGCAAACGCCGCGCTGTATGCTCAGAAATTCCAGCACCTGTTTCTTTTACAATAACTGGTCTTTCTGTGTCTTTGACCAACCGTTCAATACCATGTAATATACCCTTGAAATCTCGATCTCCTTCCGGTTGCATTAATTCCTGGAGGGGGTTCAAATGAACAATAACAGCATCAGCTTTGATCGAATCTATAATTTTGTTGATCATTTTAACCTCAAGCCCTCCAACAAGTTGAGCGCCTCCAATATTAGAACATATAAATGCGTTTGGAGCATGTTTTCTAACAACAGAAAAGGTATTAGTCAGGCTTTCATCTTCCAGCATGGCTCGTTGACTCCCTACTCCAAAAGGAAGATCATACTGTTCGCAAAATTCAGCAATAATAGCATTCACCGGGCTGGCATCAGCATAACCACCTGTCATGGAAGAAATGAATAAAGGAAAGCTAAACGTCCTGCCGAGTAAGATCGATTCAGTGGACACTTCACTGAAGTTCACCTCTGGCAATGCGTTATGAATAAATCTAAAACGTTCAAAACCTGTGTTCTGAACATACTGAGTACCATCAGTTAAGGTAAGCTCTACGTGGTCTTTTTTTCGATCTCTGATGTCTGTCATGCTGATAAATTGCTACTATTCTAAAGAAAACACAAAGCCGGAGCACAAATAATATATAACTGAAATTTTAATAGGTTAAATAAAACTGATGTCACTGAGTTTTTTTAGCAGCCAAATATACAATGTGCCATTTCACTTTCACCTTTCCATCACTTTTACTGTCCCAGTGATCCGTAAGTAACTTAAACTGTTTTGTACTTATCGATTTATCCAAAACACTGATGGAGGCACCAATATTTTTAAGATGTCGGAAAAAATCCATAGAGGAGTCGAATTCCTTAAAAAGGTCATTTTCATAATAATCAATTTGTATAGGCCCCATGGATAGCTTTACAAGTACCTCCTCCACATCAGGTAATGGGTTCGCAGTATGAGGAAGACCTAATTCCAGACAATTCTCATACCATTTTGGGAATGAATGATTTCCCGGAAAAGCCGCTAACATAATTCCGCCGTACAGTAGCGATTCTCCTAAGTTCTGCAGCCCTATGGAAGTATCTTTAAACCAATGTGCCACAAAATTACTGATCACCAGTGCAAATTCCTCTGAGTCAGCTTTATAATCATTTACATCTAGTTGGCGAAATTCTACATTATCAGTGGCAATATCTTGTCTACAAAGTTCTGCTTCACAAAATTTGAGCATCTTTCTAGAGGCATCGGTTACGATCAACTTCCTCTCAGGGAATTCCTTAATGAGTTTTGAGGTCAGGAATCCTGTACCACAACCTACTTCCAGGATCGGTCCTGAAGGCAGGGTTTCCTTCCAGGGAATAAGTGAAGAGATCAACCCTTCTGCTACTTTAAGCTGAATATCAGCTTCACGGTGATAGGCTTCTGCTCGCTCACCAAATACTTCTGCTACTTTATTGATGGTACTTTAATTTTCTAAAGATTAGGATCTTCTTGTTCAACAGTCCAGGTAGAATCAGACTGAAATGTTCTTCCCATAGCCCGAAACTGACGTACAAATGGTAATTTTTTGCGTACACTCGGGGCAAATTGATTATAATCAACCATAAACAAACGGTTTGTATCAGGGTCGTAGTAGGTAAAATTAACAAATGGTCCTCCCATCAAACCGTTCATCATATACCATGTTCCGCGGGTTTCATATGTTATAAGCCTTCCCATTTGAAAAGATTCCGTTTCTATAGGCCTTCTTACCTGATCGTTAATATATGTCTGAACATACATCGAATCTCTGGCCCCTTTAATGAATTGCTCCTGAAGAGAATCTCTGGTAGCAATGATCCAATCCTGATCTAAGAAAGAGATGTCATCTACATTATCTTGGTGCCAGGTCCACATCCAGCGATCGTTCTCGGGAAGGAATCTCCGAAAACTATGGAAATTCAACGTATCAATATTTTTAATATAATCATGCTGAATGCGAACTTTATACCCATAATTTTCCCAAAGAGAATCTGAATATTGAGTTTGTTCATAGCGTTCATAAACAAAGTACTCCCATCTGGCCAGCTCTTTTTCAAGCATATTGCTAAGAAGTGAGTTTTCAGTATTTCTGATCTTCTGGGCCAACACAGAATCAGAAGTAGAAGTTAAGATGAGGGCATATTGATCCTTATACCATTGATCTTCAAAAGGGAAAGCAAAACTTTCTCCTGCTCGTACCCGCTGTTCAATGGTTTCATCAAGAAAACCACGTATTTGTCGGCCGGTATTGGAATCTTCATCAATGGGTGCTGCAAAAATAATATTCTTTTGACTTCTGATGCGTTCCAGATGATCCTGAGATCGGATACGAGTGAATCTGAGGTCATAATAAGGTTCACCATTAGGAACAGTCAAGACCCATTTACCAAATACATCACGAATGGCTTCTGCGGTTTCGCTTTCCCATTGAGTTGAATCCATAACAACAACAACTTCCCGGGTATTACCATCAGCAAGAGGACGATAGTCTCCATCGCATGAGATAAACAACAAAAGAAAAACGGATGCAATAAGTGATAAATATGTGCGCTTCATAATTACGAATTAGTTTCCAAATTTAAGTGAGTGAACGAAGGAGAATAACTCAGATTGCCATCCCTCATTCGGATAGTGTTTTTTGATGGTATCAATTAAGGCACTTCCAACTATAAATCCATCGGCATTTGATGCGATATCCAAGGCATCGGCATGTGACTTAATACCAAAGCCGACCATAACCGGGTTTAGAGTGATGTTAGATCGAACCCGTTCTATAAAACGTGAAACTGATTTTGATACTTCTTCACCATCCCGGGCACCGGTTACTCCCGTCACGGAAACACAATATACAAATCCCTGAGAGTTTTCATCGGCCTGCTTCATGCGAACATCCGAAGTATTCGGAGCTACCAGATGAACTATGTTCAAATTATTCTTTTCTGCCTGTTCTTTGATGATACCATCTTCTTCTAAGGGGATATCAGGAATGATCAACCCATCCACGCCTGCTTCCTCTGCATTTTGGGTGAACTTATCTACGCCATATCGCAATACCGGATTCATATAACCCATCAGGACAATAGGGATCTCCGAATGTTTGCGTACTTCCTTTACCATCTCAAATATCTTATTCATGGTATTACCGTTTTGAATGGCCACATCACTCGATTGTTGTATGGTCGGGCCATCAGCCAAGGGATCACTAAATGGCATTCCTAACTCAATGATATCAGCTCCGTTCTCTTCAAATCCCAAAATGAGATCAACAGTAGAATCCAGGTCAGGATATCCCGCTGTTATAAAAAGACTCATCAGTTTTTGGTCGTCTTTTCTATTCTTAAATACGTTTTGAATTCGATTCATTATTTATAATAATTTCGTTATGGAACGCGGATGATACGGATCGAGCGGATAGTCACGGGAATTAATTAATCGGTGATCATCCGCTGTATCTTCATAACCCGTGTACTATTCTTTAGTCTTTTTCGCGAATGTATTCTGAAATGGTGCCCATGTCCTTATCCCCTCTTCCTGAGAGATTCAATACAATAATTTCATCTTTGGAAGTCTGTGGCATTAATTTCTCTAACCATGCAAAAGCATGAGCGGTTTCGAGTGCAGGAATGATGCCTTCTGTTTCTGATAACAATTTGACCGCATCCATGGCTTCTTCATCGGTTACGGCATTGTATTCGACACGACCCAGATCTTTAAGGTGCGCGTGTTCAGGCCCTACACCGGGATAATCCAATCCTGCACTAATAGAATGGGCTAATTCGATCTGACCTTCATCACTTTGAAGCAGATAACTTAGAGATCCGTGTAAAATCCCGGGTGTTCCTTTACTCATAGTCGCAGCCGTTTTCCCTGATTCCACTCCAAATCCAGCTGCTTCAATTCCAATGATCTTTACATTTTCATCTTCTATAAATGGGTAGAAAAAACCTATGGCATTTGAGCCGCCTCCTACACATGCCACTAAATAATCCGGGTTCCTCCCTTCAGCTTTATCAATTTGATCCTTTGTTTCATTGCCTATCACTTCATGGAAATATCGAACCATCATTGGGTATGGATGAGGACCTACCACTGAACCAATGATATAGAAAGTAGTATCCACATTGGTAACCCAGTCACGAATTGCTTCGTTAGTCGCATCTTTTAGGGTTCTGGAACCACTTGTCACGCTTCGGACTTCAGCCCCAAGTAAACGCATACGGTCGACATTCAATTTCTGACGAACCATGTCTTCTTCGCCCATATATACAATGCATTCCAAGCCAAACTTAGCACAAGCCGTTGCAGTTGCAACTCCATGCTGACCTGCTCCTGTTTCAGCTATAATACGCTTCTTACCCATTCTGCGAGCCAGAAGAACCTGTCCAATAGCATTATTGATCTTATGAGCTCCAGTATGACAAAGGTCTTCTCTTTTCATATAGATCTTTGCCTTTCCATAATATTCGGTAAGCCGGTTTGCGAAAGTAAGTTTTGTAGGCCTGCCTACGTATTCATCCAGCAATGCGGATAACTCTTTTATAAACTGAGGATCATCTTTAGCTTTAGTAAACTCTTCCTCCAATTCATGAATAGCGGGAATAAGAATCTCAGGAACGAATTTTCCACCGAATTGACCGTAATAGCCTCTCGCATCTGGAAATTTATAGGTCTTAGTCTTGGTTTGTGTTGCCATAATATCGTTTGAACTTGTCATCTTATCCTCGATTTCTCGGGCTGAAAGATTTAAATCTATATTGCTTATGTAGGTTATTTGCTTTCAGTAAGAATGACTTTTTTTGATTTAGTTTTCTTCTAATGCTCTTATTTCATTCATAAAAGCTTCAATTTTGCCAAAGTCTTTGAGCCCGGGCTTTTGTTCCAGGCTGCTCGAAACATCAACTGCAAAAGGCTGAACGGTTTCTATAGCTTTTTTGATGTTATCAGCCTTCAATCCTCCGGAAAGAAAAAATGGGATGTCGTCTCCGATTTCTTTCAAGATATTCCAGTCGAAGGCCGTTCCGGTTCCGCCCCATTTCCCATCGATCTTTGAATCAAATAACAAATAATCGGCTACTTCAGCATATTGTTCAACCTGATGTTTTAGAAGATAGTCAACCGTTTCTTCCTCAATATGAATTACTTTTATTATAGGCTTCTCGATAAGTCCGCAATACTCGACAGATTCATCTCCATGAAGCTGAACAAAGTCTAAACCTGTTTCTTTTGCTATTTGATTTACATCATCCAAAGGCTGATTTACAAAAACACCTACTTTTTCAGGCCCCTCGATCCAATTTATTATCGCCCCGGCCTCTCCCGGCTCGATATATCGGGGACTCTTCTCATAAAATATGAAACCCAAATAATCGACCAATGCACCCGCTGCAAAACGAGCATCTTCCAAATTGGTTATCCCACAGATCTTAATTTTAGTTTGCTTATTCTCGTAACTCATCAACTAACTGTATTGCTTTTTAAATTCTACTTTTGCATTCTCGAGCAATCCTCTTACAGCTTTTCCCGGATCTTTTTGCCTCATGAAATATTCACCTATTAAAGCAGAGTGAATTCCTTCTTTCTGTAATAAAGCCATGTCTTCCCCGGTAGATAACCCACTTTCTGAAACTAATACCGTTCCTTTTGGTGCTTTTTTTAGCAGTGAGATCCCGCGATGGACATCCACTTCAAAGTTCTTAAGGTCCCGGTTGTTCACTCCTAAAATATCCACTATATCAAAGTTGATTCGATCAAGATCATTCTGATCATAGCATTCAACCAGTGCGTCGAGTCCAAATTCCTTTGCCGCATGAATCAATTCATCAAGCTGTTTTCCCTCTGTTATAGCAACAATGATCAATACAGCATCCGCTCCATAAGCCCTTGTTTCTTTGACCTGATAGGGATCGATAATAAAGTCCTTTCGGAGTAATGGAAGTTGCGTACGTTTTGAGATGGCCTCTAAATAGTCCAGATCACCTTTAAAAAACGGTTTATCAGTCAACACTGAGATAGCAGCAGCACCTGCTTCCTCATACCTTAAGGCAATATCTACCGGATCAAAATCCGGACGTATAACACCTTTTGAGGGGGAAGCTTTTTTTACCTCGGCAATAATGGATATGGAGTCGGTTCCACTTAAAGTGCTTTTAAAAGACAGATGTTTTTTTTCAAATCCCTCAAAGGAATTGAAATCTGCAAAAGAGACCTGTTTCTTACGTTTAACCAGGTCATAAGCTGTCTGAGCAGTTATTTGTTCTAATATGTTACTCATTAAAGTTACTTAGGTTCGAATAGTATTGTGATGCAGATGGCACGTTACTCATGTTAAGTTCAATTAGTATTTAAAAGTACCCATTGCATCGTTTGTGGCATCCATAAAATCGTTTAGCATCTTGCGAGCCTTACCCGATTTAAGTGCTTCCACCGCGTGATCTTTCGCATCTTCAAGCTTCTCTACTTTTCCGGATGCCTGAATGGCAAAAGCGGCGTTCAGTAAAGCGATATTTTGTTGCGCTTCCGTTGCTTCATTTGCCATGATATTGGTCAATATCTTTGCATTTTCTTCTTTTCCATCCCCCATTAGTTCATCCATGCTAACTTTTTGGAAGCCAATAGATTCCGGGTCAAATATGATAGAGGTTGAAACTACTTTATCCTTTAATTCAAAGATCTCAGATTGAGAAGTAAGACTCACTTCATCCAGCCCGTCATGGGCATTAAATGTGTAAGCAAAATCAGTGTCCAGATTGGCCAGGATATGGACCATTTTTTTGGCTACTTCTTTGTTAAATGCGCCAATAACATAACGTTGTACTCCGGCCGGATTCACCATCGGGCCCAAAATATTGAAAAAGGTTCGAAAGCCTAATTCACGTCTAGTTGGCATCACGTATTTCATAGCCGGATGAAAAATAGGAGCAAACATAAAGGCCATGCCAATCTCATCAAAAACCTGTTCTACCTGTTCTTTACCCAATTCAATAGATGCTCCCATATATTCCAAAACGTCAGCACTTCCGCATTTACTAGAAGCACTTCGGTTTCCATGCTTTATTACCGGCACTCCGGCTGCAGAAGTAATAAAAGAGGCTGCTGTTGAAATATTAAAGGTACCCGACTGATCGCCTCCTGTTCCGACAAGATCAATAGCACCGGCTATATCTACATCTACTTTAACGGCCTTAGACCGCATTACTTTTACAAAGGAAGTCAATTCTTCAATAGTCTCTCCTTTTAATCGCATGGCTGTAAGGAAAGAGGCTATACGCTCCTCTGAAACGTCCCCACTCATGATCATATTCATTGCCATTTCAGCTTCAACCTGACTAAGGTTTTCAGAGAATGAGAGTTTATTGAGTATACTTTTAAAATCCATGGATTATTGTCTTAACCAGTTTGAAATTAATTTGGGTCCTTCTGTAGTAAGAATACTTTCCGGATGGAATTGAATCCCTTGAATAGGAAATTTTTTGTGACGGATTCCCTGTATAACATCATCATCGGAATAAGCTGTTACCTCAAGTACTTTTGGTAAAGTATCAGGATCTAAGGTTAGGGAATGATAACGTGTAGCAACAAAGTCTTTTTCAACACCATCAAATATATAATTTCCGTTATGTGATACCTTTGAAACCTTGCCGTGCATTAACTTAGGGGCATGTACAACTTTAGCTCCAAACACCTCACCAATAGCCTGATGTCCCAAACAAACTCCCAATATCGGTATCTCTTTACCAAGTTCACGGATGATCTCTTCGGTTATTCCTGCATCATGAGGACGCCCCGGTCCGGGCGAGATCAATATTTTGGTTGGCTTAAGTTCACGGATCTCATTCAAAGTCATAGCATCATTACGGATCACTTTGTAATCCTCGGTCTCTGCCGCTACCAAATGCACAAGGTTGTAGGTGAATGAGTCGTAGTTGTCAATAATTAGGATCACTGATGTTGATGATTGGGTTAAATTTATTTCCTAAAGCAATGTTAAAATCAAAAGTGCCGTACAATTCCTGTTACTTCTCTGATAGGTTCCATAACACTCTCAGCACGTTCACGGGCTTTCTCTCCGCCTTCACGGAGTATGTCACGGACATAATCCATGTCTTTAACCAACTCACGTCTTCGTTCTCGGGCCTCACCAAAGTAATTTTCTATCATGCCTAAAAGTTCCTTTTTGGCATGTCCGTAACCATATCCTCCCGCACGGTACTTCTCAGAGATCTCATCCTGTTTTTCCTTGTCGGTAAATAGTTTAATGAGTGCAAAAACATTGTCTGTGGAAGGATCTTTAGGGTCTTCAAGAGCAGTGGAATCAGTTTCAATAGACATCACGCGCTTTTTTAAAGCCTTTCCTTCCGCAAAAATATTGATCGTGTTGTCATAACTTTTGCTCATTTTTCGTCCATCTATACCCGGCACCACAGCTACCGATTCTACAATATGTTCTTCAGGAAGTTTAAGATACTCACCGTTATATGTATGATTAAATTTACCGGCAAGGTCCCGGCAAATCTCAATGTTTTGTTTCTGGTCCTGACCCACCGGCACCACATCCGAGTGATAAATCAAGATGTCAGCAGCCTGAAGAATGGGATAGGTAAAAAGCCCGATGTTGGGATTCATACCCTGTGCAACTTTATCTTTGTAAGAAACACCTTTCTCCATCAGGCTTACCGGAGTAAGAGTCCCCAATATCCATGCAAGTTCTGTAACCTGTGGCACATCACTCTGAGCAAAAAAAGTGCACTTATCAGGGTCTAGTCCTAATGCAAGGTAATCAAGAGCAATGTCCCAGGTATTCTGGCGTACTTCTTCCCCTTTATTTACAGATGTAAGAGAATGATAGTTGGCTATAAAATAAAAGGCGTCTCCTTTATCCTGAATAGCTATATGCTGGCGAATTGCCCCAAAATAGTTGCCAATATGAAGTTTTCCAGATGGGGTTATACCTGATAAAATAGTCTTTTTCTTACTCATTGATCTTATTAGTTATATAATGTGTATAAGGTTTTTAGTAATCTCAAAGTTTCCAAAAAATACTCCGGTAATCACTGAATATCTAAAGCTACGCTAAGCGCCTGAATAAGAGCTCCTGCTTTGTTTTGCGTTTCCTCGAATTCCTTAGTGGCATTACTGTCAGCCACTATTCCTGCTCCAGCTTGAATATACGCTTTGTTCCCTGTTACAACCATGGTACGAATGGCAATGCAAGTATCCATATTTCCTGAAAAATCAAAATACCCCACCGCCCCTGCATAGATTCCACGTTTTGTTTGTTCAAGTTCATCAATGATCTCCATTGCACGGATCTTAGGGGCACCGCTTACTGTACCTGCAGGGAAACATTGCATCAATGCATCAACGGAGGTTTGATCATCCTGTAACTCACCTATAACATCACTTACAATATGCATAACGTGAGAATAGCGCTCTATAACCTGATTCCGCTCCATTTTAACCGTGCCTGGTTTACAAACCCTGGAGAGGTCATTACGCCCCAAATCTACCAGCATGATATGTTCAGCCACTTCTTTTGGGTCATTTTTAAGATCTTTTTCCAATGCCAGATCTTCTTCATGTGTTTTCCCTCTAGGACGAGTACCTGCTATAGGAAGAACTCTCGTCTTGCCTTCCTGTACACGTACCAAAACTTCAGGTGATGAACCCACCAATTGAAACTCATCAAAATCCAGATAGAATAAATATGGAGAGGGATTCACCATTCTGAGAGCCCGGTATAACATAAACGGGTCTCCACTCATATCAGCCTCAAATCTTTGTGAAAGCACGACCTGGAAGATATCACCTTCATAAATATACTCTTTACCCTTCTTTACGATCTGCTCAAAGTAAGTTTGAGTCATATTACTGGTGAGAGATTCAGTATCAATACTGAATGGGCGGCTTTGGTAGTTAGAGCTCAGTGCAGCTTCCTCCATTTCATCCAGACTCTGCTGTGCTCTTTCATATGCAATATGCAGATCTGATTCCTCTTCCGTAAAAATCGTTTTAATCAAAACCACCTGATGCTTCACATGATCAATCGCTAAGATCTCATCATAAAAGGCCCATATGGCCTCAGGCAGATTGAGGTCATCTTCAGGAACATTTGGCAGATCCTCTACCTGACGAAAAGTATCATAGGCAGAAAATCCAACGGCACCGCCTTTCAATCTCGGAAGCTCAGGAAGTGGCGGTTCAGAATAAGCTGTTGTAAGCTCTTTTAGCTTATCAAAATATGTTGATTTTACTTTTTCTGTACCGTCCTTAGTCTCCAGAGTCGTTTTTTCGCCGTCAAATATCAGTTTTTGATAGGGATTCCTTCCAATAAAAGAATAACGGGCAAGCTGCTCTCCTCCTTCTACCGATTCAAGTAGGAATGGAAATTCTGCGGCTTCTCTGATATTCAAAAACAGAGAAACCGGAGTCAAAACATCTGATAACAATCTCCGATAAATGGGGATAGCCGTATAATCTTTACTAAGTTCTAAAAACTGTTTTTTATTCATTTGAACCAATACTAAAACACAAAAGCACTAAATTTACTTTGAGTGATTTCGTGGTAGTTTATTTAAACAAAAAAACCCACTATTCATCGAACAGTGGGTTTTTTAAAAAATTCTTTTCAATCGCTCAATTACATACGATGCCCACTGCTATTTATAGCAACCGGCCACCACCAAGAATTCATATGAGCGTTTTTATTTTTCATAACGCGTCGAATATACAGGCATCAATACGTACATGCAATAAGAATGAGGTAAATATCAGTTTATAATTACGTATTGGATTTAAGAATACCGAATTCGTACCATTACTCTCATAATTAAAGAAGCTATTGTCTTGAAGAAAATATTCATCTGCTTTTCCATTTTAAGCATTGGTTCTATCATATCCGCTTGTGATGAAACTCCTGGTCCAGCTTCTGTTTTGGAGGATGCCCCAGCTATTACTCATATTCAGGTTCAGCCAAAAAATGTAGAATTCACGGTTGAAGAAGACGGTTTTAAAGACGACACTACTATTACTGTCGAGGTATTTGTATCCACCATAAATATCTCTAATGACCAACCACCATTGTACATTATGGCAGATAAAGGCTCCGGAACAGAGATCGCCGCAGGTACATTTGATATAATAAATTCTGAAAACGGTGATTTTAGGATCGAAATTCCAATAGAAACTTCAACTACTTCCTTTGAAGAATTTATCATTAATGCTTTTCCATCATCAAATACAGGGGTTGGAAATTTTGCTCAGGCTTCATTTGAGATTAGTGGTATTTCCAACAATGCACCGGTGATTTTAGAAACTGATAACCCGGATGAGATTCAGCTCCCCTCTTCGGGTAACCAGAATGTCACATTCACTGCAAAAGTAACTGATGAGGATGGTCAGAATACGATCGAGAATGTTTTTATGAGACTTATCAGTAAAACTAACGGAGAAGTTGGTAATTCCCCTTTTCCTCTTTACGATGATGGCACAAATGGAGGTGATGAAATAGCAAACGATTCCCTCTTTACCCTGACTTTTCAAATCAATGAGCAGAATCAGTCTGACACCTATTTCCTGGAATACTTTGCGATCGATCAGGGCGGATTGGTAAGTGATACTGTAACCTCCACATTCAGCATAATTGAATAGATGAAAAAGTTATGTATATCCATAGCCCTGATTTTATCTCCTTTTCTGGGGTATACTCAGGTTATTGGACCCGAGAATCCTGACATTGATAAATTCAATACCATTCGCCAAAATTCGGTGAGCACCATTGCCGCAATTGGTGATACAATTTGGGTCAGCCCTGCACTTAATCGGAATATTGGAAATGCCGGTGAATGGTTTTCACCGGATAATGCGGTTGAGGTTGTTAATGGGGCAAGCCGTGTATTCTCACTTAGTTTAACTCAAGATACAGTAATAGCAGGTTTAGGATTTTCTGCTGAAAGTCCTGCCGGCCCTGTTCCCTCCGGTTATGGTTTCTATACCAGTATTGACGGCGGGGAAAGCTGGAGGCTCATTGAATTTCCTCTTGACCCCGAGCCCCCTTCGTCTTGTGAGCCTACTGCAGAAACCTATGATCCTATTTGTGATATAGAGTTCCAGTTCGGAGATGAAACCTACACAAGGATACGAACTACAGTTCCACAACAATCTCCCCCTTATGCCGTGGATTCAAGAGGAGATGTCATTTTTGTTGCTGCCTGGGCTTCAGGGTTGCTGAGAAGCACCGATTTCGGCGATTCCTGGGAAAAGGTAATACTTCCCCCCTCATCCGTTGACAACTTTAATCCGGATGAAGATTATGAATGGACATCATCTTACAACGGTGAAATTATAAACAGGTATGACCCCAGAGGTGACAATAACCTTTTGGGATTCGGGGTTCTGATAGACTCCCAAGACAGACTTTGGCTCGGAAGTGCCGGAGGCATCAATATTTCCGAAAATGCACTCAGTGCTCCGATAGATAGCATTTCATGGAAACACTTACGTTTTAATAATACTTCGAACGGTTTACTGGGTGATTGGATCATTACAATAAAAGAGGATCCTCAAACGAATCGTATCTGGCTTACAAACTGGATCGCAGATCAGTCACAACAACAAGGGTTGGTTTATACCGACGATGTTGGTGAGAGTTTTACACAGGTTTTAAAAGGCGAACGCATTAATGATATAGGATTTAAAGACGACTATATTTTCGCTGCCGGAGATAACGGGCTGTTTATCTCTGAAGATGAAGGCGATAGTTGGGTCAGGTCGCCGCAGATCAAAAGCCCCAATACATTTATAAAACCTTCAGCCCAGTACTTTTCTGTAGCCTCAACCCTTGAAAGAGTTTGGATCGGTACTGATGATGGTATTGCCTCTACCGATGATTATGGTTCTTCCTGGGAGATAACCCGGGTAGATTTTCCTCTTACCGGAGGGAACAGATACGATCCAGATGGAAGGGATGTAAAAGCCTATGCGTACCCGAATCCTTTCTCCCCAACCGTACATGAAGTTGTTCGCATTAAGTTTGAAGTTGAAAAACAAGGTAATGTTAGAGTTCGGATCTTTGATTTTGGAATGAATCTGGTTAGAGAAATTGAAAACGGGAGCTTTGTTCCAGGTACTTATGAGGCAGTATGGGATGGACATGATGGAAGAGGAAGAAAAGTAGCAAATGCACCTTATCTCTATATTATTGAAACTAACGGCAGAGAAATTAATGGTAAAATTTTAGTGGCAGATTGATGAGAGCTATACCTACATTTAAAAAAATAGCTTTTGGGCTTGTCGTATTCCTGACAACATTTTTAATAATGCCTGAATTACTTGCGCAAAACGGTGGGTTTGCTGGCGCTTCAACACGACTTGGTTACAGTGCAAGAGGCATGGCTATGAGCAATGCCATGTCTGCAGTTACATCAGAAGGTGCATTTCCATATTACAACCCTGCACAATCAGCCTTGTTATTAGGGAGTAAACAAACAGATCTGACTGTTGGTGCATTGAAATATGACAGGGTATTTCAAAGTACCGGAATACAACTTCCGCTTCCTCCTTCCGCCGGCTTAGCCATCAATATCATTAGAACCGGTGTAAACGATATAGATGCCAGAACTTCAAGTGGATATCCACTGGATAGATTTGACGCATCCGAGTATCAAATATCAGGCAACTTTGGGCTTAGGTTAACAGAGAAATTTTATGGGGGTATTGGTTTAAAATTCAGCATTGCCAATTACCACCCTCGACTTGATAATTCGACCAGTTTCGGTGTCGATATCGGCTTTCTTTATCAAACTGATGCTAATATGAACCTCTCACTAACCATAAAAGATCTATTAGCTAACTATTCCTGGAATACTCAAAACCTATATAATTTGAGTCAAGCCCAAGATGTTATTAATGAGTTCCCCACCCGTATTATTACGGGAATTGCTTATCAGGAAAATGATTTCACCCTTTCTGCTGATGCCGAATTACAGATATATAATTCAGAAATAGAGAATACTGAATTAGTTGTTTTGGATGGAAATCCCGTTTATACATCAACAACTGAAGAGGTACAAACCAGTTCCGTACAATTCAGGCTTGGAGGTTCTTGGCAGGCTCATGAACGGTTCACTCTCAGGGGCGGTTGGCAACTTCCAGATTTCGGACAAATAGAAAGCTGGGCTTTGAGTTCCGGCTTCTCCTTACACCTCCCTTTCGATGTGTTTTCACCCTCTGTTGATTATTCTTTTGTTATGGAGCCATATAGAATTTCCAACATGCATGTTTTTTCATTAAGATTGAATTTATGAGAACAGGATATTTAACTATTGTCTTTATTCTACTTTCCACACCCGTGCTGGCTCAGGGTTCCGGCTTCGAAATGCTTAATATTTCCCCAACACCTAATTCGCTATCTAAAGCTGAAGCTGCTACAACCTTAGCTGATGGATCTGCTTCCATTTATTCCAATCCCGCTTTGTTGGCCTATGCGAACAAATCATCCATTGACCTTGGCTATTCATTCTGGATTGCAGATGTTGACAATATCTTTGGTGGTGTCAATTTCCTAAGAAACAGAAGTGCTGTAGCATTTTCTTTCTATACTTCCGGCAGCAGTGAGTATCAACAATTTGTTAACCCAGGAGAGCCCAATGGCAGTTTTTCCATTCAATACCTATCGATAGCTGCCGCGTATGCTTATAATTTTAAATACTTCACTATCGGCGCAACAGCCCAGTATCTGAACGAAGAGAATTTTACATATAATGCAAATGGTTATGCATTTAATGTGGGTTTGGCTTCTCAATTTTTTAACGATCGTCTTCGTCTTGGTACTTCCCTGACTAATCTGGGCGAGATGGAGAAATTAAATATTGAGTCTACACAGTTACCCTCTACCTATAGAGCAGGAATCTCTGCAGACCTTATTGAATTTACGGCCCAAAGGAATGGTGAACTTCCCATATTGATATCAGCTTATGCTGATTTCATATCACCCCTTCAAGAAACCTCAGGTAAGGACTTTGCCGATTACAGTGCTTCTGAGAACTATGTGAATTTAGGTCTTAAGTTTATGATAGCAGAAGTACTGGAATTGAGCAGTGGATACAAAACACAAAATAATGTACGCCCCATTTCTTTTGGAGCCGGCTTTTCTACCGATGAGATCACTTTTAATTATGCGCTAATTCCTTTTAATACCGGTTACGGAACGGTACATTCCATCGGAATTCAGTATAAATTTTAAAAGAATATATATGGAGGCCTCTTCCCTATCCGAGATCTATGAATCAATCAGTAAAGATGCAGATATTATTTATGTAGTGCCTTTGATACGCCACACCCACAAAAAAACTGACTATCTGTATCTGCTTTATGAAGATCTTATCGGCTCCGATTCTTATGAAATCAAGTCTATCAGCATCTTTCACCACTTTAAACTGGTAGCAGGAATTCTTACTAACAGGAAGGCAATACTTCATTACCACTGGCTGGAATTCCAGGACTTTAAGTCATTATTGGGGATGCCCTGGAAGATGTTGTGTATCTATCTCTTCCAGCTTTTTGGGGGGCATATAGTCTGGACTTTGCATAATGAATTTCCTCATAACCAAAAGTATTTAGGACTTCATCGATATCTACACAAGAAAATGGCACGCTGGACAGATATTCTGCACGTGCATTGTTCTGCTGCAGTCTCATTGATGAGTGACAGGCTTAAGGCACCTAAAGAAAAATTCACAATAATACCTCATCCTGATTTCCCAACGGACCCTATTCCAAAGTCTACTGCGATTTCTCATCTCAATAAAAATTATGATTGCGGGATAGATCCTGACGACACAATACTATTAATGTTTGGTAATATAAGTCGCTACAAACAAATAGAGGAAATAGCTGATATACTTATTAAGGAAGAACTATCATCAAAACTTATCATTGCAGGACCTGTTAAAAAAGGAAACATGGATCTCTATGAAGAGCTTATATCAAAAGTGAATAAATATAATTGCATCAAATTGATCGCTGAATTTATCCCTGAAGAACATGTTCCCTGGTTTTATTCAGCAACAGACATTTGTGTATTCAACTATCGTGAGATCTTATCCTCCGGTGGTTTTCATATGGCTGAATCCTATAATAAAACCATTATTGCACCTAATATCGGTTGTTTAAGTGAAACAAAAGATCTTTCAAATATTCACTTGTTTACCAATGCAGATGAGTTGAAAGCATTACTCAGAGTGAAAATAACGGAGTTAAATGGCTAACCTGAAGGAAAAAGCTTTCTGGATCTCTTTTGGTGATATAGCAGGACGAGGGCTTTCATTTATTACCTCCATTTATCTGGCCCGAGTTCTAGGAGCTGAGTTTTATGGCTTGATCACGGTGGCTATTTCAATATTGGGCTACGCCACCTGGTTCTCCGATCTTGGATTACACCAAATTGGCACTAGAGAGACAGCAAAACAGCCTTCTAAAAGGATCTTCAGGGTTCTGGAGGTATTCAGGTTAAGATTATTTTTAGGGATCATCGTTCTAATTATCTCTACCATGGTGATTTCAATGATAGATATGGGAGAGATCGAAAAACAAGTAATGTTGGGTTATTTGTATTCTCTTATCCCATATATGGCACTTATGGAATGGTTTTATGCCGGAAAGCAAGAGTTCGGTAAAATTGCACTTTCTAAAGTTTTAAACGGTTTGACTTATTTTATATTGATCTATTTCATGGTCGAAACTGTCGAAGATGTAACCACGGTTCCCGTACTTTATACAGTCGGAATTGTAACTGCTGCTTTAACATTGGGTACCTTTGCACTCAAAGACAAACCTTTTTCACTCCCCTCACGTGGATTTCAAATCTATCCCGATCTCTTAAAAACAAGCTCTATATTAGGGTTAGGTCAGTTTTTTGCACAAGTTGTTAGTCTTTTACCGCCTCTATTAGTGGGAGCGCTCATGTCTTTGAGAGATGCAGGAATCTATGGCGCTGCTTTTAAGATCGTTTTAATAGCTATGATGGTCGATCGCGTGTTCGTGAACTTACTGCTACCGAATCTATCTTCGATGTGGAGCCAAAATCGTTCGGCGGCAGTTAGTAAAGTAAAACTTATCTACGGGATTTTAACTGTAGGTGGTGCTCTTATCGGAATGGCTACTGCGATCGGAGCTGAACAGATTATCTTCTTACTTTTTGGGGATAACTATGCAGAAAGTGTGGTAGTTCTTCAAATCCTCTCAGTAATGATATCCGTAACTTTTATAAATAGTCTGTTCTCATTTGGGTTGATCGCGACCAATAAAGACAAAGAATTTTTCATTGCAACCTGTTTCGGTGGCACCGTTTCAGCACTTATTATATTCGGAATTGCTGCATTTGGCGATCTTGTGATGGTAACCATTTCAGTGGTTTTTGCTGAAATTATTATCACCTTTTTTACCTATTTCTGGTTCAGAAAAGTCATCCCTTCAAATTATGTTAAACCTATACTGATAAGTTATCCGCTCGCAATCATTCTCTTTTTATTATTTAGTTTAAGTCCATTAATGCCCCTGATAAATGCCCTCATTGCATCTATAATCTTTATTTTAGTAATCGTAAAAACCGGAGTTTTAGACCGGCAACATATGCTGTGGATAAAAAGCAAGTTGAGCACATGAACCAAAGGCTTTGCATAGGAATTCAGAAACTCACTCAAGATTGGGAAAACATTCTCAATGATCTTGGACTTTGGTTCGAAGAGATTGAATACAGCAGTAAACTATTAACACAATATAGCCTTCTCATTCTTAATGAGGCACCAAATAGCGCCGAAATACCTCTTCTTAATAACTACTTAATAGAAGGTGGGGCATTGTTAGAATTGAAGGACGTCCATGCTTTTACAAATAAAGAAGAAACCAGGACCACATTCAAAAAAACTGTTATTGATCGGTCTCAATCTGAAGCTTTTCATCACATTCCATTTTTAGACCTGTACTGTAGCATTGACCTCCATCAAAGATCAAAAATATTCAATGGGATGGTCTATTTTGAAAAGAATAAACATGGAGTACTTGGTTTTTTAGGTGTTGACCTTCCTAAGGTTTTACGATCTACTCAATACAAACGAAAACGGTTCTATGCTGGTGATATGCGTTCCCCTGACGAGATCGTAAGCGCTGTTTCAAAGCATGAACTATTAGAAGTATTTCGGGCAACCATTGCACACCTTCACTATGAAAGAGAACTTCCTTTTAATACGAAATGGACCTCTCCTACAGAAAAACCGATCTTTTGTTTTAGAATTGACAGTGATTTTGGAGATAAGACATCCCTCAAAAACTTGTACGATCTGTGCTCCAAACATGATATAAAGGCAACCTGGTTTCTGCACGTGGAAGCTCATGAAAATTGGCTCGACGTATTTCAGTCTTATGAAAACCAGGAAATTGCGCTTCATGGATATAAACACGGGACATCAAATTCATCAGTTAAAACATATTGTAATATTAAGAAAGGCAATGAGTTATTAGAATCATCAAAATTTAGATCAGGTGGATATTGTGCACCCTATGGTATCTGGAATAATTCTTTGAAAAAAGCATTATCAGACTTTGACTTCAAATACACTTCTGAATTCACTTTTAAGTATGACGGATTCCCGATCACTTCTTCTGCTGCTGATAACAGACTTCAGATTCCAATTCATCCCATTTGTACCGGAAGTTTAAACCGGTGTCATTATGATAAGGACCAAATGAGTCGCTATTTTAATCAAGTTATTGAAAATAAAACGTCTCGTTTCGAACCCATTTTATTTTATCATCATCCTATGCAATCCGGGATTGATGTGATTGAACAAATCTTCAAAGAGATCAATAAAAAAGGCTTTAAGAATCTTACATTTTCAGAATATGCAGATTTCTGGATCAAACGAAAAAAAAATACGTTTGAAGCCTACTATGATGGTATTACAATGGAGATAAATTCAAATAATAGTCAAATTTTTCAAGCTTCTACCGATCATCAGGGGTTCCATTTATTACAAGCTGAAGCTGATCAGTTTGACCTTAACACGATTCCGAGAAATGAATACCGCAGCAGAGATCTGCCATCTTATAAAAAGATAGAAGAAATGCACACAACTGATCTTCGATTGCTTAAAACATCTCTATGGGATTGGAAAAACAGGATTCGGTTATGAAGGTTGGATATGTAGCACCCATGAGCATTGCAGCCGTTAACGGAGGAATGAGAAATCAGGCCCTTAATACTATTTCTAAGATCCATGAGCTTGGAATTGTGACTGTTAAACTATCCCCCTGGGAGGATCTTTCCGAGTTAAACCTTGACCTTGTTCACATTTTTGGAGCTTCTGTTGAAAATATTGGCATCGTCAATCAACTTTATAATACGGATATCCCAATCGTATTGTCCCCTATCTTTTATTCAAATCGAAGTGCATCTTTTATAAATAGAGTTTTAAATGTTGAACAATTTCTAAAACCTCTATCAAGGGGGATTAGATCCGATTTTAGCGTTCAAAGAGATCTTTGCAGAAAAGCAGATCTCCTCCTCCCCAATACTGCTGATGAGTCGATGATGATCAGGGAGGCTTTTTCTATTCCTGAAGAACGAATTATAGTTACACCAAACGGGGTTGAGTCCCACTTTGAACATGCAAAGCCTGATCTTTTTGTGAAAGAATATGGATGTAAAGACTTTGTCTTGTTTGCAGGACAAGCCGGTGCTGAACGAAAAAATGTTATCAAGCTCCTTGAAATCAGTGATAAAATGATTGTGCCCGTGGTGATCATAGGTTCATTCTATGATGATGAATACGGGAAAAAATGTCTAAACATGGCTTCAGAACTGGATAATGTAATCCTGATCGAAACGCTGGATCATGATTCAGAGCTGCTGGCTTCTGCGTATGCAGCTTCAAAAGTATTTGTATTGCCTTCCCAGTTTGAGACACCGGGTATTGCAGCCATGGAGGCAGCACTAACGGGCTCACAGATAGTAATAACAAAGAATGGTGGGACTAAAGAATATTTTGGAGATCATGTTAACTACATCGATCCGAACTCTGCCAGTTCTTTGCTACAAGGAATCCAAAATGCTTTAGCACAAGAGCAATCTGATGATCTTAAAGTTCATATCCTGCAGAATTACACTTGGAATAAGGTTGCAAAAATGACTGCTGAGAATTATCAAACATTGATATCATGAAGAAATTATTGATCGCATTCGGTACAAGACCTGAGATCATAAAACTGGCCCCGGTAATTTTAGAGCTAAGAGATAGTTATGAGTTAAAGTTATTGCATACCGGTCAGCATCGCGAAATTGCAGACCCAATGCTTTCTTTATTTGGAATCTCTCCTGATGTTGATCTCGAGATCATGAAAACAAATCAGGATCTGTTTTCTTTAACAAGCGACCTACTCCCTAAACTCAGCAAAGTATTGGATGAATATCAGCCGGAACATGTAATGGTCCAGGGTGACACCTCTACTTCTTTTTTAACAGCTTTAGCAGCGTTTTATAAACGAATTCCAGTATCTCATGTTGAAGCCGGGCTTAGAAGTTATGACAAATACAGTCCATTTCCGGAAGAAATGAACAGAAGACAAATTTCTCAGATCGCGCAGCTTCATTTTGCCCCAACGGCTATAAATAGAAATGCCCTTGTAAAGGAAGGTATTTCAAAAGAGAAGATCTTTGTGACAGGAAATACGGTGATCGATGCTTTGAATATGATCATAGGTTCTGATGATTTCTCAAAATCCTCCCCTTCCATTCTTTCCGAAATTGAAAAGGACGAAAAACTTATTTTACTTACTGCGCACCGCCGCGAAAATCATGGGGCTCCACTTATTCAAATTTTTAAGGCGGTGGAAGAGCTTTTAGCTACTCAACCTGATCTAAAAGTTATTTTTCCGATTCACCCGAATCCAAATGTTAAAGCAGCTTTAGATAAAAGTCGGTTAAATAATACAAGGATGATCCAAACTCATCCTATGGAATACCTTCCTTTCCTACATGTACTTAAAAGAGCCGATCTCATTCTTACCGATTCGGGAGGAATTCAGGAGGAAGCCACGGTTTTGGGAAAACCTGTACTTATCCTGAGAAATGAAACGGAACGCCGGGAGCTTATTGAAGCGGGTTTAGGAGAAATTGTAGGAACGGATATTTCCAAGATCGTAAGCCGATCAAAGGCATTACTTGAATCTACGATAAATCACTCCACATTAAACATATTTGGCGATGGAAAGGCAGCTGAGAAAATACACGAGATCTTAAAAGATCAACTATAATCCTGAAATTTATCTACTCCTGCAGGACCATAATCATCAGTGAAGAATTGGATGGCACCAATTGTAATCCCTTTAAGGACAAAGATGATAAATACGGCCATTAGTCCATATTCTTTAAAGATCAATATGAGTACAAGGTATAGAAGAAATAGAATAAACTTCCCCTTCTGCTGACGAATAGTTTCACGGTCAAAACGAGGGATCTTATCAAACGGTAATGTGCTCACCATGAGAAATGAGATAACGACCGTAAATGGGATGAGAGCAGAATTGACTCCATTTTCAAGAAAAGCAAAAACATCCAGTGAATCTCTGAATGTGAGGAAAAAAGCTCCTAACATAATAGCCTGAGCTGGAATTGGAAGACCAATAAAGAAATTTTTGGTGGGCTCGAGTCTTGCATTCACATTAAAACGTGCCAAGCGAACAGCTCCACAAAGTGGCGGAAGAGCACTTATAATGATTCCCACAAAACCCAATTCATGTAAGCTCCAGATGTAGATCAAAAAACCCGGGGCAACTCCAAAAGAGACCATATCACAGATAGAATCAAGCTCGATACCAAAGTCAGTTGTGGCATCTGCAAGCCGGGCCATTAATCCATCAAAAACATCAAATAAACCTGCAAGGGCAATTAACCAAGCTCCGCGCACAAAATCTCCATCTGAAATAGAGATGATGGCCAAAAAACCGCTGAATAAATTCATTAATGTAAAAAAGCTGGGTACTGCGATCTTCTTATTTACGGGAGGCTTGCTTTTTTTGCGACGTTCTTGCCGTTCTTTAAATGTATGGTATTTCTTTTGAATGGGGTATTTCATGCGTTAATAACTCCAAGCACTGATTCACCTGCAACTGTTTTATCTCCGGGCTTAACTTTAACCTCAACATTTCCGGGAACTACAACATCCATTCGTGATCCGAATTTCATGATCCCAAATCGTTCACCTGCCTTTAGTTCATCACCTTCTTTGATATTATATACGATCCTACGAGCCAGGAATCCGGTGATCTGCCGGAAAAATATTTTGGTATCCGATGGATGGAGAACTCCAAAATCTGCTCTTTCATTTAGCTCAGAAGCGTGTTCCGCCCAAGCCATAAGGTATTCCCCGGGGTGATATTTAAGATATTGAAGATCGCCTGATACCGGGTTTCTATTCACATGCACATTAAGTGGAGAGAGAAAAATACTTATCTGAGTAGCTTTACCTTTAATGTAGACTGACTCCTCTATTTCTTTAACAAAAACAACTTTTCCATCAGCAGGAGAAATAATCAGTTCATCTCCGACCGGTATATCCCGGTCAGGATCACGGAAGAAAAAGATGGTCAGCCCGCTTAGTGCAATGATTGAAAAAAGAAGTATATACCTGAACCAATGATCAAGGAAGTAGAAAGCAAACCCACATACCATCACTGAGACCAAAAGAACCAATGCTATGGTAGAATATCCGTCTTTTGCAATCATTTTAAAGCCCGAAATATCTAAATGCGTCGTTAAACATTACGAATATGAATAATCCGATCATTAAGAAGAAACCTATCTGTTGTGCAACCATTCGTACTTTCTCTGAAGGTTCGCGCCGTGTGATCCCTTCATATAACAGAAATACCAAATGACCTCCATCTAATACCGGTATAGGTAAAATATTCAGGATAGCCAGCGTGATACTCAATAAAGCAGTGATATTCCAAAAACCTATCCATCCCGCAGAATCCGTAGCTTCACGGGTAATACTTGCGATGGCTATGGGACCACCTAAATTTTGGGATACTGAAATATCTCCGGTTATCATTCGGGTAAATCCCTGTAGTATTCCAACTGTTTGCTCCATGGTTTGATTGTAGCCTTCACCAATAGACTCAAAAAAACCATATTCAATTCGTTCTATCCCTAAAGTTTCTAAACTTGGTGAAGCAATACCGATAGTTTTTGTCTCGGAATCAGGTGTGATGGAAGTGTAGAACAGAGAATCTTCCCTTTGCACACCAAAAGTGATAGCAGTATCAGCATTCTGGATAATTTCTACCAATTGAACCCAATATAGTACGGTGTCGCCGTTTGCAGATACGATCTTATCGCCGGCTTCTATGCCTGCCTCAGCAGCTGGCCGACCTGCCGGAGCCGATGATATATTACTTGGAAACATATAACTGACATCCAAAAAACCACGAGTTTGAAGACTGTCAAGATAATTTGGGGTTACAGAGACATTTATACGCTGACCATCACGGATCACAGTATAATTAAGATCGTCTACAGTAAGCTCTGAAGCAGAAACCAATTCATTGAAATATGTAACCTCTTGCCCGTTTACTCCAATAATCTTATCACCGGTTTGAAAGCCGATTTCATTTAAAATAGAAGATTCCGGCACATACATTCCGGCCGTCTCCTGAATTGGAAGTACGGATTTACCATTGGTATAGGTCATTCCAAAAAAGATGAGGAATGCCAGGATCATATTAAAAATAACCCCTGCAGTAATTGTAATTATACGTTGCCAAACCGGCTTACTTCGATATTCCCATTCCTCTGGTTCCTTCTCGAGGTGTTCGGTATCCATACTTTCGTCGATCATACCAGAGATCTTAACATAGCCGCCCAGAGGTGTTGCTCCTATACAATAATCGGTGTCCCCTTTCTGAAAACCCCAAATACGTGGCGGAAAACCAATGGAGAAACGCTCAACTCGCATTCCAAACCACTTAGCAGCTAAAAAGTGTCCGAGTTCATGTACAAAAACGAGGATCATTAAAGCCCCGCCAAATATTAGCAGTGTATTTAATAAATTTAAAAACCAGTCCATGTAAATTATTTAATAATTGATTTAGCGAAGACTCGCGTCTCTTTATCTATTTCTTTTAGCGTCTCTGCGTTCAAACTATCATTCCAATCAATGTTAGCCAAACTTTTTTCAACAATTTCAGGGATGTGAATATAACCAATTTCTTTGTTCAAAAATCGCTGAACAGCTACTTCATTTGCAGCGTTTAAAATTGCCGGAGCATACCCTCCTGTTTCAATGCTTTCCATAGCTAATCTAACACATGGAAACTTATCAAAATCAACGGGTTCAAAGGTAAGATTCTGGGCTTCATTCCAATTCATTCTTGGGGTATCCAGATCTAATCTTTCTGGGTAGCTTAATGAGTAGATAATAGGCACTTTCATGTCGGGCAATCCGAGCTGTGCTTTACTTGATCCGTCAATAAAAGTGATCATAGAATGAATGATACTTTGGGGGTGTATAACCGGCTGAATTTTGTGCACGGGAATATCAAACAACCAGTGTGCTTCTATGATCTCAAGGCCTTTGTTCATCATGGTTGAGGAGTCGATGGTTATTTTGGCTCCCATATCCCAATTGGGATGATTTAAAGCTTGCTCCACCGTTACATTTTGCAATTGCTCTTTAGTAAAGGTTCGAAATGGCCCTCCGCTGGCTGTAATAATGATCTTCTCTATATTATCAAGTGATTCACCTGTAAGACATTGAAGCATAGCACTGTGTTCAGAGTCTACGGGAATGAGTTCTGCATTTGACTTCTTTAGCTCTTCTGTGATTATCTCCCCCCCAACAACCAAAGATTCTTTATTGGCTAACGCCACCCTCTTTCCTGCTTTTATAGCTGCCAAAGTAGAATCAAAGCCTGAATATCCAACTAAGGCATTAAGAACGGTATCCACATTTTCTAATGATGCTAACTCCGGAAGATGTTTTTTACCACTTAGAAGAGTGGCTCCAGAACAAACTTTTTCTAAATCCTTTGCGTGACTTTCATCTCCAATAAGAGTGAATTCAGGATTGAATTCCTTGACTTGTTCAGCCAGCAATTTCCAGTTGGAATTCGCTGATAAGGCAATAACCTCAAATTTATCAGGATGCTGACGAATGATCTCAAGTGATTGGGTCCCAATGGATCCGGTTGATCCAAGAATAGCCAGTTTTTGTTTCTTCAAATGTTTCTTTCTTTTTACTTCTTTAGAAATTGTGGCTCATTTCTGAACGTGTAACTATAAAACCGTAATTCAAGATAAGTGATTCCAAATTAATTAGTGGTTATCAAAAACCTATCTCTTTGGCAACTTCATACATTTGAGCATGCGCAATTATCGTTTCTTTTAAATTTGGAGCATATCCTCCGGAAAGCAATAGAACTAAAGGATATTCTTTCTGTGTAAAATATTCGATCACAATTCTATCTCTTTCCCTGAGTCCTTCTAAAGTCAAAGACAGCCTCCCAAAATGATCCGTTTCAAGGGGATCAATCCCTCCTAAATAGAATACCAGGTCTGGTTTAAATTCAGCATTAATATTATCCAAAGCAGAGATCAAAGCTTTATGATAGTCTTTATCTTTTGTTTTGTCCGGCAATCCGACATCAAGATCAGAGGGTGGCTTTTTAAAAGGATAATTTCTTTCGCCATGAATGGAAAATGTAAACACATTCGGATCATTCAGAAATATATGCGCAGTCCCATTTCCCTGGTGTACATCACAGTCTACCACAAGAACTCGATTCACCCACATCGATTGCTGCAATACCTTTATAGCAACAGCAACATCGTTATACACACAAAATCCTTCACCGTGGTCAGGCATAGAATGATGTGTTCCCCCTGCCAGATTCCCGGCTAACCCATCCTGCAGAGCCATCAACCCGGCATTAATGGTGCCCTGTACAGCAAGCCTGGAACGAATGGCCAACGACTTACTCCAGGGAAGCCCCATTCTTCGAACCTCTTTTTTAGTAAGATCGCCCGTCCAAACAGCTTTAGCGTAATGTTCAGTATGAGCTGTGATCAGATTTGAAAAGTCAACCATTGAAGGCTCTATAACCTCATTTTCGCTCACTATACCTGAATCAGTTAAATAAGAATGGAGCCCGCTGAATTTCTTCATGGGAAAGATATGCTTCTTTGGTATATCGGCAACATAGCCGGGGCTGTAGCTGACTCTCAAAAGTAATTATCTTAATTTAATTTTATGATTCCCATCATTCGACCACTTTTTCCTTTTTGCCTGCGATAGGAATAAAACTTTTCATCATCTATGGTGCAATGAGTATCTAATTCAATTTTAGATTCCATCATTCCATGTTCTAATAGCTGATAACGTATGAATTCTTTAAGAGCAATATGAGGTTTTTCAAAACGGTCACGATCTACAAACTGACCAGGAAACTCAGATGCAACTTCCTCACCTACTTCAAAATTATTCAAAGAAATGCAGGGACTTATAAAAGCCTTAATATTCTTTGGTTCAGCTCCGAGGCTCAACATTTTGTCTAGTGTTTTTGGAATGATATTCCCAGCTGCCCCTCTCCATCCTGCATGGGCCGCTGCTATAACTCTATTCTTTGGATCCCCAAACAGTACTGCCGCACAATCCGCAACCTGTATAGCAAGAGCCATATCTTTTTTTGTTGTTACAAAAGCATCAGTATCAGGGTAAGTCCCAGCATTTGTAACCACTTCGATCTTCGTTTTATGTACTTGTATTGCATAAGCAACTTGATGTACATCTAACCCAATTTCATCCAAAAGTAGTTTTCGGTTTTGAAGTATAATTTCTTCCACCTCTTCTGTATTCATGCCAAGATTCAAACCCGGAATGTTAGTATTGGGCCTCACAGAGTCATGATTGCGTAAACTGAACCAACTTGAAATTGATTCGTCATTTAGCAAAAGTGGTTTTATCAATTCAATTTGGGAAGACATCATCTAATTTCATTTTAATGAGTCCTAAAGGAAATTCCTGTCCGGTCCACATTTTAAAGGATAGCGCACCCTGATAGATCAGCATATCTAATCCCTCGATCGGGATTCCTCCCGATGCCACAGCTTGTTTTAAAAACTTTGTTTCTCTGGGATTATAAACTACATCATAACAAATCTTACCCTCTAATAAATGTGTCTCACTTTCTTTAACCGGAGAAGCATCTGTATTTGGTATCATTCCCAGCGGAGTAGCATTTATTATGATAGCAGCTTCTTCAGCATAAGCATGCCAATTATCATAATTACACATAATGACGTTATCAGAAAGGTCATATTTTCTCGGTCTTCTGGAAACCATTAATATTTCTTTGATCCCCATTTCATACAAAGCAAACGAAATAGCTTTAGTAGCTCCTCCGGTCCCAAAAATAATGGCTCTCTCTCCTTCTAATTCATCCGCATATTCTTCTATAGGGGCTTTAAATCCATATGCATCCGTATTTTCTCCAACTATTTTACCGTCTCTTTTTAAGATGGTATTGATGGCTCCGATCTGAGCTGCTTCAACACCCAATGTATCCATCGCACCAAATAACGTTTCCTTATAAGGTATGGTAACGTTTGCACCTAGAAATTCCAGTTTATTCAAATGAGCTATCAGTGATGATATTTCGTTGTTACGAACAGAAACAGCATGGTATTCTGCCTTTAATGCATGATGCTCTAAAGCGGTATTATGCATCAAAGGAGAGACACTATGACTTATTGGGCTGCCGATTAATAAATAATGCGGCATACGACTCGATTCTGATTGTAGAAACTTAGAAAATTCCATGGTCGCTGAAGTTAATGACAAAAAAAATGCGCATCGTTGAGATGCGCATTATAAATAAAGTGATAAAGATTAAATTACCTTATGCAGTAACTTCTTCTTCGCTCTCTTCTTTAGGCTCGAGTGGAGTTTCTTTGAAGGTACCGCCTTCAGCTAATTCTTTGAATTTCTTAAGATCTTTAGCCAATTGAGCAGGTGAATCTTCAATGAAAGAAGCTAATTCTTCTTCAGGCTCACCGAAAAATGTACGGTAATCTAAAGAAAACTCAACTCTTGTTCGCTCTCCATTATCAAGTGGAGTGAAGCGAATTGTTCCAGTTTGATTGAGATTACCATTAATAGTAATCCAAGCAAATCGAGTGTTACGAAGATTGTCGATAAGATTAGTAGTCCAATTATATTCTTCTCCCCCGATATCGGTCTTGTATTCAAAAGTCTGAGAATTAATTCTTTCAACTTTATCAATGCGTTCCAGGAACTTAGGGAATTCAACCGGATTGCTTAGGAGTTCATATACTTTGGCAAGAGGTAAATCAATTTCGATTCTTTCGTGCGCCATAATTTAATACTTGGTAGTTATGATCGTTAGAATTGTATTCTTTTGATGAACTGGTTGTCATGGAAATAGGCAGGACTAATCCAGATTGTTCTAAATTTACGGATAAAATGATTAAGGCTCAATGATATTGACCTATAAAAAAATAAAAAACTTTTTTTACCTAAGTTTTTTCGCCTATTCTTTTGACCTTTTCCCTGCTATCTGCTTTTAAAACTGATAAAACTAGGATTTCAGTGAAGGAATCAGAATTTCTATAATTTCCTCATGAATTGAATCTATATCGCGCTCTGCATTAATGACTTTAAAGCGAGGTTCCGTTTCAGCCAAATGTTCAAATCCTTCAAAAACCTGTGCGAAGAATGTATCTCCTGCGCGCTCCATACGGTCTTTCTCAAATGTTTTAGTTCTTTCTCCCGCCTCTTCAAGACTCAACCGCAGATAAAAAGTAAAATCAGGTACCAGGTTATGCGTTGCCACGGTATTGATCTGTTTGATCTGCTCAAGTGGCACACTCTTTCTGCCAAATCCCTGGTATGCAGTTGTGGAATCATAAAAACGGTCTAAAATAACTATGACATTATCCTCCAGTAATGGACGAACTTTCTCAGCTACTAACTGGGAACGTGCAGAAGAGAATAGTAACAGCTCTGTCACAGGATCTATTTCCAGTTCAGGATTAAGCAGCATTCCTCTTATCATTTCAGAAACATCTGTACCTCCTGGTTCACGGAACACCTGCACATCGTGACCCATTTTCGCCAGATAATCCCTTAATAGCGAAATCTGTGTTGATTTACCGCTTCCGTCTATTCCTTCAAATGTTATTAGCATTACTCAATTTAATAAGAAAATTCATATTTAAGTGATCAGTCATTTCCCATTAAAGCACAGACACAAGCAGTATTCACGATATCCTGGGCTGAACACCCCCGAGAGAGGTCCATCATCGGTTTTGCAAGGCCTTGAATTATAGGACCGGTTGCTATGGCTCCTGCCAAACGCTCGGTAATCTTATATGCAATGTTACCTGCGTCAAGATTCGGGAAAATGAATACATTTGCCTGCCCGGCGACTTCTGAGCCGGGTGCTTTTTGTTTACCGATCTCGGGTATCACAGATGCATCAAACTGGAGTTCTCCATCTACCGGAAAATCAAGGTTATGGGATTTCACGATCTCAAGGGCATCACGAACTAACTGAATCCGTTCATGCTCTGCACTTCCCTTTGTTGAAAACGAAAGCATCGCCACCTTTGGAGCTACCCCTGTTATCTTATGATGAGTTTGTGCAGAATCCATAGCTATAGTCGCCAATTGTTCAGCGTTGGGATACGGAACCACAGCGCAGTCTCCATAAGTGAACACCCTCCCGTCTTCAAAACTCATCAGGAACACACTTGAAACTACATTGGATCCTTTTTTTAACCCAATGGTTTGAATAGCTGCACGAAGCACATCGCCGGTTGTAGCAACAGATCCGGCAACACAACCATCGGCATCATCTGCATCAACCATTGCTGCAGAAAAAAATAAAGGGTTTTTGATCACATCTATCGCTTCTGCCTCTGAAATACCCTTATGTTTTCTTCGCTCATAAAAAGAATGAGCATATTTTTTTAGCCGTTCATCTGATACAGGGTCTATAACAGTTAAATTTTCAGGAATTTGAGCACCTGCTCTATTTTTAATTAGGATCGGTTCTGCCAGGTGGTGATCAAGTAAAAACTGAGCCGCCTCAATTACCCTCGGATCCGAAGAACGTGGTAATACAATTCTTTTCTTCTTGGATTTAGCGCGGTCTCTGATCTCAGAAATAATGTTCATTATCCTAATAATAAAAAGATTGAAATTATTGCGATTCCCAGTCCCGACCACTGTTTAACTGAAGGGCTATCTTTCCATATCCATATACCAATGAAAGTTCCAAGTACTACTAAAGTTACATTAACTATTGGGAAAACGATGGAGCCGGGCATTAACTTCAGTGCATATAAAAGGAATATTGAGGAATATAGATTCACGATTCCTGTAGCAACTCCGTAGCCAATTTCTTTGTAGGTAAACTTAACATCCCCTCGTTTAATGAGAATGCTTCCACCTACAATAAAAGAAATTAAGAATATTCCGGAAACAAAAAGGTCTTCAGAAATTTGAGTGGCAAAAAGTTGCTCGTACATCTTAAGTCCTGAATCAGCAAATCCCGTCATTATAAAAATCAAAATGGGTAACCATGCATCAGATATACCGGAAATATTTTTGGTTTTTATTCGTGGAACCATCAATAAAAGCGAACTAAGAGCCAGGATAATTCCGGCGTATTTTATCATTCCAATAGTCTCACCAAAAACAAAAAGACTTACAGCAATTGGGAAAATCAATGACATTCTCATAGCTGCGATGCTCACCCCCATTCCAACACGATCTATGGAACGACTGTATACTACCATATTGGCTATAAAAATAATCCCCAGAAGAATAGCCAATCCCATCAGCCACAAGCTAATCTCATTCTTAAATTCGGGAAGCAGTGAAAATTCAGCAGAGTTAAAAAAACTGATTAGGAACCCTGCCAAATAATTACAGACAAGAATATGAAGTATCCTCATCTTATTATTCTCAGCTAACTTCAATATTTGAGCAATGGCTAGTGAACAGGATACACTAAGTGCTATGAAAATAAGCCCCATCAGTTAAGAAGCTGAAGCTGAAGGTTACCAAAAAACAAAGGATTTTGTGGGCGATCATAGATGCTTCTTGACGTAAATGGAACATTACGGTCAAGATGGTTTAGAATTTCTCCCATGGTCATATTTCCTTCTTTGATCGCTTCAGCAAGGTAGTAGGTAAAAATACTATGCCTGTTCTGATCTCCATTACTTGATGTGAAAATACCGGAACGCTGATCAGGCTGAGCCCCAAAGAACACGGCTGAAGTGCTGTTGTCAGAAGTAAGGATGGAAGCCAGGTCTTCAAGCGGTTCAGACGAACCATCTTCATTTACAATATCTAGATCAGCATACACTATAATGGAACTAAGTTGAAGATTATTCAACCCTCTGAAAAATTGATGCAGGTCAATATACTGTCTCTCTTCACTTCCATTCTCAGAGCTACCTATCAAATAGACTTTTGAGTCTCTGATCTCGGCATACCCACTGATATAAACATTCAAACCCTGCTCTTCTTCTGTTAAAGAGTTAGCAAGTCTGGAATAGGCTCTTTCAAGTAGCCTATCGCTGTTTATGTTAGTTGCTTTCACAATATTATTGCCCCTGATGCCAAAAGCCTGCAGAAAATATTCTTCCATAAGCTTTGTATCGCGTTCCCCATAGATCCGCTCTGAGAGCGAACCCCCATATTGAAAATTAGATAGCAGAAAAGCAGAAGCATTAAGCGAACTCACTCCTAAAACAGGGATATCACGTTCTACATCTACAGAACCAAAAGGTACATTTGGAATAGCTATGACAGACAGGACGGATGCAAATTCAGAAGGCCTCCAAACAGTACGCACATCATTGGCATATACCCAGGTTTCAGTAATACCATATAACACTTTATACCATTCCCCCTCGCTTTCCACCAGTTTTAGCTGACTGCCCTCTGCCAAATCAGTTAGAATATTATTTCTGCTATTAGAAGGTTCATTTCTAAGCGGTGTGATCTGGGCATCAACAATCACAAATTGTTCAAATATGGAAGAAACCGGAACTTCCTTTGTACTGTAAAGTGAATCGTAGGAAACTTCTATTACTATATTGTCCTGTGGATCTTCCTCAAACAAACCGGCATTAACTTCTTCTGCAAGATTAATAGATATTCTTCCTTCGTTAAAACTCCAATTTGTAGCTTCCCTTATTACTTCTTCTTGGTATGAGATTTTGATCGAGGCCAGATCCGAATTGTATGGACGTACATTTATTGTATCTGCCTCCTCAACACTCCCTGTTCTTCGTAAAAGCCTGCTCTCACCTGTCTTTGAAGGCTCCCCAATCGGTTTCATGTTTAAGAATGAAAGCCCTGTAAGCAATCCACCTGCTCCCAATAAGGTATATCGCTGAGAAGATGTTGGCTCTTTAAGCAACTTATCTGAATAAGCAGCATATGTTGAAAGCCCTGCACCGGCTATGCCAAGCAACACAAATCCAACCCGGTGACGATAACGTTGTATATATCTTTCAGTTCTTACTCTTTGAGCATATTCATAGGTATTGATGGCTTTTATATCGAAGTGAACGATCGGCTGATTAGGAGTTAACCCATTTGAACTCTCTAAGTAATATTGAGATGAAATGATCTCAAAATCATTAATGTCTTTAGCTTGTTCCTCTACCACTACCCAACTGGTGCTCGAGCATGACATGAACAGGAAAGACAAGAAGATCAAAAAACAGGATAAAGATCTATTTATGCCCATGGTGTTTGTTTTGAAGCCGTCGCAATTTTTGCTGCATCAATCGCAATTACAAGTTCTTCGTTGGTAGGTATAACGTGAACCTGAACCTTTGAATTGTCAGCGCTGATCAACGTTTCATTTTTTAATTCTTTATTTCTTTTTGAATCCAACTCAATACCAGCAAAATTCATTTCGCTCAATACCTTCTCCCGAATAAGAGGAGCATTTTCACCTATACCACCTGTAAATATAATTGCATCAACCCCGTTCATGGCAGCTATATATGACCCGATATACTTTTGTATTCGATAACAAAACACATCGATTGCTTCCGTACACCTGCGGTCACCACTTTCGGCCTCCTCAATGAGATCTCTCATATCAGCTGCATAACCACTTAGACCTAACAGCCCGCTGTGCTTATTCAATAAAGCATGAACATTGGCAAGTGATAATTCTTCTTTCTCTATGAGATAGAATACGATGGAAGGGTCAATATCTCCGCTACGTGTGCCCATCACCAATCCTTCCAATGGAGAAAACCCCATGCTGGTATCATAGGATTTTCCGTCTTTAATCGCAGTTATAGAACAGCCATTCCCTAAATGGCAAGTAATAACTTTTGAGCCTTCTTTAGGTGCTCCCGTTATCTGATGGTATTTTCGGCTTACATAATAATGAGAGGTCCCATGAAATCCATATTTACGGATCTTATATCTCCGGTATAATCGGTTTGGGATCCCATATAAAAAAGCATGTTTTGGTATGGAATGATGAAAAGCGGTATCAAACACGGCCACATGTGGCACATCCGGGAGGTGCTTCTTAGCTGCTCTGATTCCATCAAGATTTGGGGGATTGTGAAGTGGTGCTATATCAAATGCTTGCTGGATTGCTTCTTCTACATCCTCATCGATCAGAACCGAATCTTTGAAGGTCTCTCCTCCATGTACAACCCTGTGACCTACAGCTTCAATCTCGTCCAAAGTTTGCAGATGATCATTGTCCGCTTCAACTAAGAGTTCCATTATTGTTTTGAGAGCAGATGCATGATTTTCGATCACCATCGTTTTCTTAATGGGTTTCTCCCCTTTAAACTCTTGTTTTATAATAGAAGTAACGGCACCAATACGTTCTACCAGGCCTTTGCATAAAGACTCTTGATCTTCAGTATTAATGAGCTGGTATTTAATGGAAGAACTGCCACAATTTATGACGAGAATTTTCATAAGAAAGTTAAAGTGAGATTACTGCTCCGATACCTATCAAATTACGAAATTTAAAGTTGCTTTCACTGTCTTCAGGGTGTGACAACCAAAATGGAATCTCATACCGAATTGCAAAACCACGATCATTGCCCAAATAATCAGGGATATTTATAGAGAACTGAAATCCAACTCCTGCATCTGCTCTTTGTTCGTTCAAATCAGAAATTAATCCCGGGGAAAGTTCGTAATCTGCCCTGAAAAAATTACCTGCATCTGCGAAGAGGTATGATCTAAGCTGAACAAAGTCACTTATGATGGAGCCGGACATTGCAGAATTGATGAAATTAGGGAATTCGAACTCAGTATTTATGGTATTAACAAAATTATACTGCACGAAACTTTCTTCAGAAAGGCTTCGAAACTCAGCATTCGTATAACCACGGAGGTTAGCATGACCAGAAACATGAAAGAGTCCATCATCAAGCAAGCTGCCTGGTAAGGTGCCTTTTGCCCTGCTAATACCGTTTTGGAGCCAGCCAACAGGTTGACGGTAACTAATTCCAAAAAGATACTCCGGAGCATTTTCAGTATCAGTGTAGCCTGTAAAACCCCTTACTCTGAATTCAAATTTATCGCCCAATGGTATTTGTTGTTTGATCTCAACCATAGCCACCTTAAAACCTTCAAATTCACTTACATTCTGCTTGAAGGAAGCATTCAGGTTAAATTTACCGAGATCAAAATTCTGGCTAAGCCGATACTCTGCTCCTAAAAGTGATTTCCACTCCTTTTGCCACAACAATGGATAAGGCCTGTACTCTTGATCAAATAACTTTTCCTGGCTGAAGCTCAACGTGAATTCATGATAATCAAATTCATCAAACCCATTTTGCCATCGTTTATTCATAGACAGTTCATGCCGACTATACCCTGTCCGTATACTACTTTGGATTCTGAAATTTCCTTCATTCCCAAAGCTTGAAAATGCTGAAATAGGCTCAGTGAATGAAATATAATAAGAGACAGGAAGGTCAGGAAAAGCTGTTCCTACCCAAAGTCCTGCCTCCAATCGGTGAGGACCGTCCTGAAAAGTACCTTCCATTTCACCTAAAACCCGAGCGCCCAGCCGAATACCGTCTACTTCGTTATACCATGCATCAGGAGCAAAACTTAATGTATAGTTATCGGATTGAGCTGCCAGAACTCCCGGAAACAATACAATGAGAAAAACAGCTATTAAAATTCTATTACCCATTCGGGGAGTATTTCTAAAAATTCATCGGTCATTATATCATAAGTGAGCTTCATCAGTCTCAGTTGCTCCGGCCATTTTATATAGGGCTGAATGCCTTCTATGCTGATCCACTTATATTCTGAATGCTCATCATCCAGAGTGATCTCGGCGTCAAACTCCAATTCAGCTGCAAAAGCTGGAATGGTGTGAACGGTATCAGATTTTGCTTCATAAAATTGATTCACGGAAGGTATGGCCCATAGCTTAAGGGGTCTTAGACCGGTTTCCTCTTTAAGTTCCCTTAAAGCTGCTTCCCAGCTTTGCTCTCCTTCTTTCACCTTCCCTCCAACCATTCTCCATTGACTGGCATATATCTTTTCTGAAGAACGTTTGAAAATCAAAAAATGTGGGTATCCATTTTTCTGTCTGTAAGGATATACATCAATAAGTTTTTTCATATGCAGGAAGGTAACGAGCCGTTTTAATCAAATTTCAATATTCTTTACCTCAAGCTCCAATTTCCCGGCCGGAACCTCCACTTCAACGGTCTCTCCGATCTCACGTCCAAGCAATGCTTTACCTATGGGTGAGTCTATGGAGATCTTACCGGCTGCAAAGTCAGCTTCGTTGGCGGAAACAAGCGTGTATTTCATTTCCTTGCCTACATTCTTATTCAAAATGGTAACGGTAGTCAATACTCTGACTTTTGACAAATCCAGATCCTTTGTATCCAAAACACGGGCGTGGGCCAGGGCATCTTCAAGCTTTGTAATGCGATCCTCCAAGTGTCCCTGAGCTTCTTTAGCTGCATCATATTCGGCATTTTCACTCAAATCTCCTTTGGCTCTTGCCTCTGCAATATCGGCTGCAATCTCTCTGCGTCCTCTGGATTTGAGATCCTTCAATTCCGCTTCTAATTTATCATAACCTTCTTGTGTCAGATATTGAACTTTACTCATAATCGTTGTTTTAGTTCGGTTTCTATAAATAAAAAAAGCAATCTACCTTTGGCAGATGGCTTTAACTTGCTTTCCTAAAATATACCTTAAAATAAGGGGTTATTGCATGTATTTCCATTACTGTTTTCATTTAGATTTATTGCTTTTTATATCCTCTATTTATAATTCGATTTTCAAATAAAAGAGATACTTATAATATTTAGTCTTTTGAATCTCGTATAAAAACTATATAAATCTCAATGTTCGGAATAGCACCAGACATCCTGTTTGTTTATGCCCTCATTCTGGTAGCTGTAGTTCTATTTATCAATAAGCGTATCTCCTTCGATATTACATCATTGATATTGCTGGCAATATTGATCGTATCAGGAATATTGACCCCTACTGAAGGACTTTCCGGCTTCAGCAACCCGGCTACAGTTACTATCGCCTGTATGTTTATTCTAAGTGAGGGGCTTAGAAGAACCGGTGCACTGGATATTGTGGGCGACTATTTTTTCAAGCTTAGCAAGCTGAATTACCGGCTCACAATGTTCATTATTATGATTATTGTCGGAGTTATTTCTGCCTTCATAAATAATACAGCTGCTGTAGCGATCTTTATTCCCGTCATCATCAGCCTTTCAAAGGATATTGGTGAAAGTGCTTCAAAACTACTGATGCCCATGTCTTTTGCTGCCATGCTTGGAGGTGTTTGCACGCTTATAGGGACCTCAACTAATCTTCTTGTAGATTCCATCGCTACAGATAATGATCTTGCTGGTTTTGGAATGTTTGACTTTGCCCCTGTAGGTATGATCTTTTTTGTAGTGGGTTTTATCTATCTATTCACGATCGGGATCAAGCTTATCCCCGAACGAAGGAAAGATGAATCCCTAACAGACACTTTTGAGATGCAAAGCTACCTCACTGATGTCGTTCTTCAGCCCAACTCTCCGTTTGTTGGCACTCCGTTAAAGAATACGGAACTGATACAGGACCTGGATCTGGATATTGTTGAAGTATTTGACGAAGATGGAAACTCAAAGCCCGACCGGCGTACAATTAATCTTGAGAAAAAAGATGTACTCAGGATCCGCGGAAGTGTAAAAGAGCTGAACAAGCTTCTAAACCGGGAAGACGTACTTATTAAACCCAATAAAAACTGGGATGATAAGGACTTTGAGATCGGAAATGGTCAATTGGTCGAAGCTGTTATTGCTCCTGAATCTTCTTTTGAAGGCAAAAAGCTGAAAAAAGTAGATCTTTATCAACATTATGGGGCACAGGTTCTTGCCATCCGCCAAAAAGGGAAAATACAGCATGACCAATTGCAAGATATCAGGCTTCAAAGCGGAACATCACTTCTTTTATATGCAAAAAAGGAGCGTGTAAATGAGATCAAAACTGCCGAAGAGTTTGTGCTTGCAACTGAGATCAAAGTGCCTGATTTCAAGAAATCTAAGATCCCTGTGGCTATCGCTATCATCACCGGAGTTGTGGCGTTTGCTGCTTTCGGGATTCTGCCCATTGTGGCATCAGCTATCTGCGGGGTCATCCTAATGGTGCTCACAGGATGCCTTTCCAATGAGGAAGCCTATCAATCCATTAACTGGAAAGTGATCTTTTTACTTGGTGGAGTTTTACCTCTCGGAGTAGCAATGCAAAAAACAGGTGCGGCCCAATTAATTGTTGACATTGTTGTAACTCAATTCGAGTCACTGGGCCCAACAGCAGTACTTTCGGCATTCTTTTTCTTGTCTATGATGCTGACCAATCTAATTTCAAATCAAGCCACGGCAGCACTGCTTGGCCCAATTGCTATTGAAGCATCCTCTTCAATCAATGTCAGTGCAGACCCTTTACTTGTTGCTGTAACTATGGCTGCATCTTTGAGTTTCATGTCTCCCATCGGATATCAAACAAATACCATGATCTTCGGCCCCGGTCAATATAAATTTATAGATTTTGTGAAAGTTGGAACTCCGCTCAACATCTTATTCTGGATAATTGGTACCTTTGCCATCCCATATTTCTGGCCATTTTAAATAACCGATGAAAAAGCTTCTGAAAACATACTTCCCGATCCTGCAAGTGATCAAGGAATATAATTTAGATAAGTTAAAAGCTGATGCCATTTCAGGCTCCACAGTGGGGGTTGTATTGATCCCACAGGGAATGGCTTACGCGGTTATAGCAGGACTCCCTCCCATTTATGGACTTTATGCAGGACTCGTTCCGCTTTTCATCTATCCGCTTTTAGGAACTTCAAGGCATATTTCTATCGGGCCGGTTGCTATAGACATGCTGATCTTGGCTGCAGGATTGGGTTTTCTTGCCGGTAATGATCCCACAGAAAAGATCAGCTTAGCAATTCTGATCGCCGTTATGACCGGTATTTTTCAGCTTATGATGGGGTTCATGAAGCTTGGTTTTGTTTTCAATCTATTTTCAAGACCCGTGATTTCAGGATTTACTATAGCGGCACCTATCATAATTATTGTGAGTCAGGTCGGGACTTTATTGAATGTGGATGTTCCAAATTCCCAATACATCCATGAAATGTTTTATTACATAAGCCAACAAATAGGGAATATTCACTATCCTTCATTAACGCTTTCCATTTTCTTTATTTTATTTTTGGTACTAATACGGCGCTTCTATTCCAAACTTCCGGAATCAGTACTGTTAGTAGCTATTACTATTATCATTGTTTCCTTTTTCAGCATTTCAAAATGGGGTATCAACCAAGTTGGAGCTATTCCACAAGGCCTACCCTCATTCGCTATACCTGAACTCAATTTGGAATCTATTAAACAATTGGCTCCCAATGCCTTTACATTAGCACTTATTCAGTTCATGACTATCGCTTCACTCTCTAAAGCATTTGCAAGGAAACATGGATATACCGTTAATCCCAACCAGGAATTGATTGCGATTGGGAGCAGTAATATTGTGGGAAGTTTGTTTCAATCTTTGCCCGTTTCGTCCAGTTTCACCCGTTCCGCCATTGCTGAACAAGGAGGAGCTAAAACTTCTCTTAATAATGTTTTTGCAGGGATTTTGATCCTATTCACCCTATTATTTCTGACCCCTCTATTTGAGATGTTACCGGAACCTCTTCTCGCCGCTATTATCGTTGTTTCTGTAAGTAGCCTTATCGATATACAGGAACTTAAATTCCTGATTCGCACCAAACGCCGTGATGCTTTGGTGGCAATGATCACCATTGTAAGTGTGCTGGCAATTGGAATTCAGGAAGGGATCATTATAGGACTCGTTTCATCGGTCCTGGCTTTGCTTCTTAAAATGAGCAAACCAACTGTCGCTGAACTCGGGCTTATTCCCGGTACCAGAGATTTTAAAAATCGTGAACGGTTTTCAGAAGTAAAACCTATTCCGGGTATCCTTATTCTTCGGGTTGATGCGCCCTTTTCTTTTGTTAATGCAGAGTTCTTTAAAAATTACATTTTAGAGAAAAGCATGAATGATAAAGAGGCTCCTAAATATGTGATCATTGACGGAACTACGATAGGAGATCTTGATATTTCAGCCATGGATTCACTGCTTATGATAATCGAAACCTTAAAAAAAGAAGGCATTGAATTATATATATCAGGATTAATTGGTCCGGTTCGCGACGTTATCCGAAAATCAGATATAAGCACATTTGTTCGATCCAACCGTTTCTTTAATACCGTGCATGATGGTGTAGTATCAGCATTAAAAGCACAGGACGATCAAGACCAAGGGAACAGGCTTAATGAGTACAAGGAGATATGCGCTTAATGAAAAAGCTCACCACCAAACAAATTCTCGAAGAAAATCTTTCCAGAGAAGCACCCGAAAGTATCAGCTCTCTAAAGCTACTGATTCCCAATATCCGAAGTTTGCATAACGTGGGCTCCATTTTCAGGTCTGCAGATGCGTTTGGGATCTCAGAGATCATTTTAACAGGATATACGCCTACACCTCCCCGACCGGAGATTAATAAGACAGCAATTGGTGCAGAGGAATTCATGGATTGGCGCTATGAAGAAGATGCCTCGAAAGCTTTGAAAGATCTCAGGGAAAAAGGGATTTATATAGTTGGACTTGAGCAAACTTCAGACAGCACTCACCTCCCTGACTTTGAAGCAAGAAAACATTCAAAAATGTGTATTGTACTGGGCAGTGAAGTTTCAGGGATCGAAGATGAACTGCTGCCACTGATAGATGAATTTGTGGCTATTCCTCAGTACGGAAGAAAACACTCTCTGAACGTATCTGTAGCAGCAGGAGTAATGCTTTATGCAATGCTGGAAAAACTGTGGGATCAATAATGGTTATTCCTTATCTGTATTTGTAAACTTACAAAAGCTTTCAATTTTCGATTCATGAATAACAAATAACGAAATGGCCGATCCTAAAGAACTGGTTGAAAGAGCTGAACGTTTTCTAAAACAACAGCAGGAAATGTATGGGGATTTTTTTGTGAATTCTGATGAGGGTAATTCTTCTGATTCAAAATTAACAAATAGTAAAAAAGATGATAACAAAGTAACTGAAGACCAGAAGACATCGGAAGAACTTAAGAATCAAGAAGCTGCGGATTCTGTTCAACAAACGTCCAGGAAAGAATTAAGTACAGCTGAAAAAATAGCTGCCTGCACTACCCTCGATGAGTTGCGTGATTTATGTGCTAAAGCCAAAGAATTACAAACCGACCTTGAAGATACCAACCTTGTTTTTGGTGTGGGAAACCCCAATGCTGATCTTATGGTTATTGGCGAAGCTCCTGGATTTAATGAGGATAAACAGGGTGAGCCATTTGTGGGAGAAGCCGGCCAGCTGCTTGACAAGATATTGGAGGCCATTAATCTCAGACGAGATGATATTTACATTGCAAATATTCTAAAACATCGTCCACCAAATAATCGAGATCCAAAACAAGAAGAAAGGCAACGCAGCCTCCCTTACCTGCTTCGGCAGATCGAACTTATAGATCCAAAACTGATTTTGTGTGTAGGCAGAGTTTCAGCAACAACACTTTTAAATGAAGACACTTCCTTGAGTAAACTCAGAGGGAAATTTCATTCCTTTCATGGCCGGGAATTGATGGCGACCTATCACCCTGCTGCATTGCTTAGAAATCAGCAATGGAAACGTCCCACCTGGGAAGATGTTCAAAAATTAAGAAAACGATACGATGAACTGGGTGGGAAGTAAGGTATCTACACAAAGGCTGTCTCTTCGCCCCATTCAAGATCAAGATCTCCAACATATTTATCGAGGACTTTCTGATCCCAAGGTCATCAAGCACTATGGTGTCAGTTTTTCGAGCATGGAGGAAACTAAAGAACAGATGGATTGGTATCGAAAGCTCATAGAAAATAAAACCGGGATCTGGTTCGCCCTTGAGCTAAAAGAAAGTAATGAATTTATAGGAGCTGTCGGACTTAATGACATCAAAAAAGAACATCGTCGGGGTGAAATTGGGTTTTGGTTACTGCCCGAATTTTGGGGATCAGGGTATATCTCAGACGCGGTTCCTAAAGTGTTAGAGTATGGATTCCGTACGCTAAAACTCCACCGTATTGAAGCATGGGTAGAAACTGAAAATGAGAAAAGCCGGAAAGCTCTCACTAAACTTGGTTTTCAATACGAAGGTACATTAAGGGACCATGAGTTCAAAAATGGAAGGTTCATCAGCGTTGATATCCTTGCGAACATTGTGGATAACTTTGTCTAAAATTTGTTTAAAAAGAATCTCAATTAGGTTCTGATTTATACCTATTTTCGTTGTTCACTTTATCGTTTCAGCATAAGATCTTTCAGTATCACTCATGGCAAAAAAGAACGGTTCTTACAGTAACAAATACAAGCAGGATGATTCAAAAAAGCTTGAGCAAGGCGGACGTGTTCCGCCACAGGCTGTTGAAGTTGAAGAGGCTGTTCTTGGAGCCATGCTAATAGAACATGGTGCGGCAACCATTGCCCTTCAGATGTTAAAGCCTACCGATTTCTACAAAACTGCTAATCGGCACATCTTTGAAACGCTCACTAACTTATATGAACGTGACAATCCTTTGGATCTGCTCACAGTAGAGAACGAATTAAAGGATAATAATCTGCTGGAAGTGTGTGGAGGCCCTACCTATTTATCAGACCTGACCCGCTCGGTTAGTTCTTCCGCCAACATAGAATATCATTCGCAGATAATAATTGAGAAGGCAATAAAGCGAAATCTTATTCTGGCAAGTAATGATGTGATAAAGGATGCCTACGATACTACGTCTGATGCATACGATGTACTTGATCATGCCGAACAGAGTATTTTCGACCTCTCAAATCAAAAAAACAGAAGTTCTGCTGTCCCCGTTGAAAAACTTCTAAAAGATACCCTTTCCTACCTGGAAGATCTTCGGGGTAAGGAATACGGAATAACCGGAGTGCCTACGGGACTGGCCATTGACGATATGACCGCCGGCTGGCAAAAAGGTGATCTTGTTATTATCGCTGCCCGTCCTTCAATGGGTAAAACAGCTTTTGTTTTGACAGCAGCCCGAAATGCAGCTATGCATCCGGATGAAAATCTCAGAACCCCTATTGCCCTTTTCAGCCTGGAGATGTCCAACCAATCTCTTGTTCAGCGTTTACTGACCATGGAAGCTCGTGTCCGTGCCGATGAAGCTCGTAAAGGTACACTTAAGGATGAAGACTTCCGCAGGTTGATAGATGCTGCAAGTCGTCTTTTTAGTGCTGAAATTTATATAGATGACACGCCCGCTATAAGTTTAATGGAGCTTCGCACCAAATGTCGCAGGTTGAAAAGTGAGAAAAACATTGGCCTTATCGTGATCGATTACCTCCAATTAATGCAAGCTAATTCCAAAGACATTGGAAACCGTGAGCAGGAAATTGCCACTATTTCGCGTGGACTGAAAGGACTCGCTAAAGAACTGGATGTACCTGTAATTGCCCTTGCTCAGTTATCGCGTGCGGTAGAGCAGCGTGGCGGTGATAAACGCCCTCAGCTGAGTGACCTTAGGGAATCGGGCTCCATTGAGCAGGATGCTGATATTGTGATGTTCCTATACCGTCCGGAATATTATGGCATTACTACAACTGAAGAAGGACAGTCAACGGCCGGACTTGCAGAGATAATTGTTGGGAAGCAGCGTAACGGTCCTGTAGGTAGCAAGATGATGTATTTTGTGAAGGAATATGCCCGTTTTGAGAATCTCACCTCTGCCTCAAATGATAACCCGATGTTGGGAGGCGGTAATAACAATGGTAACGGACCTCAACTTGACGGTGTAGGTAATGATGGCCCTCCTCCTATGCCACACAGCCCGGCACCTGATGAGGATGCCCCTTTTTAATTTCGTGGTTGTTACTAGTTGAAATCAATATCTATTTGAGTCATTCTGAGGGTACTCCCGAAGAACCTTACCTGTTTAGGATTGGAAGCATCTTTCAGGTAACTATTCATCCAATATATTAATACTTGCATCATCAAATACCTATGCTTCGCTAAAGGCAATTTCCTTCGCATTCGCTCAGGATGACTGATCAGATAGATACCTAATTAACCGGTAACCATTTCTTCAAACAGCTTATCAAAAGCTTTTATGCGCTTCGACCAATCCAGATGTTTATTGATATTCTGAAGGGAACTCTTGGGTAGAGATTTTGTATTTCCGGTAAGCAGATCTTTCAGATGGTGAAAAAGATCATCCTCGGTCTCGTACAGAACCGGTGCATGCAAAAGCGGATCATGCAAGCTTTTTGGGATCAATTCCGGATAATGTAAGTTATTGGGCACCAATGGGTGGCATCCACAATATATCGCCTCCATTATAGCTACACAGAAAAATTCATAGCTTGCTGTGGAAACTACAATATCACCTGAATGAAGAAGTTTGCTGTAGTTTTCCTTGTCATCCACATATCCAAAATGAGTGATCTGCTGACCGAATCGTTGCCATGCTTTTTCAAACTCTTCGGGCTTTTCATGCTGCGTATCTCCTGCAAGGATCAGGTCAAATTTCAGATCAATGTCATTGAGGCGATTCAAAACTCTGAAAAACATGGCCGGATTTCGATCAAATTGCCAACGCTGATTCCAAACGATAACAGGAGTTTCATTTTCAGACCGGGTATCCGGTTGTTTGTCGAAACTTTTCAGATCCAGACCGGGGTGCATCACAATACTTTTTTCTCTGATCTTATCAACGGTCCCATATTGTTTTCCATCAGGGAAATTATCGAGGAATCCGGGCAAAGCATCCATAAGATCGTCAAGATGAAACTGGGATGAAAAAAGTAGTTTATCAGCCACCAACATGCTTAAATAATTAATGTAGCAATAGGTCAGATCACGCTTTTCACCATCCGGTATTGGTCGTGTAAACTGATTTTCATGCATGTACATGATCACAGGTGTATGGGCAAATCTTGGATTGGTCAGAGCCATAAACGCCGGCAGGTTGGTCATGCTACTGGTAAGCAAGAGGTCGATATCCTCCTCCACCTTATTCGTCATCTCAGTAAGTGTGACCGAATCCCCATGCATTCTCCATTTCCAGCCTTTATAATTCAGCTTTATAGGTATGATATTATGACCGGAATGTTTCTCAAGTCCTTTTAGAAAAGCTTTATGGGAGCCGCTGTAAAATGGTTCTACCGCCAGGATGTTCATAGTTGATTACCTAAATCGAGCTTGGATTTCGTCCAGAGGAATATAACTGATGGTAGGCTTCTTCAAAGGGTCAAGATATGGCTGTTCACAAGCAAATAATTGATCTACCAATGATTCCATTTCAAGCTCGGTTAATTTCTTTCCTCTTGGGATAGCAGCCTTTGCGGCAAAAGCGATTGCCAGTTTTTCACGAGCTTCCAGCTTTACCTTTTGCCCCAACTCCTGATATTGATGAAGCATAGAGATCAGAACTTCCTCTTCATTACCGATCTCTATATCGGCCGGAACTCCATTTATCATAGCGGTATTGCCACTTAAGAGCTGAACGGAAAACCCCATTCGCTGAATGATAGAGTGAAGTTCTTTCAGTAAGGTATAATCTGAAGCTGAAAGCTCCAATGTTTGCGCAAATAACAGCTGCTGAGTGCTTGGAAGTGCTTCTTCAGTAGCATTGATCGCCTTTTCGTAGATAATGCGCTTATGAGCCAAATGCTGGTCTATAACGGTCAATCCGGTACGGGTTTGAGTAAGGATATAGGTGTTATGTAGCTGCCAAAACCCTTTATCCTGCGTAACATTATCTTTCGGCTCTGTCCCAGACTGGAAAGTCTGCAGATCATCCTCTTCATTTCCTTGCTGAAAGGTACGTCCACCATACAATTGCTCAGAAAACTCACCACCTCTGCCCTTTACTGTATCAGACCGATTATTAATCCGGGAAGACATATGGAACCCTCCTCCTTCTCCCTGGGAAGTCTTTGGGCGGTTGAAACTGAAACCGGAATCAAATCCCTTGGTGGGGTCATCACTCAAAAAGGTGTCTTCATTGGGCTGAATATCCGGCACTTGAAAGTGTTTGTTTAAAGCCCTGTTCACAACTGAACGGGCAAGCTGAATTACACTGCGTTCGTCCTCAAACTTAACTTCCATTTTTGCAGGATGCACATTCACATCGACCTTGGAAGGATCAATATCAAAGAAAAGTGCGTAAAAAGGATATTCATTATTCCTTGTCCACGCATCATACAAGCTTAGAATTACATGTGTAAGATAACGATGCTGAAAAGGGCGGCCATTCACAAATAAAAATTGTTCTCCCCGACTTTTCTTAGCCAGTTTTGGATCCGAAGCAAAACCATGAATTTTCACATAGCTTGTTTCCTCACCAAACTCTATAAGGCTGGCCTTATAAGAACTGCCAAAAATCTGTGTTACCCTATCTTTAAGATCTTGAATTGGCAGGTCATAAATAACATCTCCATCCGCTTCCACATAAAAAGCGACATCTGTGCTTGCAAGAGCAGCATATTGGATCGTTCTTAGAATGTGCCTAAGCTCGGTAACGTCGGTTTTCAAAAATTGCCTGCGGGCCGGTACATTAAAAAATAAATTCCGGACTGCTATGGTTGTACCATCATCTGTAGCAGTGGGTTTGATCTCACGTTCTTCACCGCCCCAGACCTCAAATTCCCAACCATTCTCATCTCCGGCACGTTTGGTTTTTACGGTAACCTGAGATACGGAAGCTATGGAAGCCATTGCCTCTCCGCGAAAGCCAAGAGTACGAATTTTAAAGAGATCATCAACAGAATTGATCTTAGAAGTGGCATGTCGTTCAAAGCATAGCGGAAGGTCTTCCTTACTCATTCCGCATCCATTATCGGAAACTTGAATAAGCGTACGTCCCGCATTCTGGATCAGGATCTTAAGCTGGTCGGCTCCGGCATCAATGGCATTATCAAGAAGTTCTTTTACAACCGAAGCCGGTCGCTGTATGACTTCCCCGGCCGCAATTTTATTGCTTATTTCGGGCGGCAGTTGATGAATAATGGAATCGCTGATATGCGTGTCGCTCAATTAAATGATCTATATTTTTAAAGTGAAATTAGGTAAACGATGATGGCTAATAAAGCAGCAAAAAACACAATTCGTGTAAATTGTGCCGGTCTGCGACGAGTATGTGTCTCAAATTTAATTCGCTTGCGCCTCTTTTCCTTTTCGTCCTTTTCGGGGTCATAATATCGAAACGGGTAATCGAATTTCTTAGGTTTGGGCCGGAAGCCGAACATTGGTTTGATCATAACAACACCTCATTTTTATTGGCTTTAGAAGGCTAACAAAGTAGGCTAACCTATCGACTCTCAATATATGGATTCCAAGTGGAGAATGTCGAATATCAAGCAAGGAACTTCTAATATCTCATGATTATTATTTAGTAACAGGAAGCAACTTCAAACTGAATAATTCAATGTTCTTTGTTTGATGTTCTTTTGCTTGTAAAATTTGTAAACTCTTTGCCCGATATTATTGTATCGAAATTGAGCTAATTTCGATTCTTCAAGTTAATTAAAACTGAAAATTAATTATTGAAAATGAGCACTGATAAAGCCAAGATCTTTTACACTATTACTGATGAGGGACCTTATTTAGCCACTCATTCTTTTCTGCCTATTGTTGAAGCCTACACAAAAGCAGCCGGGGTAAATCTCGAAACTAAAGATATTTCATTAGCCGGACGTATTCTCGCAAACTTCCCTGATTATCTCAAAGATGATCAAAAAGTATCTGATGACCTTGCTGAATTGGGAGAATTGGCGAAACAGCCGGAAGCAAATATCATGAAGCTTCCAAATATCAGTGCTTCAATTCCACAGTTGGTTGAAGCGATCAAAGAACTTCAGTCTAAAGGATATAAGATCCCTGACTACCCTGAAGATCCTAAAAATGACAAGGAAAAAGAAATTCAGGCTCGATATGGAAAAGTTAAAGGAAGCGCTGTAAACCCTGTCTTAAGAGAAGGTAATTCAGACCGTCGTGCTCCAAAAGCCGTAAAAGAATATGCTCGAAATAATCCACATTCCATGGGTGAATGGAGCTCGGATTCTAAATCGCATGTAGCAACTATGGGTGACCATGATTTCGCTTCTTCGGAGCGATCAGTTACTGTTAACAATGCTGATGACGTAAAGATCGAGTTTGTAGACTCAAAAGGTAATACTACTGTACTGAAAGAAAGTACCCCCCTTCTTCCCGGTGAAGTAATCGATGCCTCTGCCCTAAGCAAGAAAGCGTTGGTCAGTTTTCTGGAGAATGAAATTAAAGATGCTAAAGAAAAAAGAGTTCTGTTCTCACTCCATATGAAAGCCACAATGATGAAGGTTTCCGACCCCATCATCTTTGGACACGCAGTACGTGTTTACTTTAAAGATGTGTTTGAAAAGCACAGGGAAACACTGCAGGAATTGGGTGTTGATCCAAACAATGGATTTGGGGATATCGAATCCAAGATCAAGGAGCTGCCGGAAGCAAAGCAAGCAGAGATCAAAGCAGATATTCAAAAATGCTATGAAAATGGTCCTGACCTGGCGATGGTTAATTCCCATAAAGGAATTACTAATTTGCATGTTCCAAGTGATGTGATCATCGATGCTTCTATGCCCGCTATGATTCGAACTTCCGGACAGATGTGGAATAAGAATGATGAAACTCAGGATACCAAAGCCGTTATCCCGGACAGTAGCTATGCCGGTATTTATCAGGAAGTGATCGACTTCTGTAAAGAACACGGAGCTTTTGACCCTACCACAATGGGGAGTGTTCCCAATGTTGGGTTAATGGCAAAGAAAGCTGAAGAATATGGCTCACACGATAAGACTTTTGAGATCCCGGAAAACGGCTCGGTCCGAGTTGTTAATAAGGCTGGCGAAACTCTTGTTGAACACGCTGTAGAGGAAGGCGATATCTGGAGAATGTGTCAAACAAAAGACGATCCTATCAAAGACTGGGTTGGTTTAGCCGTTCGAAGAGCCCGTGAAACAGGAGACCCTGCTGTATTCTGGCTTGATGAAGACCGGGCTCATGACGCAGAGCTCATCAGCAAAGTTAATCAATATCTTCCTGAGCATGATACCAAAGATCTTGAAATTCATATAATGTCGCCTGTTAAAGCCATGCGTTTTTCTTTGGAGCGCATCAAAGAAGGAAAAGATACTATCTCCGTAACCGGAAATGTATTGCGCGACTACCTCACTGACCTCTTCCCTATTCTAGAAGTTGGAACGAGTGCAAAAATGCTTTCTATTGTACCTCTTATGAATGGCGGTGGTTTATTTGAAACCGGTGCCGGTGGATCTGCTCCTAAACATATTCAGCAGTTTCTTGATGAAGGCCATCTTCGCTGGGATTCACTGGGAGAATTTCTGGCGCTGGCTGTTTCAATCGATCACCTTGGTAAGACATTCAATAATGACCGAGCCAAGATCCTTGGAGAAACTTTGGATACAGCAACTGCCAAATACCTCCAAAACGACAAGTCCCCTTCACGAAAAGTGAATGAGCATGACAATCGTGGAAGTCATTTTTATTTGGCTATGTATTGGGCTGAAGCATTAGCGGAACAATCGAATGATGCAGAGTTGTCTAAACGATTCCAGGAAGTAATGCAGAAGCTCAAGGAAAACGAATCCAAGATCAACGAGGAGCTTATTTCAGCACAAGGAAGTCCTCAGGATATCAAAGGATATTATTGGCCAGACCGTGACCTTGTATTTAAATTTATGCGCCCAAGTAAAACCCTGAATTCAATTATTGAATCAGTTTAATTGTTCTTTAAATCAAAAAAAAATCCCGGATCTGTCGATTCGGGCTTTTTTTGTTTTTAATGATCTTAAAAGATCATTTCCGAAATAAACGTCGGAATTTCTTCCATATAACCCTACGACCAGCTGCTGTCAGCATAAGCGGAATAATTTTATAGAGTCCATTGAACACCAATAATGCAGCAAAGATCACCCAAATGACATATTGGTCATATTTTTCGTAGAAAGCCAAAAGCTCATGACCTGTTAGCATAGATATCCATACAAAGATCGGGGTCCAAAGTAATACAGTTCCTCCAAAATAGAACATAAATGTCCAGAACCCGGTGTCTAAAATACCTGCTGAAATATACACAGGCATTCTGCTTCCGGGTATAAATCGACTGGCAAAGAGAATATATGGCCCCCTGCTTTTGAACCATTTTACAGAAGCATCAAGAGTCTCCTCTTTGATCATCCATTTAAAAGGAGGAAGTTTAAGTATGGGCTTCCCCACCCATCTACCGGCCAGGTATAGAGAGAAATCACCAATAAAAATCCCAATAATAACCGCAAAAGCAGCAGGCCAAAAAGGAATCATCGCATTGGCCGCCATAAGTCCTGCCCCAATGGCTGCAAGGTCTTCACTTAGAAAAGTAGATAGTGCAATAAGTAGCACATAAGTGGCATAGAGCTCATCCTGAGAATCAGCATCTACATCGTCCAGATATGGAACAAGCTTTTCCAGGGAATCATTACTTATTTTGGAAGTGTCCTGAGGCTGAGTCAGGGTATTGATAGAAAGAGAATCCTGAAATAGATGCAATTCTCGGGCATTACCATTATTTGCAAAGGTTTCTACTCTAATCAGAGAAAGCAGTCCAAGAAAAACCAGAATAACAGCCTCAATTCTCATTCATTACCTAAAATGATAAAGGTTCAAATTCATCGTGTTGTTCCAAAAAATCTTTCTTTTTAATTACAGGTTCAAATGAGTATTGAACTCTTTGGTGTAACTTCTCTGCTAAACGCTTACGGTCGTCTTCAATAACAGATTCATTACCAAAGTGAATTATTGCTTTAAAACCTTTCATCTTAAGTAATTCAAAAAAATGTACAAAAAAAGGAGTATCACCCCACCAGCAAACCTTCTCATAAACTGTGTTATTGTCCATTACAATTAGAGCGTAAGAAATTGCTGCATAGGATACAGGAAAATTATGGGCAGCAGGGAATTCTAAAAGTGAAGTACGAAATGGCAGTATCTCAAAGCCCGGACTCGTTGTCCCTTCCGGGAAAAGGATGATACCCTGATCTTCGTTTATGTTCTCTGAGATAAGGTTATTTACTCTTGGAACATCTCTTTTTCGGTGCCTGTCGATAAAGAGGATGCCACAGGTTTTAATGATAAAACCTATAACAGGCCATTTTTTAACATCACTTTTTGCCACAAATAGACAACGAAGTCTGGAAAACAATATAAAGACATCGACATAGCTTAGATGATTTGAAACCAGTAAGAAAGGTGGATCGGGTGGATCTCCCTTAATTTCCAATTTGATACCTAATACCAAACAGCATAATCTTCCCCATTTTCTCAGTAAATAACCACGTGCTTTGTCGTAATTAAGTCCGACAGCTTTTCCCAAAAGGGAAATCATAATCAGACTATACATGATCAGAGTTACCGTTAGAAATAAAACTAGTTTAATAATGGCCCTTAAAAACTTCATGGGCAGAAATTAATCAATTATCATTGAAAAACAGGTGTTTTGTTTCATTATTTAGCATTTTCACGTCTAACAGAATCATGTAATCTATTGTTCTGAATTCCCTGTCAATGGCAGGTGGACTACAGATTTTTGCACCTATTTTTAAATACATTTTTAGAAGTATGGGAATATCTACATGTTCGATGTTAGCTACAATTTTACTTTCACATTGATACTCTTCTCTAACAGGCACCAAATACTTTGTGTGTAAATAATTTTGTTCTTTTAAAAAACTATATAGGTTCCATCCAGTCTCTGGGTTCACCGAATTCAAAGAGCAACACCCGAATAAGAAGCGTTTATCTTTTAAAAGTATATATCTAGCGATCCCTTTCCACAGCAGAAATAAAACCCGACTATTTCTGTGTTCAGATGCGATACAAGCCCTTCCTAATTCAATTCCATTTCTAAGATAGCTTCCGGGTAAAGAATCCATATTAAATTCAATATTAGAATAAAAACCAATTCCTTGTTCAGCTATTTCAAATGTTTGAATTCGGTAAGTACCTACAATTTCATTTGTGCAATTTTCAACAACTAGGAGATGATCACAAAAAGCATCGAAACCATCACTATCTAAGCCCGTTTTATAAGATGTTGACGAGCCCCCTCCCAACTCAAGGTTAAATACCTTATACCTTAATCTTAAAGCTTGCTCAATATCATATGTATTTTCGGGGAGTCTAACGGTGTACTTTGTACTTTTAATAGGCTTGAACTGATGAAGTAACTTAAACGATTGCTTAGCTCTTTGTGTTTGGGACAGAAGTGTTTGCATAACAAAAATAGTAAGAGGTTTTTATTGATAATACCCCTTGATTGTTAAGTCCGTATTCACAAATTGTTTAGTTTGTGTATCGATTTGTAAAGTTGACAGAACTCATTTACTTAGATCGGAAATATTTGTAATCTTTATATATGCTTTACTACAAAAAATATAAATCTTCTGACAAGAGCGACTGGGTTGTCTTTGTGCATGGTGCCGGAGGCAGCTCATCTATCTGGTTCAGTCAGCTTAGAGATTTTAAGAAACACTTTAATGTATTGCTTATAGATCTTCGCGGACACGGTAAATCGAAAGATCTTTTACAGAAATATTATGAAGAGGATTATTCCTTTGAATTTATCAGTAAGGATATCCTGGATGTCCTGGATCATTTAAAAATTGAAAAAGCACATTTCATTGGTGTTTCTTTAGGTACCATCATTATCAGGACGATTGGGGAAATTGCCCCTGACCGGGTTAAATCAGCTGTATTATGCGGTGCTATAACTCGATTGAATATACGTTCACGTATCCTTGTCTTTTTAGGACATATGTTCAAACGGTTTATCCCTTATATGTGGCTGTATAAATTTTTTGCCTGGATCATCATGCCTCGAAAAAGACATGCTAAATCCAGAAATTTATTTATAAGAGAAGCTAAAAAACTTTACCAAAAAGAATTTTTAAGATGGTTCAAACTAACCAATGAAGTCAACCCGCTCTTGAGATATTTCAAAGAAAAGGAAATACAATCACCTATGCTTTATGTGATGGGAAGTGAAGATCATATGTTCCTCCCCCCTGTAAAACAGATCGTAGAGAAACATAAAAATTCAACACTACAAGTTATTGAAAACTGTGGCCACGTTTGTAATGTTGAACGCCCCGGGGCTTTTAACAGATTATCTATTCAATACCTGAAACAACACTCTTCAACCTGATCTTATTCCTGCTCTGATGGCAGTTGGAAGATCCAGGCTTCATCATTGAAAGTACTTCTGATCTCTAGTGTACGTTCTCTCGCCGTTTCGTAATCCTTATATGCTTCAAAGGCTACGTAATTAAATCGAGTTTCCGGATTAAAAAGAATTCGGGTTTCGTATCCCTGGTCTTCAAGCATTTGCTTAAAATTCTCTGCGTTTCTAGGAACCAGGAATGATCCACCGATAATAAAGTAATTAAGATCAGAGGCATCATCAGATTCTACCTCCTTTCCATTTGCCTGATATTCAAGGTACTCTTCCAATGAAAATGCTTTTGGAACTACAACCATAAGCTCAGGACGGTCTACAGAAATAGTTAAGTCTTCAGCCGGCTCCACGGGTTGTTCTTTTGTTTCTAATGGTTCTTCAACTTCCGTAGTTGTAGTATCCTCCATTACTTCTTCTTGAGGTGGAGTTACCGGCTCAGTTTCTGTTACTTCAGGTTCGTCTGAAACTGAAGTAGAAAAAACTTCCGGCTCAAATACACGATCTAAATTAGTTCGCATCTCATCTCTTGTGTTATTAAGAACTTCCCGTGCTGTTAACTTTTTATTGGCCACACGTTTCGATACGGGTTCTATTAACTCAGCCTGAACAATAATGATCAATTCATTCTCAAGAAAATCACTGGAGTTATAACCAAACAAATATTTAAGACCAAAAAACCAACCCGGAAGATCTTTTAATATTGGCACTCCTCTTCTAACCTCAGTTTCCTCGGTACGGTAAAGTCCAGCCACATAAGTAGATTCACCATTCAAAAGGATAGCAGAAGTCTGTGCCGACTGCTTGTTTACTATAGTACTTACTACATCAGGCTGTGCTGTTGATCTTTCCACAGCAAGGTCTAAGTATATAAATGAGGTGTCACCTTGAGTTATGATTTGTGGAGTTACCGTAAGGATCGTACCTGTACTCACAAAGTTATCGGTAACGTTTCCGGCAATATCACGCTGTTTAATAGAAAAATCCTGTCCAACCTGAATATTACCTTCCTGGCCATCTACAACCTTTATAGACGGAGTCGCTAATACTTTACCAAGGTTATCCGCTTCAAAGGCTCTAAAAAGGGCCTGAACACTGATACCTGGGCCATATTCTCCTAAATTAACCAAAGCATTAAACGCATTCTGTGATACGTTTGCAGCATTGAATGAATTAATAGCTACAAATTGATCGCTAAGATCTGATGATGGAACAGATTCCTGGCCGTCTCCACCAACAAAATCGCTCACATTATCAGGAGCATCACTTGTCAATGTAGACCAATCGATTCCTATTTCCTGTAGTGCTCTTTTATTACCTTCGAAAAAGGTAGCATTTATACGGATTTCACGAGTTTGAGTAGTAGCTAATGCATTACCCATTGATCCGGAACCTTGCCCTCCGCCGGCTTGTCCACCACCAGCTCCGGAAATATTCTGTGTTGTCTCAGTCTCCGGTACTGTTATTTCATAGAATTCATCATATTCAGTCAATTCCAGATTTTGGAATCTCATGATGTATTCAAGTGCATCTTTCCAATGCATGGCCGGCAGATTAACACCAATCTCACCGCTATAGGCTGATTTATCAATGATAAATTTATTCTCATACTCCTGAGCAAAAGTATTTATAATCTCAATTGCTTCATTGTAGGTCGTATTCTTATTGAAAGCTACAATTTCATCAGGATTTGTATACTCTCTGAGTGGGTCAATGATCTGAGCTGAAACGTGTTGTGGAATAACGGCCATAAAGGTAAAAGCCATTATAAAAATGGAAAACAAGCCTAGTTTATATCGTATTTCTTTCATGGGTTTCATTGCTCTGTCTCCAAGGTAACTAATTCCGTAATGCCGCCTTTATTTAAATTGAAAGTAGCAGATTTATTTCTTAGGTCTATTGATTCTAATACACCGAGATAAACTTGATCACCCTTTCTCAAGGATGTTATATTTCCTGCCTGATCTACTATAAATACTCTTGAATCTGTCAATCCTATCAATCGGCTTTCCTCAACGTTTATTAAATTATCAACATTAGGAGGAATGGACGGCTGTATCAATGGAAAAAATGGATTGTATACAGAAACTTCTTCATTCATTGCTATTTGGTTGACATCCCCAGAAACTTGTTGAATAGAAATTCTCTCAAAATAACTTTCGAGAACAAAATAGAAATTAATTTCATCGAGCTCTTCTCCATCGCCCCCGGCAGGCGTAAATTCAAGACTGGTAACTTTATTTAAAAGCTGACTATTTTCAATTTTGTTAATGAAATTGACAACATTACGGTATCGGCCATAGCCATTGATATCTGAGCGTATTATTCCATATTGATCCTGTGTTGTTGAATCAGTAAATGCAAAATCGAAATATACTTTAGATGAAGGGCTGCTATTGCTTATATAATTTAAGTAATCAAAAACATCATCCGCCTGCGGGGCTGGATATAATGATTTATCATAATTCTCGATTATAGATAAGGCTGTTTGATAAGTCTCGTTTAGCTGAGGAAAGGCATCACTAGTTGCTTTCTTTTCATTGAAATCTTCCTGCTTTTCGGTATAAGTTGATTCAAGTCGTTCCAGTTCAGGAAGTTGAAAGAATGTTATATATCCATAAGCCCCTCCCGCAATGATAAGAAGAGCAACTAACAGTATAATGGTATTTCTGACTGCGTATGACAATGTAAATTCCCTATTAGTTCACGTATGCCTTGCACACTTTCCGGTGTATATATCTCTTCATTTTCAAAGAAGTCTTTAATAATATATACAAACTTATATACTTCCTTTTCTCTGATCTCGTCTGATCTAACGTTTAACAAAGTAGTAGTATTAAATAAACTTGCCAGCTCAGGGATCCTGTCTCTGTAGATCGCGTAACCATTGATCTCAATATTATTATTTTGAACTGGCGTTAGCGATGTCAGCCAAATCGAATTTACGTCTTCAATCCCGCGATTAATAAGGTCAAGGTTTATGGACCATCGTAATGTACCTTCATTTAATTCACTCAAAAGAGTTAATTTTGACTGAATTTGACTTAACTCATTACTTATCTGATTGTATCGTTGAACGGTAGGCTCTAAAGACTGTATTTGAGCATCCAGAGTACTAATCTCACCTTGAAGTCGATCAATATCAGTATCGTACTGGGTATAAAAATGATTTGCTACAATTGGAGTAAGCATAATAAATAAAAGCAGCAACATTCCATGCCACTGTAGCTTAAAGATCTTTTGGCGATCATTTACATAATTCGGTAGGAAAGAGATCTTTGGAAATACTTCCTTTTTTAACCCTGAGGCAGACCATGCTGCCCCTATAGCTGTTGTAAAAGAGACAATTGAAGAAGGATTGATATTTTCGGCTTCAAAAAAGTCTTCCGAAAACTGAAATTCGGCAACATCCACATCCTGAAAACGATCTTCAAAAAATTCAATGGCTTCGTCACCTAAAGAGTTGTTGCAAATGATCAAGCGATCAAGATTAGGTACCTCTCCGGTATCAAGTTGAAATAGGATCTTACTGAATACGGTGTTTAAAAAACGCTGACTCTTGAGAGACTCAGTAATAATAGGAGAAACAATCCAAAGTTGATTCCCCTTTAGAAAAAGTACCCGGGTGGAATTCTCACTAAATTGAACAACACCGGTGATACTGTTTGGGTCAAGATCATAATTAGCTCTGATAAGCCCTAATAAGAGAATCTCATCAGGTAAAATCTCATGAATAAAGAGTTTACCATTGTAAAGTTCTAAGGTTCTGTTGATGAGAGTCAGGAGTTGAGGTTCATCATCAATCGAAGTTAGTAAAAGAGCACCGTCTTCCCTGACCGAATAAGAATAATAGTCCTCTCCCTTTGATATCCCATGCAAGGATTCCAAACGATCATCCACTATCACCTGAAGATCCTTCTTCTTAGTATCAGAAAAATCTACATCTTTAAGAATCTGAAAAATAGTTTGTCCTGAAGGAATGCTTATCCCAAGGTCTACCCTCTTCGCATCAACAGAACTAAATAAGTTATAAAGAAGTAACTCGTTAGAAGAAGGCGTTTCTGATTCATCCACCATATCGGTGTCTACAATGGTATCAGCTCCTTCATCAAGGTCATCAAAATCAAGATCATCAAGGTCATCCTCAAAACTTTCAAGGTCTAACCCTTCGTCTTCGTTATCTTACTATAAACCTCAGAACCTTCTTTACCATCTTTGAGGTCTTTTTGTATCGTTTTAATAACTTCTTTCATCCTTTTGTTTTGAGTATCCTCATACAAAAGGTTTAGTATTTCATCATAAGGCAACTGTTGCTTTAGAAGATCGGCTGAGAGACTAATAAATGTAACAACCTCCTGATTTGCCGATTATGCCATTTGCCTTTATATGTATATACCATTTTAAATTCTGTAGATGATATAATAAACTAATTTATTTTGAGAAATAAGCATAATAATAAGACAATCTTTCTTTTTATTTCTTTTGGATGTAGGCTGACAGCCTAAGTAAAAAAATTCTGAGTGTAAAAGCCATACTATCATTAATTAACTTTTAATAATGAAGTTAAAATCAGCTATTCAAATATTTACTGTTTTTTAAAGAAAGGCGCTCTATCTTGACCTAAATTTTTAAAATGAATAAACAGCAAGACGGCAACCCCTACATTATAATTTTTGCTTTATGGCTCCTTGTATTTGCAGCAAGTAGTCAAGTCATGATTATCTCTCCTATTCTACCTCGCATAAGTGAACAGCTTGGTACTCCATTAGAAATTCTTGGAAATCTGGTTACTATATATGCGGTAATGGTCGGTGTATTTGCGATCATAATGGGACCTCTTTCAGATAAGATCGGGCGCAGAAAGATCTTATTAATTGGTACCGGTGGGATTACTGTCTCTCTATTTTTACACGGCTTTGTAGATTCTTTTTGGGGTTTGATGACCGTTCGTGCTTTAGCAGGAATGGCAGGAGGTGTTTTGAGCGGCGCTGCTGTTGCTTATGTTGGAGATTATTTCCCTTATGAAAAAAGAGGCTGGGCAAACGGTTGGATAATGAGTGGCATTGCCATGGGACAAATTCTAGGAATTCCAATGGGTACATTATTGGCTGACCTCTCCGGATTCAGAATTCCTTTCGTTTTGTTTGGAGGGATAATGGCCCTCACATTTATTCTAATCCTTATAAAAGTACCGCAACCCAACGTTACATTATCCACCGACAAAGTAACTTTCAAAGGTTCTATCGGTAAATATTATGTATTGTTGAAACGCCCCGAAGTGAGCGCTGTTGCTTTCTCTTATGTTGTAATGTTCTTAAGTATTTCGGTTTATGTGGTATATCTTCCAACTTGGCTTGAAGAATCCTTTGGAGTTAGTGGTACTGAAATTGCGTCATTGTTTTTTGTAGGGGGTATAGCCAATGTTATCACAGGACCAATAGCAGGAAAGCTCTCTGACAAAATAGGACGTAAAAGCATCATTATTATCTCTTGTATTGGTTTATCCCTGGTAATGCTTATTACTACCTATGTAATTACCGACTTTTGGATAGCTTACGTTGTCTTTTTTCTAACCATGGTACTTATAGCCATGCGCATTAGTCCCTTTCAGGCACTCTCCACTCAACTTATAAAGTCTGATAACCGTGGCTCCCTGATGAGTTTATTGGTAGCCATAGGTCAAGTTGGTTATGGAGTGGGAGGTTCTATAGCCGGCCCCTTCTATGTGCAAAGTGGGTATGTAAGTAATACCATTATTGGAACGGTCATGATCCTGGTCATGGCCTATGTTGTTTGGAGACATATCCCTGAACCGGATTTGAACAGTACCTCCTAAGTTTTTGCAACTAAAAATCCCACCTCCCTATTAAATTATTTTAATATTCATTTACTATCTATAATTTTAGCTGGTAAAATAAAATCCAATATTCCTGTAACGAATCTGTAACATTTCGCCAGGTTCTCACTTTTTAAATAAAAAAGTCATGTAAAAATATCTACAGTACTGTTTTACTCTTTTAATACTTTCATTTGTTGTCATCTCCTGTGCTCCTGATGATGATTCTGCTGTTATTCAGGGTAGTGTATTTGATGCTCAATCAGGGGATGTGATTGAAAATGCCCTAATTCAGATCACGGCACCGGGCGCGCTCAATGACCTGTTCTCAAGAACTGATGAAAATGGTCAGTATAATATCGGTGGTATTGAAGTTGAAGGGGTTACAGATTTAACACTTACCGCTTCTGCAACCGGATATGATGACTTAGAAGAGGAAGTACGAATAACTCCGGGTGAGAGCATATCGGGTGTTGATTTCGACCTTCCCGTTCAAGGTTCCGGTGACGACGGAGGAAGCGGAGATGATGGTGGTCAGGAAGTTGGCGGTGAAGCCGGCGGTCCTGCCCAGATTCAATTATTACCGATGAGTAATACCACGATCAATGTTGCTGAGACCGGTGGTATTACAAGCACTACTTTTACATTTGTAGTAAAAGATTCTGCGGGGCGTAAAGTAGATCGCGACCATGAAATCTCTTTTGAGATAATCAGAGGTCCTGAAGGCGGAGAATACATCACTCCTGAAATCAGATTCACAAATAGCCAGGGAGAAGTCACCTCAAATCTTGTTAGCGGCGACTCTTCTGGTACCGTTCGTATTGAAGCTGTTATTGAGCGTCCTGATGTTGGATTGACGATTCGCTCTACCCCTGTGATCGTATCTATTAGCAGTGGATTCCCCCACCCCAACAACTTTTTTGTAGCACCCCGTGTATATAATTTTGATGCCTATGGATATATCAATGAAAGTTATAGAAATAATATTGCTGCAAGTGTTGGAGACCTTAAAGGAAATCCGGTCAAAGAAGGCACAGCTGTATATTTTTCATCTGAGTATGGAGGATTAGTAAATGGAAGCGCGGTAACGAACGCTAACGGGTATGCAAGTGTAAATTTATCGGCAAATGGCAGCAGCCCTCAAAATCATCCAGATGGTGTAGGTTTTATTGATGTTACAGCACAAACTGTCGACAAAGACAACAACTATATCGAGAATACCTTCACAATGCTTCTTACAACCCGTTCAGCCGTTATTACTGTTACCCCCAATAATTTTGATATTAATAACGGACAAACACAAACGTTTAATGCTACCATCACTGACCTCAATGGTTACCCTATGGCAGCTAATACGCAGATTTCAATTGAAACCGGTCCAGGTTTGGTGGCAAGTGGTGATATTGTAGACTTACAACTACCAAATTATTTCACCCCCGGTCCAGGTACAACACAGTTTTCGTTTAGTGTCTCTGATGCCGATCCGGATGATATCCAGGATACAGAAGGAAGTTTTACAATCAGAGTTGAAACTCCTTCTGGCGGTGTAACAACCAAAACCATCTCAGGTCAGCGTGAAAAAAGAAGTTCTAATTGATCGCTTTTATTTTAAATAAAGAAAAGCCTGCTCATCCAGAGCATGCTTTTTTATTTTCTGCTTTATTACAATTGCAGTAAGCCCTACCTTTGCTACTCATATAAAATCAGCTTTTAACCACAGCCATGAACGCAGATAATACTTTCGAATACAACAGTGTTAACTATAAAGAGTTTTTAAAAAAATTCAGAAATTTTAATTCATCTAAGCATAATCTTATTGTGTTTGCCGGTCCTTTTCACACCAACAGAAATGCAGCACTCGATGAATTGAAACGAGAAGTTATTGGTGAGGTTGTTGAAGTTGATCTGGCAGAGATTATTACTGCATATGAAGAAGAAACATATCAAAATATTGACAAGGCCCTGGAAGATATTGACCAAAATGCCCCACTCATTATTTTTAGAAATGCTGAACAGCTGAATGGAGCTTACACAGCTTATTCCGGTTCAATCGTTAAATATGCTACCCCACAGGAAAAATACTTTCTCAAACATGTCAAATCCATAAAAGCACCTGTAGTTCTGGAGTTCAAAGATTTTGACCAACTTGACCGAACCGTTGTTCGAACAGCTGATTCTGTTGTATACTTTCGCCCCCCTTCCTCACTGATCGAAAAATTAGCATGGAAACTGCAGAATGTTCACGTACATGGATCAAGTTTCTTATCCCCTCGCCCTGTGAAATAAAGTAGTTATTCTTTATTCGGAAGCATATAAGTACACCTAAACTAAATCTCGTTCTATTGCGATCTTCACAAACGCTTTAATCCAAAATTTAATAAAGAGTATTATGAAAGTAACCGTAAAAATGGAAACCGCAGGACGCAAGGGCAAACAGGTTTCAGTGATCAGGGGTATTACTCATAACCCTCAGGTCATAGAAAAGCTCGAAAAGAAACTAAAAACACAATTAGGTACCGGTGGTACTATCAAAGGAAAAACAATAGAAATCCAGGGAGATCACGTTGACCGCATCAAAGAGATACTGGCTAAAGAAGGGTACGAAGTGAATTGAGGCTCAAGGGGTTAGGTACAAGGCACAAGTTATTTTTACTTACTTATCTATTGCTAACCTACTTTTGATTTATTTTTTTAAAAGTGTTTGTAGCATTTTTTGAACTTCTTCATTGTATCCAAAAGCTGTTTTGAGAATTTTTGTATCCAAAATTTCATTCTGCTTTAGCAACAAAAGTTGTGTTTCAAGTTCAAAGCTTGAGCCAAGTGATATTCGAAGAAATCTGTTAAAATCTTTTCTGCTATTTCTGCTGCTTCCCTCAGCAATATTAGAGGGAATAGAAATTGAGCACCTCACTATTTGGTCTCTATAAGTAAATCGTTTTTGATGTGGAAATCTAGAAACTAACTTTGCAACCTCAGCCGCTAACTCCATACTCCGCTGCCAAAGAATAAGTTTTTTAAAATTTTTCATTGAGCTCTATTTATTGTTTGCGTTTCACAGTTAGAGCCATGAAAATCCAGTTCCTTACAATAAAATTTAATGACCTCTTTTCAGAAATAAGAAATAAAGATCAAACAATTAGGTTTTTCTTGCACCTTACCACTTGAACCTTGTACCTAATTACAGTTTGACCTTACTCTCCTGCTTAGGGTCCAGGTCGTATAAAGAAGAAGCGGTGGCTTGTATCGTCTTATACCACTCATTCCCATACTTATCGTTGATGGTATAGAAATCAGCAAAATCAGGCTTTCGGATGGTCATCTTCCATTCCTGAGTTTTTGATTTAAAGGTGGGATCAACATGCAACAACTCATGATACAACATCATCTCTTTGGTGTCATTGTCCAGCATATCCCAGAGTTCACCTGAAATTTCGATCAGGTAGTCGTTACCGGAATAATGCTTTACTTCCCTGCTGGCTTTCACACATTTTGCAGCGCGCTGCTTGGAAAGATTCGGATAGACCAAGAAATATCCGATCTCGGCCGGACCAAATTCCATCTTATGTTTCTCGATCACCTTTTTAGCAATAGCCTCCACTTCGGGAGATTCCATTAATTGTTTGGTAGAATGAATCGTCGGCTCTGCACCTAAATAGTCGTTCTCTGGCATGAATAGGTATCTTGATATAATTTAAAATTCTAAGGTAATAAAACTTACGATTTCGGAACCAAAACAGAAGTAGCTATGATGGAGTACTCCTCTTGTGATCCCTGAATGGCATCCGGGTTTTCTCCGGCATCTTCAGCATGATGTTTTGCCTGATCTTCTGAGAGAGTTTTAACTTCAAATGTACCGATCAGCTTAACTGTTTTTCCTTTTGAGTCGGTAGGAATAAAAAATCCATAATCCTTAAATGTAATTCGAGCAGCATTGTTACCATCATTAGCTATAAAGAAACAACCTTTCTTCTCACAAACTTCTGCAACTTCAGTTTCCAGGGTGATCTCTTTACCAGTGAATACGTCAGCATTTGAGATCAGGTCATTTAAAGCGATGGGCTCATTCCATGATGATACTTCAGCGCCAAAAACTTCATAAGTTTCCGTTTCTGCTACCGGTTCAGATAATCGAATAATCTCCTCATTCTGAGCGAAAAGAGCAGTTGAAAGAACAGTAAATACTAAGATCAATAACTTTTTCATAGGTCTGTTTTTATTTTTTTAATGACTCCAAACATACAAAGAACTGCCCCAAATTCGCATCCCTTATTTCACAATTATTTATTTTCTTTCTGTCGGTTCTCGCAAAAATAGATCTTTCTTCCTCCTGTTTTCATCTCTTTGATCTCATGTCCACATTTATAACAGGGATTCCCGGTTCTTCCGTATGCATAATGTCGGTATTGCTTACGGGTAGCCCCCTCCCGCTTCAAAGCTTCTACCAATTCCGGAGCGGTGGTAATACCTCCGGTTTTATAAGATCTGCGAGAAAGCTCTAAGGAATAATGAGACAGATCTTTGATCTGCTCCTCCGAACAATCTTTAGGGCGATGATCAGGATCAACTTTTGCACAAAATAAAATTTCACTGCGTAAATAATTCCCTACTCCGCTCAGAAATCCCTGGTCGAGTAATAATGTGGCAAGTTTCCGGTTTTTAAAAGTATCATCTTTATATCTATCCAATACCTCTTCATAGGCAGTATTTGGATCAACTACATCAGGACCAAGCTTTTTTATATAAGGATGAGATTCAATTTCATCATCTTTCAAAAACTCAATTTCAGAAGCAGAATAAAGATATGCTGAAGAATGCTCAGTATGAATAGCGACCCTTAATGATCGGTTAGTGTCCGGCTCTTCCCCATTTCCGCTGATCATCCATTTTCCATAAAGCTGATTATGAGTATATAAATTTAATTCGTTATTGAAGGCTGTAATAATAGCTTTACCACGTGGAGCAACAGAACTGACCACAGAACCTTCCAGCCGGTTTTCATATTTTTTCAGTTCATCGAAAGCGAAAAATAGTTTAGTGATCTTTTTTCCTGCAATGGCATCATTGATCTGACTCGCAGCTCTCCAAATTTCAGGTCCTTCTGGCATTTTATAGTTTATAGTTTTGAGATTTTAATTTTAGTTCTTATCAATTCAAAAACTATTACTTATTTGTGATAGTTTTGTTTGGTAAATCATCTGGAAGTCATTACAATTCCGACCAAAAATCCGTTCAATGAAACAAACCCTCGCTGTGATATCTGGTTTTTTTGGCCTTCTCTTCTTTGAAGGCTTTGCCCGGCTGATCATCACTTTTTATCACCGTATGGACTTTCAATTCTATGGCATTTCTCATTTACCCTCTGATATATGGGTTGTAGTGATCTTACTTTCAGTGATCACCAGTACCTGGCTGGTTACCATGCTGGTGCTTACCGTTATCAATGATCATATTTTTTTCTATTCTGTATTATTTGGAATGATTATTTTCGCATGGCGTGGAATTGAGATTTCAAATTCATACCACACAGAACCGACATGGTACTTTATTACAGTTTTAATTCTTCACATAATCGGTATATTTATTGCCTACCAATCATTTACAAGACAGCATGAATTCAAAACTCTTTCTTAGCTTATCGATCATTTTTTTAATAATTGGATGTAATCCGAATAATGGGATCACTGTAAATGAAATAAGTTCTCCTGTTTCCCAAAACAGTTCCCTCCCTCGTTTATATACTGACAATACCGGAACTGTATTTATGAGTTGGGTTGAAGAAGTTGACAACATGAGCTATCTCAAATTCTCTTCGTTCTCCAACAATACCTGGTCTAAACCTAAAACCGTTACTTCTGATTCTACCTGGTTTGTGAACTGGGCAGATTATCCTTCAGTAATAGCTAATGATGGTTCACCAATGGCTGCTCACTGGCTAAATAAAGTTGTAGGCGGGACATATGCATATCATATAAATATGTCAGTATATAATGAGGAATGGAGCCCGGCTTTTACTTCTCACCAAGATAATACCCCCACCGAGCATGGGTTTGTGAGTATGACCCCCGCCTCCGATTCTACCTACGCTGCAATTTGGCTGGATGGAAGGCAAACTCACGATCGCGAAGACGATGAATATTCTGATTTAAATAAAGCCATGACTTTACGTGGAGCAATAATTAATACCAATGCCGAAATTTTGGAGAAATTCCTTATTGATGACTCAGTTTGTGACTGTTGTAACACATCCATCACAAAAACCGAGAATGGTTTTTTAGCCGCCTATAGAGATCGTACTGATGAAGAGATCAGAGACATCTATGTTACTTCCTATGTTGATGGAGTTTGGTCGGAGCCAAAACCTGTTCATGCTGACAACTGGTCGATCGGGGCTTGTCCTGTAAATGGGCCTGCTGTTGACGCTTCTGGAAATACAGCTGCTGTTGCATGGTTTACCGGTGCCGAAGGCACGCCTCATGTTCAGTTTGCTATCTCTAAAGATCATGGTCAAAATTTTCAACCCCCAATCTCTTTGGATAACGACTCTCCTTTGGGAAGGGTTGATCTAAATATTACTGAAAGTAAAATATGGGTTAGCTGGCTCTCCCCTACAGATAATGGAGCAAAATTGAACATCAAAGTTTATACTCTTGACGGTGAAGAACTTTCTTCAAAAACGGTTAATGGACTTTCACGAAGCAGAAGCAGTGGCTTTCCACATATTACTGAATTAGGTGCAGGGTTAATGATCGCATATACGGATGTAACAGGAGAGATCCCAACGGTTCGCACCCTAATTTTGGAATAGGTATTTGATCTTTCTTCTAAATAACCGATCTGATCGAATCACCATTTTAGAGATGGCATATGATCTGATCATTGAATTAAACTATGTTCTGAAATGAAGAACTTATCATCGATTTATTTTCTAATCATACCAATCTTGATCTTCTCAACATGCACTCAAGAAATAGCTGAATCACAACCTGATAACAGCTTTCGTGAGATCTTGACAGAAAATACCTTAGATGAATGGAAAGGAAACCCTAGCCACTGGCGATTTGAAGATGGAGTCCTTACAGGCGAGACAACTCCTGATAACATCATTATTGAGCACTCTTTCTTTATCTGGAATGAAGAGCTGACTGAAGACTTTGAACTTAAATTAGAGTATAGAATTTCTGACAGCGGTAACAGTGGAATTAACTATCGAAGTGAAACTGTAGAAGGAAAAGAGTTTGTATTGCGTGGCTACCAGGCAGATATAGATGGGAACAATGAATATACCGGACAATTATATGAGGATAAAGGCAGAGCTTTTCTGGCTCGCAGGGGTCAGGTTACAATAATTGATGCAGGAAATCAGGTTCATGAAATAGGCTCATTGGGAAATGCAGATGACCTATTAGCTCATATAGAGACTGATGGATGGAATTCGTATAAAATTATAGCAAAAGAAAACACTTTGATACATGTAATAAATGGCCGCGTAATGAGTATAGGCACCGATCATGGAAGTAAAATGAAGGAAGATGGCTTGCTTGGATTTCAGTTACACCTTGGGCCTCCCATGAAGGTTGAATACCGGAATATTTTATTTAGAAAACTTTAGCGAATAAGGCCTCGCAACTAGAATTATTAAAACTGCACCAATGAGAAGAACTTCTACAAGATCCTTACTCCAATTATTTACCCTCTCACTTTTATTTTTTCCGGTTGTAGTTCAAATCCTGATTCACAGGATATCTCAACCTTAGATTCTGATCAAGATATCTCAGATAGTCCGGAAATTATTACACTGCCGGGCTTTGAGGTTCAAGAATTATATTCAGTGCCAAGAGGAAGTCAGAGCACCTGGATATCACTTACTTTAGGTCCTAATGGTCATTTAATAGCATCGGATCAAAGTGATAAAGGTTTTTTTCGAATTATCATATCTGAATCGACCGACTCTGATCTCCCTAATGTTAGAACAAAAGAATTGCTGATGCCGCTTTCCGGGGCTCACGGACTTACTTTTGCCTATGAACACTTATATACAAATGTACCCGGAAAAGGAATTTTTCGGATGCGCGACACCAAGGGCACTGAAGAATTTGATGTAATGGAATATATTGGAGGGCCTGAAAAACTTGCAGAGCATGGAAATCATAGCGTAATTAAAACCCCTGAAAACGATGGATTATTCATCGTAAATGGGAATTATACCCCTGCTCCTGAGCTCACTTCCAGCAGATTACCATCTTGGGATGAAGATATCTTATTGCCACGTCAGTGGGATATGCGCGGGAATGCCCGTGGAATATTTGCCCCCGGTGGGTATATCGCCCGCATGAATCCCGATGGTTCTAAATGGGAGATGTTCAGTATAGGCTATCGCAATCAGTACGATGCAGCAGTGAGTCCTCATGGAGAACTGTTCACCTTTGACTCTGACATGGAGTATGATCTTGGAATGCCGTGGTACCGCCCTACCCGATTATTGCATGTCACAAGTGGAAGTGACTTCGGTTGGAGAAGTGGCAGCGGAAAATGGAAAGAGTATTATGAAGACAGCCTGCCTCCTATTGTGAATATTGGCAGAGGTTCACCGACAGGTCTGGTATTTGGAACAGGGGCTAAGTTTCCGGCTCAATACCAGCATGCACTTTATGGACTTGATTGGCTTTATGGGACAATATATGCCTTCCATCTTACTCCTGAGGGAGCATCATACTCTGCAGAAGTTGAAAAGTTTTTAACCGGAAATGAATTACCGGTCACCGATGCGGTTATCGGTTCAGACGGAGCTTTATATTTCATTACAGGAGGCCGAGCCAACGACACCAAGCTATACAGAGTTATCTATAACGGTAATGAATCCACTACGCCTGCGGAATTACCTCGTAATGAAAAAGCTGCAAATGCAAGGGAATTGAGAAAAGAGTTAGAAGCATATCATGGAAATATAAATTCCCAAGCTATAGCTAAAGCATGGCCTCACCTAAACTCAGATGACCGATACATACGCTACGCGGCAAGGCTTGCTGTTGAATCTCAACCTGTTAGTATATGGGATCAAAAAGCGTTATCTGAGCAAAATTATCAGGCCAGAATTACCGTGATAATGGCCCTTACTCGTTCAGGGGATGTTTCTTATCGACCCCAGGCAAGCCGATCTCTTCTGGAAATCGATATCAACACTCTGGATAAAGAAAAAAAGCTTGGATATCTGCGCTCAATTTCCCTGATATTTACCAGGTTGGGAGAGCCGGAACCAGATCAAAAGAAACAAATTACAGATACTCTAATTGAGTTACTGCCTACTGAAGATCACAGAGTAAACATCGAGTTAGTTCGAATTTTGGTTTATCTCAAAGATACCAGAGTCATTGATAAAGCAATGGATCTTATCGATCAAACTAAAGAGGATCCCGAACCGAATTGGGTTGGTTTACCAAACAACAATGACGGTACCATTCAAAAAATGTTGGAGAACCCTCCCCCCACTAGTAAAATTAAATACGCTTTTTTATTGAAAAATCTTCGCGATGGCTGGACCATAGATCAAAGACGGGAATATTTCACCTTTATCAATAAAGCTGCAGAAGCCCCCGGAGGCTCAAGCTATGGAGGCTATTTAACTAAGATCCGTGAAGATGCTTTGCAGAATGCCAGTGAAGAGGAACACAATGCAGTTTCAGATATAACAGGTGTAAATTTAATTCAGGAACCATCTTTTGATGTACAACCACCCGAAGGACCGGGGAGAGACTGGACCGTTGATGAGGCGCTCGGGGAAGTAGCAGATTACCTTACCAATAGAAATTTTAAAAATGGCAGGAATGCCTTTTTTGCTACAGGGTGTGCATCATGCCATCGTTTTAATGGTTATGGTGGAAATATTGGTCCCGATTTAAGTTCCGTTGGAATGAGAGCTTCTGTTCCGGTTTTACTGGAAGATATCATTGAACCCAATGCGCTTATTTCAGATCAATACAACAGTTCTATTGTCACCCAGACCAATGGAAAAACTGTATCAGGATTGGTTGTTGAAGAGCAAGAACAAGTTAAGATCTACCCAAGAAACCCGGATCAACCTCCTGTAATTGCAGATAAAGAGGAAGTCGCTTCCATAAAGAAATCAGAAATATCACAAATGCCGGAAGGTCTGATAGATCCACTTAGTGAAGATGAACTGAGAGACCTGATTGCCTATCTAAGATCCGGTGGTAATCCTGACAGCCAATTGTTTAAAGAAGGAAGTGGCAGTTCGTCTGGTATTGAAGATCAGGAACATGATCATGATTGACCATAAATCGACCTGATGAATTACGAAGTACATTAGTATTAAAAGATAGTAAGTTGGATTAAGCTATAGAAAAGATACGGGTGGCTTAATCTAAAAATCGGTCAAGGTATGAACCTAAATGCTTAGCATAGAAAAGAGGTTCTTATTCATTCACCCATTTTACAGAATCGCGATAAACTATTACGGTGATAGGAGTTTGACCAGTTCCACTTGGATATCCAATAATCGTGAATGAAGTATGGGTTTTATTAGTGAGTTCAAATCTTCCATTTCCATTAACGCTATCCATTAATAAATCATTGAAAGTAATGTTTTCGAAGGAACTTGCTCCTCCTCCATATACTTCAGGGCGTTCATAATAAGCTATTGATCGACCTACTGCAGTATTTATACCTTCAATTATCGCCGTTCGGCTGGGACTAACTTCTGATCCGGTATCGTTCGTACAGCAACACCAATACTAATTGCTACTAAAACCGTAACTAATATAACAAGTAATAATTCTCTGTTGCCCATAGCTATTTCTCAAGTTTTTTAATATAAAAATGGCTCCTGAGAAAGGAGCCATTTTTCACATCGTTAGTAAAAAACGAGTTGGCTTACTGGTTGCTACAAGTAGCACAGTTCCAGTTAATACCACCTGGTCCAATTTCAGCAATTAAAGGACCGTTTCCTTGAGTTGCTGTTGCGGTAGCTGTTACCGGTCCGTCAATTCTACTTGATGGATGGCCTGAAATTGTAAATACAGTATCAGTAGCAGCTGGTGCAGCGAAAGTATAAACACCATTAGCATTAACAGCAGTTAATCCAGCATTTGCAACTTCATCAGCTGGGAATGCTACAGTATTGAAAGTAATACCTTCCCAGTCACCGCCACCGCCGCCAAGCATTTCAGGCTTCATGAAGTAGCCTTGTGCAGAAGCTGCGAATGTTGCGATGTCCTGACGAACAGCATCGATGTTAGCTGAATCAGCAGCTGATCCAAATGTATTAATAGCCACAACCGTCGCAATACCTACGATGATTGTTACAAGAATAACGAGTAATAATTGTTGTTGACCCAAGATGATCTCCTAGTTGTTGTGTTTTGTTTGTTTGTTGTAAACTGTTTTCAATTTATCTGATGCAAATGTTATGAATAAGTGCGTCAAAGTAAATTAGAAAATATTTAGTGTTGAGTATGTCTTTGTTTCTCTAATAAGAGTGTAGTTCTTGGTAGTTGTTACAAAAGAAATTTCATTAAAATTTTTTAATGTTTTCAAATTTATTTCTTTTAAGCCCAAATTTAATATTGGGAACCAACTCAAACTGTTATACATGTTAGTACTGCTTCCGGATTGATTCTTTTTCTTATAGTGATACGTTTTTCCTAAGGTAGAAAGATCATATGTGATTAGGAATAATTCTTTTCTGCCACCAAACCCCGATCTGATGGATTACCCATCTGATCGATGATACAAGTGCAAAATGACGGATTAATATAATTACAAAACTTGGATCCCCTGAAGCCCTACTCAACCAATCGGTCAGACGGCTTGGAGCCGGCAGACCGTGAGATAGATATCACATAGGTGCTACTTTTCCACCCTGAGGCATCAGTGTTATCTCCTCAACAACACTTCGAATGCTTAATTGCGATAAAGAAATTATCAGTTTCCCTACATCTTCGGGATCAATTAATTTCTCCTGGGCGATATCTACATCTTGCCATGATGTAGAGTAGGTCTGTCCAAGGTTAATAGCTGATACCGCAATCTTGGAATTCATTAATTCCTTTCTTAGCGAGCGTGTGTATCCAAGTAAGGCATGTTTTGACATTGAATAGGCTCCACTGTCTTTTAGACCTTCCAAAGACCCCATAGAACAAATATTGACGATGAGTCCTCTCTCCTTCTTTTCTAATTCAGGAAGAATAGATTTTGTGATGTTGAAAGCACCAAATGCATTGATCTGAAACTGCCTGTCAAATTCTTCAACTGAAGTATCCTTTAATTTTTTAAACAGAAAAGAACCGGCATTGTTAATAATAATTCCTGGATCATAATCAGTAAAGGGAATATTCGAAACAGCATTTTTGTCCGTGATATCAACGGAAATAGTATGAACCTCTGTAGCCCCATCTTCGAGGCATATCTCTTTAGCCTCCTCCAATTCATCCCTATTTCGTGCGATCAGAACAAGAGGGTGATCGGTTTCCCTGGAGAATACTTTCGCAATAGATAGGCCTATTCCTTTGCTTCCACCAGTTATTAAAACAGATGATCGTTGAAAACTCATTATGGTACTTTTAAAAATTTATGTGCCTGAAGGCTTATTCCCCATTCAGGATGTTTCTTAACATATTCCACAATAATATCTATAGATTTTGGGGTTTCCCATTCAGGCTGTAATAGCAGTTTTGTTCCTTCGGGACATTTCGCTGCATTATCTTCAGCCCACTTCAGGTCTTTCTTTGTAAGAACAACAACCTTCAGCTCATCCACATAGTCAAATACTTCCGCAGTTGGTTTTTTAAACCGTTTTGGAGAAAGTGTAATCCAGTCTAACTGTCCTGATAAAGGTGAAGATCCACTTGTTTCAATATGCACCTGTAATCCGGCTGATTTTAATCCCAGAGTCAGAGGAAGCAGGTCATGTAGCAGTGGCTCCCCACCTGTGATAACTGCAAACGGAGCCCCGCTATTCTCAGCTGCATAAACAAGCTCTTTCACGGTTAACCTGGGGTGACCTTCTTCTTCCCAGCTATCTTTGACATCACACCACCAACAATTCACATCACACCCGGCGGTGCGAATGAAATATGAGGCTCGACCTGTATGAGCTCCTTCTCCCTGAATGGTATAAAAGTGTTCCATTACAGGATATTCGACATCCATGAAGTCTTTGGTGTCGGTAAGCGTTTCGGTATGGTTTTCTACTTTAAACATTTAATCCGTGTATTCGACCCAACTTGTTTCTGTTTCCCAAACGGTAACAGTTAATTCAATATCATCCGGAATTCTATTCTTGGTTTCTTTATGAATAAACTCAGCGATCCGTTCAGCAGTAGTATTGTCGGGCATCAATTCATTCAGAAATCCATGGTCAAAACCACCTTTTTCAGAATCTTTCGCAGCCCACTTCAATTCTTTAAAATCACACACCATATCGGGAGTTTCCAGATATTGAGATGGGTTCAACTTGTTTGATTTAGCTGTCATCTTAACTTTATAGGAATGGCCATGCATTCGGCCACACTTACCATCATATCCGTCTATATAATGAGCAGCGTCAAATTTAAATTCAGTATGTAAAGTCCAGGTCGGCATTATTCTCTTTTAGTTCCTTGGATACTTTTTGGTAAAACATCATTCAATAAAAAAGCCACGTTTGTGGCGTGGCTTAAAACTACGGGTTTTTGATGAAAATTACTCAGTCCGCTTGATGGTACATCCTTGAATTTGAGTTCTTCTTTTTTGGATATCGTTTCCACTTGCTATAGTTACTATAGCCTCTTCAAGATGCCTTGAGTTCGCTTCACTACCGTTTTCAGCATTATCATCAATTGCACCGTGGTACACCAATTCAAGATTCTCATCAAATAAAAAGACCTCCGGTGTTCGAGTTGCTCCAAAAGCATCCGCAATAATATGATCTTTGTCCAGAGCATAAATAAAATTATATCCTTGTTTTTGGGCTCGTCTTCTCATGTCTTCCATGGCCTCCCCTCTGTCTCGGGTACGTTCATTCGAATTCAGTGCAATCATACCCACATCATTCTGATTAGCCAGACTTGAAATCTCATTATACCGATCTTCCCATTTTGCTACCCATGGGCAAGTATTACAAGAAAAAATAACAATAAGACCATTATTATCTGCGACATCGGAAAGCGTTGTATTACGATCTGAAGTATCTACGATCACCCTATCCGTTTCAGGGGCATTTGATCCCATTTTCAAAGGGGTAATATTTTGTGCAACTCCACTGACTGTAATTCCTAAGAATATAATCAGCAAACCGTTTATTTTTTTAATCATCTGTACTCCACTTATAGAATTCCCAATCGTTAAAGAAATCAACTATTTATTCTCAGAACCAAAAACCTGACCTAATTATACAGAATGGAGAAGGTATATGCACCTTTAGTTTTCAAGCTCTTCCGGGTCCCAAAAATGTCCCTCCAAGTCTACAGTATATTCTTCTTTAAACTTAATCCCTTCCTGCAACAAACGTTCGCGCATGGTATCCCCTTCAAAATGAGCCCGACCTGTCAATTGACCCAGCCTATTTAAAACACGATGAGCAGGAAGCTCAAACTCAAGATCATAGCTTTGATAATTATTCATGGCATACCCAACCATACGCGCTCCCGATGCTACCCCTAAATACTGAGCGATTGCTCCATAAGAAGTTACTTTTCCCTGAGGAATTTGAGCAACGACCTCATATACTCGTTCATAAAAGTCATTCGGTTTTCCAGAGCTCACGATAACAATTCTTTTATTTTTCCTAATGATGAAGAATGGCCACTTTTCCGTTCAGCAATTTGTAGTGCTTCCAGCCCCAGAGTCTTATATAATACCTGAAGCTTTGGAACTGATTCTAAACTTTGAAGATGTTTCTCGACCGTTTGAGCATCACCCCGGGCTATAGGACCTGTAAGTGAATCCGTAACTCCTAGTTCAGTAATATTGGAAAGTGTACTTTCCATTAGAGGAGCTAATGCTTTGATTGCGGTATGTTCAGGTATATTTCCCTGTGATGAGATCCTTGATACCAAGTCAGCCAATACCACCAAATAATTTGAGGCCACCACAGCTGATGCATGTAAAAATGGTTTGGCTTCCGGTTCAACTCTAAATGAAGAAGCTCCCAGCAATTCAGCTAATTTCTCAAGTATACCCAAAAGCTCTTCATCCCCTTCTATATCGAACCATATATTCTTGAAAGAAACCGTGTTTGAAGTAATCGCCTTAATAGGGTGAAAAGAGGCAATATTAGCTCCTTTTCTTTTTAAAGATTTCAATATTTGTGATGAATGAGTCCCGGAACAATGGATTACATTCAAATTCTCATTAGGGGTGAGAATCTCAGAGAGTTTTTCAGCAACTTCCTTTATAGCATCATCGGAAACCGCTAAGATGATAAAGTCTCCCATAGGTTCTTCAGGACCGGGCAACTCTCTTCCAAAAAAAGAATTCGGAAACTTCCCTTTCACTGAAGGGTTTATTTCAGAACGATTGAATACGGAAACTACTTCTACCTTACATCCAGAAAAAGCATTCAATAATGCTGTACCCACTTGTCCCAATCCAATAATCGAAACGCGGGGTTCATTCATCGCTATGCTATTTGAGGTTGTGTTCGTTTTGCGTATCCACAAATATTATTTGCAGATTCAATATGATCCAGAAATTCAATATCGTATCCCCAGGAACGAGCAACTAATACTCCACTCATAAAAGCCCGTGCACCTTTTACAGTTTTGTCATTACTATTCAGATAATGCATCAGCCCTGATTCTTTATTCTCCACAACCAACGTTCTAAGTTTCTCCAGCTCGTCAGGATTACTTGCAGGTACATCACAACAATACACAATCAATGCATTTTTATGAAGTAATAACTCATCAAGGGTAAAAGCCAGTTCCCGAACAATAGCTGGGTCATAATCTCCAATTTGTAAACTAACCACTTCAAAATCAGAGAAACAAGATTGTAAAATGGGCAGCTGTGTGTAGATACTCATTTCTTTGCTATACCCTTCATCAGCGATAAAAAAATCATCTTCCTCATCACAAAACTCATTCCTTAAATAATCGTTGACGGGTACCTCACCAAATCGGGTTTCGAAAGTTTTGTTGGAAGGCATTGCCAGTTTCTTTTGCAACTGGCCTGTATAAGATTCAATGATAACTACCGTATCAAAATTTTGATTGATTACGGTTTTATACGTCGTGCAAAGCTCCCCAAAATTATGCTCACCAATTTTGTTAGGCACGAAGAGCATACGAACGTGCTCAGCGTTCGTATTTAGATGTTTTGCATTTTTTATCCTGTCCCGGATCTCTTGTTTTGTGAGGGTTTGTACGTCCATGGTGCTGATTGATGGTCTGAATAAATCGTTAAACGAAAAAAAGCCCGAAGACACCATTCCCTAACCAAATGAAAATGGCAACTTTGAGCTTCTTTGAAATTCTATCAAATATGTTTGCTTTGATAAGCTAGTGCTATCTGATGATCGGATTGCCTAAAACTACAAATTTCAATGTATTTATCATTGTAAAATTTTACAGAAATCTGAGAACTTTGATTTTTTACAATTTTAAGCTCATTTAAATTTGTACGTAGTCCGGTTCCCAGAAACTTTACTACTGCTTCCTTTATCGTCCAGACTTGAACAGGCTTAAGTGTAGATACCACTGATCGTTCAGCATCCGATGTTATTCTTTTCAAAACACTTTGACTGATGTCTCTTGATAAAGGCTCTACATCAAGCCCGATATCCAGCTTTTTTGAAATAGCACAGTACACTTTTTCGGGAGAATGAGAGAAGCTTACAAAAATATGTTTTTCATTCCACATAGCATACGGCTTACCCTCCTTGTCTTTCTGAAGCAGAACTTGTTCTGGGTTTATATCCATTTGACAAAGTAAAAACCTAAAGAGCTTTCTGGCTGATATAAACTCCGCCCTTCTCTTTGTGTTCTTAAAAGTGTCATATTCTTTTAGTTCTTCTTTAGAAAGAATATCCAAGGATAAATGTTCCTTTATATCCGCCTCACCAAATATAACGTCCTGCGGGTAGTTCCTTATTTGAGAAGTATCCAGTTCTTTCATCAAGACAAGTATAACGATTTTTAGCGGTAATGAATGAGGTAAGCAAAAAGAAAAGCAAAAATGCGGAGAGGGAGGGATTCGAACCCTCGGTACCCCGTAAGGGGCACACTCGCTTTCCAGGCGAGCCCGTTCGACCGCTCTGGCACCTCTCCGTTTTTTTAAGATGATAGCCCATCGAAGGGCGCCTAAGATAGAAGTATTTAGATCCTATATCAATGAATTAAAAGCCAATTTTAAAACTATTTTGAACATAGGTCTTTACTCGCTCTCCATTGTCTCTTGCCGGAGTGAATCTCCATTTATTGGCTGCCTCCAAAGTAGCTTCAAGAATCCCATAACCTATCTGGTCTACTACTTCATATGAATCCCCATTAAATAGCCTTATCTCAGAAACAACCGCTTCTTCAACTTTACCATCAATCCCCACTAAGAAAGTCACTATGATCTCAGCTTTTATGTTCTGCCTTTTAGCTATATCAGATATTGTTGGCTCAACTATCCGGAATACACGCGGGCTCTGCTCAGGACTTCCCACAAGTTTACCTTCACCGCCGGTTTCAGATGAACCCTCTTCTCCCATGGCATCAAAGTTAGTAATCACCTCATCAAATTCCGGAAAATCGATCTCTTCTTCGATCACTTCATCATTGGGAACAGGAACCGGAATCTGGGGTTTAGGAGGAGCCGCCGGAGCATTGGTTTGTTGTGTTACTATAGCTCGCTCAACATAAATAACTTCATCAGTAAAAGGGTCGTTATAAGATGTTGAAGAATCAACCTGTACAGGCCATAATTTAAGAATCAATAAAAGGATCAATTCGGCACATATTAGCGAAAACATAAAGCGATGCTCATGCTCAAGTTCGCCGTAATATATTTCTCGAATCTTATTGATCAAACAGGTCTCATTTCTTGCAGTTCTTTATTCATAAGCATTCTTACATGGTCTTTTAGTTCCGAAAGGCCCTCAAAGTCTTTCACATCAATAGGGTCTAGGACCCTCAACTTGAAATGCACCTTAGGTTCCAGGTTTCCGGAACCTGACGGCATGGCTATATGTCCACCATTGATAACCATAGGTTGTATTTTAAACCCATGCTCCATCGCCAAAAGGAATGCTCCGTTCTTGAACGGTTTCAGCTCCCCATCCATTGTGCGGGTTCCTTCCGGAAAGATCATTACCGGAACCAGATCTTTCAGTGGCCGGACTAAATTTTCGAGCTTCTTTAGCGCCGTTTTACTGCTCCTATTTATGGTTAGATGTCCTGTAAGCCAAACCAGCCATCCCATTACCGGTATATAGGTTAAGCTTTTCTTGGATACCCACTTCATTTTCCAAGGCAAATGATAGATCACAGCCATATCCAGAAAACTCTGGTGATTACACACAAAAATTGTTGGTTCTTCAGGATCAAATTTTTCCGTGCCCTCAAACTCCATCTTCCACCAAGGACTTGCCATCATCATAAAGCGAGCCATTATTGATAAAGTGAAATTAGGCGCTTTTCGATATCGGTCAAATGGAAAGGTAACCAAGAAAACAGCCGAAATGAGTATAAAAAACACCAAAAATAAAAAGCTGAAGTACGTAAATACGAAAATACTAAACAGAGTTCTCATCATGATTCTTCTAAACTTAAAAGTGCTTTTCGCACAAAACCATTATGCTGGTCTAAAAGATCTTTCGCTTTATCACGATCCACTTTACCCAAAGCCATCATCAATGCTGTTTTCACATGTCCTTCTGCCTCTGATAATAACTCTTCGGCCCTTTCATACTCAACCCCTGAAAAGATCATCAGAATTCGTTTTGCTCGCTCTATCAGTTTTTCGTTTGAGAGCATCAAATCGACCATCACATTTTCATAGATTTTCCCCTGCAGGATCATCGCTCCTGTTGTGATCATGTTCAACACCATTTTTTGTGCTGTACCGCTTTTCATTCGTGTGCTTCCCATAATTACTTCCGGTCCCACCGGGATAGCAACCAAATGATCAACCTTAAGGTCTATCTGTTCATCAGGCACGGTAGTCACTAAAATGGTTCTGCATCCTCTTTTTGAAGCTTCTTTTAATGCTCCGTGTACATACGGAGTACGACCACTTGCAGCAAGGCCACACACTATATCAGGAGGTGCTGCTTCTGCTTCATCAACAGCCTTCACTCCTACATCTTCGGAATCTTCAGCTCCCTCCTGAGCTACAAACATCGCCTGATTTCCTCCCGCAATAAATCCCTTCACTTTTTCAGGATAAACACCAAAAGTTGGAGGACATTCGGCAGCATCCAAAACTCCTAATCGGCCACTTGTCCCGGCTCCGAAATAAAGCAACCTGCCCCCAAGCTGAAAGGCATCACTTACTATTTCTATGATCTCCGAGATAACTGGAAGTTTCTTTTCAACTTCCATGGCTACTTTTTGGTCTTCCTGATTTATAAGCCTGGCAATCTCCAGAGGAGTAGCCAAGTCAATTTCCAGTGTAGCAGAATTACGTCCTTCGGTAGACAAAGACTCAAGTTTGCTGAATAACTTTTTTTTATCAGCTTTTGATCTCACTTGTTTTACTCCCTGCGGTTCTTCCACCACATACTTTCAGCAGATCCGTTCAAAGTGAGAGCCGGTTCTGCTTCGCTTTCGGCCATCCCCTTCAGCAATGCAGCAGCCAAGGCTACATCACTTTCATTTTGTTCAGGCTGCATTTTTTCCGGAGTGAAGTGATCAGGTACAAAATGTGTGTCATATTTAGCGTCAATGAAAGCGGGATGATTCAATGTAAACTCACAAAATGGGATAGTGGTTTTGCATCCGGCTATCTCATACTCACCCAAAGCTCGTAGCATCCTTTTGCGGGCTATTTCCCGATCAGGTCCATGCACACTTAACTTCGAGATCATAGGATCATAATTGATCGTGATCTGCTGCCCCTCTTCAACGCCCGAATCTACACGAATTCCTGACCCGGTAGGAGCTCTGTGTTTCTCAAGTAACCCGGTACTTGGCAAGAAATTATCTGCAGGATCCTCTGCATAAATACGACATTCAATAGCATGTCCGTTTATCTTAAGATCGCTTTGTTTGAAAGGAAGTTCTTTACCCTCAGCAACTAGGATCTGCATAGCAACAAGATCTACTCCTGAGATCATTTCTGTAACCGGATGTTCTACCTGAAGCCTTGTATTCATCTCCAGGAAGTAAAAATTAAGATGTTTATCTACTAAAAATTCGATAGTTCCGGCACCTATATAATCGACAGTTTTGGCTGCTTTAATAGCTGCCTCCGACATATTCTTGCGAAGTTCGGGAGTCAATAAAGCACAAGGCGCTTCCTCGATCACTTTCTGATGACGCCTCTGAACCGAGCATTCCCGATCAAATACATGAAGTACATTTCCGTGCGTATCCGCTATGATCTGAAATTCAACGTGACGAGGTTCCTCAAGATACTTCTCAATGTAGATACGGTCGTCACCAAAAGCATTCCTTGCTTCAGATTTAGCAGCCTTAATACTCGCTTCAAATTCTTCTTTTTTATGAACGATTCGCATACCCTTTCCTCCGCCACCCGCTGCGGCTTTCACCAAAATTGGATAGCCGATATCATCGGCAACACTACGAGCTTCTTCAATATCTTTAAGCTCACTTTTTAAACCGGGAGGTGTGGGTATTCCCGCTTTAGTAACTAATTCACGGGCTTCGGTCTTATCGCCCATCAGGGTGATCGCTTTGGGCTCCGGCCCTATAAATATGATATTCTCTTTCTTACATTGTTCCGCAAAAGCAGCATTCTCACTCAAAAATCCATATCCTGGGTGAACAGCATCTGCTCCGGTTTTTTTAACGGCATCAATGATTTTATCGATTACAAGGTAACTCTCAGAGGAAGCTGCCTCTCCTATGAAAACAGATTCATCAGCATGAAGTACATGAGGTGCATGTGCGTCAGGACGGGAATACACCGCGACCGTTTCAATACCCATTTCCTTACAGGTGTGAATGACCCTTAATGCAATTTCTCCTCGATTTGCGATTAGTACTTTCTTTATTTCAGCCATAGATAAAATCTTGTTTTCTTTTTGTCCAATGATAGGACTTTACAATAAGATTCTCCAAGCTAAAAAAAGATTTTAACTGGCAGTTTTCATCTCCAGCAGAACACGGGGTAACATGGAAAGCTTTTCAGTGTAATTGAGGTAAGCCCTGTTATCAAACACATTGTAATTATTCTCTTCGATCTTATCCAAAATTCGGCTGTAATTGTGACGAGCAAGATATACCGGGAGTCTGCTATCACTTGAAAGCAGTGGAATACCAAAATCTGCCTTTGAGTAATATTCATTGGTACGTTCTATCTGAAATTTCATAAGGTTGGTAAACTTTTCGTTTACCTTGCCCTCAAAAAGTTCTTCTTCAGTGATGTCAAATTTCTTAAGATCATCCTGTGGAATATATATTCGCCCCCTTCTAAGATCCTCACCTACATCTCTGAGTATATTAGTAAGCTGCATGGCAATACCGAGATCGACTGCATAATCCAGCGCATCGTTATCTACATATCCAAAAACTTCACTCGTCATTAATCCAACAACCGAGGCAACTTTATAGGAGTAATCATATACTTCCTCGAAGGTTTCAAATCGATCTTTTACAAGGTCCATTTTTACTCCTTCCATCAAAAGAAAAGGTAATTCTATAGATATCTGATACTTTTTAAGGGTATCAGAAAAAGCTGTCAGGATTGGATTATCTACTATTTTTCCATCATAAACATCGATCAGACGTTGTTTAAAAAGTTCCAGTTTTTCATCTACCTGATCTATGGTGATCTTTTGGTCATGGATTAGATCTTCAGCCTCGTCAACAAGATCATCCAGATATCTACACAAGCCATAAATAGCAAATATCCCCCTCTGCTTGTCATTAGGAAGGAAGCGGGTAGCCATATAAAAAGTTTTTGCATGTTTTCTGGTTATAAGCCGGCAATGCGAATAGGCACTCTTTAGCCCGTCATCCTGCAGATCTTCAATAACTGACCTATGAAAACTGGTCTTCTCATACAGAGGACGAATCAGGTGATATGAAATACTTAGTATATTTGTCATTTCTTAAATTTTCTCTCTTCCTAAGCTTTTTTTATTCGGAAAAAGTTCCCGCCTACTCATAGTTAATTCTATTTATACTCTATAACATTTTGAAAAGAAGATGTTTATACTTGAATACAGTAAATGGTTATATTGAGGTAATATTATGTTCTTATGTTATTAACCTTATTATTATATAATACTAAATAATTCAGGTAAAATGCGCAAAAAAGTAACAATTTATGAGGTCGCTAAAAAGGCCGAGGTAGCCATTTCCACTGTTTCGAGGGTATTAAATGGTTCAGATAATGTTTCGAAGAGCACGAAAGAGAAAGTTCAAAATACTATTAAAGAACTAAATTTCAGACCTCAGGTTAATGCCCGAAAGTTGGCAAGTAAAGAACCGCAGATGCTGGCTATTGCTGTCCCCTCCTTCACGACGCCATATTTCAATGAGGTATTGAAGGGTGTTAAAGATGAAATCAAAAAAATGGATCTTGATATCATCATGTATAACACGGGATCCAAAAATCCGGAAGAAGGAGTACAAAATTTTTTCGATCGCGGTACGGCCGACGCTGTTATTTTATTATCCATTGATGTAAGTGAGTCGGTTCATGAATTAATTCAAGCCACCCAAACACCGGCCGTTCTTGTAAATTCATCCCATCCCGCTTACAATTATTTTATGCTCAACGATTATCGGGGCGGATATCTTGCCGGAGAGCATTTAGTCAATCAGGGCTTTGAACGACTTGGCATGATTACCAGTATCGTTGAATCCAAAACATCAATGGAAAGGATCAGAGGATTCAAAGATGCCCTTAAAAACTATAAAATGACTATTGACAGTGAACTCTTTATGAGCGGTGATACAACCAAACATGGAGGATTTACTGAAGAAGCCGGTTTCGAAGCCATCTATAAATACGAGAAACTTGGGAAATTCCCTGATGCCATTTTCTGCTCAAACGATACTCAGGCAGTGGGAGCTATCTACGCTTTATCAAAACTTGGAATGAAAGTACCGGACGATATTGCCATTATGGGATATGACAATTTAAAGTTGAGTAAATACCTGGAACTGACTACCATTGACCAAAAAATGTATACCATCGGAGTTCAGGCAACCAAACGGTTAGCCGAGATCATCTTGGACCCAGAAGATGAACTCTGCCAAACCACTATCGATCCGGTGCTTGTTAAACGAGGTTCAACCGAAAATAAGAAAGCATAGTGAATACCAATTTCTCTACTCAGGAAGCACTCGATAACTGTATTACTGAAACCCAAATCCCAGACCTTCCCTCCCCCTATAAAGGCAAAGTGCGTGAAGTATATGATCTGGGAGACGAAAAATTAGGCATTGTTGTAACCGACCGGATATCCGCTTTCGATTACATCATGAAGCAAGCCATCCCTTTTAAAGGACAAATTTTGAATAAGCTGGCTGCTTTTTCATTTGACAAGGTAAAGGATATTGTAGCTACACATATCATTGAGGTTCCCCACCCTAATGTAACTATTGCTAAAAAGTGTGAACCCATTCCCATAGAAGTAGTCATTAGAGGCTACCTGACCGGGCATGCCTGGAGAGTTTACAAGTCCGGCAAAAGAGAATTGTGTGGGGTGAAATTACCGGAGGGTCTGAAAGAACATGATAAGTTTCCCACTCCGATCCTTACTCCTGCTACCAAGGCAACAGAAGGCCATGACGAAGACATTTCTGAAAAAGAAATCCTATCCCGTAAAATTGTATCTCCTGAGCTTTGGAATGAGATCAAGGAAGTTGCTTTCAAACTATTTGAGCGAGGTACAGCCATAGCTACAGAACAAGACCTTATTCTTGTAGATACAAAATATGAGTTTGGGTTATTCAACAATGAGCTTACACTGATCGATGAAGTTCATACCACCGATTCTTCCCGCTATTTTTATAAAGATGGGCATGAAGAACGTCAGGCTAGTGGCCAGGGGCAAAAACAGCTTTCAAAAGAGTTTCTTCGCGAATGGCTAATGGAGCATAATTTCCAGGGATTAGAGGGACAATCACTTCCTGATCTTCCGGATGAATTCAGAATGGAAGTTTTTGAACGGTATGCTGAACTTTTTGAAATGCTGACCGGGAATAAATTCGAACCGGTTTTAGAAAAAGATTTCAATAAAACTTTAGCAACCATATTCTCATGATCGATAAAGCAAACTTACTTTCAAAATTTGAGCAGATCAATGAATATTGGACACCAAAGATCATCGCTGAACTCAATGATCAATATGTTAAACTCGCCAAACTTAAAGGTGAATTTATCTGGCATGATCATGAGAACGAAGACGAACTTTTCTATATCGTTAAAGGGCAGCTTCATCTGAAATTTAAAGACAGGGACGATATCCTTCTTTCTGAAGGAGAAGTGTATGTGGTTCCGGCAGGAGTTGAACACCTTCCGATAGCTGAGCCAGAATGCTGGGTATTGTTAGTGGAGCCCAAAAGCACTGCCCATACCGGCTCAATACAGAGTGAAAGAACCGTTCAGGTTGAAGATCAAAATTGGATCTGAGCTAGAACAAGGCTTTAGCAACTTCATACACTGAAGCCGATTTCCCCATTGAATAGTAGTGCAAACTCGGGACACCATATTCCATTAGCTCTTTGGACTGCTGAATGGTCCATTCAATACCTACCTGTATAACCTCCTCCCTGTTTTTGCAGGCTTCCACAGCTTTTGATAACTCCATAGGCAGATCCACATGAAAAAGCTGGGGTAATATCGTCAATTGCTTACTGGATGTAATGGGTTTTAAGCCCGGAATAATAGGTATTGTAATTCCAGATTCCCTGCATTTTTCAACAAAATTAAAATACGACTGATTATCAAAGAACATTTGAGTAACAATGTAATCACCGCCTTTTTCCTGCTTTAATTTCAGATACTTAAGATCTGTCTCCATATTAGGAGCAGCAAAGTGTTTCTCTGGATATCCGGCCACACCAATACAGAAATCTGAGGGTTTCGCATTTTCCAGCTCTTCATCAAGATAAATCCCATTATTAAGCTCTACTACCTGCTCAATTAAATCTGAAGCATGGGCATGTCCGTCCGGTTCAGCTACAAATTCCCGTTCCGGTTTTCTTGTATCTCCCTGTATCAAAAGCACATTATCTATTCCCAGAAAATTCAGATCTATAAGAGCATTCTCTGTATCCTCCTTCGAAAACCCACCACAAATAATATGCGGAACCGCATCCACCTGATAATGATTTTGAATGGCTGCACAGATACCTACGGTACCCGGTCGTTTACGTACCGTTTTTCGCTCAAGTAATCCATTCTCCCGCTTTTTATATACAAACTCTTCACGGTGATAGGTTACATCCACAAAAGGTGGATTGAATTCCATCAGGGGATCCATATGATCAAACAAAGATCGAATATTCTGTCCTTTTAACGGAGGCAGAACCTCGAATGAAAACAGTGTGTTACCATTGGCTTTCTTGATGTGTTCAGTTACTTTCATTTTTTCTCTGGATCATAGTCTAAATTAGGAGAAAGCCATTTCTCAACTTCCTCTTTGGTACATGATTTTCGTAGTGCATACTCTGAAACCTGGTCTTCTCCGATATTTCCCACCCGAAAATATTTTGATTGTGGATGTGAGAAATAAATTCCACTTACCGATGAAGCCGGGTACATAGCAAAGGATTCCGTGAGCTCGATCTCCGCGTTCTTTTCCACCTCCAACAGATCGAACAATAACCGTTTCTCAGTATGATCGGGGCAGGCTGGGTAACCCGGAGCCGGTCTGATCCCGGAATATTTCTCAGCTATCAGATCCTCATTTTTGAGATCCTCTTCTTCGGAGTACCCCCAAAATTCTTTTCGGACCCGTTCATGCATGCGTTCCGCAAATGCTTCAGCAAGTCGATCAGCTACGGCTTTTGTCAAAATCACCATATAATCATCATTGGCTTTCTTGTATTTGCTAATGATGTCTTCAATACCAATTCCGGCCGTTACCGCAAAAAAACCAACATAATCCGTTATTCCGGCTTCTTGGGGAGCTATGTAGTCTGAAAGACTTGAATTTGGCTGTCCGGCCCTCTTCTTGGTTTGCTGCCTGAGAAAATGAAATTCAGTCAGCTCCTCAGATAGATCATGATCTTTATATATAATTATATCATCGCCGTAACTAACTGTGGGGTAAAACCCTATAACCCCTTTTGATTGTAATAATTTCTGCTCAACAATTTCATCCAGTAATGTATTCGCATCATCAAAAAGAGACTGTGCCTGATCTCCTACGGCTTCATCCTTCAGGATATCAGGATATTTCCCGGTAAGCATCCAGGTTCGGAAAAAGGGAGGCCAGTCAATATAATTTCTCAACTCTGAAATGGGATAGTCTTCAAATGTTCTGGTTCCCAAAAAAGTAGGTTTAGGGGGATGATAACCTTCCCAGTCTATCTCTGTTTTGTTATTCCTGGCTTCTTCAATACTCAAAAGTGGCTTCTTATTTTGACGCTCTTCATGCTGCTTCCGCAGTTCAGCATACTCTTTTTTCATACTGCTCTTAACGCCTTCTTTCCGCTCCTTACTGATCACATCGCCAGCAATAGATACCGCTCTTGAGGCATCCAATACATGAATTATCGATCCTTCATATTCAGGATCGATCTTCACTGCAGTGTGCAGGCGTGAGGTTGTTGCTCCGCCGATCATAAGCGGAAGATCCATATTCCTTTTTTTCATCTCCCGGGCTACGTGGATCATTTCATCCAGAGAAGGTGTGATAAGTCCGCTTAAGCCAATGGCATCCACTTTATGTCTTTCGGCTTCATCCAGGATCTTGTCGGCCGGAACCATAACCCCAAGATCAACCACATCATAATTATTACAGGCCAGGACTACGCTCACAATATTTTTTCCAATGTCGTGCACATCACCTTTTACAGTAGCTAATAGTACTTTAGGGCGCTCACTTGTGTCTTTATTCTCAGCTTTCTCCTTTTCAAGGTATGGCGTTAGATAGGCTACAGCTTGTTTCATTACGCGGGCACTTTTCACGACCTGTGGAAGAAACATTTTACCTGAGCCGAAGAGATCTCCGACTACATTCATGCCATCCATAAGCGGTCCTTCGATCACCTGCAGAGGACTTTCATACTTAACCCGGGCCTCTTCTGCATCTTCTTCAATGTATTCATTGATCCCCTTTACCAGCGAGTGACTGATCCGGTCTTCCACTGTCTTTTTACGCCACTCATCGTCTTTTTTAGCTTTAACGGAGGATCCCTCATTTTTAAACTCCTCTGCAATTTCCATAAGTCGTTCTGTGGCATCATTCTTTCTATCAAAAAGCACATCTTCTACTCTTTCAAGAAGGTCTTCCGGGATATCATCATACACCTCAAGCTGGGTAGGGTTCACAATTCCCATATCCATTCCGTGCTCTATAGCATGATAAAGGAATGCAGAATGAATGGCTTCACGTACACGATTATTACCGCGAAAGGAAAATGACACATTACTAACACCTCCAATAACGTGTGCCCCCGGTAGGTTCTCCCGAATCCACTTGGCAGCAAGAAAGAAATCCATCGCATTCAGCCTGTGTTCCTCCATTCCGGTTGCCACCGGAAAGATATTGGGATCCAGAATGATATCTGATGGATGAAATCCAACTTCTTTGGTTAGCAGTTTATAGGCCCGACCACATATCTCTTTTCGACGTGGAAGCGTATCGGCTTGCCCCTCCTCATCAAATGCCATACAAATAACGGCCGCGCCAAAGCGTCGAACGATCTTTGCTCGTCGCAGAAACTCCTCTTCCCCATCCTTCAGACTGATTGAGTTCACTACGCCTTTTCCTTGCAAGCATTTCAATCCTGCGAGAATAACTTCCCACTTCGAGGAATCTACCATAATAGGAATTTTGGCGATATCAGGTTCAGAAGCTATCAGATGCAGAAAGTGGGTCATTTCAGCCGCACTGTCCAGCATACCTTCATCCATGTTTACATCCAGGATCTGTGCTCCGCCCCGCACCTGATCGAGCGCAATTTTAAGAGCCTGATCATAATCTTTATTCTTGATGGTATTCAAGAACTTCCTTGAGCCGGTGACGTTGGTCCGCTCTCCTACATTCACAAAGTTAGAGTCTTCCGTGATGATAAGGGGTTCAAGTCCGCTAAGTGTCAGAGGTAATGACTTCATACTGTTCTTGCTACCAAAATTTTAGAATTCCAACTCATCGTCAGATAGAGGTCGGGGGTATTTTTGACTGATTGTTTTCTCAGAATCATATCAAAACTCCCTTTGCCCCTTTGCGGTTTATACTTCTTGGTTCGTAACTCCGGGCCAGTTGGGCCATTTTAGTAATGTGTGCTGGAGTTGTACCGCAACAGCCGCCGAGAATATTCACCAATTTATCTTCAAGATATTCTTCCACTTGATTTCCCATTTCATCCGGACCTTCATCATATTCTCCAAATTCATTCGGCAATCCTGCATTCGGGTAGGCGCTGATGAAGAAAGGTGATCTGTCAGATAGATTTTGCAGGTAGGGCTTAAGCTGCTTGGCTCCAAGAGCACAATTGAATCCTACGCTGAGAATGGGCGCATGGGAAACTGAGATCAAAAAAGCTTCTACAGTTTGACCTGAAAGCGTTCTCCCCGAAGCATCTGTAATGGTTCCGGAAACCATAATTGGGATTTCCTCTCTCCGTTCCTCAAACAAATTCTGAATGGCAAATAATGCAGCTTTGGCATTAAGCGTATCAAATATGGTTTCTACCAGCAGCACATCCGCCCCTCCATCCATTAAGCCTCTTGCCTGCTCTTTATACGCCTCAGCAAGCTCATCAAAGGTTACAGCCCGATAACCGGGATCCGTGACTTCCGGGGAAATGGAAGCTGTTTTGTTCGTTGGTCCCATCGAGCCGGCGACAAACCTTGGCTTAGCCGGATTTTGTTGGTTGAATTTATTCGTCGCTTTTTTAGCGATCTCTGCCGATTTTCGATTCAGCTCATACACAATATGTTCCAGGTCATAATCAGCCTGGGCGATGGATGTTCCACTGAATGTGTTCGTCTCGACAATATCAGCTCCGGCTTCCAGATATTCCTCATGAATGGACTGAATGATATCCGGGCGAGTCAGGCTAAGTAAATCGTTGTTCCCTTGAAGGTCATCAGGATGATCTTTGAACTGTTCGCCTCTGAAGTCATTTTCTTCCAGCTTATAACGCTGTATCATCGTACCCATGGCTCCATCAAGGATCAGGATTCGGTCTTGTAAAGCTTGTTTAATATTCACTCTTTCATCTTAGATTGGCTTATACAGAAAGAGCGGAGAGTGATTAGCTCGCTTATCTTTCAGCATACATAAAGTTCTATGTGTGCTGTGGGATTTGGCACCTGCCCCTTTTCAGAAGTGGTTGCCAAGACGTCATCGGGCCCATCCCTCGGTCTTTCTTTATAAGCATTCAATAAATAATTTCTTTGAATATAACGGTCTCTTAGTCGCTGAGCAACCTATTATCATGGATAAAAAAAAATCATTTGAAAGTATCAGAAACCTAAGCTTCAAAATTTCATTGACGTTTCTTGAAGTAATGCCCGGAAATTTAAGATTCCAGACCTGAATTGAGAGTGTTCCAAAACAAGGTTGTATAAATCAATTATTCAGAAGAAATTCAGATATAACAAAGAGTAAGACTCCTGCCTTCATGGAAGATCATATTGAATTCAAACGTATTCGCCCCCGCATCTTTGTGGAAACACCACTTACTGCAGATGAGATCAATCAAAGGATCCGGCAGGAGCTTCGTTCTCAAAACCGTCTTTGTGACGGGCAATCCACTAAAGGGTTCGCTACTATTTGTCCCCCTGAAGAGGAACAGCATTTCTGGTCACCACAGCTTACTATTACACTTGAAGAGACTGATGAAGGGTCTGAAATTAGAGGATTATATGGCCCTAAACCTTCCGTGTGGACCATGTTCGTGTTTTTCTATGCAACCATCGGGTTTTCCATAATGACCCTCTCCATGATCGGACTTTCTTACTGGTCATTAGGAAAATCTGCCGGATTCATTTGGTTGTTGCCAATTTTAGTGATCGTGTTTTTCACTCTTTACGCAGTAGCTTATTTTGGGCAAAAACTGGGACAGAAACAGATGACGAATCTTCATCGGTTTTTAGAGCGGTGTCTGGACAAGGAAATTGATGCGGTTTGATAAAAATCAGATCAAAGCTCCGTCCTGATACCAAAATGCACTTTTCCATTCCCTATCGATTCTTCCGGTGAAATGGCATAGGTAAACTTCAATCTTCCGATGCGGGTCTGGTAACTCAACCCAAATCCTGTGGAGAAAAGGTAGTCGGTTATTTGAAAATCATTATTCGTTTCAGTCAATAACATTGGCCGGTGATAACCTCCCGCTGCTCCAAAACCGAACAAAAAGGAATTGTTGTTCAGTAAAAAACGATATTCTATATCTCCCCAAAATAAACGAGCGGCTCGAAATTGCTGCTCAGAATATCCTCGAAATGAATTTGCACCCCCAAACCGAATCAGGTCATTGGCAGTCACTCGCTTCGATTCTAATAGAAATCCATGTAAAGAAGTCGCTATCACACTTTTTTCAAAAATAGGAATATAGTTGCGGGCTGTAAATTCAAGAAAATTCTGTGTAAAAGCTGTACTTGAATCATCCGTAATATCTTTATTTGCGATACCAAATATCAGTCGTACCGAACTGCCTTTAGTAGGTACAACATACCTATCCAGATTTGAATACTCGAAGCCCAGCCGTGCCGTACGTTTCTTACCGTCAGGCTCAATGACAGCAGGAACATTATTTCCTGAAGTTGTGTTTTGAAACCCAATTCCTCCAGTCAATTTAAAAACTGGGTTCAACCGGTAATACCCATTCAGATCAAGGTCACGGGATTGATATGTGGTATCATTTTGATAGAGTTGAAACCCGGCAGAAACTCCCACCGGAATATTTCCGATCCAGTCTTGCGAAGCTCCAACATTCAATTGGCTTGTTTCTGAACGCAACCGCTGATATTTAAGATCAAAGCCATTTCCCTGAGTGATCACATTCCATAATGAAAGCTCCACATCACCCACAACCTGACCATTTCCAGCTGCATCAGGTACATATCCGATCAATCCATCAAATTGATTCAGTGAACGCTCTTGAACGTCAAACACAATAACCGGTTCACCTTCCCGCAAAAACACCTGTCCTTCTCCCACCTCATTGAATAATTCACTGCTATTAAGATTGGTTCTTAAAAATTGCAGATAGTTTGAAGTGATAAGCTGACCGGGCTGAAACCGGGATATTTTGGAAAGATAGGCTTGTGAATTCGTCTGAATACCTAAAAAGAGAATATCCGAGGCCTCTGCTTTTTGCCCCGTTCTGAGATATACTTCAATAGCAATAGAACAGTTTTCAGGATCAGGATCAAACTTCGCGATCTCTGAGTTTGCAAATGGAAATCCATCTTCCGCCAACTCGATAAGCCTGGATTCAATCTCATTCCGTAAATATTCCTGCCTGTATCTTTGCCGGGGATTCTGAGTAACAACAGTATCTATTGCTCCAGAGTAATTCCAGTTCAGTTGTTGAAATTCGAATGCGCAGCCCCGATCAATATAAAACGTGTTTTCTTTTACAGAATCAGTGGAAGCATACAAATATCCATCGGCTGAAAGCCACTGTAACAAAATGTTTTCAGGGGATGTTGATTCACCAACAAGCTTTGTTTGAATAGAATCAGGAACAGAAATTTCTGTACCGCTATCAAATACACGAGGTGCCGAATCCTGAACCTGGGCAAAACTCAGAACCGGGATCAATAACCATATACTGACTACGCCTGCTTTTGAAAACATAGATCAAATCTACATCCTTTTTCAAACTTGTGCAGAAAAACTCAGAACTCAACAAATTACTTTTTTTAAACACAACCTATTTATCCGTTGCAATTAACTCGTATATTTATATTCTTTTCACCCCATTATCCATTTAATTACCCATGACCTCTACCCCATCTGATGAAGAATAATTATTACGAATTAATTGACCAGACTTATCATTTCCCTCAAAATGGCTTTGAACTTGCCGGCGGAACGCTACACTTTAATAACGTTGATCTCCATAAACTGATCCAGAAATACGGGACACCTTTCAAGCTTTCGTATTTGCCTAAGATTAGAGAAAAAATTCAGAAAGCACGAAAGTACTTTAATCAAGCGATCTCCGAGAATAACTACTCCGGTAAATATGAGTTTTGCTACTGCACCAAATGCTGCCACTTCAATCATGTGGTTAGAACGGCATTAAAAGAAAATGTGTCGCTGGAAACGTCCTCTTCATTCGACATCGATCTGATCGAAAACCTCTACAAGAAAGGGGTCTTTAACAAGGATAAGATCATTGTCCATAATGGTTATAAAACCGACAATTACATTAAAAAAATAGGTCGGCTTATCAATGAGGGATTCTCCAGTTCTATTTGTGTATTAGATAATATTGGGGAGCTTGATAAACTTATGGAGCTCGAGACCAAAGAGCCGATCAAGATCGGATTGCGTATATCTATTGAAGAAGAACCTCAAGCAGCTTATTACACCTCTCGACTTGGGATCAACAAGCGAGAAATATTGGATTTTGTACGAGAAAAGATCATTGGCAATGACCGTATTGAACTGGTTATGGTTCACTTTTTTGTTGATTCCGGCGTGGGTGATAATATGTATTACTGGAATGAATTTAAGAAAGCATTGGGCCAGTTCACCAAGATCAAGAAGCTGGTCCCCTCAGTCAAAAGCTTAAATATTGGCGGAGGGTTCCCCATACAGAACAGCCTTAGCTTCGATTTTGACTATGAGTATATCACCGGTGAGATCGTTAGAAATATACAGGAAGCCTGCAAAGATGATGGCGTGGAAGAACCTGACATTTACACCGAGTTTGGAAAGTATACCGTTGGTGAAAGCGGAGCCGTTATTTTTCAGGTACTGGAGCAAAAGCAACAAAATGATGCTGAACTTTGGTACCTGATCGACAATAGCCTGATGAATACCATTCCCGATGCATGGTCCATCAACGAAAAATTCATATTACTTCCTCTTAATAAATGGCAGAATCAATATAAGCGAGTAAATATAGGCGGTATAAGCTGTGACCATTCCGATTACTACAATTCTGAAGAGTTAAATCAGCAGGTGCTGCTACCAACCTACTCTAACGATGATGATGAACCCTTATATATCGGATTCTTTCATACCGGAGCTTATCAGGATTCCATCAGTGGTTATGGAGGTATCAAGCATTGCCTCATCCCTTCCCCAAAACATATTGTGGTAGATATGGATGACAATGGAAACTTTTTTGACTACGTTTATCGCGAAGAACAAACTGTTGATAACATGCTTAACATATTGGGTTACAATGACTAAATCGAATCATATATTCGCAGGAATTGAAGGTAAACACAACGAATTCGAACACGCCAATGTCCTGTTGCAATCCATTCCCTATGATGGAACCAGTACCTGGGGAAAAGGTGCTGATGAAGGTTTTGAAGCTTTCCTTGATGCCGCAGAGAACATGGAGATCTATGATATTGAAACCGAGAGTGAAGTCTATAAAAAAGGTGTGCATATCATCGATCCGATTTTAGAAGACACTTCACCTGAAGCTATGTTTGAGTCGGTATATAAAAGCACTAAAGAATTACTAAAAACCAACAAATTCCTCACTTTTTTTGGAGGGGAACATTCCATCAGTATTGGAGTGATCAAAGCTTTTTATGAAGCGCATCCGGATATCACTATTCTACAGATCGATGCCCATGCTGATCTTCGCCCTCAATACCATGGCACCCCTTATAATCACGCCTGTGCCGTTTATGATGCTTCGAAAAATGCAAACTTGGTTCAAGTTGGTATACGCAGTATGGATACCAGCGAAGTACAGTATCTGGATAAAGACAAATGTTACTTTGCAGAAGATATGTACGGCCACTCTGCCTGGATGGAAGATTCCATAGGTAAAATGACGGATAAGGTCTACATCACGCTCGACCTTGACGCATTTGACCCATCCATCATGCCGGCCACGGGAACACCTGAACCTGGCGGAATACTATGGAATCCAATGATCCAATATCTTAAAAAAGTATTTCAGCAAAAAAATGTTTTGGGCTTTGATATTGTGGAACTTGCCCCTACTAAAGGATTGAGTGCCCCACAATTTATGACAGCTAAACTATACTATAAAATGTTAAGCTATAAATTTGCGAATTCATGAGTAAGAAAGGACCTGTTTCCGATTTCATTACCCACCACTACCGTCACTTCAATGCTGCCTCTCTCGTTGATGCTGCCAAGTCTTATGAAGATCAGCTCAATTCCGGAGCCAAGATGATGATCACCCTTGCCGGAGCTATGAGCTCTGCTGAACTGGGATTATCACTTGCCGAAATGATCCGGCAGGATAAGGTACATATCATTACCTGTACCGGAGCAAATCTGGAGGAAGACGTATTCAACCTCATCGCACATGATCATTATAAACGTATTCCAAATTATCGGGATTTGAGCCCTCAGGATGAACAAGAACTGCTTGAAAATCATTTTAATAGGGTTACAGATACTTGTATTCCTGAAGAAGAAGCAATGCGCCGCATAGAAGATCACTTAGTTAAACGTTGGGTAAAAGCTTCCGAAAATGGAGAGCGCTATTTACCTCATGAGTATTTTTATGACATGTTGCTAAGCGGAGATCTGAAAGAGGATTACCAGATCGACCCTAAAGATTCCTGGCTACTGGCTGCAGCAGAAAAAAATATTCCGATTATTGTTCCCGGCTGGGAAGATTCAACCTGTGGAAACTTCTTTGCCTCTCATTGTATCGAAGGGCGTACAAAACCATCTGCAATGAAATCAGGAATTGAATATATGATGTTCCTGTCAGACTGGTATCTTAAGAATTCGGAAAATGGAATTGGGTTTTTCCAGATCGGCGGAGGAATTGCCGGGGATTTTCCAATTTGCGTAGTACCCATGATAGAACAAGATCTTGGCAAGAAAGATGTACCGCTTTGGTCTTATTTCTGTCAGATTAGCGATTCCACCACCAGCTATGGTTCTTATTCAGGCGCAGTGCCCAATGAAAAAATAACCTGGGGGAAACTGGGCATTGATACGCCAAAATTCATCATTGAATCGGATGCAACTATTGTAGCTCCGCTTATTTTTGCTTATCTGTTGGACTGGTAACATTTGAACTAACCTACAGAAAGCGTGGCTATTACTACAAAGAAGGAAATTTCAGCTGATCAAGCTCTTAACATCTACAAGAATCTGCTTCTACACCGCAGGATTGAAGAGCGTATGCTCAAACTACTCCGGCAGAATAAGATCAGTAAATGGTTTTCAGGGATCGGACAGGAAGCGGTTGGTGTAGGAGTAACACTCTCAGCTAAGCCTAAAGACTACATTCTACCCATGCACCGTAATCTGGGGGTTTTTACTGCCAGGAATGTCCCTCTCTACCCTTTGTTCTGCCAATTGTTTGGGAAAGCCGAAGGATTTACCGGTGGACGTGATCGTTCTTTTCATTTCGGTATAATGGAGCATAATATTGTAGGTATGATCTCTCATCTTGCTGCCATGATGCCCGTAGCCGACGGGCTCGCACTTGCCAAAAAACTCAAGGGTGAAGATGCCGTTGCTTTCTCTTTTTGTGGAGACGGAGCTACCAGCGAAGGTGACTTTCATGAAGCTTTGAACTTAGCGGCTGTCTGGAAACTCCCGGTAGTTTTCATTATTGAGAACAATGGATATGGACTCTCCACTCCTACTTCAGAGCAGTTCGCTTGCGAACACCTTTCAGACCGCGCCAAAGGCTACGGAATGCACGGCTTCAATATTGATGGAAACAATATCTTTGAAGTAATGGAGACCGTAGAAAAGGCACGAAAACTTGCCTTAAATGGAGAACCTGTTCTCATCGAAGCCAAAACCTTCCGCATGCGTGGACATGAAGAAGCTTCCGGAACCCATTATGTACCGGATATCTTATTTGAGAACTGGGCGGAGAAAGATCCCATTCTTCGTTTTGAGAATTTTATGGAAAGAGAGGGAATTGCAGGTAAAGAAGATTTTAAAAAGATCACAAAAGAGATCGACCAATCTTTCAGAAAAGATCTTGAGAAAGCAATAAATGCAGAGGACCCTGTTTTTGATGAACAAACTGAAATCAGCGCGGTGTATTCAACCGAAGAACCCAAACCTCCGGTTCATTCTAACGGCATTACCTATGAAAAAAGATTCGTAGATGTACTTCAGTCAACCCTCTGGCAAGCGTTTGAAGAGGATGACTCTTTCCTGATCATGGGACAGGATATTGCCGAATATGGTGGTGTTTTTAAGATCACAGAAGGATTTTTAAAGGAATTTGGTGAAGATCGTATCAGAAATACACCCATTATTGAATCAGGTGTGCTTGGGGCAGCAATGGGACTTGCACTGGAAGGATTCAAGCCTGTTGTTGAAATGCAGTTCGCTGATTTTATATCCTGCGGATTCAATCAGATTGTAAACAACATCGCTAAATCGCACTATCGATGGACACCTTCATTAAATATAACTATACGTGCGCCTCATGGCGGAGGTGTTGGAGCCGGTCCTTTTCACTCCCAATCCGTGGAAGGTTGGTTCATGCAAATTCCCGGGTTGAAGGTTGTAGTTCCCGGAACCGTGGAAGATGCACAGAACTTACTATACAGTTCTCTATACGACCCCAATCCCGTCCTGTTCTTTGAACACAAGAAACTATATAGAAGTCTTAAAACAACAGTTCCTGACAAAGCAACCTATGAGCCTCTGGGAAAAGCTAAAATACTGAAAGAAGGGAATGATGCTACCATCGTTACCTACGGAATGGGTGTTCAATGGGCCCTTAACATTGCTGAAGAATTTGAGCATAAAGGAATTTCACTGGAAGTTTTAGACCTTCGAACGCTTCTTCCTTTAGATAAAGAATCTATTCACGCAACAGTTAAAAAGACAGGGAAAGTGTTGCTGCTCCAGGAACCGATGCTGACCTTAGGTCCGCTTAGTGAAATTTCGGCTATCATTTCTGAAGAATGTTTTGAGTGGCTGGATGCTCCTGTAATGCGATGTGCTTCTTTAGACACCCCTATTCCCCATGATAAAGGTTTGGAAGATGGATTTATGGCTACCGCTAAGCTTGAAGATCAGATTACAAAGCTTCTTAAGTATTAGCAGTGTTGAAGGAGATCCTTAACCCGAAAAATTTTTTATTAATATTGATGCCTTAGATCATTATCACTTCACTGTAAGCTGAGATAGCCCCAAAACGGTCTCTCTGTTAGTCAACAGCTAATTACTTCCCTTCAGAGATACTGGCCATTAAACGCTCGATAAAGTCTTCTTTCGCTTTGATCTCACGAAATTCATCCATGAGTTTTTTCCCTTCTTTTGCAGCAAAGGTTAATTCGCGAAGTTCATCATCGTGAACTAAAACTTCTTCAAAAGTAACTTTTTCAACTGAATCGAGTGATTCATCCACATAATTAAGAATGTAATCTTCAATTACCGGATGGTATTCATTATCTAAATAATTATTCATAGGAGTTTGCTAATGACTATTTACTCCCTTCTATTCCGATTCTAAGAATTTGTTCCCAATTGAACGTAGTCTTTTATCAATGCCTGGACCTGCGCCCTTGCACGGTTTATTCTGGATTTCACAGTTCCCATAGGAATGTCTGTAATATCAGATATCTCATCATAGGAAAGTTGTTGCAGGTCTCTGAGAATAATGACCTCACGAAAATCTTCCGGTAACTCCATCAATGCTTGTTCAAGCTTTTCTATGCAAAGTTTTTCGTGCAGAGCATCATCTTGTAAGATAGTTGAATCTTCCAGCTTGATCTCTCGATCGTCAGGATCAGATTCATCCTTGTGGATAGAAACCTTGTACATGCGCTGCTTTTTCTTATACAAACTCTTGGCAAGGTTTAGCGCAATGGTGTACATCCAGGTAGAGAATTTCGCTATACGCTCATAGGAGTGCTTGCTTTTATGAACACGCAAGAAAGTTTCCTGAACTAAGTCCTCACAATCCTGATGATTATGTGTGTACCGATATAAAAAATTATGCAGTCTGTCCTGATAGCGATATACCAATTCATTAAAAGCCATTTCCATACCATTCTGGAAATACTCCATCAGGTCTTCATCATCATAGGTCTTAACAGCTGTTGCTTTAAACGCTTCCATATCACAAACTCCACAAATGTTATTTCAATTCTTACTTTGCGCGAATCGATATTAACCGATGATCCGCTTGACCAGGAAGAATAAAATTGAAGTGGAGTCTAATGTGCTGAACCCTTTAATGGAGCGATCTGCATCCAAAAGAGCTTCGAATATCCGGGGCATTTCCACGTAACGAAAATTTGAGGCATCATCCCAAAGTTTGTTAAAGTACCAGCTGCTGCCGATCCCCAATTCACTCTGGATCTGATTTTTAGCAAACCCCTTTTCAGAGAGCCTCAAAATCTGCCAGACATTTACAAACACACTGTTAAAGAACCCCACGAGACGAATCAATTCTCCCGTGTCTGATTTAGTGTGTTGCAACATCTGTTCCGAAATGTACAGTGATTGTTCCATATTACGTGCAACAATAGCCTCTTTGAGCTCTATGGCCGTAAATTCACGATATGAACCAATTATTTTCTTTACATCGGCTTCTGTAACGGTATCAGAAGTGTCCACAAAAGTGCACACTTTATCTATTTCTGTGGACAGTAACTGGAGATTGTTACCCACAAATTGTGCCAGCAACTGAGCTGCTGCCGGTTCAATATTCTTTGAGTGATTACTGCGCACCCAATCTATCACCCAATCAGGGATCAGATAATCCGGCATGCGTTCAAATTCATAAAACCCAACCTTTTTATCTTTCTTAAAGGCTTTACCAATATTGGTATTCCCTGCAGGCTTCTTTTCATCAAAGCATACGAGCAACGTGGTTGGGTTAGGATTTTCGATATACGGGATGAAATCATTGATATGTCCACGAGGAGAACCATCCTCTCCACCACCCTTATTCAGTTGAAGGAAGTTTCGAACGATCAGAACCCGCTTCTCTGCCACCATCGGAAAGCTGCGGGCAATAGACAGAGCCTGAGCCGGAGTAACATCCTGCCCGTACAGCAGATCGAAATTAAAGTCTTTTTGCTCAGGTGAGATTATCGAAGAAAACTTTTCGAGCAATTGGTCAAGATAAAATTCTTCTTCCCCAAAAAGATAATAAATGGGTTTAAGGTTGCCGGAATTCAATTCTCCTACAACCTGCTGAAAGACCTGATTGCTATTTTGTTTTCGTGCCATCGGTGGCAAAGATAAGGAAAAGTGGCTCTGAATGAAGTCCTATTTCAACTTCATTTGCTGATTTAATTTTCTTTGTCTAATCACAGTCTTGAAAAATCAATTTATACAGGAACTAAACTCTATAATAGTTGTATCAGTTAATATGAAGTTCAATAGAAATAAAAGAGACGTGAATACCAAACCAAAAGCTGAATCACCAAGTGTTACATATATTACAGAATCCACACATGTGAATGCCGATATCAATTGCAAAGATGATATCAGAATTTCAGGAACTGTTGACGGAAATATTAAAACTTCTAAAAAGATCATTCTCTCAAAAGAAGGGAAGATCAAGGGCAAACTAACCTCTCCAACAGCTGATATAGCAGGTAATGTTGACGGTGATATCATCACTTCCGGAAAACTCACGCTCCGCCCCACTGCAGTTGTAACCGGTAAGATCCAGGCTGAAAAACTATCTATTGAAGACGGAGCTCAACTTACTGGGGAGTTCATGGTAGGTCCCGGAAGTAATGCTTCGGTTTCAAAACCATCTTCAACAGTATCTAAATAAGTTCGTCCGGGGTTCTATTTCTATCAATTAAGACTATTGACAGAATATTTAATTTTTTGGTTTTACATGCCAATAAATACAAAAACATTAAATATTTTAAGGGCCTAATTCTAATGCAGATTATTAAACAGTGAACGAAGCAAATACTGCGTCCCCTATTACTAACATTGCCAAAGGAACACATATTACGGCAGATATTGAAACCAGTTCCATAATACAAGTTTCCGGAAGAATTGAAGGTGATATAACCACTAAGAGTCATTTGGTTTTAGAAGAAAGTGGTCATATTACAGGTACTGTTGTATGTAAAAAAGCCACAGTAAGTGGAAAACTAACTGGTGAATTACGAGCAACCGAACACCTTGATATCCGTTCTTCCGCTAAACTGGACGGCTTTGTTTTTACAAAAAAAATAATGGCTGAAGAAGGGTCTGTAATAATAGGTATTGTAAAGGCCGGTCCTAACGTAGATGTATTGAATTCTAAGATATCGGGCCAAGGCTCTTCTCAGGGAAAACATAAGCCTCATCAGCCCGACCCCGGTACCGCTGAAAGTAAAAGTGATTCTTCAGAAAAGCCTGTTGCTAAAGATACAACAGACGATAAGCCCCTCAATCGGTTTCTCCATAAATTATTGATTGGAATTCCTGAAGTAAAAGCATCCAATGAACAAACGGGAGCCATTTACAACGCTTCTGAGGAATTTCTACAGGCCTTAGACTTCAATCTTGAGATCTTTGATGAACCATCTTATGCTCCATTTTACCAAAGTCTTACCTTTGTCCGCAAAGGACCAGAAGAACAAGATGAAGTTGAGAAAGACTTTGAGAATGGGAAAAAAGTGATCGAGACTGCTTTTTTGAAAAAAGAAGCCGAAGAAGATGCATCAAAACTTCAAAGGTCTGCAATTAGATTGACAAATCTTATTGGAAAATTTGAAGATATAGCTCTACTCTTAGGTGAAGTATTGATCATTAAATTTCAACAAAATGAGGTACAAACCATTGCCATTGAGACTATCAGTGAGCAGGTAATGGAAAAACTTCGCAAAGATCCCAAACAAATAACTGATCCGGAAAAGCTGTACTCCTTGCTTTAAATTTAAGGTTTAAGCCTTCCCATCATTCTTGGGAATGGAATAGTCTCCCTAACGTGGGATAAGCCACACAACCACGCTACGGTACGCTCCAGTCCAAGTCCATAGCCTGAATGGGGAACCGAGCCAAAGCGACGAAGATCGAGGTACCATTCAAAAACTTCTTTATCCAGTCCTTCTTCCGCAATGCGTTCTTCCATCACCTCCAGGTCATCTTCCCGCTGAGACCCGCCTACGATCTCACCATATCCTTCAGAAGCTAAAATATCCATTCCAAGGGCAAGCTTATTTGTTTCATCCCGCTTCATATAAAATGCCTTGATCTCTGCCGGCCAGTGTGTTACGATCAGCGGGACATCAAACTGCATCATTAATACCGTTTCGTCACTTCCGCCAAAGTCATTACCCCACTCAAAATTTCGGGCAGATTCTTTCCATTTTGGAATATTACGAAGATCTTCCTCGATCTGAGCTACTCTTGCAGAAATATCTTTTATCCTTTGATCGATCTGGGCTTTGCGCCATTTCTTTGCTGACCCATGCTCTTTTTTGATCTCCTGTTCTTCTTTTTCAAGATCCAGGTTCTCTTGTCTGCGCGATTCTGCCATTTGATCCAGCATATCCGCTGTTTCATCACTGGTCAAGATGTCTACGGCCTCCGTGTAGGTCATTCTTTCAAAAGGTTTCTCGGCAACTTTTTCCAGGGCTGAAAAATCACGTTCTAAGATCTCAAGCTCATTTTTACATTTTTCAAGTACCTGGGAAACAATAGCCTTGATCATATCTTCTGCAAGATCCATATTCATTTCAAGATCATAATAGGCCATTTCGGGCTCTATCATCCAGAATTCTGTCAAATGACGGCGAGTCTTGGACTTCTCGGCGCGGAATGTTGGGCCAAAAGTATAGATCAATCCATGAGCCATTGCCATGGCCTCACCGTAAAGCTGACCGGTTTGTGCCAGATATGCTTTTTCTTCAAAATAATCAGTTTCAAATAGTGTGGTACTTCCCTCGGCCGCGTTTCCTGTAAAGATCGGAGAATCCATTTGTACAAACCCTCTTCCCTGGAAAAAAGTATGGATTGCAAAAATGATCTCATTCCGAACTCGCATGGCCGCCCACTGTCGCTGACTTCTTAACCAAAGATGACGGTTATTCATTAAGAATTCCACACCGTGATCTTTCGGAGTAATGGGGTAATTATCAGCAACCTGATATACTTCAACATTCGAGACATGTATCTCATGCCCGCCAATACTTCGATCATCAGCTTTCACCGTTCCGGTAACGGAAAGAGAACTTTCCTGTTTAAGCGATGTAGCAGCTTCCCAGGCTTCTTCAGAAACATCATCTTTTGCAACCACACATTGAGTGATCCCGGAGCCGTCTCGCATTTCAATAAACACAAGGCTTCCGCTACTCCGGTAATTATACACCCAACCTTTTAGTGTTACTTCTTTGTCGACATGTTCTGAAAGATTCTTGATGTAGATCATTACTAATGTTGAATTATTTAATACTTAGTGTTAAATGGTAAAAGCTCAAGTTATTTTTTTATTCCTTGAAACCGGAAATATGGTCTAATTTTCAGGCAGTAAAATAGCTTCCATGAAGAATTCGTCACTGAAGAAACCTTTAACAAATTCCTGAATATCCTCTGCTGTTACTGAATCAATATTTTCAACTAACTCATCCAAAGTTACGAAACGTCCGAAATATAATTCACTTTTTGCAAGACGCGTCATGCGATTGCTGGTACTTTCCTGTGATAGTAGCAACTTCCCTTTTAGCTGAGACTTAGCTTCGTCCAGTTCCTTTTTAGGAATGAGTTCTTCCTGCATTTGTTTCAGTTCCTTTAAGATCAATTCTCTTACATGGTCCACGTATTCCTTATCGGTACCTACATAGATGCCCCATAGACCGGTATCAGTGTAAGATTGGTTGAAGGTCTGAATAGAATAACAATATCCATATTTTTCACGGATGTTTTGATGTAGCCTTGAGCTCATCCCTCCTCCTAAAACAGTATTTGCTAACAGGAGCAGATACTTGTCGTCATGATCAAAATTCAAACCTCTTCTTCCATAGATATAATGTGTTTGCTCAATCGCTTTTGTAAGCTTCACATCCTCTTTTTTGAAATCAGGAAGCGGTTGTTCTTTCTCATTCTGGTCTTTGGGTGCCAACGTTTCAAAATATTCGGAAACCAGCTCAACAACCTTATCATGTTCCACATTTCCGGCTACGGAAACCAATAAATTCCCCGGGTAGTACCGATCTTCCATATAATCATATAAGTCCTGACGGCTGAATTCAGAAACCGTTTTCTCGTATCCAAGTACCGGCCTCCCCAATTCATGCCCTTCAAAGATCTTGCTGTTAAATTCTTCAAAAAGGTAATCATCCGGAGAGTCACGATACATTTTCATCTCTTCGATCACCACTTTCTTTTCCTTCTCGATCTCTTCTTCAGGAAAAGAAGAATTAAGTACCATGTCTGAAAGTACATCTAATGCACGGTCTAACTGGGTACTGAGACATCGGGAATAGTAGCATGTATATTCGGAAGAAGTAAAAGCATTGAGATAACCGCCAACTGATTCCATACTAAGAGCAATATCAAAGGAAGACCGCTTATCGGTTCCTTTGAAAAGCATATGCTCAAGGAAATGGGTTATTCCTGCCTGCTTCTCTGTCTCATGCCTTCCACCGGTCTTTACCCAAATACCAACTGAAATACTCTTCACACTTTCGATCCGCTCTGTTACAATCCGAAGTCCGTTTGGAAGGGTACTTTTAGTTACAAAATCGATCTCTTTCACGTTTTCCATAGAATGATTATCTGCTTAAATAAAAAAAGCTCCACACATTTGAACAATGTGCGGAGCAATTTAGGTCAATTGATTAACAAAGACTTACTCTTCTTCGTCTTTGTCCAACAATACTTTTCTTGACAGTCGAAGCTTATTACCCGGCTCGATCTTGAGGAGCTTAACTTCGATCTGATCTCCAACACTCATGTATTGACTTACATCTTTAACATGTTCGTGAGCAACTTCAGAAATATGCAGGAGTCCGTCGCGACCCGGTGCGATCTCTACAAAGGCACCGAAATCTTTAATAGATTTCACTTCGCCTTTATAAACAGCTCCTTCTTCGAGTTGCCCCGTTATAGCTTTGATTCGCTCCTGAGCTTCCTGGGCTTTATCAAGTCTGTCGGCAGAAATTGTGATCTGTCCGTTTCCTTTCTCATCTTCTTCAACCCAGATCTCAGTATCTGTTTCTTTTTGAAGGGTCTGAATTACCTTACCGCCAGGTCCGATAACTGCACCGATCATGTCACCATCGATCTCCATCTTGATAAACTGAGGAGCAAATTCTGATAGTGTTTCATTAGGAGTTGAAATGGTTTCAGCCATTTTACCCAAAATGTGTAAGCGACCAGTGTGAGCTTGTTTTAGGGCTTCTTCCATTACTTCGAATGAAATTCCTTTCACTTTCATGTCCATCTGGCAAGCAGTGATACCATCAGCGGTACCGGCAGTTTTGAAGTCCATGTCTCCCATGAAATCTTCTTCGCCACGGATATCGGACAATACTACTGAGTTATTCTCCCCAACGATCATTCCCATTGCTATACCAGCAACCGGCTTCTTCAGGGGAACACCGGCACTCATAAGCGCCATTGAACCACCACAAACGGAAGCCATAGAAGATGAACCGTTAGATTCAGTAATGTCAGAAATTATTCTGATCACATATCCAAAATCATCAAAGGGAGGCATCATCATTTTCAATGCGCGCTCGGCAAGGTGACCATGACCGATCTCACGTCGACCCGGACCTCTTAAAAATCCAGCTTCTCCTACAGAATATGGAGGGAAGTTATAGTGCAGATAGAATTTCTTGTCTTCTTCGTCGAACAAGGTATCAACACCCTGGGCATCTTTCTTGGTACCGAGTGTTACAGACACAAGTGCCTGAGTTTCACCGCGTGTAAAGATCGCAGAGCCGTGTGTTCTGGCAAGATATCCGACCTGAGTCCAGATATCGCGAACGTCTTCCGGAGAACGACCGTCAATACGACGTTTTTTCTCAAGTATCATATTGCGAAGTTCTTCCTTCTCAATATTACCGAGGATATCTTTAACCGTACCAATTTCTTCTTCGTACTCTTCTTCAAACTCAGCTACAACGCTGTCTTTAGCTTCTTTTAGCTTCTCGCTGTATTCTTCTTTACCAAGTCCGATATTTACTACTTCTTTGATCTTGTCGGTAGCTAACTCACGAACTTTATTCTCGATCTCTTCAGGATAGCCTTCCGCAACAAATTCACGTTTTGGCTTGCCATACTCTTCTCTGAGTTCTTCCTGAAATTCACACAAAGTGATAATAGAAGCATGTGCTGCTTTGATAGCACCTAACATTTCTTCTTCAGAGATCTCACCCATTTCACCTTCCATCATCAAAACAGAATCGGCAGTACCGCCAACGATCATATCGATGTCACTGTTTTCCAGTTCAGAAAGTGTTGGGTTGATCACATACTCACCATCAATGCGTCCTACCCTGACCTCAGCCATGGGACCATCAAATGGCACATCTGACATATGCAGAGCAGCTGAAGCTCCAAATCCACCAAGAACATCACCATCGTTTTCTCCATCTGAAGAAAGTACGCTTGAGATGATCTGTGTTTCACATAAATATCCTTTAGGGAAAAGCGGGCGTAAACTTCGGTCAATCAAGCGACTTGCTAATACTTCTTTCTCAGAAGGACGTCCTTCACGCTTCATGAATCCACCGGGGAAACGACCGCCGGCTGAAAAACTCTCTCTGTGATCTACTACTAACGGGAAAAAGCCTTGTCCCGGTTTTGGTTCTTTTGCACTCACAGCGGTACATAACACCTGGGTATCACCCATGCGAACCACTACAGCGCCATCGGCTTGCTTGGCAATCCGGCCTGTTTCAATTGAAAGCACCTTACCCGGTGCAAATTCTACACTTCTTATTTGTTCTTTCATTTGTCTTCTTTGTCTTTTTGATTTACTGAATCCCGCCAACAACAGATAAGAAATGTAATAGCGGCAGGATAAATTGAAAAAGGCTCCAACATCAGGAGCCTTTTATAACGAATAAACTTACTTACGGATACCGAGTTCTTTGATAAGTTCTCTGTACTTCTCGATATCGTTTTTCATGAGGTAGTTCAACAACCTTCTTCTTTTACCAACCATTTTCAACAGTCCACGGCGTGAAGCGTGATCTAGTTTGTTGTCTTTCAAATGCTCGGTCAGGTCATTAATTCTTTTGGTTAGAAGGGCAATTTGTCCTTCGGTGGAACCCGTATCGGTCTCACTGTTACCAAACTTCTTAAAGATTTCTTTCTTTTCTTCTGCGGTTATGCTCATTGCAATGGTTTAATTAGTACTTGTATAAATCGATTTATAGTATTGAAAGATAGGGGTTTTTGGTGTAACGGACAATCCCTCAAAAGCAGATTTTATTAGCTTTATTACCTTTTTCAGCTCAGAATCTCTAAGCTTTTGTCTTTATCCGAATCCAACTGAGCTTTCAGTTCTTCTATTCCGTTAAACTTCTTTTCATTTCGAATACGTTCTATAAAACGAACCTGAATGGTTTCTCCATAAATTTCACGGTCGAAATCAAATATATTCACTTCTATGGTTCGAACCGGATCATCAAAAGTAGGCCGCACTCCAATATTCATCATCCCGCCAAACCATTCTCCCTGAACCCGTACTTTCACAGCATATACCCCATTTTTAGGAATCACTTTGTTTTCATGCTCCGGTTTCAAATTCGCAGTCGGGTAACCGATGGTTCTTCCCCTCTCATCACCGTGCATTACAATACCGTTGAGCAGATAATTTCGGTTCAGGTATTCCGCTGCTCTTTTCACATTCCCCTCTTCAGCCAGAGTTTTGCGAATTACCGTACTGCTAATGGTCACATCTCCCATTTCCTGTTTTGATACTACATAGGAATCAAAGCCAAGTTCTTGACCCAAATTTTTGATGGTATCAATGGTTCCTTCACGATCTCTTCCAAAGTGGTGATCATAACCGATCACAAATTCACTGACCCCAACTTTCTTATGAATGATATCGCGTACAAATTCTTCCGAAGTCAGTAAAGAAAAATCGCGGTCAAATGGAATTACAAGCAACACATCCACTCCCAGATCCTCAAGGATCTCACACCTTTCCTTTAAAGTGGTGAGCAATTTTATTCCTTCTTTCCCGGGGTTAATGATCTCTCGTGGATGTGGGTCGAAAGTCACCACTACGCTTCTCGCACCTCGCTCTTTGGCTTTAGAGACTACCGTACCGATTAAGGCTCTGTGACCTTTATGAACACCATCAAAGGTCCCAACAGTAATTACTGAATTAGGTTGACGCGTAATGTCATTAAGTTCAATTAGCTCAGCCATATTTCTTTCAATTGATCTCCCATTTCATGTGGAGTTAATGCTTCCTCTATTGAAAAATGTCCTATTGAAGTTCGTTCCAATCCACTTAAATAGCCTTTTGAATCAAGGGCTTCACCAAGATCTCTTGCAAGTGAACGAATATAAGTTCCCTTACTGCATGTTGTCCTTATAGTCAGCTTTGGAGGGCTGAAGTTTATAATCTCATGTTCATGAAACGTAACCTGTCGTGGTAAACGAACCACTTCTTCTCCTTTTCTGGCGAGCTCGTAGAGTTTCTTTCCCCCGTATTTAAGTGCAGAGTACATTGGGGGAATTTGTTCGACCGTTCCGGTAAACTCATCAGACAAAACAGACTCTATTTTTTCTTTTGTGATATGTTTCCAATCCGCTGTTTCCGTTACTTCCCCTTCGGAGTCGTAAGTAGTTGTAGCTTCACCGAAAGTGATTTCAGCCGTGTAAACTTTGGGAAGATCCTGGATCAGAGAAATAGATTTTGTGGCACGACCACAGCACAGGATCAAAACTCCGGTCGCGAGGGGATCGAGTGTTCCTGCATGGCCCACTTTCTTTACTCTTATTCTTTTCCGGAGAAACTTGACCACATCAAAACTAGACCATTCAAGGGGCTTGTCTATAATGAAAACCCCTCCTTCCTTTAAGTCTGTGTCTTTGGTTGGTAAGTTATTTTTACCATACACAGGAATTTCATCCAAAGGAAGAGCTCGGGCCATTTACTTAATCTTCACTGGGTGATTCAGGATCTTCATCAGGAATGTCAACTTTCTTTAAAAGTTGCTCCATCTTGTTTACATATTCAGCTGTATCATCTTCATAGAAATGCAATTCAGGGATCTTTCGAACCTGATTTTTGATCTTGGAGGCTAATTCAAATCTGATCTCATCGATATGCTCATCAATAAACTCATATACCGGTTTATCGTCTCTGCCGGGAGAAAAAACGCTTAAGTATACCTTGGCAATAGACAAGTCGTCCGTCATTATCACATTTGTCACGGTAACAAAAGTACCACTAGGCTGATAAGACTGTTGGATTATCTCACCAAGGTCGCGTTTAATTACAGCTGCTAATCTTTCAGGTCTGAAACCCATGATCGTAGGTAAGAATTAATTTAAAAATTTAGTTCTGAAGGAAGAAATCAAGCTGTAATATTTTCATCACAGCTTAATAGCTTATCCGGCTGAGTCTTCAAGGGTACGTTTCTGTTCGGTGATCTTGTAACTTTCGATCTGATCACCAACTTTGATGTCGTTATATCCTTTAATACTGATTCCACATTCATAACCGGATGTAACTTCTTTCACATCATCTTTGAAACGCTTAAGGGCATCGATCTCTCCATCATAGATCACAACACCGTCGCGCACCAAGCGGATAGGATTGTTTCTTTCAACCTTGCCTTCCGTTACATAACAACCGGCAATAGTTCCAACTTTGGATACTTTGAAGATCTCACGAACGTCAACAACACCCATCATTTGCTCTTTGATCTCCGGTGAGAGTAGCCCTTCGAGAGCATCCCGAACCTCATCAACCGCATCGTAAATTACACTAAAGAGTCTGATATCAATCTCTTCTTCTTCGGCAAGCTTACGAGCTTGAGCTGTTGGTCTAACCTGGAAACCAATTATGATAGCGTCTGAAGCAGAAGCTAACAATACATCAGATTCAGAAATGGCACCTGCTCCGGTGTGAATAATATTTACTGAAACCTCATCGGTACCTAATTTCTGGAGTGAACCGGAAAGAGCCTCTATGGAACCATCCACATCAGCTTTGATAATGATATTCAATTCTGAAACTTCACCAAGAGCCAGTCGGCGAGAAATATCATCCAGTGTCATGTGCTTGGTAGAGCGCATAGCTTGCTCACGGCGGATCTGCATTCTTTCGCTGGCCACTTCTTTGGCTGTTTTCTCGTCGTCTGCCACAATAAGTTTATCACCGGCTTGCGGCATGTCATCAAATCCCATAAGCTGAACCGGTGTTGATGGACCTGCTTTCTGAATACGTTTACCACGGTCATTTTCCATTGCACGTACCCGGCCATAACATGGGCCGGCCACAAATGGATCTCCAACTTCAAGCGTACCACCCTGAACAAGGATATTCGCTACAATTCCTTTTCCTTTATCAAGACGGGCTTCAAGTACAACACCATCAGCACGGCGATCAGCATTTGCTTTAAGTTCCAGAAGTTCTGCTTCTATCAATACTTTCTCGAGCAGGTCTTCAATTCCTTGTCCTGTGTGGGCAGAAACTTCAGCATACTGAACCTGTCCGCCATATTCCTCAACGATCACATCATGCTCAGAAAGCTCAGCTTTGATACGATCCGGATTTACACCTTCTTTATCCATCTTGTTGATGGCTACCACTATAGGTACTCCGGCCGCTTTAGCGTGATTGATGGCCTCTATTGTTTGAGGCATTACTGAATCATCACCAGCAACTACAAGGATTACAATATCTGTTGCCTGAGCACCACGAGAACGCATTGCAGTAAAGGCTTCGTGACCAGGGGTATCAAGGAATGTTATCTCATTATCATTATGTACCACCTGATATGCACCAACGTGCTGGGTAATACCACCGGCCTCACCGGCTGCTACTTTCTCTTCACGGATGTAATCAAGTAAGGAAGTTTTACCGTGATCAACGTGTCCCATTACGGTAATAATTGGTGCGCGTGGATGCAGATCTTCTTCCTCATCCTCCGGGATAGTAAGCTCTTCATCAAGTTCTTCAGCATCAATAAATTCGACTTCCTTGCCAAATTCTTCCGCTACCAGTTCAATAGTACCGGCATCCAGTCTTTGGTTGATCGTTATCATTAAACCAATGGACATGCAAACTGAAATAATATCATTTACACCTACATCGAGAAGATCAGCTAATTCGTTAGCGGTTATAAACTCGGTTGTTTCTACAATATCTGATTCGAGTTCTTCAAGTTCCGCCTGTTTTTGCAGCTCTTCCTCACGCTCTTCTTTTCTTTCACGGCGACGTTTTGAACGCTTACTACCCACGGTTTTAGAAGACTGCATCTTCTTCATGGTTTCGCGCATCATCTTGTCTACATCAGTCTCATCGATCTCAGTTTTCTTCTTCCGTTTCTTCTTGGAAGTTTTTCTGGATTTTGAACTGCTGTCATCTTTCTTGGATGAGCTGTCATCCTTCCGGTCTTTACGTCGCTTTCTGGTCTTGCGTTTCTTCTTATCAGCGATATCACTAGTAAAAGAAGCTTTTCCTAATACTTTAGTTCCTTTGAGCTTACCGGCTGCTCCACGGATTATTTCCTCTTCTTCCTCGTCTTCTTTGCTGTCTTTTACATCTTCATCTTCGGAGTCCGAATCGGAATCTTCTTCAGCTTCAGTATCTTTAGATTTCTCTTTCTTGGCTTTAGCTTCGGCCTTAGCTTTTTCTTCTTTTTCTTTGGCCTCTTTCTCTTCTTTAGCCGCTTTTTCCGCTTTTTCCTTCTCGGCTTTCTTTTTCTCTTCTTCTTCCTTTTTCTTTGCTGCTTCTTTCTTCTTAGCCTCTTCCTCTTCTTTGGCTTCTTTCTCCGCTTTCTTCTTAGCTTTAGCTTTTTCGTCCTCTTCCTGATCTTCTTCCGGTTCCAAATCAGCTTCCGGTTCTAAATCTGCTTCATCCTTAGATCCATCATCTTCGGGTTCGAGGTCAGCAGTTTTGTCTTCGGGCTCTAAACCTATGCTGTCTTCTATGGGTTCCAATACGTTATCGATAGTTACGCTATCGTTACGCTGGTTCATCATTTGACTGCGGCGACTTTCATACTCCTCACGGGCTTTTTCATGATCAGCACTTTTCGCTTTGTCTTCTCCATAAACTTCATCAAGCGCCACATACATTTCAGGCGTAATCTTGAAGTTAGGACGATTTGCTGCATCAAAGCCGTTGTCATTTAATGTGTCCACGATAGATTGTGTGGCAACATTAAATTCCGCTGCAACTTTAAATAATGGTTTAGGTCTTTTAGACGTCATAAATGGGTTTTAAATGTGAGCTTTTAAACTAAGAATTTTTAAATGGAATTGCCGATTTAAGCCTCGTCCTCAAATTCGTATGCAATTACACCCATAATCTTCTCTGCCAGCTCGGGATCTATTTGTTCGTTCGTTCTGCTTACTAATTCATCTGCGTTTAATTCCAGTACAGCACGAGCGGTGTCACAACCGATGTCGTGCAGCATCTGAATCACATCTGCTCCGAAATCAACTTCGAATTCGTCAATATCAATATCGTCTTCTTCTTCAACTTCGCGGTATACATCAATTTCAACCTCGGCTAGTTTCGATGCCAAGCGAATATTTACACCACCCTTACCAATGGCTTTTGAGACTTCATCGGCCGGCACAAGCACATTTGCATGCTTATTAGCTTCATCCAGCTCTACTTTTAAAACCTCAGCAGGTTGAAGTGCCCTTTTAATAAATTCAATTTTATCAGGGGTGAAGTTGATCACATCAATGTTCTCATTCTGCAATTCACGTACAATGGCGTGAATTCGAATTCCTTTCATTCCCACGCAGGCACCAACCGGATCAACCCGCTCATCATGAGATAATACTGCAACTTTGGATCGGTCGCCCGGAGAACGTGCAATCCGTACCAATTCAATGATTCCGTCAAATACTTCGGGAATCTCGTTTTCAAATAATCTTTCCAGGAACAATTCTGAAGTTCTTGAGATGATCACCGTCGGGTTACCGTTGCGCATATGCACACCGGTTACTACTGCCCGGATGGTATCTCCTTTGCGATAGCGATCTTTATAGATCTGCTCACTTTTGGGAAGCAACAGCTCTACACCGTTGTGATTAACAAGGATGTCTTTATTCTGACGAACCTGATATACGTCACCGAGAATAATCTCTCCTACACGATCGGTGTAGTCTTCATAAATATTGTCTTTCTCAATTTCCCGGATACGCTGAGCCAGCTGCTGACGTGCCATTGTAACAGCACGACGGCCGAAATCGGTGATCTGGATTTCCTGAGCAAGTTCATCATAAAGCTCTGCATCAGGGTCTACTTTCTGAGCATCTTCCAAGGTGATCTCCGCAACCGAATCAGTTAGCTCATCGGCAGGAACCACTTCCTGTACATGGAGGATCTGGATTTCTCCCCGGTCAGCATTCAAGATCACCTCAAAGGCTTCGTCAGACTCATATTTTTTGCGGATCATAGTACGAAATACATCTTCCAGTATGGAAAGAAGCATATCGCGATCAATGCCTTTCTCATGTGCGATCTCAGCAAATGAGGAGATAATCTGTTTTGATAATTCGTTCTGCATCAGTTTAGCTTAATTAAATTACGGGGATGATTTTGGTTTCAACGATTGCTTCAAAAGGAATCTCTGTTTCAACTTCCTCTTCATCTGTTATAGCAACGTTATCTTCCATAATACCGGTGATGACACCTTCAATTTTTTTATATTCACCGGCTTCATTTTTGAATTTGATGGTAGCAACTCGACCTTCATTTTTCTTGTATTGCCTTTTATCACTCAATGGGCGACTTAATCCGGGCGATGAAACATTCAGTCTGTATTTGTTATCAAAAAGCTCATGAGCCTCGATCAAAAAACCGAGTTCTTTGCTGATATTGGAACAGTGATCTATGTTCACACCACCGTCTTCATTATCAAGTAACACCCAAACTTCATTCTGCCCGCCTCCCGTTTTCAGTTCCACATCTACAACAAAGAGATCGTGTTCTGCGGCAAGCGGTTCCGCTAAGTCTTTAATATTTTGTATGATATCTATTTGCATTTACACCAAATTCTGAAACAAAAAAAAGCGAGTGCCTTCCGACGCTCACTGCCTTTCAAAGGTAGCTCTATTTCGTCTAAATTTCAATGAAACAAAAGGATTGAAAGCAGATTCATTTTTTGGTTAAGAACTTTTGGCTTAATTTAGAGTTATCATCAAACTTAAAGGATCTCGTATTCATATACCCTCAACCCAGATCTTATGAAATCTATTTTTATTGCAGTTTTTAGAAGTATGCTAATTATCTGTCTTTTTATATCCTGTCAGGATAAAAAGTCCGAAGGTCAGTCTGAACAAAAAAAGGGAAGACAGCTTGAGCTAACAGAAGAAGTGACTTTTCTGGATCAGGATAATGAAGAAATTTCGAAAATTACTGTAGCCGTTGCCGATGATCAGCAGGAACGAAATCAGGGATTGATGGATGTTACTGAATTACCAGCTGATGCAGGTATGCTGTTTATCTTTCCCACAGAGGAGGAACTTAGTTTCTACATGGCAAATACTCCCCTGCCTCTTGATATCATGTTTGTAAATGCCGACAGTGTGATCATTCGTATTCATCACAGTGCAGCACCTTTTAACAGTAAGCAGTTATTTTCAGATGGCCCGGCTCAATATGTGGTAGAAACAAATGCAGGTTATGCCGTCTCAAATGATATCCGGGAAGGAATGAGAGTCCGATTTTAGAAAATTATTATTCCTGAGGTACTGATTTATACTCTTTCAGGAATTTCATGACATCTTCTACATTCTTTTTAGAGCCTATATAGATAGGAGTTTGTTGATGAATTTTTGTGGGTTCAAGTTCCATGATCCGTTTTTCGCCATCAGTCGCCATACCCCCTGCCTGTTCTATGATAAAACTCAATGGGTTACATTCATACATCAATCGTAATTTACCATTCGGATATCTGTTACTGTGTGGGTAAATGAATATACCCCCTTTTATCAGTGTGCGATGAATATCAGCTACCATAGATCCAATGTATCTCGCAGAATAGGGCCTTCCTGATTCTTGATCTTCCTCCTGACAGTATTTAATATATTGCTTAAGCCCAAGATCCCAGGAATTATAACTCCCTTCATTGATGCTATAAATATTTCCATAATCCGGCATTTTTATCATCCGGTCACTCAAAATGAATTCACCGATGCTTGGATCCAAAGTAAATAGTGAAACGCCTAAACCTGTAGTGTAAGCTAATATGGTACTGGAACCATATAACACATAACCGGCAGCGACCTGACGAACACCGGGCTGTAAAGCATCGGATTCCCTGAGTGCAGAATCGTAACGGGGCTCCCTCATATAAACTGAGAAAATACTTCCAATTGAAACATTCACATCGATATTGGAAGAACCATCAAGCGGATCTAAGTAGACGATATACTTACCGTTCTTGCTGCTCATCCTTACGATCCCGTCATTTTCCTCGGAGATAACCATACATGTAATAAGTGAACGGTCTAAGGCTGAGATAAGCTGTTGATCAGCAAAGAGATCTAACTTCTTAACAGCTTCCCCGTGTATATTTGTGGAGCCGTCAAAACCGAGTATATTGGTAATTCCTGCTTTATTAACCTCTCTGGAAATGATCTTGGCTGCTAAACCGATATCTCGAAGTAGCTGTGACAGCTCACCTGTAGCTCCGGGAAACCTGTTTTGGTTTTGAATAATGTATTCTTCTAAGGTTTCCAGTCTAGATTCTTTTTTACTCAGCATATCAAGTTTTATGTTTTGGAAGCGCTTTTTTGATAATATAAAGATGTTTGAGGGTCAAAATCTTTTCCTTTTCTATTTATCAGGTTTGCTCTATGATCTTTTTAAAGAGTTGCTGGGATTTGTTTTTAAGTTCTTTTAAAGTACCGTCATTTGTAATAACGAAATCTGCCAAATGAATAAGCTCATTAAAATCAGGTTGTTTTGAAATTCTATTCCGAATCTGTTTTTCTGAAGTCCGGTCTCTGTCTTTGGTCCGATCTATACGGTTTTCTTCATCAGCCAGCAGAAGCACTACATAATCAAGATCTTTTGGGCGTCCGTTATTTAATAAGATGGCTGCCTCTTTAACAAAAACTTTCACCCCCTCTCTTTTCTTCTCTTCTTCGATAAGCTTTGTATTCTCCCATAACACAGGGTGTACCAATTCATTCAACTCTTCTACCCTGCCTTTTTCAAAGGCTTGACCGGCTAGATATGATCGATCTAAATTACCGGATGCATCATAAGATTGCTCTCCAAAAACCTTTATGATCTTAGATCTTAGCTCATCATTTTCATTCATCAATTTTTTAGCAAGATCATCCGCATAGAGTATATAAGCACCCATTTGCTCCCATTCTTTACAGAGTGTGGTTTTACCTGAGCCAATTCCGCCTGTAACTCCAACCTTGATCATGGGAAAGTTTTGTACTGATTAAACTTCGGCATCCTGAAGCAGATATGCTTTTATGAATTCATCGAGGTCTCCGTCCATCACCCCGCTTACATCACTTGTTTCGTAGTTGGTACGATGGTCTTTAACACGTTGGTCATCAAATACATAGCTACGTATTTGTGAGCCCCATTCGTTTTTACTTTTAGAACCTTCCAGCTTAGCTTTTTCAGCTTCCTGAATTTCTTTTTCAAGTTCATAGATCCGTGATTTTAGCAATACCATTGCTTTTTCACGATTCTGTAACTGCGACCGCTCCTGCTGACATTCAGCCACAACCCGTTCCTTTCGTCCATCCGACAGCTCATCTTCCCAGATGAGTCGGACGGCCGTTTCCACTTTGTTCACATTCTGTCCGCCTGCTCCACTAGAGTGGAATCGCTGTAGTTCAACTTCACTTTCATTGATATTTACTTCAATGGTATCATCAATAAGCGGGGCTACAAAAACGGAGCAAAAAGAGGTATGGCGACGAGCGTTGCTATCGAATGGTGAAACCCGGACAAGACGATGCACTCCACTCTCTGCTTTAAGAAATCCATACGCATTATCTCCCTGAACTTCTATAGTGGCACTCTTGAGTCCTGCTACATCACCATCCTGGTAATCCACAACGGAAATCTTAAATCCGGCCTTCTCAGCCCATCGGGTGTGCATCCTATACAACATCTCAGCCCAATCCTGACTTTCTGTTCCTCCTGCTCCGGGGTTGAAGTTAACGATTGCATCCCTGTGATCATCAGGACCGCTGAGCATATTACGGAGTTCCATTTCCTCCAGAGCTTTTTCGAGCTTTTTGTATTCAGCGTCGAGGTCGGATTCTACATCTTCTCCCATTTCCTGAAATTCGAGATATACGTTGATGCTCTCGCGCAAAGAGTCGAGATTATCCCATCCCTCAACCAGACTTTTCTCATGATCCAGCTCTTTCATGATCGCCTGAGCTTTAGCAGGATCGTTCCAGAATTCGGGGTCTTGCGTTTGTTCGGTAAGTTCTATTATGCGTACTTTTCTTTTGTCGTAGTCAAAGGTACCTCCTGAGCGCGTCAATTCGCTCATAGAGTTCCTGTAGGTGATCTGTATTTATTGCCATCTGTAGATTTTAAATTTTTTATTTTCTTGTCAACAAGGCGCCGAGCACTAATCCGGCTACAAAAGCTATTCCCAAGCCTTGTTCAGGATGAGCGCGTACGTAGCGACGTGCATTTCGATACTCATGCTTTAGCTCTCGTTCCAAACCATCCCGTTCATATTTCAAACGATCCAACAATACATCATAAGTCTCTTCAGCTTTATCCTGAAGTTTCTCGGTGGTATCGTAAATGGTTTCTTCAATGTCTTTTTTTGTAGTAGATTTTTTCTTTCTATCAGCCATGATATTCTCCTGTTTTGATTCACTGAAAATACGAATTCATTTGTTAAAAAATTACTTGACTGCCTTTCTCTAAAATGATTGAAATTTTAGGTTTCAAGCAACATATAAAAGAAATTATTTAGCAACCAGCTGGTCTTTATATTGCAATTCGTATAGCTTTTTATAAAGCCCGTTTTCCTGAAGCACAAGCTCTTGATGACTTCCTGATTCCCGGATCTCCCCTTTGTGCATCACCAGGATCCTGTCTGCATGTTGAATGGTCGAAAGCCGATGTGCAACAACAATTGAAGTTCTACCTTCCATCATTAGACGACTTGATTCCGTTACCAAAGATTCAGTTTCAGAATCAACACTTGAAGTAGCTTCATCAAGGATCAGAATCTCAGGGTTGTAAACTAAGGCCCTTACAAAACAGATGAGCTGACGCTGTCCCATAGACAGTGATGCTCCTCTTTCCTGAAGAACATAGTCATAAGTTTCGGGAAGTTTCTCAATGAACCTGTGCGCCTCTACTTTGTGCGCAGCTTCGATCACTTGCTCTCTGGTAATATCAGGATGTCCAAGTGTAATATTGTCAAGGATGGAACCGGAGAATAAGGCATTATCCTGCAGCACCAAGCCAAAATGAGAACGAAGATCATAAAGTGAAAGATCTCTTATATCAACTCCATCGATCTTTACACTGCCTTTCTCTATATCATAAAAACGCATAAGGATATTTATGATCGTTGTTTTACCTGCCCCTGTTGCCCCAACAATGGCTATATCCTCTCCGGGTTCAGCAGTAAAAGAAACATCTTTCAACACATAGTCTTCATCTTGATTGTACTTAAACCATACATTTTCGAATTCGATCTTTCCTTTTGGGTCTTTGATCGCTGTAGGGTTATCTTTTTCCAGAACTTTTGTTTTAGTATCTAACACTCCAAAAATACGTTCTGATGATGCTAAAGCAGATTGAAGAGTGTTGAACTTTTCCGACAAACCTTGAATTGGGCGGAAAAACTGACGGGCATATTGTATAAAGGCCAGCAATACACCAAAAGTTACCCCATCCATTAGAGCTCTTGCTCCACCATACCACACAATGAGCGCCATAGCCAAACTTGCAGTTACTTCAACGATGGGCCAGAAAATTGCGAAGTAGAAGATCGTCTCGATGTAGGCATCTCGGTGTCCGGCATTGATCTTTTCAAACTTCTCTCGTTGTTTCTCTTCCCTGTTAAAAAGCTGAACCACATCCATCCCGTTTATGTGTTCCTGCACAAAGGAATTCAACTGGGCGATCTTATCCCTCACTTCAAGAAATGTGGCTCTGACTTTGGCCTTGAACCAAAATGTGGCATAGAATAAGATAGGCAATACAGTAAGGGTGACTATACTCAGCTCCCAATTCATGCTAAACATAAAGTAGAGGATAAATATTATGCGAAACAGATCACCCGTTATCGCAACGACCCCATCGGATAATAATTCACTTAGGGCTTCTATATCACTTGTGGTTCTGGTAATAAGCCGGCCTATGGGATTTTTATCGAAGAACTGAACATTCAGTGTCTGGATCTTTTTAAAGACAGTATTCCTCAGTGAATAAAGTGCGTTCTGTCCAAACCACCTGGTTATATAAGTGTTAAAAACCAGTAAAATAAATTCACCGAGTAAGGCCCCTCCCAACAAGGTTATGATCCACCAAAGACCCTCAAAATCATCTACAGCAATGTACTCATCAACTGCGATCTGGGTAAGTTTTGGGCGTATCGTGCCTAAATAGGATGCCGACAGAGTAAGACCGATGGCTAATAGAACGAACCATCGGTAGGGTTTTAGGAAAAAATAAAGCCGCCGAATCAGGGTGGTATCGACGGCTTTGGAATCTTGTTTGTTGCTCACTTAATTGTTTGCTTAGAATCTGTCAAAATCATCATACGAAGATCTTGGAGTGATCTTTCGGGGTGAACTTGAGTCAGAATCGTCTTTTTTATCTTTTATGTTAGCACTGTAGGTGCTGCTTCCATAGGTTTTTCTTTTGTAATTATCGCTTTTACCCCGGCTGTCAGTCCTTTTTGAACTGCTGGAACTGCTGCTTCGCCCCCGACTACTGCTACTGCTGCTTCGGGAACTGCTTCTTCCACGGCTGGAGCTTCCGCCTTTACGGCTTCTGAAATTCTTCTTGCCGCCACTCTTGTAATTCTTTTTGCCCTTATAATTACTTCCTCCGGATTTCTTATCGATCTCGTTGATCTCAACCTTCGGAGTGATAATACCACGCTCGTGCATTGGATCCGTGAAAATAGGTCGGAGTTCGTTAGCAAGCCAGGCAGGATAAAATCCTTCACGGGCTTCTTTCAGTAGATCATGCTCATTGGTGTAACGAGCTGAGAAATGCCCGATCACCAAAAGTTTGGTTTGGGCTTCCGTTGCCACACGTGCAGCATCTACAGTAGAAGAATGTCCTGTTTCACCTGCTTTATCATTCAGATCTTTACCAAAAGTGGCTTCATGATAAAGGATGTTGGTATTCATCGCCAGTTTAACGGCATTCGGAGTGTACTCTGTATCAGTAACGTAAGCAAAGCTGTCTCCTGGACGAGGGTGGCCTACTATATCTGATGATTTAACAACACTGCCATCATCAAGCGTTACATCATTTCCGGCTTTTAACTCTTTAAACTCTTCGTCTTTGGATATACCCATTTTCTCAGCCTTTTCAGCATCAACTTTTCCGGGTTTATCCTTTTCCTGAAACCGATATCCAACACAGAATTTGGTATGTTTTAGCGGTCGGGCTTCTACATAATATTCATCTTCATCATGCACCACGTCCGATTCAATATCTTCTGCGATCTCATGAAAAGTGATCTCATAATTAGCATCTATATCCGCAAATTTTAAATTCCATTCTACAAAGTCCTTGATTCCTTTCGGACCAACAATGTGTAATGGTTTTTCTCTGCGTTGAAGCTGAAGTGTGGCCAGTAATCCAAGTAATCCTGAATAGTGGTCCACATCAAAATGTGTGATAAAAATTGCTTCGATCTTTGATCTCTTGATACCGGCTTGCAACATGCGCATTTGTGCATTTTCCCCGCAATCGAAAAGAAACACACTTCCTTCTCTCCATAATGCAACTGAGGGTAAATGCCTGACGGCTGTTGGGGTTGCTGATGCCACTCCTAAAGGTACTACAATCATTGTTCTATCTCCCGTAATGTATGTTTTATTTGGGGCGTTGCTTTCATACAAGTGGCCCCGGTTTATTTATATTTCTGCCAATTCTTGTTCTAATATTTGTTTGTTATACATGGCTGTATATCTGCCATCTTTAGCCAATAAAGCTTCATGGGTACCTGTCTCTACAATCTGTCCTTCTTCTATATAGTAGATTTTGTCAGCGTCTTTAATTGTGGAAATGCGATGACTGATCATAATGGTTGTTCTTCCGCTTAACTCTTGTCGTAAATGTTTTAAGATCGCGTCTTCCGTTTTTGTATCCACTGCACTCAAAGAGTCATCAAATATTAAGATCTTGGGGGCTTTGATCAGGGCTCTCGCTATTGCTGTCCTTTGCTTTTGTCCACCTGATAAGGTAATACCCCGCTCTCCAAGCATAGTCTTAAATTTTTTCTCAAAATCCAAAATATTCTCTTTTACCTGAGCCTTCTCTGCTGCCGCTTCTATTAATCCTTGTGAAGCATCCTCAACACCAAATGCGATATTATCACCTATGGTATCTGAAAATAAAAAGGTTTCCTGAGGGACAAAACCGATTGCATCCCTAATTCTTGAAAGAGACCATTTTTTTAGGTTTTCACCATCCAATAATATCTCTCCTTCCGTTGGGTCAAATAACCTGGGGATTAATTGCACCAGTGTTGATTTCCCTGAACCTGTTCTTCCTACAATAGCGATATTCTCACCTGGATTTATCTCAAACGATATATTCTTGAGAACCATTTCGTCTGAACCGGGATAATGAAAACCTACATCCTTAAATTCTAAATGTCCCTTCACTTCTTGATCTACTTTGCCTTCAGCATCTTTGATCTCGATCGGTTCGTTCATTAATTCCTGAATTCTATTCCATGAGGCAAGTGATCGCTGAAATCGATTAGTCGTGTAACCCAAAGCAGCTACAGGCCAGGTCAGGTATGCAACATAGATCAGAAATTCTGCAATGTTACCTACTGTGATAGTTCCTTCTATCACCATCTCTCCTCCTTTCCACACCACAATCAGTAATGACAACCCAATAAGGAAGTTGAGAGCAGGATGAAACAAGGATTCGATCATATCAAGCCGCAGTTTCTTTTTCCGGTAATCCTCACTTTCATTTTCAAAAAGCTGCTGCTCATGGTCGATGCGATTGTAGGCTTTGATCAAACGTATAGCTGAAAAGGTCTCTTTTGCGCGACCTGCCATGGAAGAATATTGCTCCTGAATAATGGTTGAATGCCGATGTATAAATCCGGTTATCCAATAAGCAAATACAGAAATGAAAGGAAGGGGAATAAGCGCCCAAAAGGTTAGTTCAGGGTTAACAAAAAACATCATGGTAAGTACGAAACCGGCACGTGTTACGGTATTGATACTGTACATAATAACCGGCCCATAGTAATCACGTACCTTGCCAACATCTTCAGTAGCCCTTACATAGGTTTCTCCGGATGAATTTTCAGCAAAATAGCGCTGGGACAAATTCATTAATTTCTTCACAATATCATTCCGGATATCAAACTCTACCTTCCGAGATGTCACTATCAGGGTTTGACGTGTAGCAAATAACAGGACTCCATACAACATTACTGTTCCAATTAGTATCAAAGAATTGGTAGCCAGAATCTTAGAAGCTTCTGTAGAAAAAAGTGTTTGAACAATACTGGATGGGACTTCAAACCCCCTTCCCTCGAGGGATTCCACTTCATCCATGGTACGACGTATAAGCACCGGTATCCAAACGAGGAAGAAATTGGAAGCCGTCAAGAAAAGGGCTCCGAGTATCATCGTGCCTTTATACTTCTTGAGGTATTTATTGAGTTCTTTTAGAGCGCCCAAACCTATTCCGGTTAGTTGGCTTAATGTTATTTTTTAGTCAGCGAATTGTTCAGCCCAGTGTTTTCCGAGCTTTAATCCTGAAAGGTATGCCGATTCAACGGTGTTGCCATTTATATAACCACCAACCAAAGCAAGCGGAGTGTCGTTTCCTCGTATCTCCATAAAATCGTGCGGCAGAGGATTCTTAACTCGACTGTATCTCCAGAAGTGAAGCTGTTGCCATTCCGGAAGTCCGGCCCATCCCCCCAGTATCGTTATAAGCCGATCTGCAATAAGATCTTCAACTTTTTGACGATCAGAGTTCATGTTCATTTTAGCAAATTCAGAAGTTGTATGAATTACTAAGGTATTCTTGCCAGATTCTCTTTTAGTGGATTCATTTGATATCCATTCAATGATATCATCATCACATTCCAAAGCATTCCAATCCGGCATTTGTACTCCGGAATAACCTGTGAGAAGTGTAAACTGAGACTCATATTCCACCTCGTCTATTTCACGAACCATTTTCAATGTTTCTATCTCATCGATTGTGGTATTGAGCAAGGCATAAGCTTGACGAGCCGGGGCTGAGATCACAACGGCGTCTGCACTTTCGGTTAACGCAGTGGGGAAATTCAGCATCCAGCTTTTCTTCTTTCTTCGGTTTTCACCAATGTGTGTCAACCCTCCCACTTTCTCATTAAGGCGAATATCAAGATTTCGACCAATATACTTACCAATAGAATTCATTCCTTCTTTTGCAAAGTAATATTCAGAATCAGGAGTTACTTCAGATATTTCACCGCTTTCATTTCGGTGTACAAAAGTTCCACTCCAGGTACTCAAGATCCCTTTGGATGTTAACTCAGCAACAAGCTCTTTAAACTCATCTGATGTGGCTGTGAAGTAAGGAACCCCATGGTCAAGCTTTTGCTCATTTCCTTTACCCGCATACCGGGTAGCTAAACGGCCTCCGTAACCACCACTTTTTTCAAAAACGACAACTTCGTGTCCAGCTTTTACTAATTCACGTCCTGCTGCCAAACCTGAAATTCCTGCTCCAATAACTGCGATCTTCATATTCATCTGTATTTTGCCGTTAAAAAAATTATCGGCGGTTATATTTAATCTATTTCAAAAACGGTAACTCTTGGTGTGACAGCCTCTTTATCCAATAAGGCAGGCCAGTAAGCCACTACATCACTTGCTTTTGGACGCCCCCCGGCAAAGCCTGTTACTCCACTTGGACCGGTTAAGATAAGAGGTGCAATTTCCATCCCAAAGCGATTTAAATCGTTTTTACGTTCTCCAGATACTGAAATCCTCATCTGAATTTCATCAAATTCAGTATTCAGAGCTTCCTCCGTAACCGGCTGTTCCGAATTACCATTGTAACCGATGTATTCTTTGTTGAACTCATTGAATTGAAGCCCAAGATTTTCTGCCCTTTTCTCTAAGATCTCTGCACCCTTTACAGCTTTCTTTAGTGCATCAGGCCAACAGTAAACAAGCGTTGCCGATAATTTATACCCGTCATTATAGCTTGCTGAAACTTTATAAGTCGGTGTATCAGGATGGCCTTTAATTCCGGTTACTTTAACTTTGTTCTTTTCAGTCTCTTCCACTTTTATGGATGTAAAATCTGCTATCACGTCCGGAGTGATATACTCTGCCGGATCCCCAATTTCATAAAGTAATTGCTCTTTTACCGTCATCGCACTTACAAGCCCACCGGTTCCCTCATGTTTAGTAACAAAAAAATCACCGTCAGGATATGCCTGTACGATAGGGAAGCCTATATCTGTAAAGTCTTCAACCTTTTCCCAGTCCGTGAAGTTACCGCCTGAGGATTGTGCTCCACATTCAAGGATATGGCCTGCAATTGTTCCTACCGCCATCTTGTCAAAATCATCCAATTCCCAGCCAAACTCGTGGATCATGGGGGCGAGGGTAAGACCGGTATCTGTAACTCGTCCGGTAATGATCACATCCGCACCTTTTGCCAATGCCTCAACTATAGGCTGACATCCAAAATATACATTGGCACTCAATAGCTGGTCTTTGATGGTTGAGATCGGTCGGCCATTATCCATGTTCTTAAGCTCATGCCCATCAGCAATAAGCTCATCAATCTGATCCAGTATATCATCCCCGTCTACCACAGCTACCTTGAGTCCCGTATATCCTTTCTCTTTTGCAACTTTAAGGATCTCATCTTTACAAGCATTTGGGTTCACCCCTCCGGCATTGCTTATAACCTTGATACCATCATTTTTGATCTCGGGCAACACCTGTTCCACAACATTCACAAAATCCCTGGCATATCCCCAATCCGGATTTCGCATTCTTTGTTTCTGCATAATGGACATTGTTACTTCAGCCAGATAATCCATAACAAGGTAATCAATGGGCCCTTTTTTAGCCTGATTAACCGGAGCATTTGGAAGATCGCCCCAAAAACCCTGACCTGATGCAATTCGGATAAACTCTTTCATAAAAACTGCTTATTTGATACAACTGAAATTCGCGCTGAATATCGGGATATTTTCACTGCATGTGAAATAAAAAAACCCTGCTTTTATCAAAAAGCAGGGTTTTGGTGTATTAGGTTAGTTTAGTCTTGGAAGGACTAATGTTTTAAAAAACTAAAAAAGGCTATTTAGAAATGAACCGCATGATTATGTGGTCTTGATATATGATCTGTCAATCATTTGGGCGGATAATTTTTTTATTGATTCCTTTTGCAATAGCCTCTGAGCGGCTGTGAACCTCCAGTTTTTGATAAATATTCCGAATATGATGGCGGACTCCATCCACTGACAGATAGATCTCTTTCCCTATGGCAGCATAAGACCGGCCTGTGGATAGTTGATTTAAGATCTGGATCTCCCGTTCTGAGAGTTCTTCTTCCATATCTGCTGCCTGCTGAAAAGTTGAAATGATCTTGCGGGCAATATTCGGTGTGATAGGTGAGCCACCTTCGTGCGCATTCCTAATTGCTTCAACCAATTCGTCCGGAGTTACTTTTTTCATGAGATAACCAACTGCACCGGCTTTCAAAGCATCGAAAATATGATCATCGTCATCGTGTATGGTTGCCATTATGATATTCACATCCGGGTGATGTTCACGCATATACTTAACCCCCTCTATGCCGGTCATACCCGGCAACCCAATATCCATGATCATAAGATCAACTCTGTTAATGGCTGTCGACTCGAACGCTTCTTCACAGGACCCAAAACTACCTATCACTGAAAGGTCATCCTCATGCTCAATGAAAGTCTCCCATCCTTCTCTCATATACTCATTATCTTCTACTATGCCTATTTTTATCACGTGATCCATTTTGCGATTTAGATTAGATGTTTAAATCTATGTGCTTATGCAGAAAATAGCACTGCATAACAATGTGGTTTTTATTTAAACCGAGACTTTTAGAATCCAGCGGGTACCAAATCCTTCAGAGGTTTTAAGGGTGATTTCTCCCTCAATCAGATCAACCCTCTTTTGGATATTTACCAAACCATTTCCTTTTTTAACTTTATCGATGTTCATCCCTTTTCCATCATCCTGAACCACCAATTTCAGTACTCCGTCTTCATAATTCATGATCACATCCAACTGTTTTGCGTCAGAGTGACGGGCGGCATTGGTCACCATCTCTTTGAAGATCAACCATAAATGCTGACGGAGCTGCATATCCAGTTTTCCGGGAATATATTCATCGATCTTAAGACTGTATTTTATGCCTTTGCTTTCCAAAAGATCAGAAGCATATCTCCTGCATTTTGACAGAAAAGCCTGCCAGTCGTCATGTTCAGGATTGATAGCCCAAACGATATCGGTGATCTTTTCTTTTGCATCTCCGGCACTGTTAGCGATAAGCTTCACAAAACGGTCTTTATCTTTTTTAACCTTATCACTTTGAATGGCCTCTGCAAAATAACTGATGCTGCTGAGAGTGGCACTTACCTCATCATGGAGGTCAATGGCAATATCATTTCGAATACGCTCAACCCTCAACAACTGGTTTACCCTGATCTTGTAAGCAGTATATAAGATACCAGCTATAGTAACTGTATAGAGTAAATATGCCCACCACGTGCGATACCATGGTGGGAGAATACTGAATGAAATCGATGCAGTGCTCCCTTCCACATCATACACATTCTTGCTTCGTATCAAAAACGAATACTCTCCTTCTGGGATGTTGGTATAATCCTTTTGAGTTTCGGAAGTCCAGTTACTCCAATTCTGGTCAAAGCCTTCCAATTTTACCTGACATCGATTGCGATCGGGGTCAATATAACTTGCAGCTGCATAGGTGAAACGAAGCTCGTTGTCTTTGTAGGGGAATATTAACTCAGATTTTGGTTTCCCATATCCTCCAAAAACCAGAGAATCTCGGTCAATGAAAACAGAGGTAATGTTGGATTTAAATTTACTATTGTAAGTAAAATCAGGATTTTTAAGATAAAAAATCCCTTTAGTTCCCCAGAACCAAACACTATCTCCCATACATTTTATTCCTTCTATTGTATCAGAAGTGCTTTCATTCTTTATTAATCCAAAAGATGAATCATCGGGCGTCCATACGCCCTCAATTTTAACAAGCTTGATTATTTTTTTATTGGCATAGAACCAAATTTGACTTTCCGAACACTGGCTAAAACTCATAACCTGACGACCATTCAGGTTTGTGTTTTTATCAAAAAGATGATTACGTGATAGCCGGTTATTTTCTTCCTGTAAAACATAAAGTCCGCCATTTTCTCCCTCACCTTCTGTTCCAACAAAAAGACTATTTTCAATGATACCCATCGTATTAAAGAATGAAATGCCTAAATCTTGGTCATTCTCAACAGGAAATTGGACGATTCTTTCTTTTAAAACTTTGTATAACCCATTTGATTTGTTTCTAATATATAGCTCTTCTTTCCATCTCATTGCTTGGCTGAAATTAATATCAATATTTACTGGGCTTGTAGAAACCGTTGCCCCTTTGTATGCAATGATTCTTTCGGGGGTTAAGAATTGAAGCTGATCATCCCCAGCCTCTTCCACCTGAACCATATGTGGAAAATCCAGAATTCTGTCACCAATTTGATTATCAGAGGTTTGATATAAACCATCCTCAGCCAAAATATAAGACCTGTTTCTCCAGGTTATTAAAGATGTGATAGAGGGTTCAAAATCAACAGGGTCAAAAAGAATAACCTTTTCTTGCTCGAGGTAACGGCTCACGAACAGCCCGAAAATAGTATGCACCCAAGTATAATTTTCTGAGAAAGAAATATTTAGCACTACATCATTTAAACCCGAATGCTCTCCATAGTGTATCAGATTGTCGGTAATAAGAAGTTTTTGTATGCCTTTTTGTAAGCCAATCCAGAGGTTTTTTTCTTTATCAAGATAAAGATCGTACACCATGTTGTTGGCCAACCCGGTATTCTCATTAAAAATTTTAACCATTTCTCCTTCCCCATCAATAAAAACCACTCCTCCATACAAAGTAGCAAAAGCAAATAGGTCTTCATGGATTTTTATCCCGTCATAAATCTGATTTTCTTGTAAATATTGATCCGCTTTCGTTTCAAATTTTTGAAATGTATTCCCATCGTATGTGAAAAGTAAATTTTGACTGCTTCCAAACAAGTATTCTTTTTCATCTTTTTGAAAAGCGACATATATCACATCTCCCTTTAAAAAAGAAGAGCCTTTTATCCTTTTAAAAACCTCTTTTTGGTTAAAACTCACCATCCCTTTCCGCGAGCCTAAAATCAAAGAATCGCCCGCAATTACTGAGTATCCAAAAAGAGTGTCATCAGGTATTGGAAAACTCCGCAATTCATCATCATCGTACTTGTTGATACCATCTAAATGTCGAAAATAGATGGCATTATTCCATTCATGGGTTTCAAACTGAGGGAGTGCTCTTTTCCCGTATTCTTTTGAAAGAGAATGGTATTCTATATTGTTTACAGAGTCCGGTTTTATAAATCCAAAATCTGATTGACCGCTAACATATACCCGTCCATCAGTACTTGAGTATATGGAGGTGCCTCGTCCAGTTTCACCAATGTGTATATTTTTCCAGTCAATTCCATCAAAAATCAGCAGGCCGTCACCGTTGCCAAAATATATAAACCCGTTAGTATCTTGTTCTGCTGTCCAGTTTTGTACATGGCCACCGTATTCTTCGGGCGGATAATAGAAATGAAATGAAAACCCCTGCCCAGCCACCGGTATAGACAGAGGTAATAATAAAATTAAGAGATTAAAAAATTTAGCTAGCAACTTAATTAACCGCTTCCTCCGCAATTTGGATCAAGAGGATCACAAATGTGGCCTTGTACATGTGTTCTTAAATGTTTCCGGAGCTCTTCGGCTTCTGCATCATCTAACATACCCTTTTCCAATTTCTCTAATTTATTTTTCAACGTGTCTGCATGAATCAAACCTTCCTCATAGACAAAAATAATTTCATAGCCTCTTTTTGGATTTTTATGAAATTTAGTACGGGTAAATGAAGGTTCGTGACCTTCTCCTAAAACCCACTTAACATCTTTATAATCCCAGTTCTGTCCCTGTCCCGATTGTACTCCTGGTACTGTAACAATTAACTCTATCTTTTCTCCATTACCTCTTCGGAATAAAGTAGAATTAATTTTTTCTTTTGATCTTTTTTTAAAACTGAATCTGCTTTAGAGCTTGAGCTTAATAAAGCCGGTTTTTTTGCCCCATTCTTATCTTTTACATGTATAAAAACGGGAGTGCCTAATTGATTCTTAAATTCATCTGGTGCTCCATAATGTATAATTTCATTTGGTGACACACCATTTACATTCTCAGCATAAAAACCCAAAAAAAGTATTCCTATTAAAGTAAGTCCCGTAAAAATTTTTATTGCTTAGCAATTTTAGGTTTAAGGTTGAATCATTGTACCCATTCTAATGATTAATATCACTGCATAATTGTGTGGTTATATCAGCAGTATCAGAAATGAATTAAGCAGTTATTCCATCTAACTTCAAGAAGGAATTTTCAGGGGTCAAAGATAAGAAATCAAATAAAAAAGCCTGTCTTTTCAAGGACAGGCTTTTGCAGTTCTTTAGGTTAGAATAAACTTGTATTACTGAATTTGTATGTCCCTATAAACCCAAACCATATTTGTCTGATACGCCTCTATCATCGGTAACATCTGAGAAGAATGCACTACATAGATATGCGGTTTTAGAATCAGTTTTTATACTTTCAGATCAATTTATCCCGCAATGCCTTTGCAACTGCTTCACTTTTATTACTCACTTCCAGCTTGTTATAAATGTTACGGATATGATACCTGACTCCATCCACCGACAGATACACTTCTTTAGATATCCCTTTATACGAATTTCCTTCAGCCAATAATTTAAGAACCTGAATTTCCGTATCTGATAGTTGAATGGATGAGTCATTTACTCTTTGAAAGGAGTTGATAACCTTGCGGGCAATATTAGGACTCATCGGGGAACCACCTTCGTGAGCATCATGAACAGCGTCAATAAGTTCTTCGGGAGTCACTTTCTTTGATAAGTACCCTATCGCTCCATTCCTAAGTGCTTTAAAGATGCGCTCGTCATCATCATGAATGGTCACCATCATCACGGCAACATCAGGGTTTTTCTCTTTGATGATCCTGACTCCTTCCGTACCAAGCATTCCGGGAAGCTGAATATCAAGAAGGATGACATCGGCTTTAGGCAAGTTGTTTGCTTCGAAAGCATCCTCACAGCTTTCATATTCCGCTAGTACATTCAGATCGGCTTCAAGACCAAGTACGGTGCTCCACCCCTCACGCATGTACTTATTATCTTCTATGATTATAATATTGATCACTAAATGTGGACTTTTTCCTATAGTAAATAATTAATAATCCAAAAGTAACTGCCCGATTAGGCAGTTTTTTAGACCTGGACTTTCAACGTCCACTTTGTTCCTTTCTGAGGGGCACTATCCAGGAGCAGTTTTCCCTTAAGAAGTGTTGCACGTTGGCGGATATTCTTTAACCCGTTTCTGTTGCTCTCTTTTTCAACATCACTACCAATCCCATTGTCGGAAACCGAGAGAAATATAATTCCTTCCTCTTCCTTAAATACTATTTCTGCATGGGTGGCATTTGAGTGAGAGACAAGGTTATTGACCATCTCTTTATAGATCAACCACAGATTTTGTCTTAACTCCAGTTTTACCGGTATTTGAAAGTCCTCACTTATATCAAGTTCATATTCAATTTCTTTACTGTGGAGGGCATCTGCGGCAAAACGCTTACATTTTTTAAGGAACGTAAACCAATCATCTTTTGAAGGATTCTTTCGTTTGGTCGCATAAAGTTAGACGGATCACCATTTAACAATTGTCCTACTGAATCCGCTTTTTGAAGTTTGCCCATTTCCATATATCGATGACCCAGTCTTATTAAGTTGCCGCTTCCGATATTGGGAATGCGATATCTTGTAGTGATCGAAGCAGCATCTTCAAATAAAGCTAAAGCCCGTAATGAGTCTCCTTTCATTTCATAATTACGACCCAAATTCCCCCTCACAATCGCTTTTATTGGGGGAGCCAGGTTTTCATACTCTAAGCAAGGGCTCAATATCTCAATGCTTTTCTCAAAATCACCCAATTCAGTAAAGCTTGTGCTTATCTTACTTAAAATATTGCACCGGTCTTGCGGATTATCTTCATATTCAAGGAATTTCTCGAACATATCTATAGCTAAGTCATGAGCCCCTACATTCACGTACAGATTCCCCAAATTTCCATAAAAATAATGAACCGGATATTCGACTTCTTCCTCTAAATTTTCCCGGTAAGAAATGGCATTGAAGTATAATGATTCGGCCTGGATATAGTCTCTCTGAAGAGTTAACTGGGTGGCTCTTAGATTCTCCACCATTAGATATGAATTATGTTCATTCAGTTTTCTCAGCTTCTCAGAAGCTCTTCTTCGGTAATATAAAGCAGAATCACTATCTAAAAGACGCCAGGCACTTGCGGCAATAAAAAGAGAGAAAGCTTCTTTCTTTTGCTCCTCTATCCCTTTAAGATTTCTGATCTCATCGGAGACTAAAAGCATTGAGTCAGGAGCATTACGCAGATAGCGATTACTCATTTCCACATATTGATAGAGCTTATCTTCGGCAGACTCTATTTCATTGATCTCTGCCCTGATATCCTGAAGGCTCATCGGTGGAAGTGAGGGCCTTTGCTGTGCATAAGGTTGGTTGAAAATGCCCAAAATGAGGAAAACGGAAATCCCGAGGAAAACTGCCCTGCACCTTAAAACTGAAATTAAATAATCTTTGATAACGCCTTCTTTAAAAGTGAACTTCACTGCACTTCGCCTATTTATCATTGCCTGTCGGTAAAATAATAAAAAACCGATCGTCTCCAATCAGTTTTTTTGTTTAGCAATATTAAATATCAACAAAAAACCCCGTACACGCTAATGCACGGGGTTTATAAAAACTTTAAAGTTGATCAGGACAAGATCATCCCATCAACTTTCAACTCTCAATTACTACTCATTAACTGCATCCCTATCCAGGAACTCATCATAGAGTTGAATATGGCGACTGTCCATCGGGATCTTGAATCCTTTGATGAAGACATGCTCGATATTGGTCATAGGCTCAAAAGGATCTCCATCTGAAATAAACAGATTAGCTTGTTTACCTGCTTCCAGAGAACCGATCTTGTCAGCTACGCCAAACATCTCGGCAGGATTTATGGTCACGGCTTTGAGTGCTTCTTCCACTCCCATTCCGTAAGCTGCGGCATAACCGGCTTCGAACGGAGTATTTCTTGAGTTTTCTGTGTCATCAGAAACGATAGCCACTTTTACACCTGCTTCAGCCATTAGTCCCGGATTTTGGTATGGGCGCTGATAGTTGTCGTAGTCGCGGCTTGGAGTGTACAGTGTTGTTGTAAGCACCGGGACACCGGCTTCAGCTATTTCTTCAGCTACACGCCATCCTTCCCGAACGCCTTCAAAGATGAAATTCATGTCATCGTGACCTTTGATCCATTCAATGGCATCCAGGATCTCCTGCTCATCATTTACTGATATTACCACAGGAACATCACCGGCAAGAACTTCACGCATAGCTTCCATCCTTGGATCATGATCCGGTTTGGTTTTACCGGAAGGGTCAGCCTCGTATTCTTTCATCATTTTATCATAAAAGCGAGCTTTATCGAGGAAATCATTGATCTCTTTGAGATTTTCCTCATACTGCTTTTTGATCTCCGCTTCACTGCGGTTGTCCCACCAGCCACCACCGGACGATGAAGGCAGATCCATAACCAGTGCTCCGCTTTTCTTCACAGCCATGGAATCCGGAGAATATCCCCAGAGATCCATCACCGCAGCTTTACCGGCAATACTGCCTGAACTTGGGTGAGAAAGTACGGTTGTAACACCACTTACCCTGGTCACAGGTACTGCGGCACTGTGCGGGTTGAATGCAGTAAAGGCATACATATGTGGGTTGAATTGTCCCAGCTCTGCATTATCAACGGTAACAGGAACGGCTGATATCTCTACCAGGCCTAATCCCGTCCATCCGTCGATGAACCCCGGATAGACATGCTTTCCGGATGCATCAATGCGGGTATATTCGTTGGTGATGCGGGCGTTTTCACCTACAAAGGTGATCTCATTTCCATTGATCAAAATAACGCCACTTTCAATGGTGCCATTTGTAACGGTATGGATAGTGGCTCCCGTAATGGCAAATTTACCATATTCGGGTTTTTCAGTTATCTGTGCTTCGGCTGTGGCGTTTAAACCAAACAGCAGAGCAACAATTACAGCAAAAATATTGAGTTTCTTCATGTTTTTGTCTCCTGTTTAGTTATGAGCGTGTGTTTGTGCCTGATCCTGTAAAAGAATGAAGTTATCCTGAATGCAGGCATCTTCATCTCTGTTATCCACGATCTTGCGGAAATTAGAACCGTCATCGAAGTCGGCACCGGGATTGATCTGAATACGCATGTCATCAGGATCATTTGCCAGGTCAAAATATTTGGTTCCATCCACGAAGGTCATTTCAGCTTTGCTATAGATACTGAGGGGATGTCCGTCCCAAACAACAACATCACCGTGTTTACCTTCTTCAATACTTCCAACACGATCATCAATACCCAACTGAATTGCAGGATGCAGTGTGATCATCTTGATAGCGTCATTTACTGAAGTCTCACCGTAGCGTAAAACCTTAGCTGCTTCGTGATTCAAGGTTCTCAGCAACTGATCATTGTCACTGTTGATACTGTTTACCACCCCATTCGCATTCAGAATGGAAGCATTGTACGCTGTTGAGTAGTACACCTCAAACTTATAGGCCCACCAGTCAGAAAATACGGAGGTCATCGCTCCATTTTTCGCCAGTTCGTTCGCTACTTTAAATGCTTCATTGGCATGCTGAAAGGTATAATTCTCAATTCCATAATCATTGAAAACACGCATGAGCATCAGAATCTCATCTGAACGATAAGAGTGACAGTGAACAAAGATCTCACCTTCAATGATATCATTCAGTACTTCATATCTCAGGTTCTCTGCAACAGGAACCGGAGGCGTACCACGACCTCGTCGGTCGTATTGGGCTTTGGCCTCTAAATAAGCCTCTCTTTTACGTTTGTAATCAAGGGCTTCATCGAAATGACCGCGAACAACCTGCTCAACACCCATACGGGTTCGTGGTTGTATCCCGTTTCCTTGTCCGTGTACACGGGTAGGATTCTCCCCTAAAGCAAATTTGATCGTGCGTTTGGCATTCTCAAATTTCATCCCTTCCTGGGAAGCTCCGTAACGAAGTTTAAGGGTTTCTCCCTGACCTCCAATTACGTTGGCAGAACCGTGCATCAGGTGGATGGTAGTTGCTCCACCGGCCAATGCATGATAGATACCCACTTCATTGGGATCTACGGATTCTTCCATGGTAACCTCAGCTGTAACCGGGTTTCGCGCTTCATTGATATCTACTCCATTTAAATGTGAGTGAGCGTCAATGATACCGGGCATTACAAATTTGCCGGTAGCATCTACCGTTTCAACTCCACGGGGAGCTCTGAGATCTTTTCCGATCTCCCGAATAATTCCATCACGGATCAGTACATCCGTTTCTTCCAGATCACCATTAGTTACAGTGATCACCGTTGCATTTTGAATTAGAACCGAGCCTTTGTCCTGCGCTTGTGCAGTTAGTCCAAAAGCTGCGATCATACATAGTGTTAAAAGTTTCTTCATCTTCTTAATTCCCATTAAATTCGTGAATAATGCCATTCGAAATACTGTGAAGTACTTTCGCTTTTTCTTCGGTCATAGCCTTGTTAAATACCGAGAAGCTGGCGTTTTTGCCACTTTCAAGACTCCCATGTGTTCGGTTCAACCCTAAAATGTTAGCCGTGTTGGCACTCATAAGGGTTACCAGGTTAGTCTCCGAAAGTCCGCCCTCCTCCAATAATATTTCGATTTTGGCAGACAGATCTTTTAGTTCGAGCCCTGAAGAAGAAAATCCTACAGAAACACCGGCATCCATCAGTTTTTTGATGTTGGTAACTTCAGCTTTCCAGGCTGCCAGCTGCTTTTCACGATAATTCTGTTCCTCTTCAGAGATCTCTTCTTCTGAAGCTTCCTCTTCATCGGAATCTTTTTCTTTCTTTTGCTCAGCATACCATTCCGGCATATCAGTAAAATCGATACCGGCTAAAACAGGAATGTTTCTTCGCTTAAGTTCGTCTGCTTTGGCATAAGCTTCCTTACCGGAAACTATGACCACATCGAATCCAAATTCATCCTGAAGTTTTAAAAGTCTTTCAATATGCTCTTTAGAATCAACTTCAAAAAATAGCGGGGCTGAATTGTTCACAAGTGGGAATATCGCTTCCAGTACACGGTCTCTGTCAGGCGCCGGCATTTCCGGGTTTTGCTCATAATATTTGATATGCTGTTGTAGAGCAGTAGCATCAAACATGACCTGTCTGAACTTGGCCATCACTCCCATTAATGTGGATGGATATGCTCCACTACCCCATCCACCTGGTGCCGTATCAAATGACCCGGCCAGTCCCATCGGTCCTTTGATGAGCCCAACATTATCGTGACTTGAGGAAAGGTAGAAAGCTTCAACTTGTCCCGGAAGCATATATCCATTTGGAAACAAAGCCGCAGTAGTAAAACCGGCCTTCATAAAAGCTTCAAAGTTCTTGTCTTCCGTTAAAAGCTCGGAAGGTTTTCTTTCGGGTTGTACTTCGGATCGATAGTAAGGAGGGTTTCCGGGATCATCTAATTCAGGCAGATCCTGACTTCGGGGCAACGAAGGACTCCCCAAGGTAGAAAAGCCATCGATAAAACCCGGATAGACATATAAACTGTCGCCACCGTCGATCTCGAAAGCATCAAAAGGGATGGCTGCGTTTGTTCCAATGGCTTCGATCACACCGTTTCGCCAAACAACAGTGGCCGATTCAGTGATTGAGCCATCAGTATGGTGAATAGTTACGTTCTTTAGTGCATGGGCCGGTGTGGTTTGGGCAAACACACCCTGCATACTCAAGCCCGCAAAAAGAAACGCAAATAAAAGTAATTGTTTTCTCATAACAGATAGTCTGATTTTAATTATTTAGGTGGCAACAATAACAGCATTAATTCACTCTTAATAAAGGTAGGGGAATCAAAATTTTGTAAATGTTACTTTTTAAAATTAAAGTAGAATTGCATAAATATAGTTTCCTGAAAAGTGATTACATAGCCAATATTCACTATCGGACTTATCCCGATATTTAACTTAGACCGTTCACTGATGCTGAACCGGTGGGTTATACCCAGGTAAGATCTATTCTATAAATGCTTCAGGATAAGATCAATCTATCCGTATACTTTTGTAGTTATGACATCAGACCACCACTTCGACAAGAAGGATGACAAGGATTACCATCAACAAGATTGCAGGGAGAGCAAGTCAGCTAAAATTAATCAGGAAGTATTTCTGAATTTTTTAGAGCATTCCAAAAGCGTGTTTTTCCACTAAAACCGTCTTCAAGAAGACCCATTAACTCATTTTTTGTGATAGAAACCTCAGAAAATCCTCGATAGTAATTCTCTTCTTTATTGGCAGATTTATTACCGGAAACAGCTTCTTCCTGGACTGCATCATGTGCGTTTCTGAGAGTAATGATAAAATCGGTATCAGTGGCAATATCTGAACCTTGATCTTCAAGTTCTTCCCGAACTGACTCTAATTTTCTGGCAATATAGCTTTCCAAATTTACCCTAGCCTGTAATTCTGCATTTGCCATGGCAATCACAGAGTCTGACGAAACTGCGGTTGCAAAACCATTGTAGGAAAGAGAATCTACCGAAAACCCGGAGTGAATATACCACCCCGGATAAATACCCGTAGATCCTTCGCTTGATACAGCTGTTTGTTCCGTTGCGGAACACCCGAAAAACCCCATTGTAACCATCAATACTAATATAAATCCTTTAAAAATACGTGGCATCTAATCCTGTTTTATTTCTATAAAACCGCGAGCACCTTCTTCGTTAACGATCTCAAGTGTCACTGATCCTTTTTCATTTAAATTACGGCGCATAAGTTCTTCCAATTCGGAGAGATCTTCAACCTTTTCTTCTTCTATTTTTAAAATTTGTTGATCAGCTCTTAATCCACGATTCCACGCTTCTGAATATCTGTATACACGGTCCACATAAAGATCAAATTTATCGGCATCTTCAGGAGTTGCTAATGCCATGATCCGAAATCCCGGCTCAAATTCTTTATACATCACTCCATCATTATTCCCTTCAGGGATCTCTTCCGGCATCACGGGTTGTTCGTTTGAAGATATCTCAGGGATGGATTCCTGCTCCAGAATTTTTAAAGCGACATCCTTATCAATGATCTCACCTTCTCTAAGAATGCTTAACCGTACAGTTTCTCCCGGACTTAACACGGCAACCTGTTGCTGTAATTGATTCGCCTCATTCACTTTGATACCATTGACCCTAAGCACTACATCACCGGGCCTGATGCCGGATTCAAATGCAGCTCCATTCTCAGACACATTTAATATTTCAACACCCCGCACAGTTTCCATTCCTTTTTCTACAGCACGATCATAGTCAACCCCGGCAATAGTAACTCCCAACAAAGCCCTGCGTACCCGGCCGTACTCGATAAGGTCTTCTGCAACTTTAATTGCCAGATTACTTGGTACTGCAAATCCATAACCTTGATAGGTCCCTGTTTGTGAAGCAATAGCTGTATTGATTCCAACTAACTGTCCACTTGTATTTACCAACGCACCGCCACTGTTTCCACGATTAATAGCAGCGTCAGTTTGAATGAAACTTTCAATACGCATCTGATCGTTAATGATCTGCACATCCCGGCTTAATGCACTTACAATACCGGCAGTTACCGTAGAACGTAACCGAAATGGGTTTCCAATGGCAAGCACCCACTCTCCTACATCAAGGAATTCTGAATCGCCTACAGTTATTTTAGGAAGATCAGAACCATTGATCTTTATTACTGCAAGATCAGTACTGGAGTCAACTCCTACAACTCTGGCAGGATATTCCCTTTTGTCATTTAAAACCACTCTGAGACCTTTATCCACAGCTCCATCAATCACATGATTGTTTGTGAGGATGTATCCGTCTGAAGTGATCAAAACTCCCGAACCGACTGTCCTGGCTCGGCGTGGCATTAAGCGATCCCAGATGCTTTCTTCGTCTTCGTTATCAAACTCACCTTGTTCATCGTCATTGGGTACTCCCCCTTCAATTGGGACTATGGCTTCTATATAAACAACAGTAGGTGTTACTTCCTCGGCGACCTTTTTAAAAAGAAAGCGTGCATCCGCTCCTTCCAAAGCTTCATCAGAAATTAAAGGTTCACTGCTGCGGGTTATTTCTGTAGTTCTGACTTCAGCCAAGGGGGCCAGCTCTTCGTTTATAGTGTACAAGGCGATCAAAGTCCCGGCTGTAATGCCGATCATAACCAATAATAACCCTGTAAGAATTAGATCTTTCCTTTTCATAGTATTTACCTATAGCATCTGTTCAAAAATGGCATCTGACCTTCGTTCCTGATAGCCTTCAATATGATATTTAAAGTATACATCTATATGGTGAACAAGTTGCTTCAATTCTCCATTCTCTAATCCTACACTAAATATCTTTTTACTTTTACCGGACATAGCCAAAATAATAAATCGGGTTTGGGCTTCAGTTAATTTATAAGATAATTCCTCTTCAGGTTGTTCCGAAATGTTACCGGATGAAATATTCAGATAGGCCATTTCAGGAATCCTGGTTAATGCACTCACCAAACCAATACCGGTTATTTCGGCCAGCCTGATCTGAACATACGTGAATACCGATGGATAGGTTTCCTCTGCATCCCCCAGCCATTGGATGAAATTCAGTGCAAAGGTAAAGATCGGCTCGTTGACCTCATGCTCGTGCAAAAGCTGACTCAATAACTCAAGTGTAGAATATAATATTGCTGCCCGTTCAAAATCTTTTCGGAAGCTCTCAGTGGAATAGTGAACGGAGGCTTCGGTAAGAGTTTGTACTCCTCTCGATTGTTTGTAATAGTATACTACATCCAAAACAGCACCGATCTCCAGAATTCCTGCCAGCTTGTTTTTAGGTTTCTTAGTACCCTTGGCGATAAGCGCGATCTTGCCGTGCTCTTCAGTCAATACCGTCAGGATCTTACTTGATTCCTGATAATCAATTACGCGTAAAATTATGGCTTTGGTGTGTGCGATCATAGTGCTTGAACATATCTCAGATGGAGGACAAAAGAAACAGGATAACAGGTTTTAGTTTTTAGGTGTTAGGTTTTAAGGGTTTCTTTTTAACTTTCGAGGAATTCTATTCGGAATTTAAAATAGATATCTAGTTTCTCTTCCAGCTCCTGATAAAGTTGGTAGATTTGATCGAGTTCTTCCTCATCTGATTTCACCAAACGAATGTAGCCGTTATCAGTCATCAGGTCTAAGGTGAACCATTCCTTTGCCCCCATTCCTTTGCTGAATAGAGCTTTACCACTTTCAAAATTGGAGAGCAGGAGCTCATCTACATCACCAAATCCTATGGTCTGCAGCCGGATCCGAAAGTAATTGAAAAAACGGTAGTATCTGCTAACGGTATATTCGTCTTTATTGAACTCAAATTCATAGCGAGAAAAGATCTTTTGAAGTACGGCAAATGCGAATATCAGGAAGAACAGAGCAAATACAAATCCCAGTAAGAAACTGGAAAAGAACATCAGGAAGTCGATGAGCGTAAAACTCGCCTCCACCCCAAGAAATACCACATTATTTTGCTTATAAAGATCGTAATTCATGGGTTGAAAACTGTTATGTGTGAGTACCCGAAAACAAAGGGCACCTTTATGGTACCCTTATCTATACACTTCAATATTGGAATACGCTTAGGTTTGCATTACTCCCGTTTTAAACTCCTCGATCTCAGGTTTTAAATTAGCACATTCAATAGCTTTCGAAATGCGTTCCCTGGTTTCAATCGGATTGATAATGCCATCAACCCAAAGCCGTGAAGCAGCGTACCGGACATCAGTCTGATGATCATATCTATCACTGATCTCTTTCATGATCCTCTCCTGATATTCTTCACTTACCTCTTTCCCTTTTTTCTTCATGGAGGCAACCTGTATCTGCATCAATGTCTTGGAAGCTGAAGCCCCTCCCATCACTGCGATCTTGGCTGTGGGCCATGCATACATGAACCGGGGGTCATAGGCTCTGCCGCACATTGCGTAATTACCTGCTCCATAACTGTTGCCCACCACGATCGTAACCTTAGGTACAGTACTGTTGCTCATGGCATTTACCATTTTTGCCCCGTCTTTGATGATGCCACCATGTTCACTGCGCTTTCCGATCATAAATCCGGTTACATCCTGGAAGAAGATCAGCGGTATTTTCTTTTGGTTACAGTTCATGATGAAACGGGCGGCTTTATCGGCACTATCAGAGTAGATCACTCCACCGATCTGCATCTCCCCTTGCTTGGTTCTGTTTACCGTACGCTGGTTAGCTACAATCCCAACACTCCAGCCGTCAATGCGGGCATATCCTGTGATCAATGTCTGGCCGTAGCCTTTTTTAAATTCTGTAAAGCTGTCTTCATCTATAATGCATTCCAGCAGATCGTTCATGTCATAAGGACTGTTGCGTGTTTCCGGAAGGATCTCAAATACATCACTTGCAGGCCTTTTGGGTTCTTTGGGTTCCTTTCGATTAAATCCTGCAGTATCAAAAGGGCCAAGCTTATCAATTAGATCACGGATAGTGGAAAGGCATTCCTCATCATCTTTCATCTTATAATCTGTAACTCCTGAGATCTCAGTATGGGTTGTAGCACCGCCCAGTGTTTCATTATCCACATCCTCCCCGATGGCTGCCTTAACGAGGTAACTCCCGGCAAGAAATACACTTCCTGTTCCATCCACGATCAATGCTTCATCACTCATAATTGGCAGATACGCTCCACCGGCCACGCAACTTCCCATGATCGCAGCTATTTGTGGAATTCCTTTAGCAGAGATCACAGCGTTATTTCTGAACATACGTCCGAAGTGGTCCTTATCCGGAAAGATCTCATCCTGCATCGGTAAAAAGACACCGGCTGAGTCAACAAGGTAAATGAGAGGAATATGGTTCTCAATAGCGATCTCCTGCGCTCTCAAATTTTTCTTAGCGGTGATCGGAAACCATGCTCCGGCTTTAACAGTGGCATCGTTAGCAACGATCATACATTTTCGGCCACTTACCTCACCGATGCCTGTCACTACTCCTCCGGAAGGGCAACCGCCCTGCTCCTCATACATTTCATAACCGGCCCAAAGACCCAGCTCATAAAACCGTGAATCTTTATCTGTGAGGTGCTCAATACGTTCACGAGCTGTTAACTTGCCTTTCCCGTGTTCCTTATCAATGCGTTTTTGACCGCCTCCGAGTTTTATCTCAGCTTCAGTTTCTCCAAATTCCTCGATTAACTTATGTAGCCAATTTTTGGTGTCGCTTTCGGAAGTGTTACTCATAAACCGATTTTTTTATCTTAATACTCTTGTTTGAAATGATGCGTTGAAAATAGGGATTATATTTATTGTGTAAACCCCGATATTGATTTAATTCATTCAAAAAAATGATCTTTATGAGTAAAAGAATTTTAGCTTTACTTCTTTTTGCAGGAATTTCCAGCTCTTTGATCGCCCAGCGAGTTTCCTATCCACAGTTGGTAAATCGTACTGAGAGTCCCACTATTTTCATAGACGATATTATACTTCCGGGAGAAAACGGGAACTCAACCCTTGCGTTCATTTTCAGGTTTAATAATGATTTTATTCCGTTTAAACGAATATCCGGAAATGATTTCAATACACCTGAAGAAGCTGATTTTTATTCTACAATGCGATTTAATTCTGAAGTTTTTGAGGGAGAGTTAAAACGGCGTCAGCAGCCTTCCACAAATTCAGTGGCACGAGATACCTGGCGAGATACCTTATTTACTGCCAACTTTGAGGAAACACAATCCAAAGAAAAATATGCGTCCGGTGCACTCAGCATGCAACTTTCCCCGGGTACATATAATTTTATGCTCCAGCTTTCGATGATGCAAGAAGTATCTGATCGGAATACACAGCGAAGAAATATCACGGTGCCTGACCTCAATAAGAAGAATACCGGTGAGGTATACCTGATCAAGGATGTCGACTCAGCTCCCAGCACTACATCACTAAAGCTGATGAATATGGAGAATAATGTCTTGTTTGGAAAAGACTTTCATGCTTTGATTCGCATTCCGAATTATGACTCTTCAGCGGAGTATAGTTTAAAAATAAATAACGCGAATATTTCAAGGGATGACACAACTTCAGGATCCAATGTGTTTACTTATACACTTAAAAAAAGCGATATTCGCACAAACTCAACCATCAAACTTAATAAGAGCGAGAACCCATCATTGCATTTGATTCAAGGAGATCATCCCTTTACTTATGCTTTGGTTCCTATTCCTGCAGCTAAATTTGACAATGCTCTTTACTTGCTTACAGTTGCCAAGAACAAAGAAGATAGATCCCTTGCCCGATATCTGTTCCGGTCTTATTGGCCTGACATGCCCGCTAGCTTATACAATCTGAACATATCCATAGATATGCTTAAATACATCCTCTCAGAGAATGAATTGAATCAGTTGAGGAAAGGAAACGATGAGGAAAGAGAACGTAAATTCAGGCAGTTCTGGGAGCAAAGAGACCCTACTCCAAATACCGTTTACAATGAGCTTATAGCTGAATATTATCGAAGGATCGATTATGCTTTTAAGGAATTTGGGAGTCAGGAAAATCCAATGGGGCATGAAAATGACCAGGGTGAGGTCTATATCAAGTATGGACCTCCAAATGAAAAAGAACGCATCTTTCCCCCGCATGGAAAGACTCGTGAAATATGGAAATATTCTGACCGAACCTTTGTATTTGAAGCAAGTACCGGCTTTGGTGACTTCGTTTTAGTAGGAACCCGATGATGCTGTTAATTACTCCTTATAAACTGTAGTTTCTGTTGGTATGAAGAGAAGAAATATTCCGCATGTAGCAATTTCTATTGGTGATTTTAATGGGATCGGACCTGAAATTATTCTCAAAACGTTGGCAGAGGCTGATCTATACAGTTCCACACCGATCATAATTTCTTCAAAAGAGGTCATTGAGCGAGCTGAGGAATTCACTCAATCCGGGATCGTTTACAATTTTGTTAGTGATATCTCTGAAACAAAGAACAATGTGATCAATATTCTGGAACTGAAATCCAATGGTATTAAGTACACTCCCGGTATTCAGTCTGCCCAAAGTGGCAAGGTTGCCATGCAATCCATCGAAACTTGTATACAACTTTGCTTGAATAATGATACTGATGCCATGGTAACGGCACCCATTTCAAAAGAAGCGGTGAATTTGGCCGGTTATGATATTCCAGGTCACACTGAATTCCTGGCATCAGAAACCAAGACTGAATTCGTTTTGATGATGTTGGTAAGCGGAAGTCTAAGAGTTGCCCTGGTTACCACTCATATTCCAATTACAAAAGTCGCTTCTGAGATAAGTGAAGAGCTTATTGAGACCAAGATCAATATCCTTGCAAATAGTTTAAAAAATGACTTTGGAATCTCTCACCCAAAAATTGCCGTTCTTGGACTTAACCCTCATGCCGGTGACGGTGGAGTGATCGGGATGGAGGAGATCGATACTATAAAGCCTGTCCTGAACAAAATTAAAGAACAAAAGCATGATATCATCTTACACGGGCCCTTTCCTGCCGATGGATTTTTCGGGCAGAAATTACACACCAAACATGATGCAATTTTAGCAATGTACCATGATCAGGGGTTGGCTCCTTTCAAATTACTTTCATTCGGAAGCGGGGTGAATTTTACCGCTGGACTTCCGATCATTCGTACCTCACCGGATCATGGCACAGCCTTTGACATTGCGGGTAAAGGTATTGCCGATCCGTCCTCATTTAAAGAAGCCTATAATTTGGCTGTTGAACTTGCAAAAAAACGAATTAGTGAAGACTGAACAAACTGAGATCTATTCAGCACTGGCTCATCTCTACGACATCCTGATGCAGGATGTAGATTATGAAATGTGGGCTGATTTTATTGATGAAGTCATACAGACCCACCATCCGGATCCTATTGATGTCATGGAAATGGCATGTGGGACTGGTGCTGTAGCGCTCTGCCTCTCTGAACTCGACGTATATGAACTAACGGCTACTGACAAGTCGGGGGCTATGATAGAAAAAGCCAGACAAAAAGCGGCTGAAAGGGAGGCCGATGTTCAATTTCATACTATGGATTTCAAAGATATCAATAGCGATAAAAAATATGATGTCGTATTTTCGGTTTTTGATAGCATAAATTATCTCCATAATGAAGCAGATATATTAAAAATGTTACGGGGTTGTCAGAACATTTTGAAACCCGGTGGCCTTCTTATCTTCGATTTTTCCACTCCTCAGAATTCGCTGGAAGCCGTAGATTATCTGAATAATGAAGAAGGTGGTTTTGGTTCTTTTCGCTATTTCAGGGAAAGCAGATACGAGCCAGGCGAACAATTTCATTATAATGAGTTCGATATTGAAGAACTTGCGGAAGATGGGAAAACCGTGATCCGCAGTTTTAATGAAGTACACAAACAGCGTATTTATTCCCTGCAAGAAATGTTGTCTATTTTGGAACAAACCTCCTATCATCAGGTAGCCAAATACGAGGGCTTTGACTTGGTTGATGCCGATGAAAACAGCAGCCGCATAACAATGGTACTTAGATGTCAGAAACAGCAGTAATAGAACTTAAAAATGTATCCTTAAGATTCGATAACACCCAGGTGTTGAAGAATGTTAATTTCAAACTACATAACGGTGAATTCACCTATTTGATTGGTCCTACCGGTGTGGGTAAAAGTTCATTCCTGAAATTGCTTTACAGAGATGTTGTGCCTGATCATGGAACTGTCAGGGTAACCGAATATCCCGTCAACAAGATCAGTGAACGGGAAGTGCCAATGTTGCGCCGCAGATTGGGAATCGTATTTCAGGATTTCCAGCTTTTACAGGATAGAAATGTACATGATAACGTAGCTTTTGCCCTTCAGGTTACCGGAGAAAAACCAAAGTTTATCAAACAACGAGTGCTCGAAGTGTTGACAATGGTTGGACTGAGTCACCGCAGAAGACATATGCCTAAAGACCTTTCCGGTGGCGAGCAGCAACGGGTAGTTATTGCCCGGGCTTTGGCAAATGAGCCTCGAATTTTACTGGCAGATGAGCCCACAGGAAATCTTGATCCAAAAGCTACCAAGGAAATCATGGAACTCCTCAGAAGTATCAATAACCGGGGAATGGCTGTACTAATGGTCACTCATGATTATGCAGTAGTGAAAAAATATAAAGCCCGTACTGTACGTATGGTTAATGGGAAAACTCAGGATTTGGTCTGGAAGGGTGAAAAACTGGTTCCCATTAAATCATAAATCCAGAATGAATTAATCATTCAATTTTATTTTGCTAAAGCAACAAAAGCTTACAGAACTGATACGCACTCATGCTCTTAAACTGGGTTTTGATGCCTGCGGTTTTGCTAAAGCACAATATCTTCCCAACGAAGCTCGCAGACTTGAGGAATGGTTAGACCAAGAGCGCCATGGCACCATGGATTGGATCACCAACTATTTTGATAAACGGGTTGACCCTACACTGCTCGTGCCAGGATCAAAAACGGTGGTTTCAGTTTTGGCAAGTTATCATCATCCCAAACATAAGGATCAGATTGGAGTTAAGGATCAGCCCCTTATCTCAAAGTATGCCCAGGGTCGGGATTATCATAAAGTACTCAGGAAGAATTTAAAAAAGCTTTTCAGTTTTACAGAAGAACTTTTGGGCGGACTTGAAGGTCGTATTTTCACTGATTCAGCTCCTGTTCTTGATAAAGTATGGGCACAACGTGCCGGACTTGGATGGATCGGTAAGAACTCCAATTTGCTCAATAAAAACATAGGGTCTTTCTTTTTTATCGGGGAGATGATCATAGATGCTGAATTAAGCTATGACACCCCCGTAACCGATCATTGTGGTTCTTGCACTAAATGTATTGACGCCTGCCCCACAGATGCCATCTACGAGCCATACCGGGTAGATGCGAATAAGTGCATCTCTTACCTTACCATAGAGTTGAAAAATGAGATCGACAAGAAATACCAAACTAACATTGAAAACTGGATATACGGGTGTGATATCTGTCAGGATGTTTGCCCCTGGAACAGTAAATCTGTTTTAGCTCAATTTGAAGATCTTCACCCCAGGGATTACGTTGCTGAACGTGATCTGGAATTTTGGGAGAACCTAACTCCAAAACAATATGATGAGGTTTTTGAGGGAAGTGCTATTCGCAGGGCCAAATATGAAAAGTTTAAATCAAATGTTGAGATAGTAGCTGACAACCTTTCCAGCTAATAAAAAAGCCGGCTCAAGTAAGCCGGCTTTTTCTAACAGATTTCAACAATACTTAGTAACCTACTGTAGAGCAGTCAACATTAGTAAAGCTATCATTCCAGCAATACCTGTTCGCCGTATCAGTACCTTCTTGGTAATATCCGGTTAGCGCAGTAGTATTCCAGTGTACGTAGATATTATTCTGGCTATCAGTATCACTGAATGTAACATCAAAGATATTACCATTCTGGGTATAGGTATACGTTTGAACACCGGTACCATCGCCAAAGTATTCGGTAGTAGATTCAAAATTATCTTCACCTGTTCGTTCCCAGGTAGTTTCCATAAATGGTTCCTCCTGATTACTCTCAGGATCAAGGCTGTTGAATGTCCAAGACCCGGATGAACCGTCTTGAGCTATTCAACCCTCTACCATTGTATAATCTTCAAAAGAGGTTCCCTGTCCGTCATCATAAGACCAATTCATTTCCCATACTAGATTGTCGCCAACCTCTTGAGAGGTAAGAACAATAGAGGCAGTCTCCCCTTCGAAACTATAGGAATATTCCCATCTCCATGTTCCATTATTAAAGTCTGCTTCGGCTTGATCAGCAGAACTGAAGAAAGCGGTATAGAATAATCCGGAAGAAGTTACAGCCGAAAGCCCTGTTGCATAAAAATAGGCTTCAGTAAAATTGGTGTTATTTTCCTGACCAGTTGCTTGACTATTTTGTTCGAAATAGGAAAGGTCGGCATCAATATTTTCGAATTCAGGAAACTCAGGTGGATCTTCATTACCTGATGAAGCGGGATCATCACCACAGGCGGTTATAAACAGCGCAAAAATCAGAATAAAAGAACTGAGTTTTAAAGTATTTGTGTATTTCATGAGCTTTACATTTTATTGTTGGATAATTCAATATATAAATGCGCAAGAAATTTGAGAATAGGGTTAAATATGTTTTTAAAACTTATCCTTCTTGTCGATCAAGGCCTTATATAGCAGCTCTCTTGCCCGAAAAATATGAGCTTTTACCGTCCCAAGAGGTAAATCTAATACCTCTGCAATTTCCTGGTACGACTTTTCCTCCATATGCCTCATCTCAATAACTGCCTTGTATTTTTCAGGCAGATTCTGGATCGCATGCTGAACGATCTGTTTTCTCTCCTTCTTTATCACCGGTTCATCAGTAGAAAAATTCTCATCCGGAAGCTGTATTTCCATTTCACCATCCTTGGTCTTATAAGGCTGGTTAATAGATAACGTTTGCAGCTTTTTCTTTCGCAAATAGTCTATGGTGTGATTAGTGGCAATCCGGTATAGCCATGTTGAAAAAGCATATTCATTACTATAAGTGGACAGGTTGTGAAAGGCTTTCATAAACACCTCTTGCACGAGGTCTTCAACCAATTCCACTTCCTTGATCATCTTGCGAATATGGAAATAGAGTGGTTTTTGATATTTATCTACAAGCTTCTTGTAAGATTCTTCTTTACCTGCTAACGCTTCTGCCACAAACTTATCGTCTTCAAGACTGCTTGCAGAGGCGTTTTTTCTGGGTGAGTTATTTTTGATCTCGGAGTTTTCTTCTGACATATCGTAAATGATTCAATCCCTAAAATACAAAGCCTTTGGTAAATGAAAATGCCTTTTTAATAGTTTTTATGAATTTGATCCTTTTTAATTCCAGACCACGCATAAGTAGGTGAAGCAGAAATGCAATAATTTTAAATTCAACCAAATATAAAATACTTATGAAAAAACTAATTACTTCTTTGTTCATTGTCTTAGGCACCGTATTCATTGTAGAATCGGCACATGCTTAATTTACTAATGTTGGAGTCGGCCTGATGTATGGTTCTGAGATCGAGCAACCAGGTTTACGAGTTGATGGGGTTTATCAGATCAACGAAGAATTTAGAGCTGTAGCGGACTTTGGTTTTTATTTACCAGATGAAACTGATTTAGGTGGAGGAAACACCCTTACTATTACTTGGTGGGAATTAAACTTCAATGGTAATTATATATTCCATAACGATGAAGAAAGCGGTCTCCAAGCATATGCTTTAGCCGGTTTAAATATTACCGGTATCAGTTCTGAATTTGATGGCGGTGGAGATAGCAGTGACTCAGAAACTGGATTAAACCTTGGTGCCGGAATCGAGTACGGAATGAGCTTCGGGAACCTTTTTGGTGAAGCTAAAATGGCAAATGTCGGAGGAGACGCTGATCAATTTGTAGTAGGTGTCGGAGTTCGATTCCCGGTAGGTGGAAACTAATTCTGATCATACAGAATAATCTAAGCGCCATTATCATATATAATGGCGCTTTTTTTATGCTTTTAAAATTGCCCCGTGCCTGATCCCGCCGGTAGAAACGATCAGTTCACTCAAGCCTTCCTTCTCCATAAATCCTTCAAGTATCAACATGCCCGCCATAAAAATATCAGCTCTCCCCTTTAGATAAACAGGATGTTTCTTAAAAAGCTCTTCATTCGGCGTGACAGCAAATTGATCGATAACTGAACGAATGTTTTCTAATTTTAAATGGAATCCATTCAACCTTTCAGGTTGGTAATCGCTTAGCCCCAAAGTTATTCCTGCGAGTGTGGTAACGGTTCCTGCGACTCCAACCAGAATAGAATCCTTTTGCAGCTCAAAAGGACGGTCAGCCAATAAGTTTTTGATCTCTTTTCTGCAAGTCTTGATCTGATTCTCGCTGGGAGGATCATTTTTAAGAAAACGCTCCGTAAACCGAACAGAACCCATATCAAAAGAATGCGCATCGGATATTTCTGATCCCGCAAGAACAGCGATTTCGGTACTCCCTCCTCCAATATCTATGATCAATACATTGGAGGTTAGATCCTTCAGTACTGAAAGAGCACCTTGTGCCGTCCATTCAGCCTCCTCTCTTCCTGAAAGAAGCCGGATATCAAAACCCGTTTGCTCTTTCACGGCTTTCATGAACTCCTTTCTGTTTCCGGCATCTCTAACTGCGCTGGTTGCTGTAACTGTTACCGTTTCGAGGTCCGGATAGTCTTTTGCAAGTAGTTCTTTATATTCATTTAAAGCAGAAATAACACGTAGTGTGGCTGCTTCATTAATATTCTTATCGGCTTCCACTCCCTTACCCAGTCTTGGCACCCGGTGCTCCTCATGAATTGGTTTAATTACCCCCTCTTTTAATTCTCCAATCAAAAGGAGGACCGTATTTGTACCTATATCGATCGCTGCTCTCATGACTTAAATAACAGGGCTATCCATTCATCATGCCTTCGGGTATCAACATGGGTAAGTTTTTTCAAGGAAGGCTGATTTAACATCACCTCTTCGTCTTCTTCTAACAGCCCTGAGAGTAGAAATTGTCCACCATCATTCAGGAATTTGAGTAGTTCCGGGATCAGTTCTATCAATGTATTACGGTTGATATTCGCAAGGATCACATCAAATTTTTCACCTTCCGGTATTACTTCCGTTGAGCCAAGCCTGACTTCAAAATTATCCACTTCATTCAATAAAATATTTTCCCTGGCATTGGTCTCGCTCCATTCATCAATATCGAAACCAAATGCTGAATGAGCCCCCAATTTAAGGGCTGCAATGGCAAGAATTCCGGTTCCCGTTCCGGCATCCAATACTCTATTCCCTTCATAAATGACTTCAGGCAACCACTCCAGCATCACGCGAGTAGTTGCATGATAACCGGTACCAAATGCCATCTTTGGATCGATCATCAATTCGATCTTATCATCGAGTTCTCCGTCAAAAGTTGACCAGGATGGATGTACATAAAACTTACCAATGGTCTGCGGCTTAATGCTTCGCTCCCATTCTTCATTCCAATTTTGAGGAGCAATGATCTTTTCACTCAAAATGGAAGCTTCTCCACCGAACGACATTAACTTTTTCTCGATCTCTTCTCTCTTTGTATCATCAAATCTATTGGAAGGAATTGTTGCTAAAAGCAGATCATCTTCCTGTTCAAAACCCTCAAAATCAAGATTAAAGAGTTCAGCAATTAGCAGTTCATGGAAGTCATCCTGAAGAGATATTCGAAGTTCTACATATTCCATTATAAACGGTTATAAATGAGTTCTGCCATTACATCGCCGACGGCTTGCAGGGTTTCCTTGCTGATGATCTCCATGTTATCATTATGAGTATGCCAATATGGTGCAAACTCCGTACCTCCTCGCTCATTGCGACTGTGATTAATGATATTAATAATAGGTATTCCTGCCTGTTCATTCACTATCACATGATCATCAGAAACAGCAGCTCCCTGTTCATTCAGAAAATAATGATCATACCCTTTTTCAGAAGCAATATTCCAAACCTCATCTACTAAATTCGGCGCGTAACTCATTGAATATTGCTCTTTAGGAAACTGAGCATCTTCAGCGCCAACCATATCCAATAAGATGCCAAAACGAGGGCTATATCCCGGTACGGGTGGATTATTTGACCAGTACCGAGAGCCTAAAAAGTATTTTTCCAGGCTTCCTGATTTCCCATAGTCTTCTCCATCGAATAACACAATATCTACTCCAATGGGTGGCGGGTTATCTTTGAAAATTCGGGCCAGCTCAAGTAAAACGGCTACTCCACTTCCACCATCATCCGCTCCAACAATGGGTTCGTCTTTTCGGGTTGAATCTGAATCCATATCTGCCCTCGGGCGACTGTCCCAATGAGCACTGAGCATAATTCTGTCAGGTGAACTCAGGTTGAATGCAGCAATTACATTTCCAAGTTCAAGGTTTTCTTCGTATCCCTCAGCTGTAAATTTCTGAGTAAATACTGCATTTGAGCCCGCATAACCACGAAGTTTCTCTTCAAAAAATTCCATCGCCTTACGATGAGCTTCAGAATTTGGAACCCTCGGGCCAAAATCCACCTGTTGTTGTACAAAAAGATAAGCTGAGTCAGCATTAAAAGACGGTACTTCCCTCCCCTTTTCAGAGAATTTTAAACCGGGAGTATCAGAATTTGAGCAGCCGTAGATCAGGATCAGAAGAAAGAGTGAAATCCATTTATTCATTTCGATGTACCATTGTTGCTGAAGATTGTGCGACCGGATAGATGATGGTATCCATAATATTTACATGAGCCGGGCGATTGGCCACAAATACTATGATCTCAGCAATATCCCGCGCAGTTAATGGCTTCATGCCTTTATATACATTAGCAGCCTTTTCTTTATCACCATCAAATCGAACTTCACTGAATTCCGTTTCAACTAAACCCGGAGACACCATACTTACCCTGACATTCGTCCCATGCAGATCTTTCTTAGTGGATTCAGTGATCGCTTTAACTGCATGTTTGGTAGCTGAGTAAACAACTCCCCCCGCATAAGATTCATGTCCTGCCGAAGAACCAACATTGATGATATGACCGGAATTCAGATCTTTCATTCTGGCCGAAATTAATCTTGATAGATACAACAACCCTTTCACATTGGTATCTATCATGGTATCCCAGTCTTTAAAATCAGCGGCAAAAACAGGGTCTATACCTTTTGATAATCCTGCATTATTGACCAGTATGTCCACATCAACATTAAGTGCATCTACAAATTCCCGGCAAGCATCAGCATCCTGAACATCAAATGATGCCGTTGTAACCTTGATCCTTAACCGATCTTCAAGGTCATTCTTGATCTCTTTAAGGCGTTCTTTTCTTCGACCGGTTATGATCAGATCCACGCCTTGTTCCGCAAATAGCTCTGCGGTTTTAAATCCTATTCCGGCTGTAGCACCGGTAATAATTGCAGTTTTTCCGACCAGCCTGTTCATAGAATTAGGGTTTTAAGATAATTTAAGTTCTACGAGTCGCCCGGCATTCAATATTTTGGTTTCCTGAAAACTATCAGCCACAAACTGAATACCATAAGGTAATCCATTGCTATGTGTCCCAACCGGAACACTGATTCCACAAATACCGGCTAAATTCGCACTTATGGTGTACACATCATTCAGATACATTTGAATGGGATCATCTTGTTTTGATCCAAGTTCAAAAGCGGTAGTTGGTGCAGTCGGACTCACGATCACATCTACATTTTTGAATGCTTCTTTGTAATCATCTTGAATAAGTCGGCGCACTTTTTGAGCTTTGCCGTAATAAGCATCATAGTAACCGGCACTCAGCACATAGGTTCCAAGCATGATCCTGCGCTTGACTTCATCGCCAAAACCTTCGGTTCGGGATTTTTTATAGAGACGGATCAGTGGAGTATCAAGCTTAGCAAGTTTTTCCTGAATTTCGACTTTCGCATCACCTTCAGCTATTTCAAACTGCTCTTTCAAAGCTTTTTCTTCCTTTTTCAACTCATCGAGCATTTCATCTTTATCTGCTCGATGTCCATATCGAATACCATCATAGCGAGCCAGGTTACTAGAAGCTTCAGCAGTAGCTAAAACATAGTAAGTAGCAATTCCGTATTTGGTATGAGGTAATTTTACGGGCACTAGTTCAGCGCCATCGGCTTCAAGATCTTCAAGAACCTTATTCACACCGGTCTTGATCTCTTCATCCAGACCTTCACCGAAAAACTCATCCGGTACACCTATTTTAATATTTTTCCTGGGATTCTGAGCTGCATATACATAATCCTCTTTTTCAATTTGTGAAGAGGTGTTATCCATTTCATCAAAACCTGCGATAACTTCTAAAACCCGTGCTGCATCTTCTACTGAGTGAGCCAGTGGCCCAATACAATCAAAGGAAGAAGCAAATGCAACCAAACCATAGCGTGAAACACGGCCGTATGTCGGCTTCAAACCCACCACTCCACAATAAGAAGCGGGCTGACGGATAGATCCACCGGTATCAGAACCAAGTGTAACCATAGCCATATCTGCGGCCACTGCGGCGGCGCTTCCCCCCGAAGATCCTCCGGGCACTTTGGTTGGATCATGAGGGTTTTTAACCGGGCCAAAATTACTGTATTCATTAGCTGAACCCATGGCAAACTCATCCATGTTCAAACGCCCGATAAGAATAGCATCTTCATTCTTCAGCCGTTCGATAACAGTAGCATCATACACGCTTTCAAAACTCTCCAGCATCTTTGACGCACAAGTTAACTTCTTTCCTCGCTCAGAAATCACATCTTTTATACCCATAACCACTCCGGCAAGCTTACCGGAAGTGCCATTATCGATCTTTTTCTGTACCTCTTCGGCACGGGTTCTGGCGGCATCAAAATCAGTATCAACATAAGCATTGACCTTCGGATTTTGATCTTCGATCTGCCGGATGTAATGTTCTACAATGTCACGAAGTTTTGTTTCTCCTGATAAGACTTTTTCGCGAGTCTCTGAAATAGTCATGTAGTTCAAATCTGCTTTTATTTACTCTTTGATGAGGTTTCTTCGTGATTAGCGGCGTCGTTGATGTCGCGGGAACTTTCTTCAATTTCTTTCTTTATATCTTTAGAAGCCTGACGGAACTCCTTAATGCCCTGGCCTAATCCACGGGCTAATTCAGGAATTCTTTTTGCTCCAAATAACACTAACACCATGATGGCGATAATCAGAATTTCAGGGGCACCTAAACTATTAAACATTAAAATATTCCTCTTAGGATTTAGTTGATGTATTTGTGCGAAGATAACAATATTTTCGGCACGAATTTGGAACAAAAATTTTATTTATTCACTTGTGTTTTATTCACACTTGTGTTTATTACACTCATACAATTTAAAATAATTACATAACTATGATTTGGACTGTTGAATTAGCCGCAGCTTTAGATGATGCCCCCTTCCCGGCAACCCGAGAAGAACTTATTGAATGGGCAGAACGTAATGGCCTGCCTACTCAGGTTATTGTTAATCTTGAAGAGCTCGAAGAAATAGAACAAGGTGAAGAACCTGTATATGAAGGTATAGAAGATATCTGGCCTGATTACATTCGTAAAGAAGACTTTTTCCATAACGAAGAAGACGAAGGCTTCGACTACGACGACGTTTAATTATAAAATCCTTTTATCAGAGGCAGCGGTTGTCAAATAAACCCGGTAACCGTTTTCTGTATCACCCTTGCTTACATCTACTCCCCGACTTCTTACAATCCTTTCTTTACTGTGTATTTTTACATGGATGGATTTTATTTATCCTGATGTGATTTATGCTCAAACCATCGAAGAGCAAACAAACACGGAAGATGTTGTCCGCCGGGTCCGTTTTTCCGGCAATGATAATATAAAAGACCGTACACTTACCACATTGGTACGTACCCGTACTAACAGAGAGTTTCTAAGCATACCAAGGTTCACACCCTGGTATTTTATATGGAGAGTCTCTAACGGTAGATTTGGAGAAGAACCGGCTTACCTTAACCGGCAGGTTGTGGGTAACGATATAGAACGTTTATCTCTTTATTATCAATCTCTGGGATACCTGGACGTGAATGTTGATACCTCTATCGTCGAATACAGGAGTAATAGAATCGAAGTATCATTCATAATTGATGAAGGGCCTGCTTATCAGATCGGAACAGTATCCTACTATGGAATGCCTGATTTCGCGGAATCTCAAAAAAAGTTCAACTTTCTTTCTGACAGTGAACTGACAAGGGGACGAATTAATGATACGACCTTCACCGTAAACAGGCAGTATAATTCTCAGAATTTAAGTATTGAACAACAGCGTATAATTACATTCCTGAAAAATAATGGGTACGCCTCTATACAACGTGATTCAGTTATAGCTTTGGTGAAAGAAGACTCTACGGCAGCAAATACACTTGATATCCGATATAGAATAAACCCCGGCAAGACCTATACCTTTGGTGATGTTCGGGTTCGACTTACCGATACTGAACCTCCCGTAGATTTTTCCGAGCAAGACACCCTTATCGGCCCACCCCATACGGCTGATTCCATGCATACTATCTTGCTACAAAAAGAACCGGGAGCACAATCTAAGTTCAGGCTTCTGCATGATCAGATCTTATTTCGTCCGGGTGACACATATAATCACTCTTTATATCTGGAGACTGTAAACGAATTTCAGAACCTTGGTATGTTATATATTCAGCGTTTCAGCCAAAGTGAAGAACAGGCTCAACCTGATTATAGCAAGGACGCGATTCCGGCTTACTTTGATCTTCAAACCATCACAAAACACAGTATCTCCTCTGAGGTATTTGGGATGAAGCGGTACGGATATGGAACCGGTTTTGGGATAGATTATAATAACAATAATGTATTCGGAAATGCTGAGAACCTTATTATCGGAGCTAATGCCAGTTTTGAATTTGTGAGCCCCAGTGTATTGGAAGAGATCGATACCACGGCCACCCAATCTTCGGTTTTTCGGAGTTATGAGCTGCGAGCAGATTATTCCGTGCCTCGTATAAACTTCCCCTTCGCTTTTCTGGATAACCGACCGGGGTTTAGAAGCGGTGTTACCCGATACCTTCTGTCCTATAGTCGTTCCGATCAACTGCTATTTGATATCAATTCAGATGTAGGATTCAATATGAGGTACGAAGTAGATCACACTTCTAACTTCTCAAGCTTCTTAGACCTCATTGAACTCGATGTGGTTGATACAAATCCATCTGATTCCTACATCAGAAATCTGATCAATGAATTTGGAGAGAATTCTTTTGTACTTCAGCGAATTCTGGAAGACTTCAATCCACAAGTTTCCTCTATAATCCGATATACGTTTAGGAGTCAGAATACCGATCTTATCAAAAGAAATCGCGGGTATTTCAGCGAGTATTCCATTTCAGCCGGTGGTAATATTCCCTACCTCATTGATAAACATATCACTACTCCGGGTACACTCGAAGGAAATGTTCCCAGCTTATTTAAACTCAGTGACAATAGTTTGAGATATAGCCGCTTTTTTAAACTTTCAGCAGATTACCGGCGATACTACCCCATCTCAAATACCGGTGTATTTGCGTGGAGGTTCTTTGGCGGATTTGCACAACCCTATGGAGGCTCTACGTCAATCCCACTTAACAGAAGATTCTTTGCCGGTGGCAGTAACGACATCAGAGGCTGGGCGCCATTCCAACTTGGTCCCGGTGATATTTCTACAGATAATGTGAACATTCCCGGAGGGGAAATTAAGCTGGCTGCTTACACCGAATTACGACAGACTTTCATCCGTGATTTTTTAGGTGCTAACTGGTATGCAGCCCTCTTTGCCGATGCCGGCAATATCTGGTACGGACCTCAAAACGATTTCAGGGATGAAAACAATGAAGACCGCTTAGAACAAGGTCGTTTCAAGTTTGACAATTTCTATAATCAAATAGCCGTAGGCAGTGGCCCCGGACTTCGTCTCGATTGGGAATATGTGGTAGTCAGGTTTGATTTTGCGTTCAGGTTACATGACCTTCAGGCTGGTTGGTTAAACAATAAGCAACTATATTTCAGCTTCGGTATCGGTCATTCCTTTTAACCTAACATCAGGTGCTATGTTTGATAAATTAAAACATCTAAAAGACCAGTCTAATATTGTTTTTAAGTCAACTTTCTTGGCTAATCTGAATCCTGCTGAACGCTATGAGTTCTTGCAACTTTGCCATCGCCGCAGTTATAAAGAAGGCGAGTATGTATTCTATAAAAATGACCCGGGTACAGGTATGTACTTCATTGAAAGCGGAAACATTCAGCTTACTATAGGTACACCTGATCAGGAAACTCCTGATGAGATCATCTCTCAACTGGAACTAAAATCACCGGATAGCTTCGGTGCACTTTCTATCGGGTATAATCTCCGGCGAAAATCTTCGGCTAAATGTATGACCGATTGTGATCTGCTGGGATTCTTTAAGCCTGATTTCGAAGTACTGAGAGACCGGCACCCACAAATAGCTGTTAAATTTTTACAAACACTTACTAATATTGCACTTCGCCAACTTGAAACAACATCTAAGAAACTGGCAGAATTGGCCAGTGAACAAGTGGCATTGAATATTCAATTTAAAACGTATTACGAAGAAAGTCGCGAGGAATCCGCATAGATTATGGCGCTAAAAAAAGGTCAGGTAGTAGAATTAGATATTATTAACGCTGCATTTAAGGGAAAAGGATTAGCTAAGGTTGACGGTCTTGCCGTTTTTGTACCGAATACAACGCCGGGTGATAAAGTAAAGGCCCGGATCATCAAAAAGAAGAAAAAGCACCGCGAGGCCAAACTCCTTGAGATCCTCGAACCAAGCCCTCATCGAATTGAACCAAAGTGCAGACATGCGAGCGTTTGCGGAGGTTGCAGCTGGCAGCATATACCTTATGAAAAACAGCTTGAGTATAAAACACAACAAGTTCGTGATCACATAAGCCGTATTGGTCACCTGAATGATTCCATTGTTAAACCCGGTGTAGGTGCTGAGAAAGAATTTTACTACCGAAATAAAATGGAATACAGTATAAGTTCGCGAAGGTGGTTGACCGAGGAGGAAATTCAGAGCGACGAATATGTGGATGACTCTGCTTTTGCTGCTGGGCTCCATGCTCCCGGCAGGTTTGATAAGATCCTGAACTTGAAAGAATGTCACCTCCAGGTACCGGAATCATTTGAGATCTTAGATTTCGTGCGAAACTACTGCATTGAGCATGGAATCACTCCTTACGATACGTTTGAGGATTCCGGTTTTATGCGGCATGTTATGATCCGTAATTCTCATCACACCGATGATTTTATGGTAAACCTGGTAACCTACAAGGACGATCAGGGCATCATGAATAAAATGAGTGAGGCTTTATTGAAAGAGTTTCAATTCATCACTACCGTTGTAAATAATGTGAATGACACCAAGAGTCCTACAGCAGTTGGAAGGTTTCAGCATGTACTGTACGGCCCCGGATTTATTGTAGATAAGATCGGCGATTTCACCTTCAAAATACACCCTAATGCATTCTTTCAAACTAATACAGCTCAGGCTGAAACACTCTATGAGATTGCCCGCAATTACGCCGAATTAAAAGATGGCGATATTGTATATGATCTATATTGCGGAGTAGGAACCTTGAGTTTATTTATGAGCAAGCCCGCTAAACATGTTCTCGGAATAGAGCTTGTTGATGTAGCGGTTAAGAACGCAAAATTTAATGCTAAAGAGAATGGAGTGGAGAATGTCTCTTTCATAAAAGGAGATATGAAAGATGTGTTTACTCAGGATGTTGTCAATGAATACGGTGCTCCAAATGTGCTTATTACTGATCCCCCGAGAGCAGGAATGCACCCCGATGTAGTAGAACGGTTGTGCGAGCTGAAAGTACCCAGAATTGTGTATGTGAGTTGTAACAGTTCTACCATGGCCAGAGATCTTAAGGAATTAAATTCAGTGTACGAAATTGAAGAAGTTCAGCCGGTAGATATGTTTCCTCAAACCTACCACATTGAAGCTGTGGCTAAACTGAAGCTAAGAGATTAGTACAATTGTGAGATCTCATTTATAGCCATAGCATAAGGAATAACCACACGATCGGCATACTTTCCACAAAGAATGAAGCGTAAAACTCCCCCTGCTCTTCTCTTGCTCCCATCAGCAATACCAAGGTCAAACCAAAAGTGATCAGGCTTGCATATAAATGTGCATCAGCCAGATAAGTTTGATTGATGGCTATAATTCCTGAAATAACCAGAAGTATCACGCCCAGCCATTTCGTTTTTGAAACTCCAAGTTTTTGGGGAAGTGTCCCCAAATCCGTTTTATCATGTTTCAAATCCCTGATCTCAAAAGGAAGTGTCAATGCTATTACAAAGAAAAAGATCTCCAGACATTGATAAAATACCTTTGGCCTGAAATTTAGGTTATGATATTCGAGAGGGAGCAAAACTGATACCCCTATCCAAACTATAGCTATGATAAAGATCTTAATGCCATACAGGCTTCTAAGATTTCTGCTTTTATACAAGGGAATAGCGTACAAAAGTGTTAATACCCCAAAGACACCGGCCATGATAAGTACTTCCATTGGAAGCATTAAGCCAAAATACCCTGCTCCTGACACACACAAGATAGAAAAACCCCTTATCAGGTTGATATGAGGTGTGATATTCAGGTTATGATGATTGGATATGCCTGCATACTTTACAAAATTATATCCAACAATGGTCCCAAAGAAGATAAACAGCAGCAATGTGGGTTCAGGTACAAAGCCGAATTCAAAGACTGTTACCACCGCAAGACATGTTACTGCTAAACCCACATGAATGCTGCTATGTATGTAAAACCTGAAAATGGCATAGATAAATTTCATAGTCAGAACTTAGAGAGCATTACTATGAAATCATAACATTCTTAGTGATCTGTAAAGTTCTTAATATATCCTTGTTAATCCCCACTTCTTCCGTATTTTTGGCGCATGCAAAAAGGACGTGTCATACAATCCACCGGAAGCTGGTATCTCATAGATACCGGAGAAAAAGTTGTAGAATCCCGACTTCCGGGACGCTTTCGGCTTGAAAATAAACAAGTAACCAATCCTATCGCCGTGGGAGATCTGGTAGATATCGTCATAAATGACGATGCGTCAGGGAGCATTGAAAAGATCCATCCACGCGAAAATTATATCACCCGACAGGCAACGCACAGTAAAAAGGGGGAACAGATCCTTGTTTCTAATTTAGATCAGGCTTGTGTCGTACAATCCATTAAAAAACCAAGGGTTAAAGAGGGCTTCATCGATCGGTTTTTAGTTACTTGTGAAGCTTATGAAGTTAAGCCTGTGATTATCATTAATAAAATGGACCTGGCCAAAAGCGGTGGAAAAGCTTTTGCAGAAGAACTCAGAGAACTCTATACCGAACTGGGCTATGAATTTTTAACTACCAGTATCCAAGATGAAGAATCACTAAAAAAACTTAAGGAGCTTCTGAAAGAAGTAACTTCTGCTTTTATCGGCCCTTCAGGTGTTGGTAAAACCAGTTTAATAAATGCCATTGATCCCTCCTTTGATCTTAAGGTCAATGAGGTTTCTGATTTTTCAAACAAGGGGAAACACACCACTACTTTTGCCCGGCTCATCCCACTTAGCTTTGGAGGCTACATTGCAGATACTCCCGGTATTCGTGAATTTGGGCTCGTTAATATTCAACCGTGGGAACTGTCGCTTTTCTTCCCTGAAATGCTCGAACCCAGACAACATTGCCAATTCAGTAATTGCACCCATGCTCACGAGCCAAAATGTGGTGTAGCTGAAGCTTTTGAACGAGGTGAAATCGCAGCAAGCAGGTATCAGTCTTACCTGAATATGCTTGATTCACTTTAAAAATGGTATTTGCCTCTTAAATTTGGTATTCCCTATCTCAAAAATTATCCACACATTAGAACATAACATTAAACAACAATCAAGGAGTACAAATGCTTAACAGATACAAAAAATTAATAAAAAGCTTATGTGTTATTACTGTCATAAGTTTTACTACAGTCGGAACTTCCTATGCGCAGCTCGATGATGCAGGTGCAATTCTAAGAGCCGGAGCTGATGATGCGAATACCTTAATGAAAAGCTATATATCCCCTTTTGGTAAAGGATTTGGAGCCAATCTGAATACAGGATGGTTCAATACCGCACAAACTCATAAAACACTTGGGTTTGATCTTAGCATTAACGTAGCGGCAGCCATTGTCCCCAGTTCAGGTCAATCTTTCAACGTCAATGATCTTACTTTCGATGAACTTGAATTGATATCAGGAAGCCCTGAAGCCCCTACCATTAGCGGAAACGAATCTTCAAATACTGAAATGGGGATCACCTATACAAACCCCCAAACCAGCCAAGAAGAAACATTAACGAGCTTTTTTATACCAGGCGGAACAGGATTCCCATATGTTCCTTCACCAATGATACAAGCAAGCCTTGGTATCATAAAAGACACTGACATTACCGTTCGATATGTTCCGGAAACAGATATCGACCCTATTGATGGTTCTGTTGGTTTATTTGGTATTGGGGTTAAGCACGGAGTTAACCAATGGCTTCCAGGAGGTAGTGCTCTTCCTGTAGATATTTCGGTTCAGTTCGGATATACTACCTTTGATTCCAATGCAGGTTTTGACGTACAACCTCAAGATGACCCTGATACATATAACCAATATGAGAACCAACCTTCTACGTGGGAAGGACAGGGAATTGAATTAGAAACTTCAGCAACAACTTTTAATGCTATAGTAGGTAAAACACTACCAATAATATCTGTTTACGGAGGCGTTGGTCTTGAAAGTTCAACTACTACCATAACCTCGCCAGGTTCATATCCTATTACCGTTCCGAACGAAAATTATAATAATATCGGCGATCCTTCTTTTGGGTTCCCAAAAGCAATTGAACGGGTCGACTCTCCTGTTGACATTGAAATAGAAGGTGACAATTCATTTCGTGCATTTGCCGGTACAAGAATTAAACTAGCTATTTTCCAAATTTCCGCCAGTTATACATTATCCAACTACTCTTCATTTAATGTAGGATTTGGAATTAGCTTCAGATAATAAATACTATACTTGATATAATAAAAAAGGCGCTCAATGAGCGCCTTTTTTATTTCTGCTAAATTAGTTCATGGTATTCTTAAGCAAACTGATATCCGGCCAGTATTGGATTCTCAACCACTTGATCTGTTTCTATGAGTCCATCTCTGAGTCGTACTATACGACGAGCGTGATCTGCGATCTCCTGCTCGTGAGTCACAACAATGATCGTATTCCCTTGTCTGTAAAGTTCTTCAAACAGCAACATGATCTCTTCCCCTGTCTTAGTGTCGAGGTTTCCTGTAGGCTCATCTGCTAACAAAATGGAGGGGTTATTCACCAATGCTCTCGCAATGGCCACACGCTGGCGTTGACCGCCTGACAATTCATTTGGCTTATGATCTACCCTGTCTCCCAATCCAACTTTTGTAAGTACTTCTTTAGCACGTTCTTTTCGCTCAGCAGATTTCATGCCCGCATAGATCAACGGGAGCTCTGCATTGGCAAGACAAGAAGTTCTTGGAAGTAAATTGAAGGTTTGAAAAACGAATCCAATTTCACGATTCCGAACCTCAGCAAGTTCGGCATCATCCATCTCACTTACCCGGTTATTGTTTAGAATATATTCTCCGGAAGTCGGGGTATCCAGGCAACCTATCATATTCATTAATGTTGATTTACCTGAGCCCGAGGGTCCCATGATGGCTATATATTCGTTTTCCTTCACATCAAAACTGACACCTGCAAGTGCATGCACCTCCGTGTGTCCCATTTGATACACTTTCGTAAGATCAGTGATCTGGATGACCGGTTTCTTAGTCATGGGTAATTAATTTAAAGCTGCTAATTTGTTATTTACTTTTACTTTGTCGCCGTCATTAAGGCTGTTTGAAAGTGTTCTGTAACTGCCGATCACAACTTCTTCTCCTGCCTCCAAACCTGAAAGTATCTGGATATGAGAATTATCGCTGATACCGGTTTCAACTTCTCGACGTACCGCTTTTCCATCCTCAATTACAAAAACCACTTTTCGGATATCTTCTTCCTGGATCATAAGACCTTCATCCTGACTACTTGCCAGCACTATCTCTGCTGAATCTGATTGTGCGTTCTCAGAGGAACGGTCTTCGGCAAAATCACGGACGGTAACTGCCTGAATAGGTACTGAAACTACATTGACTGCCGTTTGTGTCTCAACATCTACTGTTGCAGACATTCCGGGTCTGAAGTTCGGTACAAACATTTGCTCAGGATCTTCAGAGGTTTCTGTCCGAACCATTTGCTCGGCGCTGCTATCCAAATTATGTGGTGTTACAATCCGGACTTTAACCTGATAATTGGTAACCTGCTCATTGGTACCACTGCCGGTAACACGTGCGGAATTTGCAATTTCAGTAACTACTCCGTTGAAGTTACGCTCTGGATATGCGTCCACTTCAATTCTTGCAGTATCAGCATAATTCACATTCACAATATCATTTTCATTTACTTCGACCAATACTTCCATACGGTCTAATAAGGAAACTCTCATCATCTCGGTTCCTGCCATTTGTGCGTTCCCTAACACACGTTCTCCTTCTTCAACAGCCAAACCTGTAACGGTTCCGTTTTGTGGAGCTCTTATCACAGTTTGCTCAAGCTCTTCCTTTGCCTGTCGCAACTGAGCCTCAGCACTTTGGATCTGATACCTTGCTGCATTAAGACTTGCTGTTTGGGAATCAAATTCAGACTTGGACTGTATGTACTCCATTTCTGATATCAGATCTTTCTCATACAAGGTTTTGTCTCTCTTATAGGCTGCCTCTGCCCGGATAAGAGCTGCACGAGTTTGTTCAAGTCTTGCTTTCTGAGTGAGCAATGCTGCATTTAGGTTGTCGATTTGAGCCTGATATATATCGGGTTTGATACGAACAAGAAGATCACCTTCACGAACAAAATCCCCTTCATTAACTGCAAGCTCAATGATCTCTCCTGAAACATCAGGTCGGATTATAACTTCGATCTCCGGTTGTACTTTACCGGATGCTGAAACCAATTGCGTTATGGTCTTCAATTTGGCAGTGGCTGTTTCAACCTCCTTCCCGGTATCTTCAGTTCCTATTATACCTGTGACCCGAAGAACAAGCCCCAATGCGATGATTACCCCTAAAACACCCCCAACCCAAAGAAGTGTCTTTTTGCTTGATGATTTTTTCGTATCCATATACCTATCCTTGTTATGAGTCTGTTCTAAAATTCGATACTGTCACCGCTTAGCTTCCCTAAGTAGTAATCCAGTAGTTTTTCTTGAAATATGAGATTATACGTTGCCTGTGTGTAGTTAGACTGAGCTTCAACATAACTTGCTTGTGCCTGGCTAAGCTCTATCAATGTACTTGAACCGACATTGTACCGTTCTTGCTGAGTCTCAAAAGCTCTTTCACTGGCTATCAATGATTTCTCTGAAGCTGAAAGCTGTTTTTGATAAGAGGTATAGTCATTGTATGCCTGTGTTACTTCCTGAATTACCTGAAGCCTTGAATTATCAAGATTCAATTCAGCATTCTTAAGCTGAACTTTGGAAGACTCTATATTATACATTCTGTTCCAGTTCTGGAATATTGGTATGCTTACTGAAAAGCCAAAAGAACGGTTTATCCTTTGGTCAAAAAACTGATCACTGAAGGCTACACTTTCTCCTAAAAGTGAATACTGATCACTATAAGAAGTAGACAGACCGGCATTCGCAGAAACTGACGGAAGCAAGTTATTCTTCGCAATTTGAAGCTGATATTCAAGTGATCGTATATCTGCTATTGTACTTTTGAGATCCGAACGGTTTAGCAAAGCCTGATCTATTAATTCACTTAAGGAATAACTTTCTAAAACTTCAGTATTAATTTCTGATTCCATTTCAGGCACTGTAAACTGATAATCGCCCATCGGGTCTATTTGCAACTGCCGTACCAAAAGGATCTTACTGAACTTAAGCGAATTCTCTTGCTGGGTTAAAAGTAACTCTTCATTGGCTACCTGAGCTTCTTGATTGTAGAGATCTACCGTTGGTCGTGACCCTACTTCAACCTGTGCCTGAACCTGCTCTAATTGTTTTTGGGAATTTTCTAAATTCTCTCTTCTTATTTCAAGCAACTCCATGTCTAATAAAACCTGAAGGTAATTTGAGGCCGTATTAAATATCACCTGCTCCCTTGATCTTCGTAGGCTTTCCTCATCAGATATCTTCGATTGTTCACTGGCACGGAGTGAATTTATATTCTCAAACCCGTTAAACAGCGGAATATTTGCACTCAGGTTACCGGAGATTGATTGTGAGGTAATATCAACAAAAGGATCCAACCCTTCACTGAAACGGTCAGAGATAAACTGCTGTCCTGTTCTTCTCGAACCACTTAAATTCCCATTTACTGAAGGAAGGAAATCTGCATATTCACTTCTGATTTGATGATCTGCCAGATCTAAGTTGTTTCTTGCTTGTTTAAGCTGATAGTTATTCTCAAGCGCTATTTCTATTGCTTCTTGTAAAGTAATAGTGCGTTGTTCTTGAGCAAGGGCAGAACTTGCAAATAGGAATACAGCAAAAACAAGTGAGGATGATATATATCTTTTCATGATTAATATTCGTTTTGGTATTAACGGGTTGGTACACGATAGTGGACGAAAATAGTTACATAATAGTTGGCCTATTTTCGATTTTTATATCCTTTTACAGGTAGGAACTAAAGAATTGTAAAATCAATTGCCTGAAGAGGCTTTCTTTTCTTTCAACGAAGCTACTTTATCGTCCAGATAATCCATTAGAAGGCTGAGCCCTTTCTTAGCAATGATACGTTTCAGTTCTCTTGAAATACCGGAGTCGGAAAAACTATTACCGGTATTACTTTCCTTTGATGATATTCGATTAGAATACTTGCGCTCTCTACCCAATAAAAACCCAGCAACTAAAGACGCTCCTACAATTGGTAAAGGATACTTACGTATTACATTTTTAGGATCCATGTTCGAAGACACACCCTCTTTCACATCATCAATAGACTTGTCTATTCCGTTTTGTATCCGGACCAATTCTTCTTCAAGTTCTTTTTTCTTTCTCTCTAAATTCGATAGTTTGACTTCAGACATTTCAATTATGTTCTTTTTTTGAATTTTCTTTTGAAGGGAGTTCTTTAATTGGGTCTTCTTCATCCAATGAATTGATGAACTCGGCTAATATCTGGTTTTGAATAGATCTGACTATAGCCTTGGGCTTAAGGATTACCAATATCAAACCCATGATAATAAATGGTGATGCAACAATGGCATAACCGGCCCACATCTCATCTAACACCTCTCCAAGATATATAGCAAGTGCCGTCATCCCGAAAATCAATCCTATGGCAAGAATAGTATATCCAACCAGACTCTGAATAGATTTCCCGATCCAATAGCTAACCTGATCTCCAAAATTTAATAGTGTGAGTTCCAGCTTGGTCTCGATGTAATCTTTCAATTCATGAGTAACATTTTTAATTCGTTTTCCTAAATCATCCATTTTGGATCAATCGTCTGATGTGAAAATTTTAGCTGCTATATAACCCACTGCTAACCCAATAACCACTGATTTAATAGGATGTTTACGAATTGTATCTTCAGTTTGATGCTTCATCTCCTCTAAACGGATTTGCAGTTCTTCATCTTCCAGGATCTCCCGTCCTTTACCGATGGCGCTATCCAGTCTTTCATTTAAATTTTGAATGATCTCTTCGTTCATAATGCCCTGTATTTTTTTATTTAATATAACAAATTGCAATGGATGCTTAAATCATTCCATTGCAAAAAGTTATTCGTAGCGTAAACTTTCTATCGGATCCAGCTTTGATGCTTTATAAGCAGGGTAAACACCGAATACCAACCCAATGATAAGCATTCCAAAAAAGCCTCCTGCTACCGACCAAATTGGGATCACTGCTTCTGTTTCGATCCAAACAGCCATCAGGTTACCCACTCCTATTCCTAAGATCATTCCAATAATACCACCGATCTGACAAATAAAAACAGCTTCCATTAGAAACTGACTTACAATGGCTTTACGGGTAGCTCCTACTGCTTTTCTAACTCCAATTTCCCGGGTACGCTCTGAAACGGAGACCAGCATAATATTCATGACGCCAATACCTGCGCCCAGTAAAGTGATGAATCCTATTGCAAATCCGCCTATGTATAATGCTGTTGTGAAGGTATCAAAAGTCCCTGATAAGGTTTCGTTGGTTGAGATCTCAAAATCATTATTCTCACCAGGATTTACTTTCCTTATCACACGTAATATACCGGTGATCTCTTCCACCGTTTCATCTATAAAGTCGATCTCGGGAGCACGAACCTGAATGCTTATATTTCTATTAGCTCCATATACGTTAATGGCTGTGGTATAAGGTATAAGAACAAAGTTATCAAAAGACTGTCCAAATATTTGTCCTTTCGCTTCTAATATACCTATAACAGTATATGGTTTTCCACCAAATCGAATTTGCTTTCCTATGGGGTATTCATTCTTGAACAATACATTCTGAACATCCTTGCCGAGGATAACAACATTTCGTCCATATTGAATATCGTCACCGGTAAAATTACGTCCGTCCTCCAGTTCATAAGAATTATTGTTTAAATAATTTTCATTACTCCCGGAAATTCGAACATTAGGTTCCGTTTCTTCATCACTAAATGAGATCTTTGCAATACCAAAGGACTCATTTGGACTCATGCCCCGGCCTATTCGCATCTGTTCTTCCAGCTCTTCAGCTGTTGTAAAATCAATATCCTTCCTGTTTCGGATGTCATCACTCAGCGATCCCATCTGCACAGAGGGTGTTTTGGAAACATTGATCACATCTGTTCCCATAATACTCATGGTATTCTTGAAATAATTATCTAAAACCGCCACAGCCGTTGTTGATACAATGACTGAAAACACTCCGATAACCAGAGCCAAAAGCGTTAGGAAAGAACGAAGTTTGTTAGCCTTCAACGAATCGTAGGCCTGTATAGTAGTTTCTTTAATTCTCATTTTACTCAAACCTTAATGATTCAATAGGATCTGATTTTGCAGCCCTGTAGGCAGGTATAAAACCAAATACAACTCCAACTATGGTACATATGCTAAAACCGAGCACTACCACACTCACATTCATAACTGCAACAAAAGCCTGGTTGATCAAAATAGTAAGACCTCCGGCAAGAGCTACCCCTATTATACCCCCCAACAAACAAATCGCAATTGCTTCAAGCAGGAACTGAGTCATGATCTCCCATGATTTTGCGCCAACCGCTTTTCTGATACCGATCTCTTTAGTTCGCTCTCTAACCGAAACAAACATAATATTCATTACACCAATACCACCGATCAGTAAAGAGAGTCCGCTAAGAATAAAACCCACTGCATATATTCCCGCCTTCATCCCTTCAAGCTGTTGTTTAAAGGCTTCCGGCTTATTCAGGGCAAAATCATTATCCTCTGTAGCATCAACCTGGCGGATCCTTCTCATAATACCTTCAAGTTCATATTCCCCCTCTCTGAGAGCAGCCTGATCCGGAAACTGTACTCCGATTTGTATCCCCGATCGTAATCCATAGATCTGACCAAAAGCGGAAATAGGAATAATGATCCTGTTATCGGTATCCTCAAGCCCCATGAATTTGCCTTGCTTTTCCAACACCCCGACTACTATGAATTTCTGCCCGCCAAGCCTGATTCTTTTACCCAGCGGATTTTCCAGCTCAAATAGTGATTCATTCAGAGTATTCCCTATCACAGCTACTTTAGCCCCTGATCTGACCTCTTCCTGAACAAACATTCGTCCATCTGCAATATTCAACCCTTGAATCTCTAAATAATTGGCAGTAGTCCCGGAGAGCCCAACATTTTCAGCAGTTTTCCCATCGTACCGAATACTTGTACCTCTATTAGCTGCAGCAGTAACATTATTCGCATATCTGCTATACTCTCTGATCTGATCCACATATTCCAGTTCCATTTCCTTGCGGTTTCGGTACTCCCACCACTTGTATTCGCCACCCATTCCCCAAGGCCATTTCTCAACATAAACAACATTCTGCCCCATCATCGACATACTTTTTTCAAAAGTAATGTCCATTCCGGTTGTCACAGAATCAACAATGGTCACCATAGTTATTCCGATGATGATACAAAGCGCTGTAAGTATGGATCGTATTTTATTTGTTTTAAGAGCACTGAGGGCAATTTTAAACCCTTCCGTAAAGCTGTTTAATATTCTCATAATAGTTTTTAGATGATCAGTTTATGCCTGTACGAGAACAACAAAATTTCGTTACACTGAAAGTGAAATAAATCTAACTTCTTTTCATCTTTATTGATGCCACAATTATTCCTTACTTTCGGGAAAAAATAAAGATCATGAAATTAGACGTACTTGTTTTCGCCTCCCATCCTGATGATGCCGAATTGAATTGCGGGGGAACTATTGCAGCCCTCACCAACTCCGGGAAAAAAGTTGGGATCATTGACCTCACTAAAGGGGAAATGGGTACCCGCGGTACTGAAAAGACTCGTTCCGAAGAAGTCAGAAAAGCCTCCGGCATCCTGGATATTTCATACAGAGCCAACTTAGACCTGGGGGATTCTCTTCTTCCGAACACAAGAGATAATCAGCTTAAGATCATAGAGCAGATACGGTTATCTAAACCCCATATTTGCATTACCGGAACTCCTTTCGACCGACACCCTGATCATCCCAAAGGTACAAATTTGGTACTGGATGCACTCTTTTATTCCGGATTAAAGAAGATCAAAACTATTGGGAAGAATGGAAAAGAACAATCTCCGTGGCGGCCTGCTCACATTCTGCACTACATGCAAGACCGGCCTTTCGAACCTGATTTCGTATTTGACATATCTGATCATTGGGACACCAAGAAGAGGGCTGTCCTGGCATTTGATACACAGTTTAATGTAAGCGAACCCGGTGATGAACCTGAAACCTATATTTCATCTGAGAACTACTTTAAGCAGCTGGAAGCACGTGCCAGATATTTCGGGCACCTTTCGGGATTTGAATTCGGAGAACCCTTTAAGTATTACCTGTCTCCCGCTCCGCTCAAAAGCATGGATGTATTTTTTGAACACACTCCAAAACGCTGACAAAAAAATTAAAGCGTCATGCTTTGATTATCAGTCTTCTTTCATCATTTTAGCCGGAAGATCATCAACAAACAAACATTCCGGTTTATGGACTTTTCTAAGGAGCAAAAAGGAACGACTTCTGTTTGGGCAGGAGAAACAAAAACCTTCCACGAAGGAAGCTCAACAGTACCTGTATTCAATACGGTAACCTATGCGTATGACGACCTTGACGAATGGTATGAAGTAGCCAAAGGAAATAAGGAAGGACATATCTACAGTAGAAATACCAATCCCACCGTTCAGGTTTTGGAGGAAAAGATCCGGATTCTTGAAAACGGGGAAGCTGCGATCTCCTTTTCAACCGGAATGGCTGCTATAAGCAATACGCTTTTTGCATTGTTGAAACCCGGTGACCGCGTGGTTTCTATTAAAGACTCTTATGGAGGTACAAGCAAGATCTTCCTTGAACACCTTCCGAAATTCAATATAGATGTTTCCTTATGTGATACTGAAGATCATGAACAACTGGAAAAAGAGATCGGTAAAGGATGTCAGTTGGTCTACCTTGAAAGCCCCACCAACCCCACGCTCAAAGTTATTGACCTTCAAAGAATTACCAAAGCTGCCAAAAAGGTGAATGCTATCGTTGTTTCCGACAACACCTTTGCCTCCCCAATAAACCAAAATCCACTAACACTTGGAGTAGATCTTGTGATTCACAGTGCTACCAAGTTTTTAGGCGGACATTCAGATACCATGTGCGGACTGGCATGCGGAAGCAAGAAGCTGATCAAACAGATCTTTCAATATCGTGAGATAATGGGTGCAAGCCTCTCTCCTGAAATAGCTTATAATGTTAAACGTGGAATGAAAACTTTAGAACTAAGAGTACAAAGACAAAACGAAAGTGCTCTTAAGATCGCCCGGTTTTTAGAAGAACACCCTAAAGTTGCACAGGTTTTTTATCCCGGTTTGAAGAGCCATAAGGGACATGAAATTGCTAAGAAGCAAATGTCCGGATATGGAGGGGTCTTAAGTTTTGAGCTAAAAGGCGGATATGAAGCTGTCAAAAAGCTTCTCCATAACATGAAATTTGTCCATCTTGCTGCCAGCTTGGGCTCTGTGAGCACCTTGGCAGGCCCGCCCCGTACCACAAGTCATGTAGAACTAACGGAAGAGCAAAGAAAGCATCTTGGTATTTCTGAAAGCCTCATCCGCTATTCAGTAGGGATCGAGAACGTCGAAGATCTGATCAAAGACCTTGAATACGGGCTTAATAAGATCTGATAGAAATATCAGTTGGGTTCAATACTAACAAAACGTTCGATATTTCTGGACATCTCAATTCTGGTGATAAAAGAACTTATAATCTTCTTGTATAGATCTTTTCCCAGGATCTTATCCTCTATACCGGCATCGATATTTGGATTATCATTTACTTCTATGACATACACCTTGTCATCGAGTATCTTCAGATCTACGCCATAAAGCCCGTCTCCCATCAGAGAAGCTGCCTTCAAAGCAGTCTTACGGATCTTTAAGGGCACATCTTCAATTGAAAGCGTTTCAGCATTACCGGATTGATCTTTCTTCGGCCCCTTCCAGTTATAGATCTGCCAGTGTCCTTTTGCCATAAAATATTTACAGGCAAACAATACATTATTGTCCAGTACCCCAATACGCCAGTCGTAATCTGAGGGTAAAAACTCTTGCCCGATAACCAGGTCTGAATGCTTAAATAATCTATTTAATGATTCTTCCATTTCACTGGGGCTCTTAACTTTAGTAACTCCTAATGAAAAAGCACTGTCAGGTTGTTTAAGGATCATTGGATATGTCAACAGCTTCAGATCTTTCGACTTTACCATCCCTTTATAAAAGACGGTAGTATCCGGAGCCGGAATGTTATTGACCTTCAATCGCTCATGCAGATATATCTTATTTGAACACCTCAAAATAGACCATGGGTCATCAAGTACCGCCAATCCTTCGGCATACGCCTTTCTGGAAAATTGATAGGTATAGTTATTCACATTGGTAGTTTCACGAATAAACAAAGCATCGAACTCAGATAACCTGTTATAATCTTCCTTAGTGATGTATTCCGTATAAATATTGAGTTCATTAGCAGCATCTTTAAACTTCTTAAGTGCTCTTTTATTTGAAGGTGGATTCTCTTCTTTGGAATCTACAAGGATCGCAAGGTGATAAGTATAATTCTTAAGCTTAGTCTTTTTGAATCTCTTTGCTTCAAAATATTGGCGTGCAGACTCTTGAACGATCTCTCTGTCAGAGATATCAACTTTACTCAGGCTTAATGGAGTGATCTTTTTAATGTCCCACCTACTGCCTTTCACAAACTGAACCTGAAATAATGGAGCTTCAAACATTTGGTATAATTTCTGAGTCAGGACTTTATATTCCTGTTCAGTTGATTTACCAAAATAAACATTGAGTGAAAATCTATTATCCGTGCATTTCTGAAGTGAACTCTGGATAACCTCATCAATATCATCAGCAATAGAACGAATCACACTTACATCTTTGAAGTCTCTGATAGTGGTCACGTTTGGAATTGCCCGATGCTCTCGGGCTGAAGCTAACAGAGACACATAGTATCCCATGCTTTGATACCGATAGGAGTTACACAAATTGAACACGCGCAAAGACCGCTCGGAAAACAAGCCTTTATTGGATGTGTAATCTTTCGAAGAAACCACTTCTACATTTTCGATATTCAACTCCCACTCTTCAGGATCATCAACTACTATAATATTGGATAACCTGTTCTTTAACTCAGGGATCAGCAGTTCCTTCACCATTCGCAACCCGTCCCTTCCCTCTTCATAATAATCCTGCATGAGCTCTGTTGATTCAAAACCAAACTTATTATACCAGGCAATGAGTTTCTTATTATCCACACTTGCTTCCAGCGACAACCGTTCGGCTCCTCTTTGTTTAGCAAGAATCTCGGCATGTTCAAGAAGTTTCTTTCCCACCCCTTTGCTCTGATACTCCGGATCTACCACTATAGAAAAAATTCGTACCGTTCTCTTATAGATATAAAGAACGAGACCTCCTACCCCATGATGATCTTCTTGTCCCTCCGCCTCGGCAATCCAAACTTGTTGAAAATTACTTCTCAAGCTTAAGCTTAATACACGCTTTGAGCTTTGCTGATAAATTGGAAATGCACTTTTTTCGAGCTTAAGCAGAAGATCAAGGTCAGAAATGGTCGATCTTCTGATAGAAATATTCATTGTTGCAGAGGTTAGTTCAGCAGAAAATTACACTAATTTTCGATCATAGAGTATAGATACTTATTCAATTTGAATTTTTTTTGTGTGTTAAATCCTGTTGGCTAAAACATTGCCTGATCTCTTTACCCAGAAATGCATGAACAGCCTCATTTCCGGCAATGATCCTTTTACCAAATAACCAATCGCTTTCACCCCTCCAGTCAGTAACCACACCTCCGGCTTCTTTGATGATCAAAGATCCTGCTGCCACATCCCAGGCACTTAATCCGTATTCATAGAATCCTTCAAATCTTCCGCAGGCAACATTACACAGATCCCAGGCGGCAGTTCCCGGCCTTCTGACGCCATGAGTCTTTTCCATCAATCTTTTAAAAAGCTTGAGGTAATCATCCACCAGGTGCAGATCCCTGTAAGGGAACCCGGTTCCTATCAAAGACGCAGAAGGATCGTTATTTCCTGAAACATGTATAGACTTCCCGTTCAGGTACGCTCCTTCTCCCTCTAATGCTGTAAATAACTCTTGCTTGGCTACTTCCAGCACCAAGGCTACTTTTGGACTTTTATTATCCCAAAGTGCTATGGATACACAATAGGCCGGAAAACCATGCGCAAAATTTGTAGTTCCATCTATGGGATCTATGATCCAAACCCGCCCACTGGGTAACTCTGTTCTTTGACTCGACTCCTCCGCAAGAATTGCATCTTCCGGAAAAGCTTCGGTTAGAATCTCTATGATCTTATTCTCAGAGGCAACGTCTGCATCGGTAATAAGGTCGTTCTTCCCTTTCAATTCAATAGAAAAAGATGTTCTCTCTGCATATTCAGTTATGATCTTCGATGCTTCAATAGCCGCTTTCTTTGTAATTTCGAGTTCTTTAGTGTACTTCAATGGAAGAATTAATTTTTGTTTAAGGGGATTATTCAGGATTCAGAATCAAAAAGCTTTGTATTTCCTTCATTGTTGGCTTTAATATCAACCAAAAATTGAGGATATTTGATTTCAATTTCTTACCTAAGATAAACATTTGATGATCATCCCAATAGCCAGTGACCACGCCGGATTTCCAGCCAAAGAGACAAGCAAGAAAATGTTAGAAGAAATGGGGCACGAAGTGATCGACTTCGGGACCCATTCTGAAGAATCTGTTGATTATGCTGATTTTGCCGTTCAGGTAGCTGAAAAAGTAAACAATGGGGATCATGAATTGGGTATCTTGATCTGTGGAAGCGGGCAGGGCGTTTGCATGACGGCCAATAAGTATCCCAAGGTACGGGCCGGGCTTGTTTACTCTAAGCACTCCGCTGAAATGACCCGCCTGCATAACAACGCAAACATTTTATGCCTTCCGGGAAGAGAATTGAATCAATCACAGATCAAAGAAATCCTCGAAATTTGGCTAAACACGGAATTCGAAGGCGGACGCCATGAGCGCCGAATCAACAAAATTGAATCTTTAACACAACAATAAACGTTGCCGATGAAATCACTTCAGGAACAAGACACTGAAATTTTTGAACTGCTTGAGAAAGAAACAGACCGGCAGAATTATAACCTGGAATTGATCGCTTCCGAAAACTTTGCTTCAAAAGCAGTGATCTCAGCTATGGGCAGTGTTCTTACGAACAAATATGCCGAAGGATACCCGGGAAAAAGATATTACGGAGGGTGTGAGGTTGTAGATATAGTGGAAGATCATGCCCGAGATCGCGCTAAAAAATTGTTTGGAGCTGATTGGGTTAATGTTCAGCCTCACTCCGGAGCGACTGCAAATGCAGCCGTTTACCTCGCTTGCATGAAACCGGGTGAAACCCTGCTGGGCTTTGATCTTTCTCATGGCGGCCATCTTACACACGGTTCTCCGGTCAATTTCTCCGGGATCAATTACAATGCCGAATTTTACGGCGTTGAGAAAGATACCGACCGACTGGATATGAATAAGATCAGGGAGCGAGCAAAAGAAGTTAAGCCAACAATGATCTCGATCGGAGCCTCTGCTTATCCACGTGATTATGACTATGAAGCGTTTCGCAATATTGCAGATGAAGTTGGAGCACTGCTTTGGATGGATATGGCACACACCGCAGGCCTCATTGCCACCAAGAATTTGAATGATCCTCTGCCCCATGCTCATGTAGTTACCACAACTACACACAAAACATTACGTGGACCCCGAGGTGGGATGATCCTGGTTGGAAAAGACGGTGAAAATACGATCGGTGTTACCGCTGCAAAATCAGGACGTACCAAAAACTGGGGTGAAGTTTTTGATTCAGCAGTGTTTCCGGGAACTCAAGGCGGGCCATTGATGCACGTTATAGCCGCCAAAGCGGTTTCATTTGGCGAAGCACTTCAAGAGGACTTCAAGACCTATCAAACCCAAACTCAAAAGAATGCCAAGGCTATGGCTGATAAATTCATTGAGCTTGGTTACGATCTGGTAAGTAACGGCACCGATAATCACCTCATTCTCATTGATCTCCGTAATAAGGGATTGAATGGTAAGATCGCAGAAGAAGCCTTAGGTGAAGCAGCGATCACCGTTAATAAGAATATGGTTCCATTTGATACTGAAAGTCCTTTTGTAACTTCAGGAATCCGCATTGGATCTCCTGCCATGACCACCCGCGGACTCAAAGAAGCCGAGTTTGAGCAAATAGCTGTTCTTATCGATAAAGTATTGCAGAAGCCTGGCGATACTGAAAATCATAAAAAAGTAGAGCAGGAAGTACGTGACCTTTGTGACCGTTTTCCTCTGTATGATTTTGTAACAGCTTAATCGGGAGAACACAGATTGGAACAACGCCAGATCATGGAAGGGAAGCCACCGGAGGCTAAAAAACCGGCAGACAGAACCGATACTATGTCTTTCCTCGAACATCTTGAAGAACTGAGATGGAGAATAATAAAAGGATTGATCGGTGTGTTGGTTGGGATGGTGATCGCCTTTTTCTTTGCTGATTTTTTCGTGGAAGATGTCATCCTCGGCCCTACCCGTTCCGATTTCTTCATGTATGATGTATTACGCGTAGATGCGGTCAATTTTGAACTCCAAAGTCGCCGGCTGCCAGGACAGTTTTTTACCTACTGGGGAACACTTTTCGTCATGGGTTTTGTGATCGGATCTCCGTTTTTTATTTACCAAATGTGGTCATTCATTGAACCGGCTCTTGAACGAAAGGAAAAGAAAAAATCATTTTTCACTTCTTTCTTCATCACTTTCTTCTTTTTAACCGGTGTTGCCTTTGGCTATATGATATTAGTGCCTTTTGCATTACAGTTCTTTGCTCAATTTCAGATATCAGACATCATACGTAATGATTTTGATATCAATGAATATTTCAGCTCAGTAGCTATGTGGGTTATTGCCTGCGGTATCATATTTCAGATCCCCGTTGTCAGTTATTCCCTCTCAAAACTTGGTATACTTACACCGGATTTACTCAAAAAGTATCGGCGTCATGCCCTGATCTTATGTTTGGTGGTATCAGCCATGTTAACCCCGCCTGATCCAATTTCACAGATCTTAATAGCCCTGCCCCTAACGGTGCTATACGAGCTGTCTATTTGGGTTAGCCGCTATGCTAATCGTAAGCGTGACAAGGAGCTGGATGAAGCCATAACCGGAATATCCAAAAGTGATTCATAAGGTTTCATAAAATTAAATCTGCCTTATGGTTTTAACCTCTTGAACCTGTATCTTTTATCATAATAAAATGAAGGACAGATCAGTTTAGTGAACAGATCGTCCAACAAAAAGTTTAGATTTTTAAATATACAATGACTTCATTAAGAACCCTGATTCCATTTTTATTTCTCATTATTTTCACCCTCTCTTTTACAGCCTGCGATGATGATCCTTTTGAAATCGATTACTCCAGTGCCCCTGATCCCTTTGATATAGAAAGTGCAGAACGAGTTGAAACAGAGAGTGGGCTGGTATACTATGTTATTGAAGAAGGTGGTGGAGCCTTTGAAGTAAAACGCCGTGATCAAGTCACTGTTTATTATACCGGACGGCGCGAAAGTAATGGAGAGATCTTTGACAGCTCCTATAGAAATGGCAATCCCAGTCCTGCCACTTTTAATTCTTTAGGTAATCTTATTGAAGGCTTCAGAGAAGGCCTTATCGGTATGAAAGAAGGCGAGAAACGTGTACTTATTATACCTCCGGAACTTGGCTATGGTAATTCTGAAACATCAAGTCTTAGAGATGAGACTCTCCGTTTTGATGTAGAACTTGCTCAAATACTTACGAACTAAACGTACACTCTTTCTATTTTTGGGGATATAGCCGTTGTGATCTCATACGGTATGGTCCCCATTATTTTTGCCCATTTTTTGGCAGAAAGCTTTCCATTTTTTAGGATCGTTACGCTTTCTCCAGGCTTAAACTGCTGTTCTTTTAAGTACACCATCACATAGTCCATACTAATAGTGCCTACCTGTTGAAACAGCTGACCATTAATTTCCACGGCAAATTCACCGCTCAGGTTTCTGAATATTCCATCCGCATAGCCTACAGGTATTACACCAAGCCAACCCTCTTTCGGTGCCTCCCATCTGCTGCCATACCCAACCAGATCACCCTTTTGTAACTTTTTCACCTGAACTAATTTCGATCTCCATTCTATTACCGGTTCAAGATCAGAGATATCATAAGGACCCGGGGCGTAACCATATAAACATACTCCGGGGCGAACTGCATCAAACAACACGCCCTTGTCATGATAATAGAAAATAGCCCCACTGTTCGCTGTATGGGTAAGTAGTTGTTCCGGAAATTGTGACCTGATGGACCTGAAAACTTCTAACTGGCGAAGTACTCTGGAATGACCTTCTACATCGGAATTCGCAAAATGAGTGTAGATACCCGTGTAATCCAGGTCAAAGTCCTTCATATTCTGAAGAACGGCTGCGACATCATCGGGAAGCATCCCTAACCTGAACATGCCGGTATCAAAATGAAGGTGAGCCTTTGTGCCCGGCTTCAATCTTTCAAAAACAGAAACATCAGAGATGCTTGCGGTGATGTCATACTTAAGAAACAACGCCTCTTGTCCGGCCGGAGGGATCTCAAATACTAAGATCGGGTTTTGAATCCCATGCTCCCTCAATTGTACCGCCTCTTCCAGTCGGGCGGTACAGAACCACTCTACTTTGTCTTTCAGGTAGCCTGCAACGGGTAGCAATCCATGGCCATAAGCTTCATCTTTCACCACAGCCATGCGTTTAACGCCTTTACCGATCCGCTGATCTACAGCGTCGAGATTTTTGGCGATCCTGGAAAGATGTACGTACAGGGTAGAACTCAAAAGGTACCTCAGCTAAATGAAAAAATTCGTTTCTTGTTATTCTTTAAAATGACTTGTGCTGCATTATAACCTGCTGCACCAAACACTCCTCCCCCCGGGTGACAAGAAGCACTCGCTAAATATAAGTTCTTGATCGGGGTTTCATACTGACTCATTTCAGGAATGGGGCGAAACATGAACATCTGATCGAAACTCATTTCCACATGCATCACATTGCCTTTCAAAAGGCCGTGCTTTCGCTCAATATCCAATGGTGACTGTATGTACCAGTCAATAAGTTTATCTTTCATATTCGGGGCATAATCAACTACCACATCATAGATCTTTTGAGCTTCCCTTTCCCGGATGTCATCCCATTTCAATCCATTGGCCAGCTCATACGGGTGCCATTGCGCCCAGGCAAACAACGTATGTTTACCGTCTTTTGCTACGTCCGGATCGATCTTTGAAAAAGTCATACAGAGTACGGCAGGTTTCTCAGGCGAAAGTTTCTTTGTGTAATCACCGATCGCATTATTCATGTATTGAACGGATGGAGCCAGCAACTGAATTCCGTTGTGGATATCAGGATCATCAGGAGCAGCTGTGTATTGAGGAAGTTCATCTACTGCACAGCGGATCACCATACCAAATCCATTTCCTACATTTATGTTTTCCACCTTTGTAAACATGGAATCATCCAAATGTTCCCGTCCAACCATCTTCATCATCGTGGTTTGAACATGAGCATTTGAGACAATTGTTTTAGCCCGAAATTCTTCTCCATGTTCAGTTTGAACTCCAATGGCTATCCCATTTTCAATAAGAATTTTACTGATCGGGTGGTCGGCAATTACTTTCCCGCCGTGAGCCTCGATCATATTCTTCATGGCCTGCGTGAGCATACCACTTCCTCCCTTTGGATGCTTAGCCCCGCTTTCGTGCAACATCGACTGCCAGCCGGCAAAATCGCCCGTAGCAGAATGATCCGGCAGTGGCCCGGATTGAGCGGCAAACCAAAGAATGGCTGCTTTCATATAGGGTGAATCAAAGGCATCATCTACCACCTTCCCATAACTGGAAAGTATTTTTTGAAGTCCTGATTGCTGCTCTCCTTTTTTGAACATAGAGCCGTCCCGGATCTGGGCTTTCGTCATCTCTGCAAAGATATTCCCTGCGGAGGGTTTGGTCATAAATGCTTTCAGCACACTTTTGTTGATCTTCCCCCAGAACTCAATAAATTCCTGATAGTTCTTAACGTCTTCAGGAGCCACTTTTGAAATAGATTCCAGTGTCCGATCCACATCTTTCCAGAAATGGATCACCCCTTTTCCGGTAGGTACCGGGTACGACATGATCGGGTCCATATCAATGTATTCAAGCCCATATTTCTCCAGCTCAAGCTCCTCAATAATTCCGGTTTGATGGATCATGATGTGAACCGATGAGCCTACATCCATTCGAAAGCCGTTCGGATTTTCCTCTGACTGAAACATAGTTTCTGTTCTGACCGCACCGCCAATGGTCGTGTCACGCTCAAGAACCAAAACCTGATATCCGTTCTTTGCGAGGTAACAAGCGGTTACCAAGCCGTTATGTCCTGAACCGATGATAATAGCGTCGTATTTTTTCATAGATGACAAAGATAAAATGAATTGCCTGAAAGCAAAGAATTATTAAGTTAATGCAACGAGATATTTATTCCATTAATTCAATTTTCTATGAAGGTAGGCCGTTTCGAGATCGAACAACTCAGTGAAGGTATTTTTGAAATTTTTGAAGACGGTATCATTCAAAAAACAGATGCTTCTGCTATTACGGCTAAGAAGCAACAGTCAGGCATACGCTCATCGTCTACCCCTATAGGCATCAATCCTATTCTTATCAAAGATGGCAAGCATAATATCCTGCTGGATACCGGGCTGGGCTGGGGACTTGATCATAACAGTAAATATACCAACACCTCAAATCTACTCACCAACCTGGATATATTCGGGCTTACTCCTGCTGATATAACTCATGTGGTTCTTACACATTTGCATTTTGATCATTCTGCAGGTTCAACCTTTGTAGACCATAGAACCTCTACACAGCCAACTATGCCGTATGCAAACTATTTCATACAAAAGAAGGAATGGTATTTTGCGCTCGAGCATAATCAGATCAAAAAAGAGATTCCCGGTGCAGGATATAATCTGGATGAACTATATAAGCTGGCTGCCGAAGATAAACTGGTGATGATCACCGATGCATGCTTTGAATTATTTCCGGGCATAGAACTGATCAGAACCGGCGGACATACACCCGGCCATCAGATCGTAAAGATACAGGACAGCGGTGATACAGCGTACTTTCTGGGAGACCTTATTCCTTCCGAACATCACTTGAATCACTATGCGATGAGGCAGCTCGATATAGATCCTGTTGAATCCAAAAAAGCCAAAACATTGATCCTTCGTCAGGCACTAAAAGAAAAAGCATTGTTGCTATTCTATCACTCCATACATGCCAAAGCCGGCACATTAGATCAAGACAAAGACAAAAAATTCATCTTGCGCGAAGTAAGCTGATCTCTCTTCGGTATAGCATAAACTGCCTATATATTTTTCAACATTTGATAAATATACTAAACTCAATTAGATATCATTTATTCAAATTAATTCACCTGTAGAAAACACCCGCTGTTGTAATGAAAAACCTTTTGTTGCTTTTATTACCGGTACTTTTTCCATCCTTTCTATTTGCTCAAACACTTACCGTTAAAGACGCCAATACCGAAGAGCCCATTCCTGTAGTTACCATCAGTAGTTCAGAACCATCCTTTTTTGCGACTACCGACGAAAATGGAGAGGCAGAAATTGAACGGTTCATAGGTTCAAATAGAATCGAGATCCGGATCCTGGGCTATCAAACCATTAGGCGAAGTTATTCCGAGCTTGAAGCGAATAACTTCCTTGTATTGCTTGAACCGGTGGCTTTTGATCTCAGCGACATGGTAGTCTCAGCTACACGATGGAGTCAAAGTTCTGAAAATGTTCCTTCCAAGATATCAACGGTTAGCCCTGAGGCGATTCGACTTCAAAACCCTCAAACCGCGGCCGATCTGCTGAATATCTCCGGCAAGGTGTTTATTCAGAAAAGTCAGCAAGGCGGTGGGAGTCCTATGATCCGTGGCTTTGCCACCAACCGACTTTTATATACCATAGATGGCGTTCGTATGAATACCGCTATCTTCAGGGGTGGAAATATCCAAAACGTGATCTCCCTGGACCCTTATGCCATGGAAAGCACCGAAGTTCTGTTCGGCCCGGGTTCGGTTATTTATGGAAGTGATGCCATTGGCGGAGTGATGAGCTTTCAAACCTTAACCCCGGACTTCTCCGATGATGACAATGTGGAATTCAACGGAAATGCAGCGGTCCGATATTCTTCCGCCAATAATGAACAGACCGGACATTTTGACCTTAGCATAGGCGCCAAGAAATGGGCTTTTGCCAGCAGTCTCAGTTCTTATGATTATGGCCATTTACGACAGGGAGAAAATGGTCCTGAGGATTATGTGAAACCATTCTACGTGGAGCCACAGGCTAATACTGATGAAATTATCATACAAAACGATCCCCTGCTGCAAAGGCCAACAGCTTACTCACAGATCAATGCCATGCAGAAGCTGCGGTTCAAACCCAACAACCAGTGGGAATTCAATTACGGGCTGCATTTTTCCGAAACTTCCCCTTATGGCAGGTATGACCGACACAACCGATTAAGCAATGATCTGCCAAGATACGGTGAGTGGAATTATGGTCCCCAAAAATGGGAGATGAATCACCTTAAAACCGAATATGTACGTGAAATGGGGATCTTTGATAACATGAGTATCAGTTTGGCCCATCAATACTTTGAAGAAAGCAGGATCAGCAGAGACCTGAACAGCTCGGACCGGGATATACGAACCGAAAAAGTTGATGCATATTCAGCTAACGTAGATTTTCTTAAGATCCTAAGTGATAAAAACACCTTGTATTATGGATTCGAGTATGTACTTAATGAAGTAAATTCTACCGGTGTCAGTGAGGAGATCTTCACCGGGACCACCCAACCCGGCCCCTCAAGATACCCTGATGCCACGTGGGAGTCGCTTGCCGCTTATATCAATGATGAATTCCAGCTGTCGGATAAAGTAACCCTTCAGGGAGGCCTCAGATATAATCACATCATAATCGCTGCAGATTTTAATACGGCTTTCTACCCTTTTCCATTTGATGAGGCCAATATCTCAAACGGTTCCCTGACCGGTAGTTTGGGAGCGGTCTACCGCCCTTCAGAGAGCTGGGTCATAAATGCAAACCTTGCCACTGCTTTCCGGGCTCCCAATGTGGATGATATCGGAAAGATCTTTGATTCTTCTCCGGGAACCGTGGTGGTGCCAAACCCTAACCTAAGTCCTGAGTATGCCTATAACGCGGACCTTGGTGTGGCCCATACTTTCGGTAATTTGCTAAAATTAGATGTGACCGGCTATTACACCATTCTGGATAATGCCATTGTTCGCAGAAATTATACGCTGAACGGAGCAGACAGCCTGATGTATGATGGTGTCCAAAGTCGTGTGCAGGCTTTACAAAATGCAGCAACAGCGAATGTATATGGAATTCAGACAGGGATGGCGTTGAATGTAAACAGAGACATTAAACTCAGTTCTGACTTCAATTTTCAAAAAGGAGAAGAGGAACTCGATGATGGTTCCACAAGTCCGTCGCGGCACGCAGCCCCATGGTTTGGTGTAACGAAATTGACGTATCAAAAAGAGGATCTGACCTTAGAACTGAATTCCTATTACCAGGGAGAAAAGGCCCATGAAGATCTGTCGGTAAGTGAAAGTGATAAAACGGAGATCTATGCACTGGATGAAAATGGAAATACCTATACCCCCTCCTGGTACACGTTGAACTTTAAAGCTTTATATACTTTCCAGGATTCATATACCGTGAGTGCCGGACTCGAGAACATCACGGATCAGCGGTACCGCCCCTACAGCTCAGGGGTTTCAGCACCGGGGAGAAACTTCATACTTTCCCTTCAGGTTGCGATCTAACTGAATTGAAGATACAGTCTCTTACGTTTTCATCCCTATAGGGTTTATTCAATTCGTTGACCACTTTGGTTCTTCGGTGCTAACTACCATTCCCTTTCTTGTCATTTCGAACGGAAGGAATGAGCCTGAAAGGCGAATGACTGGAGCTGAGAAATCTACTGGGTTTAAATACTGTATTAATAATATTTTCGATCCCGTATATTTCACTTCGTGGGTGACGCTTCGCTCTGAGCTCAGCTTCGTTTCGTTCGTTTTTACTCACTACACTCCGTTCGAAATGACACTAATCAGGTTAAGTTTTTCATCTTTGACATCTGTTGGTACGACAACCAAAGCCTAATTATATATCAAACCCAAATCAGTTATCATTAACACTAAATATCGATCCATGAAACTATATCACCTGCTTCCTCTTTTCTTATGCCTTATTTTGGTGGGCTGTTCAGATCAAAAGAAGCCCTCTTCAAATGCTGAACAAGAACAAACACCCCCCGATATACACACCTCCCAAAACTCCCTGGATTGGGAAGGCACTTACACCGGAACCCTGCCCTGTGCTTCTTGTGAGGGAATTGAGACTGCCCTTCAGATCCATTACGATCTAAGCTATGAACTGACGATGATCTACCTGGGAGAAGACGAACCCAACACGGTTGAAACGAAAGGAACATTCAGCTGGAATGAAGCCGGGAATACGATCACACTTGATAATGAAGAGGTTCCCAATCAATATTTTGTGGGAGAAAATTACCTCTCCAAACTGGATATGGATGGGAATCGTGTGACAGGTGATCTGGCAGAGCATTATATTCTGAGCAAAAAACAGCCTGAAACTGAATAACAAAATGAACGATCTTTTGAAGTCTTTTCCGGAGCGACCCCCTTTTATCTTCAACGCCGTTACTGTTGGGCTCCCTGCCCTTCTCATCTTTTCCCTGTTTTTGACCTTTGATCCCATTGGTTTTAACAAGCTCGAGCTGGCTAATCGTGTTGTTATGTACGTGATGCTGGGCTTACTATCATTGTTTGGAGGGTTGTTGGTCGGTGGATTTTTCAGATGGATATCTTCGCGTTCTTAATGATGCTATTTTCCCGGCATATAGGCAGTAAGTAGTTTTTATAGGTCGCTATATATCTCTGAGAAGTTCTATAAGTCTCGTTTTTTCTTGAATAACATTCTGAACAGAGCTGCCTGCTTGTTGTAAAAACGCATCATTTGGTTCATTTAAAATATCCTCAGAGCTTTGAATTGACTTAACATACCAATCCGCCCACGTTTCCATTATATCAGTTTCAAGAACCAGGTCTCCTCCGTTTTGGAGTTCAGTCTTACTCAGTTCAAATTCGACCTGTAATCGTTCTATAGCAGCAGTAGTTATTTCATCGAGAACGAGGGAACTCGCGAATTCTTCCTCTCCTGTTAAAACCAGAGCACTGATCAACGCTCCGGTACCCACATTTTTAAGGGTACTTTTTGAAACCTTATCGATTCTGTCATTATCCGTATGATAGAATTGATCAGTGAAATGCCACAGCAGTAAACCAGGAATATCATTGCGTAAAAAAGGAACGTGGTCACTTCCTCCTTCATAAGGATTTACCTTCACCACCCAATCCTTAGCTTTTCCCTGTTCCTTAAATCTATTTAAAATGAAATCATTGAAATAATGCGGGGTCATATCTTCTTTATTCAGTGGCCGACCGCCCCATTCAGAATGTTTCTCTTCACCTCTCGTCCAGATCGCTGCAGGGTCCGGCATTTTTTCGATGAGGAACGTTCCACCTGTTTTATCGGTATCTTGCCCAACCATATCCAGACTCATTCCCCATTTAATGGTTTCAGCACGTTCTTCATCTTCAATGATAAAGCGATTGGTTGAAACAATTTCATCCCCAAATAAATAGGTTATAGTACGATGTGGATCTATATCACCCTTCTTTAAAAGCCGGGCGCTTACAGCGGCCACTTCAGCTAAAGCACCAACACCGGAAGCATTATCGTTTGCTCCGGGTTCCTGGATGTGAGCACTAAACACATAGCGATCTTCAGGGTACTTACTTCCTTTCAGTTCGGCTACAATGGTTAATTCTTCGGAGGGATAGATCTTGGTTTCCAAATCAATATTAATTCGATTGTTTCCTTGCTCTAACGCTTGTTTCAACTGTTCTTTTGCAGCATAAGAAAGTAAAACGCCCCACGATTTCTTGTCATCATCCAGTGCAACCCGGGAAAATTGAATCGAGGTTTGGTTTTTCTCCGGCTGAGTGTAAGAAGGCATTCTATAAGCCAATACCCCAGCCGCACCTCGTTTAAGAACGGCCTCCGAAAATAGATAATTCACAGATGTTTCTGCGAAAACAACTTTGCCTTCAACACTTTCATCAAAATGTAAGTCTCTGCCTTCTCCTGCATAAACTACTTCATATTCCTCATTTCCGTCTGTTGAGTAGGAATTGATGGCAATCAAATTACGATTGGTTTCGAATTCAAGAAGGCTTTCTCCGGAGCCTAAAGATAAAGAACCTGATACAGGCTCCCATGTTGGTCGTTCAAGTGGACGGCGCTCAATTCTGTACGTTAGACGGTCGCCAGAGGTGGCTTCGGACTCTTCAATAAAACCTTGTTCTTGCAGAAGCCCTTCTACGTAATGAATACTATTATTAAACCCTTCATTACCTACTACACGAAAATATTGTTCAACATACGCTACGGTTCGATAAGCTTGATCTGCATTAAACTCAGAGTCAACCATTTCAAAATAAGGCTGAACACCCGGTGCATGAATTTGATCTGATTCAGAACAAGAAAACAGAAAGGAAGGTACGGCGAGTAGTAGTAACGTGTATTTCATATTTTTTAGATGATGAAGATTAAGAGAAGGAAAGTACTATAATTATTAGAAAAGAAGGTTGCTAAGATGAGTGGATGATACGCTTAATTATTCCATTTTAATTAGATATAGAATAGCAAGAAGAGAGATAACGACCTGCGGTTTAACGGGCTTGGCCTTATTGGTTGGTAATGTAATTAAAACTCATAATTTCTTTTTGCGATCATATTTTGAATCAGCAAACAGCGGACAAGTCCGCGTTGAAACCGTTGTTAGGCTACAAAAATAGACCTAAGTTGTAGTATCAATTACGATATAGAAAAGATAATTAAGTCAATATTGAATAGAATTTTAAAATCAATAAAGCCAAATCGTTATAACCATTAAAACAACTATCCCTATTGAGGTAAGTACACTTTTTTTGTCTTCCTTAAATCGGAAATAAGTGTAATATATCCAGAAGGGTACACAAAATATAGACAGTAGAATTAAAAACGGAATGTCAGGTCCAAGATACAATAAAGAAGTAATATAAATCCCAACTAATATGCTTGAAAAATAGCTGAGCAATTTTACTTTTTGACTTAGTTCTGAACTTTTTACTTGTATCAATTCATATATAACAAACAAAACTAGAGTTCCAACAGCTATGTATAAAAAATTAGTATCCATATTTATTAACCTGTAATTTAGATTTAGTAAAAAGTCAGAGAACTAAGAATCTTGCTGATAATAAAATTCTTAGTTCTCTAAAATTGTTTGTTAATACCTTTTTATTCCATACATGCATTATAAGCATCTATTGCTTCAGCAACAGCTAATGTAGCATTATAAACAGATCCAGCGGCGCAGGCTGCATAACCACCGGGCCCCGTTCTTAATGCTAATACTGTGCATCCGTAATAAATCATAAAATCATATGTGGCATGTGCACTTGCAATATCTGCCTCAAACTGTGCTTGACAATTACTGCCTTTACTTAAAGTATTTTGTGAAACTGAATTTTGATAGAGAACTTTAAACAGTGATTTTATTTCTTCTTCGGAGCGTTCATTCAACTTAAACTTAGTATTTAAGTAATCTGCTTTTTCGATCATAATCGCTTCCCTTTTTTTCCAATATTCTTCATTAAGCCCCAGTTGATCTAAAACTTCTTCTTTTGATAAAGCTTTGAAAGCAGAAGGAGATTTATTTTCCTTCATTATCATTTTAATATCATCAAACTGCTTTTTAGTTTGCTTCTGAAGATCTAAATAAACAGAATCTTTAGAAATTACGTCAGCTAATTATTGTATAGATAGCCTACTAAAATCGATTTCTTCATTATTGTACACTTGCTCTTGACATCCAACAAAGAGAAGAATAAAACACGTTAGAATTGAAAATAAAGTTTTCATGACTGTACCTCATTTTTTGATTTTGTATATGGTTGAAATATTGTAAAAAGTAAAACGAATGCTTCTTACAATACTAAGAGTAGCTTGATGGTAATTTGTTACAGATAAATATTTGTTGCCTAACGGCATTGCGCATAAGGTGCACGCGAATAAATGTTGAATTTGCAACTAACGAAAGAAGAGACTTAAAACCAAGATTGGCAAAGAATTGGCGAGGCGTGTCCCCTTAATGCGCGGGTTATACCTTTTAATTTAGTTGGATTCAAACTCTTTAAGTGTAGTACCATCTGATAGTTTCCATTCACTGAGGCCATTGGCATTACGACCAAGAACTATTGATGCAGCTGTAGATGGGCTACTAAATATGTAATCATCGGTAAAATCATAACTGCCATTGTTAGCTTTAATAGCACCTTCTTCAATCAAATCATCTCTTAGTTTGATAAAGTTAGAAGTCATTGATGGAACCGTAGATCCCGCAGCTTTCGATCCTTCAAAAACGACAAATCCATCGGCCGACGGCTCACCTTCAGCGTTTGCTCCTCTTGCAGCATTTATCTTAAAAGTTTCCTTGTTTTTCTTTGTTGTTGGTTCTCTTTTTTCTTCAAATACTTTATGACCAAGAGTATTTACAAGGAGTTTAATATTCTGTAGAAACTCTTCCATTTCTGCTTGATCGGGTTCAGAAATTGAAGATTGAGTGGGAGTAACATTATTCTCCACAGCATATCTATTAGCAGACTTCGCAATTTTATGTAGGCGGTGCTCTAAATATTTTATATGGGCTTTATTCAAATTTTCATCTTTGCTTACAAAGACAATAGTTTCATTCCAAAAATCTTTCTGATTTAAGTGTTGATTTATCCTATTTAAAATATTTTCTGCTTCACCAATGTAAACTAAGTCCTTTCCCTCTTCATTTTTTCCAAATAGTAAGTAAATCCCTGGACTATCAAGATCGTTACGGTCAGAGCAGTCTTTAACTTTTATTCTCGGAATTTTATAAGCTTTGCCGGTCCAATTTGATAGCTCACAACTCATGCGACCATTTGGATCTCCATTGATAAGAAAAATTTTAATAGTTTTTCCGAACTCCATAATAGAATTTGATTAAAAAGGTATAACGGCCCAGCGCATAACGGGCGTGGGGATTATGAGTTAATAAAAGGTAAAATATTTGATAAAAGAAAAACTGGGAACCGAAGCTTCGTCCACGTCCCCAGTTAATGCGCTTGTTATATAGCCTTGTTAATATTTAGTTTGTAGATGCTTTTAGGGAGCCGATTTTTTCCCATTCTGGATTAGGCTCTAAAACAACAGCAATGAAAAAACCATCATTATTTTCATTTAATGAAAGATTTCCATTTCTGAGTTCGGCACTAATTTGTTCTGGAGTAAGCTTGTACATACCACCGGCAGCAGCATCAACAACTAAACCAATTAGACCACCGAATACGATATTTCCCCAAACCCAACCACTTACTTTTCGAGTTAAAGTGGTTTCATATGTTTCGTACCCATCAAGTTCAATTCGAATCATGTGGGAATCTTTTCGTTTCAAGTCAAGTACCATTGGGGTAGTTCCTTTGTCTTGACCATTTATAGTAACCGAGGCTTTACTTGGATTACTACTTATTCCTACTTCTTGAGTTGTACCCTGCATTATTGTACCACAAGCTTGTGTAAATACAAGCATTAATACTGTGAGGATAGTTAGTTTTGTTTTTTTCATTGTTTGTCTCCGTTGTTTGTTAGGCTATATAACGGTTTGGCGTTTAACCGGTTTTGCCATTTGAAGTGATTAAAGCAATAAAATAACATATTACTCAAATTTGATAATCTTTAATTTCGGTGATTTGTGGCAAAATCCGGTTGAAACGCTGGTTATACAAGCATTTATTCGCTTGGGAGCTATTGAATGTAAAAATAGATGCCGCAATAAGTATATTCGTCTGTGAAAGCCACCGTCCCCGGCTCATAAAGCAGATCTGTGTCATCAAAATACTCCAGCCCATCCACGACATCATCATGGGAACCTTGAAGCCGCATGGAACCAATCGCCCCGATTAAATCACGATTTTCCTCGTATCCCACGATGCCAGCAGTGTGAGAGGCGAGTTGGCGTGGTGTGAGCTGTGCCCAGTCAGAGTTGGGGAGATCATTGATATAGGTTGATATCGGTGCATCGACGTTGACGAGACTGTCATCAACCATGCGGGCAAACAGGGTTCCCGTCACCGCTTTTGAAGTAGAGCCGATACGGAACAGTGTATTTGACGTGGCCTCCCGCTTCTGCTCTAGGTCTGCGTAGCCTGCGGCCGCCGACCAAACAAGTTTGCCGTCAACAGCAACCGCGGCTGAGAAGGCCGGCACGTTGATCTCCTGCACATGATCTCGCAGTATATCTCGCGCACGGTCAGCAGCCTTACGGTAATCGGGTGCAACCTCACTCTCCACGTACGGGCGCGTTTCCGGAAGATAGATCCAGCCAAACGGCCGCATCGAGGGCACATCCTCCGCGATAAAAGGATAAAGAGAGAACAGGAGTGCGATCAGACCCAAAAGTGGGATGGCCAGTACGGCAAGCGTGATCTTTTGTCGTTTTGTCATGATCAAAATTATTTTTATGGCCGAAATTTCAATATTGTAGATAGATTCTTTACTTCGGAATAGTGGTAGGTTTTACAGATAGCAAAATGGCTGTATAACGACCCAGGGTTTAAACGGCGCGGGGATTATGATTTGGTTGAAGTAGCGAAATTATTTCCTGGCAATCAGGTTCCATTGC